>CAZMBI010000004.1:87483-139748 GCA_964564675.1 uncultured Azospirillaceae bacterium
TTAGCGATTAGCGATTAGCGATTAGCCGTTAGCATAATATAACCATTTCTACTTTCTAAATGCTATCTGCTGCCTGCTAACGGTTTCCTTACCGCAACTTCAGGGTCGACAATCCAATCAGGGCTAAAATTACGGCTATAATCCAGAAACGGATGACTACGGTGGGTTCGGCCCAGCCTTTCTTTTCGAAATGGTGATGAATCGGCGCCATGCGAAAGACACGCTTGCCGGTGAGTTTATACGATGCCACCTGCACCATCACCGAAACCGCTTCCATCACGAACAGCCCGCCGATAATCGCCAGCACCAGCTCATGCTTGACGATGACGCTTATCGCCCCCAGCGCCCCGCCGAAACTGAGGCTGCCGGTATCGCCCATAAATACCAGCGCCGGCGGCGCATTATACCATAAAAAGCCGAGCCCGGCGCCGATCAGCGCCGCGCAGAACACCGCCAGCTCACCCGTTCCCGGCACCATCAGAATCTGCAGATAGCTGGCAAACACAGCGTTACCGACCAGATAACAGATCAGGGCGAAACACCCGGCCGCAATCATGATCGGCACGGTGGCCAGCCCGTCGAGCCCGTCGGTCAGGTTCACCGCGTTTGACGCGCCGACCATTACGATCAGCACGAAGGGCATGTAAAACCAGCCCAGATCGATCAGCACATCCTTGAAAAACGGCACGGCCAGGTGGCGGTGCATTTCCTCCGGCGCCAGCGACTGAATCCAAAGCGCGGCAATGATGGCGATGCCGAACTGCCCCGTCAGCTTGAGCTTGCCAGGCAGCCCCTTGCTGTTGCGCTTGGTGACTTTGAGAAAATCGTCACCAAAGCCGATCAGCCCGTAGCCCAGCGTGACAAACAGCACGATCCAGACATAGGCATTGGTCAGATCGGCCCATAGGATCGTGGAGACACTCACCGACAGCAGCATCATCAGCCCGCCCATGGTCGGCGTGCCGACTTTGGTCAGCAGATGCGTTTCCGGCCCGTCATCGCGGATGGGCTGGCCTTTTTTCTGGCGCGTGCGCAGCCAGCGGATCATAGGCGGACCGATCAGGAAACTGATAATCAGGGCTGTCAGCACCGCCCCGCCGCTGCGGAAGGTGAGATAGCGAAATAAATTAAATAGCTGGAAATCCTCGGCGAAAGGAACCAGCAGGTTATAGAGCATCCTTGCTTTCCTTGACCTCGCGCGACACGCGCCGCCCGTTTTCTTCGATGGCGTCCACCACATGATGCATCTGGCTGCCGTGCGAGCCCTTCACCAGCACGAGGTCATGATGTTGCAGCCGTTTGGTCACTTTCGGCGCCAGCTCTAACGCCGATTCATCATAATCGCCGCGCATCGACTCGGGCAATGCATCATACAGATGCTTCATAAAATGCCCCGCCGCAAACACCAGGTCAATCTGATTGTTCACCAGCGACGGCGCCAACCCGACATGTAAATCATGCGAGCGGTCGCCCAGCTCCAGCATATCGCCGAGCACGGCCACGGTGCGCCAGGGATCGGGTTCGGCGTCGCGCAGCAACGCCATTTTTTCAAACGCCGCCTCCATCGCCGCCGGACTGGCATTGTAGCTATCGTTAATCAGGCTCAAATGCCCGCCGTCAACCGCCAGCTCATTGATCCGCCCACGGCCATCGGGCTCGTGGAAATATTGCAGGGCTTCGGCGGCCTTGGGCAGCTCGGCCTCAAGCGCATCGACCACGGCCAGTATCGCCACCGACATCAGCCCCCAATGGCGACCGATGGCGCCCAGGCGATAATGCAGGCGGGTACCGGCGATTGAGGCTTCCACCAGCGATACCAGGCCCTCGGTGCTGTATTGCAGCATGCGGGCGATGGCCTCGTCATGTACACCGAAAGAGATAATGCGGTCCACCCCGGCATCGGTGGCATGCCGGTGCATGCGGGTGAAATGCGGGTTATCGGCATTGAGCACGGCCGTGCCCTGCCCGCCCATACCGTCGAAAATTTCAGATTTGGCATCGGCAATGCCTTCCACACTGTCGAAAAACTCGATATGCACGGCATCGACCGTGGTGATCACCGAGACATGCGGCTGCGCCCACTGCGAAAGGCGGCTGATTTCGCCAGCATGGTTCATGCCCATTTCGATCACGGCATAGTCGCAGTCCGCCGGCATATTGGCGAGATTGAGCGGCACGCCGAGATGGTTGTTCAGGTTGCCGGCCGTGGCATAGGTCTTGCCGACCGCCGATAAGGCCACACGCAGCATTTCCTTGGCGCCGGTTTTGCCGACACTGCCGGTAACGCCGACGATTCGGGCGCGCGTGCGCTCGCGCCCGGCAATGCCGAGTTGCTGCAGCGCGATTTCGGTATCGGCGACACGGATCAGGCGCGGATCGTCGGCGCCGACGTCTGCGGGCTGCTCACTGACAATCGCTGCGCTGGCGCCTTTCGCAAGGGCCTGAGCCACATAATGGTGGCCGTTGAAGCGCTCGCCGATGAGTGCAACAAACAGCTCATCCGGCTTAATGGTGCGGCTGTCGATACTGACGCCGCCGGCGTGCCAGTCGCCGGTCTGGGAAATCTGAAGCGCAGACGCAAGCTCGTGCGCGCTCCACAGGAATGGAGTCGTATGGGTCATAGCGTAACTAGTGCCTCCTTTATTATTCGGGCATCGTCGAAATCATAGCGCGTGTCTCCGATAATTTGATAGGACTCATGCCCTTTACCAGCAATTATCAACACATCATTTGCCTGCAGCTGTTGTATCCCCGCCACGATGGCTGCGCGGCGATCACCGATTTCCTGTGCCTGCGGCACCGCCGCCATAATAGTGCGGCGGATGGCGGCGGGATCTTCATGGCGCGGATTGTCATCGGTGATGATAACGGCATCCGCATATTGCGCCGCAATACGCCCCATCTGCGGGCGCTTGGCGCGGTCCCGGTCACCGCCGCAACCGAACACCAGATGCACACGCCCCGCGGTGTGTGCGCGCAGGCTGCGCAGCACATTTTCGAGCGCATCGGGCGTATGGGCATAATCGATAAAAACCGGCGCGCCGCCCGGGTGCAGGCCAACCCGCTCCATCCGACCGTGCACGCCGCCAAGCGCAGGCAGCAGTGCGACGCAGCGTTCGGCCGGCATGCCGGTGGCCATGGCCAGGCCCACAGCGGCGGCGATATTATGCGCCTGAAACGCGCCGTAAACCGGCACGCTGATGGCATGATCGGCGCCGTTGACCGCAAGCCGCAACCGCAGGCCATGAGCATGCGGTTGCACGGCGTGCAGGCGAATGACTCGCGCCTGCGCGCCATAATCATAAACCGTCAGGCCCCGCGCTTGGCAGTGCCCGATCAGGCGGCAGCCATAGGCGTCATCGGCATTGATGACCACCGTACCCTCCGGCGACGTGAGTTCAGTGAACAGCCGCGCCTTGGCGGCGAAATAACGCGCCATCGTGCCGTGATAATCGAGGTGTTCGTGCGACAGATTGGTAAAGGCGGCGGCCTCAAACCGCACGCCGTCCAGACGGTACTGATCAAGCCCGTGGCTGGAACATTCAATCGCAACATAAGGCACGCCATCCTGCGCCAGCGCCGCCAGTGTGCGGTGCAATAAGACCGCATCCGGCGAGGTAAGCCCCTGGGGATAATCAAGCGACTGCGCTACCGCCTGCGGGACATGCGCCATGCACAGGCCCAGCGTCCCCAAAGAGGCTGCGGGCCGGTCGTCGGCCGCCCATAGCTGGCGGTAAAATTCGGCGGTTGAGGTTTTGCCGTTGGTGCCGGTCATACCGACGCTATGCGTCGGCTGCTCAGGATAAAACGCCGCAGCCAGCCTGCTCAGCGCCAGCCGGGCATTGGGGGTCTCGATTACAGGCACAGCGCGGGCGCCCTCTCGCTGCCCCCTTTCTGGAGGAAGGGAATGGCTTTCCGTGATAACCGCCACCGCGCCTTTTTGCACCGCTTCGTCAATAAAAGCGGCGCCGTCTATCCGGGTGCCGGGAATTGCCACGAATAACGTACCCGGCGTAACGTCCCGCGAATCCGGCGTGACGGCAGTGACAGGAATCGTGCGTCCGTCCAGCACGGCTTCCGTCGGCAGATCGGCCTGTGTGAGCAACTCAGTAAGCTGCGGCATGGATCGCCCGACTCTGGCGGTAGCGGCGTTCGGCGGCACGGTTGCGCTCGTCGGATTTGGCCCAGAACTGCACATCTTTCGGATCCGGCATGCGGAAGGTGGGCTTAAGCCCCAACACGCTGCTCATGCGGCGGATAATATTGCCCACCGTGGGAGCGGCCACCCAGCCGCCAGTGGCAAGGCCGTGCGTGGCTTCAGTGCCGTGCGGTTCGTCAATAATCACATAGACCAGATATTGCGGATCATCCGTCGGGAATACCGACACAAACGAGACCAGTTTGGCACTGGTATTATAGCGGCCATCTGTAACTTTTTCGGCGGTGCCGGTTTTACCGCCAACCGCATAGCCGGGCACATCGGCCTTGCTCGCCGTGCCGAACTGGACAACATCACGCATCAGCTCGCGGATGCGCGCCGAGGTGTGCGCATCGACCACGCGCGTGCCGTCGCGGCGCGCCGCCGGCGCCTGTTTGATCAGCGTCGGCTCATAGCGGATGCCACCATTGGTCACCGCCGCTATGCCCTGCGCCAGATGCAGCGGCGAGACGGACAGGCCGTGCCCATAGGAAATGGTCATGGCGTTAATCTCGCGCCATTTATCCGGCACCAGCGGCTGCGCGCGTTCGGGCAGCTCGATAGGCAATGGCTCAAGCATGCCCAGCCGGCGCAAAAAATCCCGCTGCTGGTCCACGCCGACATCCATCGCCATTTTTACCGCGCCGATATTCGAGGAATAGGCAAAAATCTCGCGCACGCTCAGCCAGCGATGTACCGGGTGATAGTCGTTGATTGTAAAGCCCGCTTTGCGAATCGGTTTGGTGGCGTCGTAGCCGTCCTGCACGCCGACGATGCCCGCATCCAGCGCCATGGCGACGGTGAAGGTTTTAAACGTCGAGCCCATTTCATACGCGCCGAGCGTGGCACTGTTAAACCGCGCCTGTTTATCGGCGCGCAGCGGATCGTGCGGGTCGAACGAGGGCAGGCTTGCCATGGCCAGCACTTCGCCGTTGGTGACATCCATGATGATGCCGGTGCCGCCCCGGGCCGAAAATTCGCTCATCGTCGCGTCGATTTCATGATGCAGAATGGATTGCAGGCGGATATCCAGCGCCAGTTGCAGCGGCTCGTTCTCACCGATGCGATGCTCCAGCTGTTTGTCGAAATAATGCTCGATACCGGCCAGCCCGCTATTGTCGATATCCACCATGCCCAGCACATGCGAGGCGATCGAGCCAAACGGATAAACCCGCCGGTCCTGCGGCTCGAAGAACAGGCCGGGAATCCCCAGCGCATTGACGCGTTCTTGCTCGCCGGGGCTTAAATGACGCTTGAGATAGACAAAACGCGTCTTCTCGCGTGAGAGCTTGTCGACCAGCGCGGCATGCGGCACATCAGCCAGCACCGCGGCCAGCTGCCGCGCCACTTGCCGCGGGCGGCGGATCAACGTGGGATTGGCCACCAGCGAGGCAGTGCGCACATTGCCCGCAAGCACGACGCCGTTGCGATCGACAATGTCGCGGCGGCGCAGCACGGGCTTGGTCTCTGCCTGCGCATTATCCTCTTGCATCTGCAGCATCAACTGCGGTTCGGAAACCAGCCGCTTAAATGGCAACTCGCGTCCACCGACCAGGCTGACCTCAATCAGGCGAAAGGCCAGCAGGACAAAACAGACGGCGAAAAACGCCACGACGCTGGTCAGGCGCACGCGGTTTTGCTCAAGCAGCTTGCCGGTGCAGCTTTCCGCCTGAATCACCCGGCTGGCCGGGCGCGTGGTGTGGCGATACATGCGGCGCGACATGTCACTGACCCTCCGATTTGGCGGCAACGCTTTGCGGGCGCAGCGGAATATCCTGCCACTCGACCACCCGGCGCGAATCGGGCGCACTCAGCGCCAGATGCTGCCCGGCGAGCCGTTCCAGCCTTGCGGGGCGGTTGAGATAGGCCCATTCGGCTTCCAGCAACGCCACGGCTTCGCGCTCGGCGGCGAGCTCGCGCTCGAGGCGGGTGACGTCGTCGCGCACCGACTGCACCTGATATTTCACCAGATACAAACCCAGCGCACCCAGCGCCAGCAAGACGCTCCACGCTACCGGGCTGATCCGCCACCCCCGCATCAGGCATACTCCGCGTTGCTGCGCACACTCGCGCGCAGCTTGGCCGAACGCGCGCGCGGATTGCGGCGCATCTCTTCCGCGCCGGGCCTGACAGCCTTGGTCGCAGGCAGATGAAACAGCGGCTCCTGCGCCGCGCGCTGCTGCTCTACC
Source organism: uncultured Azospirillaceae bacterium (assembly GCA_964564675.1). Classification (GTDB taxonomy): domain Bacteria; phylum Pseudomonadota; class Alphaproteobacteria; order Rickettsiales; family UBA3002; genus CAZMBI01. The sequence continues at coordinate 93,871 of CAZMBI010000004.1, forward strand.
AACGCCGCCATTTCGTGGCGTGAGGCGGCCTGTTGCGGCGGACGCAAAAACCGTTTGACGATCCGATCCTCCAGCGAATGAAACGTAACCACTACCAGTCGCCCACCGGGACGCAGCACCCGGGCAGCGCCGTCCAGCGCCCGCTTGAGTTCGCCCAGCTCGTCATTGACCTCGATCCGCAATGCCTGGAACGTGCGCGTGGCCGGGTCGGTCTCGCCGCTTTTGCGCACCACCGCGCGCACGATATCGGCCAGTTGTGTCGTGGTTTCGATCGGCGCGCGTTCGCGCTCACGCACGATGGCCGCGGCAATCCGCCGCGACAGGCGCTCCTCGCCATACAGATAAATGATATCGGCCAGCTCTTTTTCCGGCAGCGTGTTGACCAGCACCGACGCCGGCGCGCCGCGCGTGCCCATGCGCATATCGAGTGGCCCTTCGCGGCGGAAGGAAAAGCCGCGCGACGCCTCTTCCAGCTGCATCGAGGACACGCCCAGATCCATGACGATGCCGTCAACATGTTCCAGCCCCTGTTCGGCCAGCAATGCGACCATGTCACCAAAGCACCCCGCGATAAAAAGAAAATGCCCGGGAAAATCCCGGGCGAGTGCATCGGCAAGCATAAACGTATGCGGGTCGCGGTCGATCGCGAACACCCGGCATTCGGCTGCCTCCAGCAAGGCGCGGCTATACCCGCCGGCGCCAAACGTGGCATCAAGATATATACCTCTATCGCGCGGCTTGATGGCGGCGAGCACTTCTTCCACCATCACCGGCTGGTGCCGCGCAGATGCCGTCTCGTTCATTCCGCCCCCTTCAGCCGTTAGTGGCTAACCGCTAACCGCTTGTTGCCTTCTCCGCGCGCAGCGCCAGACGTTTTTCTTTCGCCAGCTTTCGCGCCTGCGTTTCATGCGCACTGAACGCGCCCGGCTCCCAGATTTCAAACGTCGCGCCCTTGCCGACAAAGATGCACTGACTGACAATATTCGCCTCTTCCATCAGCGGCTCCGGCAGCACTACGCGCCCCTCACCGTCGAAGCCCAGCTGCACCGATCCGCCCAGAATGGCGGTGGCAAAGGCGTCACGTTCTTCCGAGAAAGGGTCGAGCGATTCAATTCGCTCATATAACTGTTCAATGCGATCCATACCGCAGGCTTCGATGCACGGATTAACGAACGAGGGATAGACAATAATGCCATTGAAATGCTGCCCCGATAATGCGCCACGAAACGGCACCGGCACCGAGACCCGGCCTTTCTTATCGATCTGCTTTTCGAATGTCGACAGAAACAGCGCCATTACCATCACCTTCTGGGGTAACCAGGCTGCTGCCGGGACAATCACCCAGAGCAGAAGCATGCTCCTGCTCCGGGTTTCATGTGGTCGCGTAACCAACCTTGGGTTTACCCCTTTATTCACTGTCATGGCAGGTAGCCTGTCCGTTCCGGCTCTTGTTTTGGCGGCCGCTTTGGTCTCTGCACGCCTGCCCAGCTTATCTGCCCGCTAATTTTGGGCTTATTTGGTTTTTTTTGGATATATTTGGGATAGTATGGTTTAATCCGGGATGCGTCAAGTAAAATCTGGGCGTTAGCGCCTCACGCCCCGCGGTCTATCAGACAGCGCAGGGATTGATCCGTCACATAATTTTTTATTTCAGGCGATCCATCGCCCTGTGACCAGGGGCTTGTATCAATAAATCACTGATATTATAGTGGCTTGCACAGGCTTTGCCGGCGCACATTTATTGATAAAAGATGACGATAATTAACAGAAAATTAGGGCTTCCTTAACAGAACTGTAAAGAAACCGTGTTACTGTCTTAATCTAGGCAAAAAATAATAACCGGCCTAACGCCGATACGGCGGATCATAACAAAGGGAGGCATTCATGGCATTGTTGCGCAAGGCGGAGCGTCGTCCGGCGGTTCCTGTTGTTCCACCATCCCAGCTTGACGCGATTGACGAGGCGGAGCAGCCGCTGGCTTCCAGCACCCAGGCGGTGCAGGCGGCGGTGGTGGCGCTGGCCAAGGATATGGAATTTATCGGCCGCGGCGGATGTTTACTGCCGGATGTGAGCGAACTGAGCACCTATATTAAGCGCTGCGTCCCGCATATCGTCAAAGGCGAGTATATCGACAGCTATTTTGTCAACCCGGCCTACTCCAAGCCGTTTTATCAGTTGAAAGGCAAAGGGTTTGAAGCCGACGAACCGGCGATTGACGATGCCATTTCCAAGGTTCAGCCGATTTACGAGACGATACTGCAGAATATCTCGCAGCAAAAATCGAACGAACCGAAGTCCTAGGTGCAATCACTCATTAATTGGCTGTTTAGTGGCCGGCAAGCAAACGGGCAAGCCGAATCAGAGGGTCTGTAAGCCGGGTTCTGTCTAGGGCAGAGATCAGGTTTTTTGGATTCGGGATTCAGGTTTTTTCCCTGAACCCTAAACCCCGGAATCCCGATCCCTGCCCAGAGATGGCCATTCATCTGGGCCGGCCGTTACCGACCGGCTCAAGCAACCGACCCGGACGATCTCCGCGCGGAACCCGCGGTGGCCTTAAGGCCTCATCGTCCCTATTTGGTTTTGCTCCTGGCGGGGTTTACCATGCCGCTGCTGTTGCCAGCAGCGCGGTGCGCTCTTACCGCACCCTTTCACTTTTACCTATCGCTTCCCGCTTCGCGCTGCTGCGCTCCGCGATGAAGCGGGCTCAAGGCCGGGTTGCACTGCTGCGCTCCTTCTTGTGCCCATATAGGAAACCTGCTCTCTGTGGCACTTTCCCTCGGATCGCTCCGGGCGGGTGTTACCCGCCGCCATGTTTCGTGGAGCCCGGACTTTCCTCTGGCACGAAGTCACGTAGTCACGATCGTACGAAGTCACACAACATTCATGTCTTCCTGACTTCGTGGCTTCGAATCCAGCAGCCATCCGACCCTCTGAATCTTGAATATATTAGATCAAACGCACGAGCGCTTCAAGCCGGGATTGGCACTCGCCATCCCAGACGCCATCCACCCGCTCGGGCCGGAAATGGCGCTGAAAGGCAAGGACCACCTGCTCGGTGTTGATACCATACATCGCATCAATCGGCATGCCATAGCCGTAAAACACCAGCATTTCCTGCATCTGGCGCACATGCTCGCCGGCATCGCCGCATGCCAGCGGGCGCGGGATGTCTTTGGGCGGCGGATTGCCGTGCCACAGGCCGATGCCCGCGTCCGCCAGCCGCTCCCACGGAAACAGTTCGCCAGGGTCCTGTTTGCGGCGGAAGGCGATATCGGAATGGCCGACCACGCTGCGGTCTTTAATCTGTTGATTGCGCTTTAAAATATCCTGACATAACGGGATGAGTACGGCGATCTGCGCCTCCGGAAACGGCCGGTAGCCCCATTCATGGCCGGGATTGACCAGCTCGATACCGACGGAGCGCGCGTTCATATCGGTGCAGCCACGCCAGTAGGCGATACCGGCATGCCAGGCGCGCTCGCTTTCCGCCACCAGCCGGAAGATACGGCCATCTTCTTCCACCAGATAATGCGCCGAGACCTTGGCCTGCGGGTCACACAACCGCGTCAGCGCTTCCTCGCCGCTTGGCATGCCGGTATAATGCAGCACCAGTTTTTCGATCGGCGCGCCGTCGCGGCTGTCATAATTGGGCGAAGGATGCGCGATTATCTCCATCGTCATTAAGGTGTAACATAAAGAGGGTAATATAACCATTGCAATCGGTTATCAATCAACAGGAAGTCAATGGAATGCCTGATCGTCGGAAACCGCGATCACTCAGCAAACTGCCGACGAACCGAATCGTGAGTGTAGAGTATCCGAAAAAGCCCGGCACGCCTATCGGTGAAGCCGAATTACGCGCATTGCTGGATGATGATCCGGGTTTCCTGTTTGAATGCTGTCGCGACCTGATAGACGAGATCCCGAATGCCCCGCTATCACGCATTGGCGAAGGAGATCATCGGGGGCGTTACGCGCTGAGCCTGAAACCCGAAACATTACCCAAGGAGCTGAGAATAAATGACTTTCAGGACATTAACAAGGTAATGGAACAAGGCTGGAAGCAATGCCATGATACCCGCTCCCCCCTGCCCGATATGACGATGCAGCCCATCACCGAAGAGCTAAAGGTCATCGGCTTTCGCCTGATTTTCCGCCAGATTAACACCTTCAACGCAGCCATGGACGCACATACACGTTTAAAAGGCCAGGCCGATCACCTGAAAGAATCGCTGGCTGAGGTGCAAAGTCGCAATGACTTTCACCCCAGATTATATCATGACACACAATATAGGCATCGGCATTGAGCCATCGGACACCGGCTTCACCCCCATCGCTTCGCATAAATCGTTGCGTCGCGCGCAGTCGCCGCCTACAACGGCCATATGAATACCCAACGCGTATATTTATACGATTCCACCCTGCGCGACGGGGCGCAGGCACGCGGCATTGACTTTACCGTCGCCGACAAGCTCGCCATCACCCGCGAGCTGGATCGCTTCGGCATCGACTACATCGAAGGCGGCTGGCCCGGCGCCAACCCTAACGACGATGCGTTTTTCGCCGAAGCCCCTGCTCTCAAGCGCGCCACGCTGACCGCCTTCGGTATGACGCGCCGCGCTGGCCGCTCGGCCGCCAACGATCCCGGCCTGCAGGATATATTGAACGCGCAGACAACCGCCGTTTGTCTGGTCGGCAAGGCATGGGAAAAACAGGTGAAAGCCGCGCTTGGCATCTCGGGCAAGGAAAATCTCCGCATAATCAGCGAAAGCCTGGACCATATGGTCAACGCCACGCGTGAGGCGCTGTTTGACGCCGAACATTTCTTCGACGGCTATAAAGCCAATCCCGATTATGCGCTTGAGGTCGTGCGCGCCGCGTATGATGCCGGTGCGCGCTGGGTGGTGCTGTGCGACACCAACGGCGGCAGCCTGCCGCATGAAATCGCCGAAATCGTGCGCGCCGTCACCGAGCATATTCCCGGGACACATCTGGGCATTCACTGCCACAACGATACCGAAAATGCCGTGGCCAACTCGCTGGCGGCGGTGCAGGCCGGCGTGCGGCAGGTACAGGGCACCGTCAACGGCATCGGCGAGCGCTGCGGCAACGCCAACCTGATCGCCATCATCCCCAATCTGGTGCTCAAGCTGGGCATGAAAACCGGCATCAGCGAAGCCCGCCTGCAGCAGCTGACGCATCTGTCGCGTTTTGTCGATGACCGGCTCAACCGCCCACCCAACGCCCATGCCGCCTATGTCGGCAGCGCCGCTTTCGCGCACAAAGGCGGGCTGCATGTCTCGGCCATGGCCAAAGACACCAGTAGCTATGAACATATTCCACCCGATGCGGTGGGCAATCAGCGCAGTATTTTAGTCTCCGACAAGGCGGGCAAATCCAATATCATCGCCCGGCTGAAACAGCTGGGGCTTGAGGCGGAAGCTCGGGATGAGCGCATCGGCGAGGTGGTTAAAGAGGTCAAAGAACGCGAGAAGATGGGCTATGCCTATGAGGATGCCGATGCCAGCTTCGAACTGCTGGTACGCCGCAAGCTCGGCACCGTGCCGGAATTTTTCGCACTGGACAGTTTCCGCGTCATCGACGAGCGGCGCTATAACGCCCGCGGCAAACTGGTCACCATGTCGGAGGCGACAATTAAGGTGCGTATTCTCAAAACCCCCGGCCATCAATCGGACGGCGAAGCGCTCGTGATGACGGTGGCCGAAGGCAACGGGCCGGTCAACGCCCTGGACGCGGCGCTGCGTAAGGCGCTGGCGCCGACTTTCAAATCACTGAAAAGCATTCAGCTGACGGACTATAAGGTGCGCATCCTCACCCCGCAGGAGGCCACCGCCGCCCTCACCCGCGTGCTGATCGAAAGCCGCGACAGCATAGGCCAGATATGGACAACGCTGGGCGTCTCCCACAACGTGATCGACGCCTCGTTCAATGCCCTGCACGACTCAATTGTGTATCGCCTGATGAAAGGGTGAGGCATGAAAAAGGGAGGCGCTACTGGCGCGCCTCGCCCTTCTTCGGCCTGGGACAGCGCACGCTCGGCATCGCTCCAGTCGATGCCAAACGGCGTATTGCTGCGCGAAATGAGAAGCACCATAAGCGCGAACACAAAACCGCCAACTGCGATGAGTAAACGGCGAGACATGCCGGAAGGTTTAGGCCGCACGCTCATGAATTACCACCCCGCATACACGCTTTTCTCATACACACGCTTTGTCGCCGGCGGAGGAGATGGTAACGGCTTCAGCAAGGACGATAGCCGGCCGAATGGGAATAGCTTCCGTTTTCATAAATTCTCTTAATGCCAAATATAAAAATTAGTCACTTCACTTATATTAGCAGTATTACTATAAGGCTAAACCATGAGCAGAAAATTTATGTAAGGAAAAGCCCCATGCGCCTCCTATCCACCAACACAGCCGGCATTTTGCTCCTTGCTGGTTCGCCTTCATGGGCTAAGGCATACCGTCATATAACGAAAGACGCGTTCATCGCCGCGCAAAAACAACGCGATGACGGCATGATTACCATCGGCAATGCCGATAACTCCGTAAAAAAAGGTGGATGAGCTGACAATTCGGCTCAAACTCAGCCATGGCCCGCAGGGTTGCGCCAAAAATGCCGTGTGCTTAATGTCAACAGGCCTTAACACTGAGGACACCAAATGGAATTTTTACTCGATTTTATGACACGATTGGCCATGCAGTTTCAGTCCCCTACGTTGGGCTTTCTGATTGGCGGCATGGTGGTCGCTGCCCTCGGGAGTAATCTAAAAATTCCCAATGCGGTGTATCAGTTTATTGTCTTCATGTTGCTGATCAAAATAGGGATTGAAGGTGGCATCGAAATCCGTGAAGCAAATGTAGTGGCGATGCTCCTGCCCGCGCTGGCAGCCGTCATAATCGGGGTGATGATTGTGCTGATCGGGAGTTTTGTATTTTCTCTGCTACCGGTTATCAGGCGGGAAGATGGTATTGCCACCGCCGGCTTGTTTGGTGCGGTCAGTGCCTCAACTTTAGCGGCCGCCATGGTGATGCTGGAGCAGGAATCCATTCCGTTTGAGGCCTGGGTGCCCGCCCTCTATCCGTTCATGGATATACCGGCTCTGATTGTAGCGATCGTATTGGCAAACATGCACCTTCACAAGCAGCACAATGTGAACGATACTAAAATCGATGTTTGGAGTATTTTAAAAGAAAGCCTGCGCGGCTCGGCACTATCTGCGCTACTGCTGGGGATGGCGCTGGGGTTGCTGACAAAGCCGGACCCTATACTGGAAAGCTTTTATGATCCGCTTTTCCGGGGGTTTTTGTCGGTGCTAATGCTGGTGATGGGAATGGAAGCCTATGCCCGGTTGAGCGAGCTGAAGCAGGTTGCCCACTGGTATGCGGTCTATGCGTTAATTGCACCGGTTGCCCATGGGCTGATGGCATTCGGACTGGGCTATATCGCCCATGTGCTGGCAGGCTTTAGCCCCGGCGGGGTGATTATCCTGTCTGTGATTGCGGCGTCCAACTCGGATATTTCCGGGCCACCAACCCTAAGAGCGGGAATTCCTACGGCAAACCCGTCTTCGTATATTGGCGCCTCAACCAGTGTGGGCACGCCGGTTGCTATTGCCGTTTGTATTCCGCTGTTTATCTCGCTGGGGGAAGTCGTATTTAACGTGTAACCAGGAGAAAATTATGACCCTACATAAAGCGGAAAAAGTCGTCATCATTACTGAAAGAATCATCGTCAAAGGCGTGTGTGATGTCATCGAGGCATGCGGTGCGACGGGCTATACGATTGTAGCTGCCGGCGGCAAAGGCAGTCGCAATATCCGCTCCACCTCCGAACGCGCTTCGGTAGTGGAGGATTTCACCAATGTTAAGATAGACGTCATCGTAAATGATAAATCCATGGCGGAACGCATCATGGATCAGATTACCGAAAAATACTTTCAGCATTACTCGGGCATCACCTATATGGAATATGTGGAAATTTTAAGGCCTAAAAAGTTTGGTGCGTAATAGAGGGAAAAAGGTAAATTACCGACTACGCGTAGTTTTTTTTCCAATGTTAAGTAAGTCTCACAGTTAGGTGATAGCTTACCCCATACAGGCTTTGAATCAACTGCAACACCTTGCTCGGCAAGTGTTTTCACAGCTTCGCCATACAACTGTGATTCACAGGAATCATATTAACAAAAATATGACGATTTGATGATTTTATCTCCGCCCACCATTATCCTCATCCGCCCGCAGCTGGGCGAGAATATCGGCGCGGCGGCGCGGGCGGCGAAGAATTTCGGCCTCAGCGAGCTGCGCCTGGTCGCCCCGCGCGACGGCTGGCCCAACGACAAAGCCCGTGACATGGCAGCCGGCGCGGCCGATCTCATTGACAACGCAGCGGTTTTTGCCACCCCCGCAGCGGCGGTGGCGGACTGCCATTATGTACTGGCAACCACGGCGCGCGAACGCGACGTACACAAGCCGGTGGTCACGCCGCGGGCGGTGTTTTCTTATCCGCAACCCTACGATGTGTCTGATGCCGTCCCGAATCCTGCGCCTTCGGCTCCTGATGCCGCGCGGCGCGCCATCCTGTTCGGCCCCGAGCGGACGGGACTGACCAATGAGGATGTTGCCCTGGCGGATGCCATTTTGAGCATTCCCACGCATCCGGCCTATCCGTCGCTGAACCTGGCGCAGGCGGTGGCCGTGGTGGCGTGTGAGTGGTTTCAGGCGGCCGGCCACCACCCTCACCCTGCCCTTATCTTAGAGGCAGAGGGCGGCGCAACGCGCCGCGCAGGGGCCGAGCCGGCCACCAAAGCCGAGCTGCAGGGCTTGTTCGCGCAGCTGGAAGCGGCGCTTGATGCGGCTGATTTCTGGCGGGTGGACGGCAAAAAACCCGCCATGTGGCGCAATATTCGGGCGATTTTTCAGCGTGCCGGGCTTTCCGCGCAGGAAGTGCGTACCATGCGCGGAGTGATCCGGGCGCTGACCCACACCCGTTAGCACCCCGCCGGCGCCGTCACCAAACTGTCATTTGCCGGTTTATCCGCCACGGGTTAGACTAGACTGTTATGTATTTGATTGCCGATGCCTTTCTCGCCCTGCGCGATTTCGTTTACGGCACGCTGCACGGCGCGCTGTCGACCGGCTATCGCTGGATGCGGCCGCTTTATCCGTGGAGCGCCGGAATCGGTATTCTGGGCGCTTTCGCCAATCCGGCGCAAGCGGGGATGATGGCGGCCAGCGGGTTATTGTTTGTACCCGCCATGATTGCCGCCGCCGGAATGGCCTGGGGCACCCTGACCGGCGGCGTCTCGGCGGTGCATCAGGGGTTGCAAGAGCGGCGCTATCACCGCGCGCAGGATGCCGAAGCGCGCGGGCGCGAACCTGAAATGGCCCCGCCGGCGCCGCAGCGCGCGCCGCGCGCACAGCCTGAGGCCCCGTCACGGGCACCGCAACCCACACCGCCCGCCGCGCCCGAGACCGGCCCCGCTGCGCTGCCGGATGCAAAAACCGCGCAAAAACTAGGACTTAAGGGTGATTCCGGGCCGAATCTGGCGTTTTATGACAGCCGGCCGACCACCCGCATCTCGGAGGGCGAATTGCAGGGATTATTACAGGAAAAATGCGCACGAGCGCCGGTTTTGAGCGGATAATAAGGGCAATGTCACAAAAGCTTCACTTTTAACCGACCTTAACCGTGCTAGAATGACAGTAAGTTAAAGGATCAACGACAATGATTAAACAGGTATAACAATGGCTGATAACACACCACAAGCAGTGAATCACGGTCCGATCAGCCGGGCCGGACACGCGTTAGGCGAAGCCTCCGAACGGGGACTCGGCTGGGGCACGCTGGGATTTATCGCCGGCGTGGGCCTGGCTGCCGCGCTGATCGCCGCACCGTTTGCATTGGGTTGGCTGGCCTCAGGCGGATCATTACTAGGAATAGAATTAGGAGTATCGCTATTTGGTGGAGGTACCGGGGCTGGCATTTTAACGGGTGTCGTCACTGCGCCATTCACCTGGCCGGCAGCGGGAGCGACATTAGTTGCCTCAACCGCCATCGGAACCGGCATTGGCGCCTATCGCGGCGCCTCGAAAAGCGCGGATCGCACCAGTCGCGAGCAGGCGGCGTATGAATTTGAATCCGCCAAAGCCGCGCGCATGGCCGAGAATCGCGCCCAGTTCGCGGCGATGATGATGGGGCCCGAACAACAGCAGCCGGGCATGGCTCAGCCGGGGGTGGCCTACCCGCCGGAGGCGTATGGCCAGATGCCGGCCGGTTACGGCCAGCCGCAGGTGGCGCCGACCGACGCACAGATGCTGCCGCCGGATGGGCGCGGGGGTCAAGCGGAAGATCAAGATAGACAAGCGTCCTCCAACCCGAACATTCCGATGAATCAAATCGCGGCCGACAGCGTGCAACATACGCGTCTGACCCCGGAAATGGCCGTGGCCAAAGGATAAGCGAGGTAAGAAATGGGTATTGCAAGCGGAATAGCAGGTGTTTTTAAGCTGCGCCCCTTCCGTAAAGGGCGCTTCAGCAAGACGCAAGGTGAGTTACTCACTGAAAAAATTGGCAAGAGCGTGAATAATGCTCTCAATCAAGGCTTCACTAAAGCGTCACAAAAAGGCCTAAGCGAAGGTGCACAGGTAAAAATCGATGGGGCCTTTGATACGGTGGCAACGAAAACCGCTGATCGCCTGGTTTCCAAAATCACCTCTGACATTAATCCACCCTTCTGGAGACGTCGCCCGCTGATGACCTTATTGGGCGGCACGGCAGCCGGTGCGGCAGCGTATAACATGTTCAGCCGCCAACCGGGCGCCGTGACAGGCGGCGAGTTCAAGCCCTCGGCGTCCGAACTGGGGCGGATGTCCGCCGATGAAGAATTCGCCCGCGAACTGGACCAAATGCACCAGGCCGGACTGTTTGACCAGCCGCAGGGGCCGCAAGCGCCGCAGGCACCGACCATGGCCGCAGCCCAGGGCGCAACGTCCGAGCAGATGCCGCCGCAAACCACGATGCAGGCTTCCACCGCCGGCTATGGCGGGCGCGTTGCCTCCCCCGCCGTGGCGATGGAACACGGCGCGTAAGTGTGCAGGCACCAAGTCACGTAGATACCTTCGCCAAAACGGTTCACCCTTGACATCACACGATAACCCGCTATAAAACCCCTTCATTTCGGGCGGGAGCGTTTCCCTCCACCCGGCTTTTCGAACCAGAAAAGTTGAATAATCAATGGGCTGAGGAAACACTATGGCAGCCAGCGAAAGGTAGCATTATGTCTAAACGGCATTCGGTAAAATATAAAATCAGTCGCCGGATCGGTGAAAGTTTGTGGGGACGCGGTAAAGACCCGGTCAACCGTCGCTCGTATGGCCCCGGACAACACGGCGCCGCGCGCAAACGCAAGCTCTCTGACTTCGGGACGCAGCTGCTGGCCAAACAGAAGCTTAAAGGCTATTACGGCAACCTCAATGAAAAACAGTTCCATAAGGTTTATAAAGAAGCCACCAGCATGAAGGGCGACTCCTCGGAAAATCTGGTTGGCCTGCTTGAGCGCCGGCTGGATGCGGTGGTTTATCGCATGTGTGTGGTGCCCACGGTGTTTGCCGCGCGCCAGTTCATCAATCACGGCCATGTCAAGGTCAATGGCAAGCGCGTAAAAATCCCGAGCTATCGCCTGCAGGAAGGTGATACGGTGGAAATCAAGGAAAAATCACGCCAGATTCCGATGGTGCTTGAAGCCCTGCAAAACCCCGAACGTGACATTCCGGACTACCTGAATGTCGACCTCGCCAATTTCAAGGCCACGTTCCTGCGTACGCCGAAATTGATGGATATCCCCTATCCGGTGCGCATGGAGCCCAATCTGGTTGTTGAGTTTTACTCGCGTTAATCGGATACAGACGACCCGCGCCGACCCGTCGGCGGCGGTCACGAGAAGCAGGTTGCTGCATCGCACCTCCCGCAGCAACCTGCCCCTTTTATCGTTATGTCACTTCACATTTCCCGCGTCATTCCAGCGAGCGCTGAGATCACGGCCGTTCATGCGCTTCGTTTGTCTGGATTCCTGCTTGCGCAGGAATGACGGAGATAAAAACATTGGGGCCCGTTCGTTGCCCGTTCTTGTTACGCTCCATCCCTCGTAATCAACCGGCCGGTGTGCTATATTATCGTCATGGGAGTATTCGCCAAACACCCGCCGGCCCGGCCGCATGACGAACCACCGCTTTCAGATGACGCGGTGCGCGCACTCGTTGAGGCGCATCAGCAGACGATCGATGAACTGGTGGCGGCGCTGATCGCCGGTGAGGCGGGCGTAGACCTGAAACTGGCGGAGGTGATGGAAAACCTGCCGGAACGGGCGCGCATCGCGATCATCGAAAAAATGCAGGCCATGCTCGCCGAGCAGGACGAGGCGAAGGCCCGGGAGCTGGAACAGTTTATCCAGCAGCAAAAAGAAAAACTGAAAGAGCAGAAACAACAAGTGATGCAGCAATGGCTGGCGTTTTTTATGAGCCAGGAAACGCTGCGCAAGATGCGCGAATCGTTTCTCGCCTTCCCGCATCTGGAACGCCAGGTGCGCCATATCGGCCAGGAGCTGGCCAAAACCGGCGTGCTGCAGAATATTCAGCTCGGGCGCAAGCAGGATCTGGGGGATTTAACGGCGCAGGTCCAGCATCAGCAGCAGCAAACCGGCCGCAGTCAGGGGCCGCAGCGATGACGGTTAGCTACTAAATGCTATCATTTTCCCCCTTCCATGATGGCACGATGTCAAGCATACTGAAAATATAGGTTGCGATGCGTGTGTGAAGCCCACGCGCTACATACTCATATAGCCCGGCAGCCAGATTTCGTTGACCGCGCGCAGATGCTCGACAGGAATCCGGGTATACCGCTCCACCAGCAGCTGATCGCCGCCGGTCAGCCCAATATCTGCGATGGGCACTTCCAGCTGATTAGCCGCGATCAACACCTCGTCGCGGAATTCCTGCGGCACGACAAGCAGGTAACGCCCCTGATCCTCCCCGAAGGCAAAACCGAGCGGGTTTTCCTCAACAGGCACGTTGATTTCCGCACCCATGCCACCAGCCAGACACATTTCGGCAAGGGCGACCAGCAAACCGCCGTCGGCAATATCATGACAGGCGCGCACCATGCCCAGATCGATCACATTGCGGATAAAGGCGCTGTGGCGTTTCTCAGCATCGAGATCCACCGGTGGCGGCGCGCCTTCCTCGCGGCCCAGAATCTCGCGCATGAACAGCGAGCATCCCATCTGGCCGTCGGTGCGGCCGATGACATAGATGGCATCATCCCCCTGGGTGATGGCGGGAGTGATCAGGCGGGCGACATCGTGCACCAGCCCAATGCCGCCGATGGTGGGCGTGGGCAGGATGGGCTGGCCATAGGTTTCGTTATAAAGCGACACGTTGCCGGAGACGACGGGGAAGGCAAGCGCCTCACAGGCTTTTCCCATACCCTGCAGACAGCCCACGATTTGCCCCATAATCTCCGGTTTTTCCGGGTTGCCGAAATTGAGGCAGTTGGTGATGGCCAGCGGCTTAGCCCCCACCGCCGAAAGGTTACGATAAGCCTCGGCCACAGCCTGTTTGCCGCCTTCGACAGGGTCCGCCAGGCAGTAGCGCGGGGTGACGTCGGTGGTCAGCGCCAGCCCCTTGTGCGTGCCGTGCACGCGCATCACCGCCGCATCACCCCCGGGACGGGCGACGGTGTCGTTCATCACCATATGGTCGTATTGCTCCCAGATCCAGCGGCGGGAGGCCAGATCAGGCGAGGTGAGCAGCGCTTCCAGCGCCATACCCATATCGACCGGGTCGTGGATATCATCGCCCAGTATCGGCCGGCGTTTGGGCGTGGGCCGCGCCGGGCGGTCATAGCGGGGGGCGGAGCCGGAAATCGGCGCCACTGGTAAATCGCCGACTATTTCGCCGGTTTTTTTCAGCACCAGCCGGCCGCTATCGGTTAACTGACCAACCGTAGCGTATTCCAGCTCCCACTTACGGAAAATGGCTTCCGCTTCCTTAAGCCGTTCGGGCTTGAGCACCATCAACATGCGCTCCTGACTTTCCGAGAGCATGATTTCAAAGGCGCTCATACCCGCCTCGCGCGTGGGCACGGCATCCAGATCCAGCTCGACGCCTAAACCGCCTTTATCGGCCATCTCCAGCGACGAACAGGTGAGCCCGGCGGCACCCATGTCCTGAATGGCGATGATGGCGTCGGTAGCCATCAGCTCTAAACAGGCCTCGATCAGCAGTTTTTCGGTGAACGGATCGCCGACCTGCACGGTGGGGCGCTTGGCGTCGGTTTCGGCATCGAACTCGGCGGAGGCCATGGTGGCGCCGTGAATGCCGTCGCGACCGGTTTTGGAGCCGACATACACCACCGGATTGCCTACCCCGGCGGCTTCGGCGTAGAAAATTTTATCGACATCGGCGATGCCCACCGCCATGGCATTGACCAGGATATTGCCGTTATAGGCCGGATGAAACCGGCACTCGCCGCCAACTGTGGGCACGCCGACGCAATTGCCGTAGCCGCCGATGCCGGAGACAACGCCGTTTAATAAGTGCCGGGTTTTGGGATGGGCCGGATCACCAAAGCTCAGCGCGTTCATCAGGGCGATGGGGCGCGCGCCCATGGTGAACACATCGCGCAAAATACCGCCTACACCGGTGGCCGCACCCTGATAGGGCTCGATATAAGAGGGGTGGTTGTGGCTTTCGATCTTGAAGATGGCGGCCTGACCGTCGCCGATATCGATGACGCCGGCATTCTCGCCCGGACCGCAGATGACTTGCGGGCCTTCGGTGGGCAGTCTGGCCAAATGATTGCGCGTGGTTTTGTAGGAGCAGTGCTCGCTCCACATCACGCCGAAAATACCCAGCTCCACTTCGTTGGGCGCGCGACCGAGGAGCTCGACGACGCGCTCATATTCATCGTGGCTGAGCCCGGCGGCCTCCACCATGTCTTTGGTGATGGCGGACGGAGCTTGCGCCCCGGATTCAGCGGCGGGTGACTGACTCATAGTGCGGTATTATACGAGGCAGGCACCAAAGGCAAAGGGGAAATTAACCGCGGGTGGCCCGGACCTATGGCTGTCAGCCGAGCTTAATGCCCCCGGGCCTGGCTACTGTGGCAGCCGACAGGGGCGGAGCCATTTCCTCCCCTGCCGATATTTCCTCTGCCTGGCCGAGCGGTGCATTGTCTACGGTCATACCCAATATAGAGGCAAGGCTCAGTTCGTCTAAATTTCTTGGTAAATCTTTATTTACCGCGCAAGCATAGATGGCGCTCTCGGCATTGGCATTTATGATGTCGCTGGTTGGCCCAACCGGATTTGCCGGGCCTTTATGATATTTAACCTCATCACCATGAGACAAACTCAACGTTTCTGGTGTTAATGTCATCTGCTCGCCTCCCCAACCACGTTCTTGTTTGCTATTTTCCACGGGTCGGTATTATCTGATCTTATCGCATAATTATTAACGCGACGTAAAATTTAGCTCCCGATTTAGTTAAAATTTTAGGTTTTCTGGTCTTGTCTTCACATCTGCCGGCTCCGAGCGGCCCGGCAAGGCAATGGGGTGCTGACGTTATACCGTCAGTTCGTTATTGGCGGCGGCGCGGGATTCTTCAAGGCGTTTGGCGTGCGATGTTTCCTGACGCCCGGCATCCAGCCGCTCACTCAATAATTTCAGCTCATCCGCGCTGGGTTGCGAGGCGGCGACGGTGCGGTCATTGGCCGGCTCGCCGATTTCCATGTCTTTATCCCTGCCGCCGCCTAAAAACATATCGGCAAGGCTGCGGCCCTTGCCCTGCCCGCGCTCCTGCGCCTGCGCGGCGAAAAACTGCGCCTGGTTATATTCGCGCTCCATATCGTCGCGCTTGGCATCGGCCTGATAATAGGCGAGAAATCCCGTGCCCATGGCGGCGGCGCCCATGACCGCTGAGGTCACCCAAAAGGGCGGGCCCATCAATGCCGTAGCCGTTACGGCCGCCAATCCCAGAATCAGCCCGTTAAGCAGGCCGTGATAAAGCTCGTTATTATTCAGCGTCGGCGGTTCAATCCTGCGGCCATAGGCCCGGTTATGTTCGATCTGGCGCTGACCCTGCACGCAGCCGGCATAGGCCGCGCCACCAATAGCAAGAGAGGTCAGTGTGCCGCCTATAGCTAAGTTTGGAGTACTTCCAAAACCTGTAAAAAGTGAAGGTTCCAATAACGCCACACCTGTCGCCAGTCCGGCAATGGCGGCAGCGCCGACTTTCAGGCCCATCCAGCCATAGCGGTTCCAGAAGGTCGGTTCGCGGGATTCGGGGACGATAATGGCTTCATCTGACATAACGATAACACACTGATTATTCCATTTTCAGTGTAGCAAACGGCGCGCGGGGTGTGTGTGAAGGTTGTGTGACAATGCAGAAATCGATTGTCAGGGATCTGGCATCAGGGGGCAGGCATCAGAAAAATCAAGTAGGTGGCGGAGCATTGACGCCTAATTCAACCGCTTGCGCAGCGACGTGAACAGCCGCTGGCCGTCGATACCGCCGGTGAGCGGGTCGGCGTGGCGTTCGGGGTGCGGCATGATACCCAGCACGTTGCCGTGGGCATTGGTGATACCCGCAATATTGCCACGCGAGCCGTTGGGGTTGGCCTCGCGCGAGAGCGCGCCGCCGGCGTCGCAATAGCGGAAGAGAATCTGGCGGCCCGACTGCAGCCCGGCCAGCGTCTCCTCGTCCGCGAAATAATTGCCTTCATGGTGGGCCACCGGCATAGAGACCACCTCGCCGGGATTATATTCCCACGTGTAGCTGGTTTCGGTGTTTTCCACCTTGAGCGTCACCGGCTTGCAGCGGAAATGCAGCTGATCGTTACGCATCAGCGTACCGGGCAGCAGATGCATTTCGCACAGCACCTGAAAGCCGTTGCAGATGCCCAGCACATGGCCGCCGGCGTCGGCATGGGCGCACACCGCATTCATAATCGGCGAATGCGCCGCCATCGCACCGCAGCGCAGATAATCTCCGTAGGAGAACCCGCCCGGCAGCACGACCAGATCGGTATCGCGCGGCAATTCGCGCGCCTGATGCCACAGCAATGACGGCTCCAGCCCCTGCGCCTGCATCACGGTGAACACATCGCGCTCGCAGTTGGAACCAGGAAATTGAATGACGACAGATTGCATATCTTCTCTTGGCGGTCACTCCTCTAACGCCACGTGATAATCCTCGATCACCGTGTTGGCGAGGAGTTTTTCGCACATTTCCTTCACGGTTTTCTCAGCCTTCTCACGGCGGGTGGTATCCAGCTTGATCTCCAGATATTTACCCTGGCGCACTTCTTTGACGCCTTCGAATCCCATATGATCGAGCGCGTTTTCAATCGCCCGCCCCTGCGGATCGAGCACACCAGCTTTGAGCGTGATATGAATTTTGGCTTTCATGACATACTCCAATGATGGATGCTGCGATGAGGCATAACCGGGATTCGTATCATCGCGTTATTTCTTCCCGCGCGTGCCTTTGGACGCCGGTTTGCGTCGTCCGGCTTTGCCGCCGGTGGAGGTTTTCTTCAGCTTGGCCGGCTGCGCCGCCACCACCGTGGGCGACTCGATCACTTCGGCACCGGTGAACACGCCCAGACGACGGGCGACTTCGCGGTAATAATCGCCGACCTGTCCCATATCCTTGCGGAAGCGGTCCTTATCCATCGAATCGCCGCTTTCGATATCCCACAGGCGGCACGTGTCGGGGCTGATTTCATCGGCCAGTATTACAGTGACATAATCGCCGTCGTAAAGGCGGCCGAACTCCAGCTTGAAATCCGCCAGCCGGATGCCGATACCGCGGAACAGGCCGCTGAGATAATCGTTAATGCGCAGGGCATAATGCCGTATTTCCTCCAGCTCGACCGGTTCGCAGACATCGAACAGGAAAATATGTTCCTCGGCGAGAAACGGATCGCCCAGCTGATCATTTTTCAGGCAGTATTCCACCAGCGGCGCACCGATCGGCTCGCCGTCCACCGCCTTGAAACGCTCGGCGAAACTGCCGGTGGCATAGTTGCGTACAATAACTTCCAGCGGAATGATCTCCACCGCCCGCACTAGTTGCTCGCGCATGTTGAGGCTTTTAATCAGGTGGGTGGGAATGCCCATCTCGCCGATACGGCTCATCAGAAATTCGGAAATGCGGTTATTGATCACCCCCTTACCGCTGATGCTGTCCTGCTTCTCATTGTTAAAGGCGGTGGTGTCGTCTTTGAAATGCTGAATCAGCGTTCCGGGCTCCGGCCCTTCCAGGAGTTTTTTGGCCTTGCCCTCATAGATAGGTTGTTTGCTCATGAAGCGATGAAATCCTTTACAAGCGGTCAATGACTGGTCTAGATAGCCTCACCATACAGTAAACCGACCGCGCGTCAATGCCTGGAGGAAGATGATGAGTCAATTCGACGACAGGAAAAAAGCCTTTGAAGACAAGTTCGCGCATGATCAGGAATTGCAGTTTAAAACGATTGCCCGCCGCAACAAGCTGTTCGGCCTGTGGGCGGCCGGCAAGCTGGGCATGGCCTCCGAAAAACGCGACGAATATGCCCAGGCGGTGGTGATGGCCGATTTCGAAGAACCCGGTGATGATGACGTGCTGCGCAAAGTCGCCGCCGATTTTGAGGCCGCCGGCGTCGATATATCACGCGACGTGCTGCGCCATGAAATGGACCTGCTGCTGGAAGAGGCCAAGCATCAGCTGATGCAGGAGTAATAAGCAGGCTTTTTTAGCCGGTTATTCCCGGCAATGGGTGATGGCTGCGCCTGACGCGATTGCTTGGGGCGCGGCGCGTTGCCTTTCCCATATGTTACGGCTTCTCATGTTTGTGTGTTGCGCAAACCACCATCCCGCCTGATGCCGACGGCATGGCCGCTTTTGCTACATCTATGATGCCCATATGCCACAACCAAAAGATTTTGTGGATAACGCCGGAAACAACCACAAAATACGGTTGCCCTGTCACATAGCAATCTATATATAGTGGGTATATTAATAACAACATGGTTATGCGGATGGCCGATGCAATCAGATATGCAAACAGCCGGCCGATATTGAATAAATTGGTTGCATGTGTGCTGAACTTTGAGCGCGCACTAGGTGGTAGTCGGTTCATCCGCCGCCACCTGTACCATAAGCGGATTGACGCCCTGATTATAGACCGCCGGGCGTCGGGAATTTGAGATTTCTGATGCGCCCGTAACGGGCTGCATCAGAGACTAGTTGCTTGCCGAGCGACTTGTGGGCTGAAGCTTGCTTCAGCCCTCTTTTTTTGGCTTGAGAAAGTACATATAGCAAAGCTTGTGGATAAAATCCAGAAGAAAAGGAGCCCGGGTTCGGGATTCAGGTTTCGGGTTGCAGGCAAAAGCGCCATTCGCTAACACCCGATTCCCGATACCCGAACCGCGCCCCCCCTGCCTATGAGCGAACCGCGCACTTTAACCCCGGCCGCCGCGCTGCTGGCCATTCTGGTGGCCGCCTGCTGGGGCGCCAATTTTGCGGCATCCAAATTCGCGCTGCTGCATTTTCCGCCGTTATTTACGATTTTCATCCGCTATGTGCTGGTCTGCGTGCTGCTGCTGCCTTTTGCCCGCCGGCGACCGCTGCCCCTGCGCGATCTGCTGATTCTGGCGACACTGATGATTCCGCTGCATTTCACTCTGGTGTTCACCGCCATCTGGCTGGGGCTGGATATACCCACCACCGTCATCGCCATTCAGCTGGGTGCGCCGTTTTCCTGCGTGCTCAGCGCCATGTTACTGAAAGACCGCATGGGGCCGTGGCGCAGCGCCGGTATGGCGCTGGCTTTCACCGGGATCATTATCATCGCCGGCACCCCGAACGTGACCGATCATGGCCTGGCGTTCCTGCTGGCGGTGTGCGGCGCGGTTGCCTGGGCCGGCGCCAATATTTTCGCCAAACGGCTGGGCCAGCCGCCGGTGATGCCGCTGCTGTTTTGGACCGGTCTGCTGTCGCTGCCGATGACGGGCGCCCTCTCCTTACTGATGGAATCCGCGCATGGGGCGCTGCTGGCGAGCGTGCCGCTGTCGGCGGTGCTGGGCATCGCGTTCAGCGCCCTGCTGTCGACCATCGTCGGTTATGGGACGTGGTATTACCTGCTGCGGCATTACCCCGTCTCGCAGGTGGCGCCGTTTTCGCTGCTGGTGCCCATCGGCGGGTTTGCTTCGGGCTGGTTTTTCTTCGATGAAACGCTGACGCCGCAAATGATGCTGGGCGCGGCGGTTACCATCCTGGGCGTGGCCATCATCACCATGCGCATGCCGCGACACATGTCGCGCTGGGGGAAGATGTGAGGCGAAAGCGCGAAGTCAGGGAGCCACGAAGTCAGGGAGCCACGAAGTCAGGGAGCCACGAAGTCAGGGAGCCACGAAGTCACGAAGGCACGATAACGCGTGGTCATCGCGAGGAGACCGCAGGCCGACGCGGCGATCCATAAAACCCTGTCTTTTGCGCCAAGCTGCTCTGTATGGCTGGATTGCCGCGCTCACTGCGTTCGCTCGCAATGACAGTTTTCGTCATTTCGTGACTTCGTGACTTCGTACCTTCGTGCCTTCGTGCCTTCCTGACTTCGTGGCTCCCTGACTTCGTGCCTTCCTGACTTCGTGCCTTCTCCTATTCCCGCCGCCAATCGGTGGTGCCATCGGGGCGGTCTTCCAGCACAATGCCCTGCGCCTTGAGTGCGTCGCGGATGCGGTCTGCTGTTGCAAAGTCTTTGGCTTTTTTGGCTTCGGCGCGCGCGGCGATCTGGGCCTCAATTTCGCTACCCTCGCCGCTTTCGCCCTTAAACCAGTCATCGGGCGTCATCTGTAACAAGCCAAGAAACCGCGCCGTGGCAATCTGGTCTTGCATCGGCAGTTGCTGCAACTGCGCAAAGGCTTTAGGCGTGTTGAGATCGTCAGCGAGGGCGTCGATCACCGCCTTTACCGGGGCCTGCGGCTCACCCGCTTGCGCCGGGAGAGGGGCAGGATGAGCAGCGAGGTGGCGATACCATTTATCCAGCCATTTCTCCGCTTCGCGTACCTTCTCATCATTCCAGTCCAGCGGCTCGTTATATTTGGCGGACAGCAGCGCAAGGCGAATCACCTCGCCCTTGACACCCTGATCGAGCAAATCGCGCACGGTGATAAAATTCCCCAACGACTTGCTCATTTTCTCACCATTAACTGTCAGAAACCCATTATGCACCCAATAGCGCGCATAGTGCGAGCCCGGGTTGGCGCAGCAGGATTGCGCGATTTCGTTTTCATGATGCGGGAATTTGAGGTCGGCGCCGCCGCCGTGGATATCGAAATTCTCACCCAGATGTTTCGTGCTCATGGCCGAACATTCGATATGCCAGCCGGGCCGACCGACGCCCCAAGGGCTGTCAAACACGCTGGATGCGTCGTCTTCGTCATCGGCGGGTTTCCACAGCACGAAATCGCCGGGGTGTTTTTTATAGGATTCCACCGCCACCCGCGCGCCGGCTTCCTGTTCTTCGACTGTTCTTCCCGACAACATGCCATAATGGTAGTTGCCCGTTGCCCGATGCCAGTTGCCAGTATGACTTTCTGATGACTGACGACTGGCAACTGACGACTGGACACTAAACAGCACATGCCCCTCAGCGACGTACGCATTACCGTGGGCGATCAGCCGCTCGATCATGGCGATCATCCCGGCGATATGTTCGGTCGCGCGCGGCTCGATCGTCGGACGCAGGCAATTCAGCGCGTCCATATCGTGGTGGAACTGCGCCGTGACTTCACCAGTCAGCGCCTGAATGGAAATGCCGCGGCGGGCGGCCTCGGCGTTAATTTTATCATCAACATCGGTGATATTGCGCACATAGGTGACATGGCGGTCACCATACAAATGGCGCAGCAGCCGGTACAGCACATCATACACCACCACCGAGCGCGCATTGCCGATATGTGGGCGCGCATACACCGTCGGCCCGCAGACATACATGGTGACATGCTCAGGATTCAAAGGGGTGAAGGGTTGTTTGGTAGCGGTTAACGTGTTGTACAGCTGAAGCATGGCCGTAGCATGCGGATTTGCAGCACAAAATCAAGTGGGCTGTCATGAAACCGTCATGGTTTTAGATTAACATGAAGATGTAAGTGAGGTTTGTTATGGTAGAATTTAATGATGCCGTCTTAGCGGTTGCTACGGCCGAACATTCCAAATGGAGCACTGCCCCCTATAATCCATTCCTCAGTCAACAAGACCTATTAAAGAAGTACCTTAAAGAGTTTGGTTACTCATCCAATAAGGTAGATAATGGTAATCCGCCTTATTGGTGTCAGATTGGCACCAATTGGGTTAAACGCGAAGCAGCACAAATACTGTTATCCGATACAGAGTATGCGCGCATCAGACCGCATTTACCAGAAAGTCCTGGTGTCAGACATGCTATCCAGGAATACAAAGATGCCGGTGCCTATACTGCTTTTTCAGGAAAGCAAGCAGATTTCGATTCGTTTAAAGATCAATTGGATCCTGGTGACGAGGTGTTTTTGGGCAGGATTGGCCACGACCGCCAAACGGCCATGCATTCCTCCGCCAAACATTCGGGAATTGTGAATCGTATCTTACCAGGTAATGCGATTGAGGTAATTGAGTTTAACGGCGTCGATACTGGGTCGGTAGCTTTACATTATTACAATAATATGGAGAACCTTCCTAAAGCGGCACGTGATAGAGCTTACGAATTGATTGGGTCGTTTGATCTCCAGGGCGTTAAACGCTTATTCGACGCTCATGGCATTACCTATAGCGGAGGCATCACCAAGACTACTTATTTTCTTGACGATGATAAAAATACTAGCAGGGACAATAATCGCGTGATTCTGGGCTCTGGGGATACGAATAAGCTGTTTGAGTCTGCCGCCCGCAAGGCAGGAATTGATCTTTCGATGACAGAAATGAAACACGAAGCCACGCGGTTGGCCAGCGCCGATATGGACAAAGTCCGGAATATTCCGCCGCCCGGCCATACGCCCGGGCAACCACCACCATCACCGGCAATGGCAGCATCCCGGGGATAATCGACTCATGCCGCTTTTCCCCTGCTTGCCAACCGCCGGCGCGCCTCATCCGGGCCGAGCAAGCCGATCACGGCGGGCAGCTCCGGCCCGTCTTCGCGGGCGGTCAGGGCGAGGCGCAGCGGCATAAACAGGGCCTTGCCCTTGCGCCCGGTGTGGGTTTTCAGCGCCTCGATAAAATCCGGCCAGGCGGTTTCATCCCATGCATCCGGCAATAATTCGGCCGCCTTGCGGGTGAGCTCGGCATCGGTAATCACCGGGTCAATCGGCTCGCGCAGCATGGCCCACCAGTCGCGCACTTCCGGCAGGGTGGAGATATTGGCCTTGATCTGTTCCCAGAATGCTTCATCGACCTGCTCGAGCCCGAGAGCCATCAGTTGCGCCCGGACCTCGGCAAACGGCAGGTGATGCAGCGATTTCTGGTTCAAACGGGCCAGCTCGTCGGGATCGTAACTGGCCATGGCGCGGCCGAATTTGCCGATATCGAAACTGTCGATAAGGCTATCCATGCGCTCATACAGCGCGATGGGATCGGATGTGCCGATTTTCGCGAGATAGGAATTGATCACCATCGGCAGAATGCCTTCCGCCTGCAAGGAGCGAATATCGCCGCCGCCTTCTCGCTTGCTCAGCTTGCCGCCTTTCATCTGAATCAGCGCAATATGGCCGAAGGCGGGCACGGCATGCCCCAGCGCTTCCATGATCTGCACCTGAATCGCCGTGTTGGAGACATGATCTTCACCGCGGATGATATGGGTGACACCCAGCTCGCCGTCATCGACCGAGGTCGACAGCGTAAACAGCGGCACGCCGTCTTCGCGGATGAGCACCGGATCGGTCAGGTGCTGACCTTCAAAATGTACGCGGCCGCGGACCATGTCCGCCCATTCGATGGGTTCATGGTTGAGCAAAAAGCGCCAGTGCGGCCGGCGGCCCTCGGCTTCATAGGCGACTTTTTGCTCCTGCGTGAGTTTGAGCGCCGAGCGGTCATAAATCGGTGGCAGGCCACGGCTGACCAGCATCTTGCGCTTGATCTCCAGTTCCTCCGGTGTTTCGTAACACGGATACAGCCGGCCGTCGGTGATGAGTTTCTGGCGGGCCGCCTCGTAATGCGCAAAGCGATCAGACTGTGTGATTATGTCATCCCAGTCCAGACCGAGCCATTGCAGATCATCGCGGATAGCCGTTTCATACGCTTCGCGCGAGCGCTCGTGATCGGTATCGTCGATGCGCAGCAGAAACCGCCCGCCGTTTTTATGGGCGAACAGCCAGTTGATCAGCGCCGTACGCACATTGCCAACATGCAGATAGCCGGTAGGCGACGGCGCGAAACGGACAAAAGGTGTGGTCATGATTTCCTCTTTATCGGGAGTCTGCTCCCGGCTTACGCTTCGGCTGTTCTTCATTGGCCGCGATGATGGTTTTTATGGTCTGGATTCCCGCTTTCGCGGGAATGACAATATGAAAGCTGGGTCATAAAGGATTTACCCGCTGCGCACAAGCTTCAGTTTCGCTGCCAGATCCATTGGTTGGTGATGGGATAGCGCCGGTCACGGCCGAAGGACATGCCGGTCACCTTAACGCCGGGGGGCGCCTGGCGGCGCTTATATTCGGCGATATAAATCATCTTGGCCACGCGCTCAACCAGCTCGCGTTCATATCCGGCGGCAACCAGATCGGCAATGGCGCAGCGTTCGTCGATCAGCCCGATGAGGATGGCATCCAGCATCTCATAAGGCGGCAGGGTATCCTGATCGGTCTGGTCATAACTGAGCTCGGCCGTGGGCGGCTTGCTGATCATACGCGGGGGGATGACCGCTGCGCTGCCCTCGCCCGCCGGTGCGGCGGTCGGGAAGACAAACCGATGCGCATTGCGCCAGCGCGCCAGCTTCCACACGGTGGTTTTATACACGTCTTTGAGCACCGAATACCCGCCGCACATATCGCCGTATAAGGTGGAATACCCCACCGACATTTCCGATTTGTTGCCGGTGGTCACCAGCATATGGCCGAACTTGTTACTGTAGGCCATCAGCACGTTGCCGCGGATGCGCGCCTGAATATTTTCTTCCGTGGCATCGGCCGGCAGGCCTGAAAACAAGGGGGCCAGCATGGCCTCATAGGCATCCATCGCCGGGGCGATGGGCACCGTATCGGTGGTAATGCCCAGATTCGCCGCCAGTTGTTCGGAATCCTCGATGCTCTGCGCAGAAGTATATCGGGAGGGCATCAACAGGCCATGCACCCGCTCAGCGCCCAGTGCGTCGACGGCGACGGCGGCGGTGATACCCGAATCAATCCCGCCGGACAGGCCGATGACCACGCCTTTGAAGCGATTTTTGCCGACATAATCGCGCAGGCCGAGCACCAGTGCCTGATAAATCGTCTCCAGATCGCCGCCCCATTCGGCCTGCGCAGCCGAAAGGTTGCGCCATGGCGATGGCTTCCCGCCGCCGGCCGCGTTCTCATGGGAAGCGGCGGCCTCGTCCCGCCGCCATTCGGTCAGCGCCAACTCCTCCCCGAACGCGGTGAGGCGGCCGGTTTCCGTGCCCTGCGCATCGACCAGAAAGGAACGGCCGTCGAACACCAGCTCGTCCTGCCCGCCGATGAGATTGAGATAGCATACCGGCGCACGCGTGGCGCGGGCGGCGGCCTGAACCACCTGCAGCCGGTCCTGCGCCTTACCGGTTTCATAGGGCGAGGCGTTTAATACGATGAGCAATTCCGCCCCCTGCCCGCTCAGCCGTTCGGGCCAGCGCGCATCCCACACGTCTTCGCAGACGAGCACGCCGAGCCGGAGGCCGCGCCATGCGATGACATCCGGCTCGGGGCCCTTCGTGAATAAGCGTTTTTCGTCAAACACGCCGTAGTTGGGCAGGGTGCGTTTATGCCGTATGGCTCTTATTTCCCCGCCATCCATCAGCAGCGCGCTGTTATATATCTGCCCGTCCTGCACCCACAGGCTGCCAAGCAGAATGGCGATCCCGCATTGATAGCTGTGGGCCGTGATGGTCTGCACCGCATCCATCGCCGCCTGCTGGAAGACCCCCTTGAACAGCAAATCTTCCGCAGGATAGCCGGTCAGCGCCATTTCGGGAAAGACAATGAGATCCCCCCCCTTATGCGCGGCGTCTTCGACAGCGGCCAGGATTTTGGCCGCATTGCCGCGAATGTCACCGACGGTAACGTTGCATTGTGCCAAGGCTATGGTGAGGGCATTTGTCATGGAATGTTCACACACATGGCAGATGTAAAGCAGTACAATCCCATTGTAAAGTTGCTCAAGGAGAGACATGAGTATGCAAGAACAGGTTGATCAATCGCCTGACGTGCTTAGCAAATTAAATCGTGCAACCGGCTATAAGTTTTCTAAATCTAAAAACATATATACTGCTACCATCAATCTCGACAGTGCTAGAGCTCTGCAAAAAGCCCTAAATCCATATGTTGTGGTTAGCCTGAATTCCGATGAGGGCGCAAATAAACACTTAGCTCAACGGGACAAACGCGCCACGCTCAGCATTCAAGCAGAGGCGCTGGAAGCGCCTGATACAATTGATGAAATTATGGAAAACAAAAACAAAATATACTGGGATGTCTGTGATCAGGTCGCAACAGCTACCTCCGCCCATCGCCCGGGCTGTGAAAGGGGAAGGTAGTATCAAAGTTTGCTCGTCAATTCCGGTACAATCTCAAATAAATCGCCGACCAGGCCATAATCGGCGATGTCGAAGATCGGTGCGTTTTCATCCTTATTGATGGCGACGATGACTTTGGATTCCTTCATGCCCGCCAGATGCTGAATGGCGCCGGAAATACCGATGGCGATATACAGCTCGGGTGCGACCACCTTGCCGGTCTGGCCGACTTGATAATCATTGGGCACAAAGCCAGCATCCACCGCCGCGCGCGAGGCGCCGATCGCCGCACCGAGCTTATCGGCCAGTGGTTCGATCACGCTGTGGAATGTCTCGCCGTCGCTTAAGCCGCGGCCGCCCGAGATGACCACCCGCGCCGCGCTGAGATCGGGCCGGTCACCGGCGGAGGCTTCCATCTGCACGAACCGGCTTAGCCCGGCACCTTCCCCCGCTTCCAGCGCTTCGATGGTGGCCTGCCCGTCTTCGGCCACCTTATCGAACGCGGTGGAGCGCACGGTGATCACCTGCTGGCTGTCACCTGACTGCACAGTTTCTAAGGCGTTACCGGCATAAATCGGACGGCGGAACGTATCAGGCGCCTCCACTGCGATAATATCGGAGATTTGCTGCACGTCGAGCAGGGCCGCCACACGCGGCATGAAGTCTTTGCCGGTGGTGGTGGCTGGCGCCAGAATATGCGAATAAGAGGCCGCACCGCTGATGATCAGCGGCGCCAGGTTTTCCGCCAGGGCGTGTTCGTAGATGGCGGCGTCGGCATGCAAAACGGTGCTCACCCCGTTCAGCCGCGCGGCCTGTTCGGCAGCGGCCTGCGCGCGATGCCCGGCAAGAAGCACATGGATCTCACCGCCAATGGCCTGCGCCGCCGCCACCGTGGCATGGGTGGCGGGGTTGAGCGCGCTGTTATCATGTTCGGCGATAACAAGAATGGGCATGGCGTTCTCCTTATTATTCAGACATCAGGGATCCGGGCATCCGTCATATCTGGCGCCCGCTGCCTGATGCCTGACTAAATCACTTTCGCTTCGTTTTTCAGTTTATCCAGTAATTCATCCACATCACGGACCTTGATGCCGCCCTGGCGTTTGGGCGGCTCTTGCACCTTGCACACATGCAAACGCGGGGCAATATCGATGCCCAGCTCGGCCGCGGCAAGGGTTTCCATCGGCTTGGAACGCGCCTTCATGATATCGGGCAACTTGGCATAGCGTGGCTCATTCAGGCGTAAATCGGTGGTAATGACGCAGGGCAGAGACAAGCCCACCGTCATCAGCCCGCCATCCACCTCACGCGTGGCGGTGACATCGCGCTCGCTGATCTCCAGTTTCGACGTGAACGTCCCCTGCCCCCAGCCCAGCAGCGCGGCGAGCATCTGGCCGGTCTGATTGGCGTCATCATCGATCGCCTGTTTACCGAGAATGACCAGATCGGGCGATTCCTTCTGTACCATATGGTGCAGGATTTTGGCCGCAGCCAGTGGCTGAACGGTGTCCTCAGTGGTGATGCGCAGCGCCCGGTCCACCCCTAAAGCCAGTGCCGTGCGCAGGGTTTCCTCCACCTTATCCGAACCGATGGACACCGCGACAATGTCGTCGGCGAGGCCCTGTTCTTTCAGACGCAGCGCCTCTTCCACCGCGATTTCATCGAACGGGTTCATGCTCATTTTAACGTTGGCGAGCTCCACGCCCGACTGATCGGATTTGACCCGGATTTTGACGTTATAATCAACGACGCGTTTGACAGCGACCAGGATTTTCATACGGTCTCCCTGTGGCACGATGCGTCATGACAACCATGACACCCTTATTTTCTATCAGCTTACGCGGGAATGGCGGCAATGACAACATGCGCCGCAACATAACGGCTTATTTATCGGAGATGAAAAACAACAGCCCAAGCAGCGCCAGCGCCAACGCCTGCAACGCCACACGCGCGGCCATCAGCTTATTGCCATATTTGCGGTTGGCCTCGCCGCCACGGGCCATCAGCGTGATGCCGGTAACCAACACCACCGCCACCAGCAGCATTACGCCCAGCAAGATAATATTCCCGATGCTCATCAGCTGGCCTGCTGCGCGGGCTGGCGGGGCTTGAAGACATATAAGCGGCTGCAATAGGGGCACATGACCTGCCCCTCATCCTGATCGATATGCAAAAACACACGCGGATGGCCCAGCGCGCCGCCGCCGCCATCGCAGGAAACTTCGAGCTTATCCACGGATATCACTTCAAACGGCTTCATCTCCGCCATAGTGCCTCTTTTTCGCTTATTCGACAAAGACAAATTTGGGGCCGCGTCTGAGCGCCGGCGAATCCGCATCGGATGAGGAGGTGGAGCGGGTTTTGGCCTCCCCGTGCTGGGTGACGAACACATCCGAACTGACCGACGCCACCGTTTGCAGGGCGCTGCCGTCATCGGCTTTCAACGGCTTAGCATCCCCCTTATAGGTCGGCTTGACGATCAGCGTTGCCTGTTGACGCGGGGCGGCATTGCCGTGCACTTCGATCACTTTCATCGCTTTGCGCCGCTTGCCCGGGGATGACGCAGCCGCAGGTTTGGTATTGGCGAATTCGGTATTGTCAAAGGCCTGCGACAGGGCGGCCACCTCACGTTCCTGCTCGGCCACCCGCACCGCATATTGCGACGATTGCGAGCCGCGGCGGGCGCGCGCCTGACGCACTTTACCGACAATCGTGTTCCAGGATTTTTCCACCCGCCCCAAATAGCGCTTGCCGTAATGCGGCGTGCGTGAGTGATAGGCCGCCGTGGCTTTGGTCCAGGAACGCATTTCGTCGTAATTGCGGCTCAGAAACTCGGCGGCATAGGCGACGTTATATTTCGGGTCGAGCGCCTGTTCGAGACTGCGAAAGGCATTAGGATGGTGCTTGAGGCTGACCTGCATACAGCCGACATCGATATTATCGGCGCCACGGCGTTTGAGCTGGCGGATTTTGCGCACGGCTTCCGCCTTGCTGTCAAAATAATAGCCCTTGCCGTCGGCGTTCAGCGTCCACGGCCAGGGAATGGTCATGCCCAGCGTATCGTTCCAGCGGCCGGATTCGGTGGCGGCAATGGCGGCCAGCAAATGGGTTGGGATGCCGTGCAGTCGCTCATGCCGGGGGAAATGCTGAGTGCATAAACGGGCCTGCGCAATGGCGCGGTCACTGATGCGGGCTGCGGCCTCGGGCGGTGACGCCAGCGTGGTCAGCGTGGCCAGCGTGCCAGCCAGGGCCAGACACCCCGTAAAACGGCAAAATTTTCTATTTTTTCCATTCATGTAAGTATCCTAGCAATTCCGGGGCCAAAACCAAACAGGAAATGGTTAAACTTCACAGAAATGACGCAATTCAGGCCTCAGGCATCCGTGCAGTAAACGCCGCGTCATCCTGAACGTGGTTCAGGATCTTTGTCCCTATCGGCAGATGCCAAAAACACGGTCGGCATGACGCCAACCCGACTGACCCCCGCCTCTTTAATACATCAATTCCTCATGCCAGCCCATATCCAATCCGGACGGCAGGGGTTTATAGCGGTTTTCGATCCAGGTATTGATGTCTTTAAGCACCGTTTGATGCTGTTTATCGCGCAACAGCATGTGATAGCCCTGCGGATAATACGCCACGGTGTGCGGTGCATCGATGCGTTTGATCATCTGACGCACCGGAAACTCGGGAATGACGTCATCCTTGGCGCCATAGAGCAGCAAGATCGGGATATCGACTTGTTCGATCCGCCGGTACGCCCCGCCCATCAATTGCACGATACCATAAACAGCATCCACGCGGGATGTTTTCAACACGTTGGGATCGCGGCTCATGGCGCGCAATATCGCCAGATTATCGGTGGCCAGAATCTCGATATCCTCGCCGGTAAACTCCGATGCGGGAAACAGATGCGCCATCGCCCACAAAGTGCTGCGATAAAGCGGGTTCATCACTTCATCGCCCCATACCGCCGGCGCGCTCAGGATCAGCCCGTCCACCCCGGGGCATGCATCATCGTAACAGGCAACTATCGCCACCGCCGCACCCATGCTGGAGCCCATCACATACAGCGGGGCCTCGTATTCAGCATCGAGTACGGCGATAAGATCGCGCAAATCACGCGCCAGGTTTTGCTGACCGCCCCAGATACCACGCTGCCGGCGATTCGCGCCGAAGCCGCGCTGGTCATAGGCATAAAGCGCTATGCCACGCTCACGAAAGTAGTTGCCGGCGAGCCTGAAAGCAAGGCTGTAGTCATTGAAGCCATGCAATGCCACGATCACGGCGCGCGGGCGATCGTTTTCGGGCACCCAGCGACGTAACGGCAAATAGGTGCCATCCGCCGTGCGAAAGCCGTCTTCGCTGATGGCCGGTTCGGTGCTTTGCTGCAAAAACGGTTGCACTTGCGGCGTACTGCAGCCACCGAGCACGCCAAGCAGGACACACCAACCGCCAGCAGCAAGCCATCGTCTCATACCCATAGCGTGATCATTTCCGCGTCATTGTTCGACATCGCATCGCTGGCGATCAGTCTTGTGTAGATCATTACGACACCCCTGCTCTTCTACTATATGAAGATTCGAATTCAATCGTTTATGCGGTTGCGCGCCTTATCAACAGCCGAGCCCGATTAAGGGATTTTTAACTTTTTTTTGGCTATATTAAAAGGTCATGCCTCGAGTGGCATCGTCGATAGAGCAGGTAGCAAGCGGCTTTGCCGCCAATAGCAAAGAGAAAGGAGCGCGTCATGGACCAGCCCACCTCGTCTCGTGAATTTGCGTTAATGCTGCGGGATTATCGCCTCACCACCGCCGAGATTCTCTATCACTTTCCCGATCACCCGCAATTGCTGCAAAGCTATGTCTGGCAGGAGTTGGACGTGGCGCCGAAATTTCCGGTCCTGAACAAATTTCTCGATTTCTGGGATCGCGAGCTCGACGGCAAAATCCACTCGGTGCGCATCGATCATCTGCGCTTAGTGCAACCGGGCGAATGGCAATACGGACCCAATGAGCTGCGGATTCATTAACCGTGACCACGTGACTTCATCCCTCGGGCCTGATATATCAGTCACATGCATATTCTCAACGTGATGTTTGGCCGCGGGCGCGGCGGACTGGAACAGGCGGCGGTGGATTATCACGAGGCGTTAAGCCGTGAAGGGCATCACCTGTGCAGTGTGACGCATCCCAACGCGGCGATGAATCCGGCGCTGGAGGCCTTGCCCGGCACGCACCGGCGCCTCACCCAGTTCGGCGAATGGGACGGGCTGGCCAGCGCGCGGCTGCGCCATCTGGCCCGCCGTGAGTCAGCCGATATGGTAATTGCCCATGGCAACCGCGCCATCGGGCTGGCGCTGCAGGGGCTGTCCGGTCATATTCCGGTGGTGGGCGTGGCGCATAATTACCAGATCCGTCGCTTTCCGCGCTGCGATGCCAGCTTCAGCGTAACGCGTGATCTAATGGAAGAGATGGTGCACCTAAATATACCGCGGCAGCAGCTGCATCATATTCCCAACATGATTCGCCTGCCCGAGGCCGGGCGCCGGCAGGCGTTCCGCGACCCGCCCGTGATCGGCACGCTGGGCCGTCTGGTCGATAAAAAAGGCTTTGATATTTTTCTGCAAAGCATCGCCGCCCTGCACGAACAGGGCATGCCCGTACGCGCCATTATCGGCGGCTACGGGCCACTGGCCGCCACGCTGCAGCAACAGGCTCACCGCTACGGGCTGGCCGAGCATGTGCGTTTTACCGGCTGGGTGGAGGATAAGGCCGCTTTTTTTGACGCGCTGGATATATTTGTGTTGCCGTCACGCCACGAGCCGTTCGGTATTGTGCTGATCGAGGCGATGGCGGCCAGCCTGCCATGCATTACAACCGATACGGAAGGCCCGTGCGAGATTATCCGCCATGAAAAGGATGCGGTGATGATCGAAAAAGACCGCCCCTACGCTATGGCGCAGGCGATCAAGCAATTGATCGACCAGCCGGAACGCGCCTTCGATATGGCGGCGGCCGCGCATGTCAAGGCACGCGAGCGCTACAGTATCGCGGTGGTGGCGCCGCAGCTTCACCAGGCCGTCTCGCGCGTCTTGCAGCTTGCGAAACAAACCAGCGATACAGTATAGTAATTCTATGTTTTACTATTGCGCCATTGAAGATCGCGCCACGCTGCAGGTCAGCGGCAGTGACGCCATGACCTTCCTGCAGGGCATCGTCACCAACGATGTGCCCCTGCTGGATCACAAGCCCGGCCTTTTCGCCGCGATGCTCTCCGCACAGGGTAAGTTTCTCTATGATTTTTTCATGGTGGCGTATCAGGACGGGGTGTTGATCGACCTGGAAGCCGACGTGCTGGATGATGTCATCAAAAAATTCAAACTCTATCGCCTGCGCTCGCGAGTGGATATTCACGATGTCAGCTCGCAGTGGCAGGCCTATGCGTTATGGGGCAAACATCTGACGCAGGCATTCATCCCCACCGAGGCGCTGCATATGCTGGATCCGCGGCTGAACGCGTTGGGCATGCGGCTTTATTGCCCGAGCAAAATCGCCTATGATCCGGGGCCGGAAGCCCAGCGCTGCCAGATGGAGGATTATCATGCGCACCGGCTGGCGCATGGCGTGCCCGATGGCAGTGTTGATGCCGGTCACCGCAATTTTCTGCTTGAGCTTGGTTATGACCAGCTAAACGGGGTGAGTTTCACCAAGGGCTGTTACATCGGTCAGGAACCCACCGCCCGCATGCATCACCGCAACGTGCTGCGTAAATGCCTGTTCCAGCTGCACGCCGTCGACGAAGGACACAGCCTGCCGGTATCGGGCACGCCGATTACGGTAGAAAACAAGGAAATCGGCGACATGCGCTCCAGCGCGGGCGGGGCCGGGCTAGCCCAGCTGCGCATCGAGGACTGGCAGCACGCGCAGCGCGACGACCTGCCGATTCTGGCCGGACCGGTGGCGGTCAATGCGCAGCCGCCTGCTTATATGCGCACGCGGATCGCGGAACTGTTGCAGGAGACGGTGTCGGATACGGCGGATAACGGCTGATGGCGCTGAGTGAAACCGAAATCGATACGCTGTTTGAGCGGCTGGCGGCTGCCAACCCCGAACCCAAAACCGAACTCACCGCGCCCAACGCGTTTTGTCTGCTGGTGGCGATTGTGCTGTCCGCCCAGGCGACCGATAGCGGTGTGAACAAAGCCACGCCGGCATTATTCGATGCCGCCGATACGCCGGCGAAAATGGCGGCACTCGGCGAGGACGGCATCCGCGAACGCATCAAGACCATCGGGCTGTTTAACAGCAAAGCCCGCAACATCCATCGCCTGAGTCAGCAGCTGGTCGAACAATATGGCGGCGAAATCCCAACCGATCGCGAGGCGCTGCAGCAACTGCCCGGTGTCGGCCGCAAGACGGCAAACGTCTGGCTGAACTGTGTGTGCGGTGAACCAACCATGGCGGTGGATACACATGTGCAGCGCGTGACCAACCGTATCGGTTTGGCACACACGCGCAATCCGCTGCAAACCGAACGCGCCCTTGAGGCCGCCATCCCCCGCAAATGGCTGCGGCATGCGCATCACTGGCTGATTTTACACGGGCGCTATATATGCAAGGCGCGCAAGCCCGAGTGCTGGCGCTGCGTGATTGCCGATATCTGCCGTTATGAGGCGAAGCAGGTGTAGCGGCCGGCATACTACGCCCCCCCCGTTGCCGGAGCAGGTGTGGGATGACGCGACAGCAGACGGATCAGGCGACTTTTTTCTGCTTGGACTCAAGCTCGCCGGAGGTCTGCACATTGCCGGAAATCTGGCCGCCGCGCTCAATCTCGATCTCACCATAGGACAGATTGCCGGATACCTTGCCTGTGGAGTAAATAATCAGGCGGCCGCGCACCGTCAGATCGCCTTCGAACTCGCCGCTAATTTCGGCATCTTCGATTTCCGCCGTGCCCTTGAATGAACCGGTCTGAGCAAGCTCAACCGTGTGCACATCTTTCAGGGTCGCATCCACCGAGCCTTCGATCACCAGACGATCACAGGTGGAGATTTCCCCTTTCATGTGGATATCATGACCGACCGTCAGCACGCGCTTGCTGTTCTTGTTGCTCGCCGCGGCGCCCGATGCGGCGCCGGCGCTGCGCGATTCCACCGGCATGGGCACGCGGCTGGCCGCCATATTCGCCGCCGGCGACGGACGGAACGGGTTATTGCCGGCAGGCCCCGGCTTGGGCATGCCCGCACCTGACTGACCGGCAGCCGCCGCCTCGCTGCCGGAAGCAGGCTGCGACGGCGCTTCGCCACCGGCGGCGGACGCATTACCGGGCGCGGCATAGGCCGGCTTTTCAGTCTCAATCACATCGTCTTCGACATTGGACAACAGGTCGCTGGATGTATCGGCATTTTCAAATTCTTCCTTACGACGGAACATGGTGATTACTCCTTATGTTATGCGTGAGCTTATGCGTTTTGTGGACAGCCCTTTTCAAGCCGAGTTGTGTTACTATAACAAATGAATTAATCGAAGCTAGCGAAAAAAAATCCCGTCCCGGCAATTCATGGCGGCGGTTGCCTTGGCGACGTGTATTTTCCGGTTGGTGAATACGCCGGATTGCGCTAGCAACTATGGCATGGCAGTTTATACACATGTGACGACCGAAGCGATTGCCGAACACCTGCAGGCCTACGATATCGGCACGCTGCAGCTGGCCGTGGGTATCGCAGAGGGCGTGGAAAACAGCAATTACCTGATCGAAACCGCGCACGACGGCCAGCGCCGGAAATACATTCTCACGCTGTATGAAAAGCGCGTCTCAGCGGAAGACTTGCCGTTTTTTATCGGCCTGATGCAGCATCTGGCCGCTAAAGGCTTTCCCTGCCCGCAGCCGATTGCCACGCGCAGCGGTGAAACGGTGGTGGAGCTGGCCGGCCGTCCGGCAGCGCTGGTGAGTTTTTTGCCCGGGCGCAGCTACAGTGTCATCCGCCCGGCTTATACCAGTGCGCTGGGAAGGGCGGCGGCGCAACTACACAAAGCGGCGGCAGATTTTACGCCATACCGCCGCAACAACCTCTCGCTGACCGGCTGGCATGCGTTGTATGAAAAAACCGGCAAGGCGCTCGATACGCTGCATAGCGGGCTGTTCGCACTGGCCGGGGAAGTGTTGTGGACGCTGGAGGAGGAGTGGCCAGACGATTTGCCAACAGGCATCATTCACGCCGATTTATTCCCGGATAATGTGTTTTTTGATGGTGAGACGCTGACCGGTATTATCGATTTTTATTTTGCCTGCCACGATATCCTTGCCTACGAGCTTGCGGTGTGCCTGAACTGCTGGTGCTTCGAGCCCGGCGGCGAGTTTAATATCACCAAGGCACAGCGCCTGTTACAGGCTTATCATCATGTCCGCCCACTCACACCCGCAGAGCGCGAGGCACTGCCGATACTGGCGCGCGGCGCGGCGCTTCGCTTTTTGCTGACCCGCGCGCATGATCAGCTATTTCCCGCTCAGGGCGCGCTAGTAAAACCGAAAGACCCGTCTGAATACTGGCGGAAATTGCAATTTCACCTCGGCGTGCGCAGCGTGGGAGAATATGGGTTGTAGTGGAGAGTTGTTAGCAGATACCAGATAGCAGTTAGCTATTAGCCTAACCTGCTAACGGTTGACGGCCAGTGACTTAATGACCAAAGGCGAATGATGAAAGATGTCACCATCTATACCGACGGCGCGTGCAGCGGCAATCCCGGACCGGGCGGCTGGGGCGCGGTGCTGCGCTATGGCGACAGCGAAAAAGAGCTTAGCGGCGGCGAGGCCAACACCACCAATAACCGGATGGAGTTGATGGCGGCGATTCAGGCGCTGGAGACCCTCAAGGAGCCGTGCCGGGTGACGCTGGTAACCGATAGTAATTACGTTAAAAACGGGATCAGCCAGTGGATTCACGGATGGAAGCGCAATGGCTGGAAAACGGCGGATAAAAAACCGGTGAAAAATGCCCAATTGTGGCAGCGGCTTGACGCGGCGACGCATCGGCACCACATTGCATGGGAGTGGGTGAAAGGCCATAACGGGGATGTCATGAACGAACGCGCCGATGCGCTGGCGCGCCAAGCAATCGCGCGGCCGGCCTGATGGGCGCCACCCGTCGGGCGAAATCCCGAAGAACAGTGCATTGATAAAACGGAGATATATCTATGCGTATCGCACTCCTCACGCTGGCTGCCGCGTTGCTGGCCCTGCCCGCCCAGGCCATGACGGTGATTAATCTCGATGACGTCACGCACCGCGTGGTGTTTGAAAGTACGCCGGGCAGCAAGGCGGTGCGCACGCTTGAGCCGAATGGTTCCATCCATACACTGCAGCATGGCGGGGTGGTTTAT
Source organism: uncultured Azospirillaceae bacterium (assembly GCA_964564675.1). GTDB lineage: Bacteria > Pseudomonadota > Alphaproteobacteria > Rickettsiales > UBA3002 > CAZMBI01. The sequence continues at coordinate 131,029 of CAZMBI010000004.1, forward strand.
CTGGCAGGCGATGAAACAAAAATCCGTATCGATCGGCATGACACGCTGGTCATATGGAAAGACGGCAATCTGCAAATTCAGAAACGGCGCGATACGCAAGGCGATGCGTTTTAAACAAGGCGGGGCGCCACGCCTCAGGCATGGCCGACGGAATGGGAGAAGAAATTCATATCGACACCCAGCGACTGGCTGGCCATGCCCCATTTCATTTCGTCATCGACATCGAAAATCAGATCGGCATTGGCGGGGACCGTAATCCAACTGTTTTCCTCGATTTCCTGCTCGAGCTGGCCGGCCGTCCACCCGGCATAGCCCACGCTCAGTAGCGCTTTGCGCGGGCCGCACCCGCCAACCATGTCGCGCAGAATGGCGGTATTGGCCGAAACGGCCACGCCGCCGCCGACATGCAGCGCGTTAGTCGTGTCATAATCGAGGCTGTGCACAACAAATCCACGGCTGCGGTCCACCGGCCCGCCATAATAAACGGAGACCTCGTCCAGCGCCGCCTCCGGCAGGTTTTCCTCCTCAAGCAGCGCGCTGTAATGCACGGTTTCCAGCGGTTGATTGACGATCACCCCCATGGCACCGTCGTGATTATGGGCAAACAGATAGATCACCGCCTTGTGAAAGCACGACGCCGTAATCAGGGGGGTGGAAACCAGCAACTGCCCCTGCAGATAGCCTTCTGATTTATGAATGGTCGGGACGGAAACACCGCGTGAGGGCGAACTTTGCCATTTACGCTTGAAAAAGAGCATGGTACCTGCCGCTATCGTTTGTCTGATTTATCGTCGGTATGTTAATGTAGCATGACCGATAGCGCTTGCCAACTGCATTTGCCACTTGACACGACGATCCTTGGCGCTTCCTCCATTCGCGCGCTACAACCCACCGGAATTGTCACCAAAAGTTCACATAGTGGTTAGCCGACCGTGCTATAATGCTAAGTGGTAGGAAAACTATATGGTTTTTGACAGCACAGCAATAACGGGTGACTTGCCCCCCAGTAATACAAGTGAAGTGGTGGCTGCTAATAAGGCTGCGAATTCCAAATTATTCGTCGGCGTGGATGACTATATGCCAAGCGGCAATGAGAAAGCCGCTTATAAACTGGCCCATCACCGCGATGATCATCTATTGCGGCAAGATTCCAAAATAACCGGAAAACGGTCAGTCAACATGACCTGGCACGCCATCAAGGAATCGTGGTGGCCCACCCTCCGCGATGCTTCAAAGCTGGTGCTGCTGGGCGGTATGCTGGTGGGTTTTAAAGGGTTGGCGACATTTATCCCCGGTATGGAGGCAATAGCAGACAGCATTGGCGAATTGGCTCGGCAAGCGGTTGAATTCAGCATCGCCGCCTTCACAACCGGCACGCTCTGGTACGGCGCCAAAAATGTCTCCGAAAACTATGAAAAAGCCAAAGAACATAACCGCTCGTTGGTAGAGCAATATAAAACCACATTCAAAGGGCTTGGCCGCGCGCGCCAGCAGGCAATCGAACGGGAAACGGACGAACACGATATATCATTTGATAAACCGCGTAAAAGCCTGGTGGAAGGAGCGTTATTTGTCACCGGCAGCGTCCCGGCTATCGCCCATGTGGATGTTCAGGCGGCCGAACATGCCGCCGCGCGCCAGCAGGCCCAGCCATCTTATTTGTCACAGATTCTCGAGGAAGGCCCCAAACGCCTGAACCCGCGCGATGTGGCCGACCGCCTCGCCCGCGAGCGCGCCGGCGGCGTGGAACACAGCGTGTGACGGTGCCGCGCTTGCAGGCCCCACTCGCTGAAGACGGGACTGCTCTGTGAATACCCAAAAAATGAAAAAAAATCCCCCCGTTAACGAAATGTTAAATTTTTTGCTCTAGAGCTGTGGATAATAACAGGTGCGGCTATCCGCCCCATATACAAAAAAAGACAAAACGAAAAAAACAGAGAAAGGGTTACCTATGAAACTGCACTGGCGGGAAGTAAATGAATGGCAATGGATTATGCTGGGTGCAACCGTTGCCATAAGCTTTTTTATGCTTTTGGCGAACTCGGCGCAGGCTTATTACAGCGGCCCGAATCCGGCGGCCACCACGCTCAGCCATTGCGGCTGGCTGTCGCTGCCACCGGCACGGGGTTACACCCGCCACGAGCATTCGGTGGCCATCATTCAGGAAAAGCTGGAACATCTGGGCTTTTCGGTGGGGGAAACCGGCATCGACGGGTTATACGGCCCGCGCACCACACGCGCGGTCAAACAATTTCAGGCGCGGTATCACCTGCCCACAAGCGGCGAAGTGAACGGGCAAACCGCGAGCATGATCGGGTATCTGATGCATCCGGTCGCCAATGTCCAGCGTTGCCGCCAACCGGCTCGCATGCGCTGACGTTCGAGTACCACTACTAACCAAACACACTGGGGCTCAGCTGAGCCCCTTTTTTTGTCCGCTTTTTATGCGCATGCCATACATATGGCGATGGGTATGAAGCGCCCGGCAGGTCAGTATCGGCATGCCCCCCCGCACAGGGCTTGCGGGAGGTAGGGCAACGCAACGGTTAGTTCTGCCGGTGCAGCCAGTACGCAACGGCCCGGCTCAAAGGCCGCTCCACCAGCTTATAGCCCAGCCAGCACAGGCCGATGACCAGCCCGATGGCCAGCGCATACGCGGCGATGAGGCCAAACGGGCCGGCACCGGCCAGCCGGGCGAAATGCGCCGCGCCCAGATGGTCCAGCAGCAGCATCACCGGATAATGCAGCAGATAAAGCGAATAGGACATGGTGCCCAGCCAACAGGTGAGCGGATTGGCAAACAACCGCGCGGTCCGTCCGTCGGCGCGCATCACGCCCAGCACCAGCACCGGCAACAGCAGGTGGAAGCCGAACATGTCGAACGGGCCGACGCGCCACCAGAGGGCGACCAGCGCGATAAAACCCAGCAGGCTCAGGGCAAAGAGCCGATCCCACGGGCGCTGCGCCTGCCAGTTGGCCTGTTGCAGCCTCGCCAGCGCCATGCCGCAGATAAACATGACCAGCCCGCGCACAATGGCGCCGGCGCCGTCGCTGTTTGAACCGAAATCCACCCACTGGCGCAGGACGTAATAGCCGCCCAGCAGCCCGGCGATGAGCCACAGCGGTGCCCAGGCCGCGCCCGCTTGTGAAGTCGCCTCGCCCAGCTGCCGGATGCGCCGGGCAATCAGCACCAGATTGGGAAACAACACATACAGCAAAAACAGAATGGATAATGTCCAGGCCGGCTCGTTCCATGAAGCGACCGGCACGATCCCCCAGCCCTGCATCAGCAACAGGTTGAGCAGGCCGGTTACTTGCCAGTGTTCGAAGATGACGCCCTGCAGGCCGGAGCTGATGGGATGCGGGATGTTAAGCAGGGCATACAGCCCAATAAGCGCAGTGGCGAACAGGTGCAGCGGATAAATGCGGGCCAGCCGCTTGAGGTAAAACCGGTCGATCTGTCGGCTGCTGATGTCTGGCGTGAAATGGTCCCAGTAGCGTAGGGCAAGCAGGCAGCCACTTAACATGAAAAACCCGTCCACCGCTAAAAAGCGAAAAAAAATCAGGTAGGCAAGCCACGCCCAGTGGCTATGATCGGCAAAGCCGAGATCGTATATCGGGATAAACAGCAAATGGCCGAGCACGATGGAAAGCGCTGCCACGCCGCGAAACGCCAACTGGTTGCGATTAGCGGGAGGGGCCATCACGCCCCCTTAATTTAGCGGGCAACACCTCCAGCGCCAGACTGCCCGGGCCAACGCCCAGTGTTTCCGCCACTTTTCGGTATGCCGCGGCATAAAACGCGTCTCTTTCGGTACTCGCCCTTCTCCCGGCGCTCCAGCCAACTTGTGGCGCATTGGCCGGCGAATTGGCTTTGTGATAGTTGCCATACGCACACTGTAACGCGGCGCTGGCGCTGTTCACTGCGTCTTTGGTGCTTTTGGCGCTGTCAGGATCAACCACGCTTGCCCCCCGGCTTTCTTCCGCTTCCAAGACAAATGCCACCATCGGCCGTATCAGCCCTTTCTCGGCGGTTATAATCGCATCGGGTACCGCTTCCCTGCGGTCGACCGGCAAGAAGAGATCGCGATGACTGGCACGGGCGTCATCCATTGTCTTATAAATCGCCTCGACCGTATTATCGATCAAGCGACGCGTTGCGATTGCGTCGATGGAGCCCACTGATTTGCCGTTCATCACCGCCGTCAACTGTTCGATACGCTCCGGTATGGCATAGGCCGAGCTCAGCTCTTCCAGCGCGCCGGCATGGGCGCTGGCAGCCTCCTCCTCCACGCCGGCTTTCTTATAAGCCTCAGCCAGCGCGGTTTTGGCTGCGAGAATATTTCCTTCTTCTTTCATGTGTACGACATGACTGTTTTCATCCACCCAGCCCTCTCCGTAAGCCTTTATCGCGGCCTTCGCGACCTGCATCATCACGTTACCTTCAGCTTCTTTGATATATCCCGGCAATGCCTTACCATCCGCTGGCCGATACAATGCCAGCGCCAACGGTTGGTTGGGATCGCGCCGATCTTCGTTAATTACATTTTTGATAAATGTTTTAAGTTGAGTAGGCGTTAATTTTTTATCCTTATCCGCCATACACGCCCCCTTCTATCAACATGCGCTTATAGTCTGTGATATAAAGCAGCCTAGCACGCGAAGATTAAGGTTTGCTAAAGCATCAGCCGGTTGGGTGTTAACAGCCCCCTAGCGCCTACGCTGCTGAGACGCCGCCTCCGGTGCATATAGCCGTAACAATCTCCCGATCTGCAGATCCTCAGCGAGAATCTTGGATGCCGTGCGTGAAAAATCCTCCTGGCAGCGCTGCGCCCATAAAGGACTGTCTTGCTCCATCACCAGCCGAGGCTTATGCTCTTGGTAGCGTTGTTGTAACTCGAGTTGCGCCTGTTGTATCTTATCGCGGTGATACGTCACGTCTAACGCATTTTTCGCCTCTCGGCCAAATTGACGGATATCTTCACCAAGCATCGTGTAGGCTTCTATGAGCCGTAACTCCGCCTCGATAATCGCCTTGGGCATTTCCAATTGCGGCCAGTCATCGGGTTTATATAGCTGAGATTTTCCCGCACGCTTACCGTCGACGCCAGCCAGCACATCCCGACAGAAGGCCTCAAATGCCTCATCCGTCATGCTGGTGGGTTCGCCAGGCGCGGTTGTGGCAGATACCAGCGTTTCCAGGCTTTTCCAGTGGTGTATCAGCTGACGCTGGGTATAGCCGACAAAGCGGCTGACCAACCGCTCTGCAAGCGCTTCTGGCACACCTGCCGCTTCATAGGCGCCGGCCAGCGACTGGCATAAATTATCTAGTTTTGACCGTTTATTACGCTGTCTGTGGTTAATCTCAATCACAAGCGGGCCCTGCTCCCACGGTGACGAGTGCTGCATTTTCTGCGCCAAGTGGCGGACGATCTCGCCTTCCGCCTGCTGGATGCGCGGGGTAAGTGCCTCATGCCCCGTATCCTGCGGTTGATACAGGCCACATGCTTCCTTCGTCCGCCAGCGCGTTACGTCAGCCTGGACGGCAGCCACGAGCTGTGTTTTTTGACCACGTTTCGAAACGGAAGCTTGTCTTGTCATGCAATCACCCGATACCAAGCAGAAATGATAGGTTACCTGCGAGATTAAATGTATGATATTTTGGTTAAGATAGCCTGAAGCGCCGGGTTAGCGCAGCCAGCGCACGAGCTTGACGACGGGCGCAACGATACGCACATTGGCGCGTTCGTCATGCAGCCTGGGAAAGCCCTGATGCGTTGAATGCGGCAGTAAAAACGGCGGTTTATACAGCCGAATGAGGGTTTCCGCCGCATCGTTGGTATATTGCTGCACGATCACGACCCGCCCCTCGGTAGCGGCTGCCGAGGGGTCGCAAATGACAATATCGCCACTGATAAAGCCGGATAGATTCATACTTTCATCCTTTACTTCAAGTGCAAAGGATTGCGGCGAGAACTGGCCGATTTCTTCCAGGTAAAAGGCACTGCCTTCCTGCTCGACCGGCGCGTGTTGCGTCACCGAAGCGCTCGGCGGGGCAAAAAACGGGATGCGCACGGCATCCTCCAGTCCGCCAGCGGCAACGGCATGCCCGGCAGGCGAGGCCGCCGGTACGGGAAACGACGCGGGCGGTGAAGTCGGCGGCGCGCCGGCGGCGCGGGTGCCTAACACATCGGCTTCGCTGACCTGTAGAAAATCCGCGATTTTAATGACTTCGTCGGCTTTAAGCTGGCGCTTGCCCTGTAGCAGGTTGGTCACCGCCGATTTATCCCGCCCCAGCACACGGGCCAGTTGTGTCTGGGTGACACCGTGCGATAGGAGTAACGTTTTCAGGTGGGCCATGCTCATATCGGCATCATGGCCGAATCCCAACGCAAAGTCAGTTGCGAAATTCATAATTTCCGGCTTGACATTTATTGCGTTTGTCACAATTATAGCTTATAAGTTGTCTAATTGCGGAATGGTAAAACGTATGACGAAAGCACAGGCCGATGCATTTGATGTGGAGTTGGGCCAACGCCTACGGGCGTTACGGCTGACGAAGGGATTATCGCAACAGGAGTTGGGCGAGCCAATTGGTATCTCCTTCCAGCAAATCCAGAAATATGAACGCGGCGTAAACCGGATTTCGGTCAACCGGCTGTTTCAGCTGGCCGCGCAGCTGGGTTATTCGCCGCTTACCATCCTGCAAGGGCATTCCGCTTATCACGAGCCGGCGCGTGAATGGCAGCATATCGAGCCCACGCGCGAGCATGCCAGCCTGCTGAAATATTTTCATGCCATCGCCGAGGACAGACACCGCAAGCTGGTGATTAATATCAGCAAGGCATTATCGCGGCTTACGGACTCGCCATTAGCGGATGCGCGGCAATGAGCGCGCGCTTTAATCAAAAAAAACCCGGCCGTGGCCGGGCTTTTTCATGATCGGTTCATCTAACGGATGAAATCAGGCAACCAGCTTCAGATTATCAGCTGCTTCTTTACCTCGGTTTTGTACGAGATCGAACTCAACACGCTGGCCTTCGTTCAGCCCCTGCAGGCCGGCTTTTTGCACCGCGCTGATATGCACGAACACGTCTTTCTGACCGCCGTCGGGCAGAATGAAACCGAAACCTTTCGTGGGATTAAACCACTTTACAACACCTTGCGCCATAAATACTCCTTTTGGTTGGCGTTTAGATTGCGACTCGTACTCTTTTGGCAATGCTAAACCCGTGAGTATTCAAGCGGTAGGCAGCACACAAAATTCAGTAAGCGTAGTCGAAGTTCTATGATTGTATTCGAGCCTGCGGATTAAGGCAAGGGGATTCTAGCATGCTGCAAAATAGATAATAGCACCGGTATTTGTATTAATTGGCTTGCCTGAAGGCATCAATCGTACCAGGCAATGCTTTATGGATAACATCAGAGATTTGATCCACCCAATTATTATGACGCAACTCATCTTCAGAAGAACAGATGGCTGTGCATTCCAGAAAAAATAAATCTGTGCCATTTCGATCGCGTACTAAAAAATCCGGTGTCTTTCCCGGCCGCGTATCATATGGAATTGGATGAAAACCCATATTTACTAACCATTCATGCATATAAAGCTCGAAAAAAGCCCCATAAAAATCTCCCCTACCCTTCCCCATTTTCTGCTTTATCCCATTTTTCCACCTTTCATCAGTAGACTGATCAAACCAGCGCTGTAGCTCTCTTCTTGTGGCTTTCACTTCTTCGGTATCCATGTTCCATAACCAAGAATGGCTGGATGACTCCGGCAGCTTATTATCAAATAAATTCATGGCTATACATTACTGGAATCCCGCCTACCACGCTAGTGTGTTTGCGGAAATGACAATTTTTTGTTACCGGATGAGATTCCCGCTTCCGCCGGAATGTTGAGCCGAGAGATTGGCACAGTTTGGGGCATTTATATGAGGAAATCGCAAGGAGTTTGAAGCGCGAGAACGACGCCGCGATTTACCATAGAAATGCCCCCAAACAAAAAAGCCCGCTTGGAAGGACTGGCAACGACCTACTCTTCCACGCCTTAAGACGTAGTACCATCGGCGCTGAGGGGTTTCACGGTCGTGTTCGGGATGGGAACGTGTGGGTCAACCCTCGCTATAATCACCAGTCCGTCGAAACGGGCTTCTTTGCGGGGATTGGCATCAGGCTTTGGGGATTAGGTAAAAGATCAAATCTAATGCCTAATGCCTGGGGCCTAATGCCTATCCAAATAGGTTTTTCTATACTGACCCATCGGTTCAGCATGGTGCGGTATAATCCGCTTCACACTGCATGTGATGGCGTTCAACGACTCAAGTTGTATTAGTTATCAGTCTTCAGCTATCAATCGTCAGCAAAAAGCTGGCCACTGACTACTGGCAACTGACAACTAACGAAATGATTAAATCAGTGGAGTGATTAGTACCGGTTAGCTTCATACATTACTGCACTTCCACACCCGGCCTATCAACGTGATGGTCTATCACGACTCTCATAGGGAACACTCGTTTTGAGGTGGGTTTCACGCTTAGATGCTTTCAGCGTTTATCCCTTCCGCACATAGCTACCCTGCGATGCTGCTGGCGCAACAACAGGTACACCAGAGGTGCGTCCATCCCGGTCCTCTCGTACTAAGGACAGATCCTCTCAATATTCCAACACCCACGGCAGATAGGGACCGAACTGTCTCACGACGTTCTAAACCCAGC
>CAZMBI010000005.1:0-65176 GCA_964564675.1 uncultured Azospirillaceae bacterium
AGGAGGTCTCGAATCCTCCGGCACTGGCTGGTCAATTAAACGTGGTCGGGGTGAGAGGATTCGAACCAGCCAAGCACGCCCGCAGGGCGTGTTGGCACCTTAAAAAACAGGAGGTCTCGAATCCTTAGGCACTGGCTGGTCAATTAAACGTGGTCGGGGTGAGAGGATTCGAACCTCCGGCCTCTTCGTCCCGAACGAAGCGCGCTACCAGGCTGCGCTACACCCCGATTTTTCATCCGCCTGAAAATTGCTGGTTGTATAACGAATGTAGCCGCGCCGCGCAATAAAATAAAGGGGCTTAATAAATCGGCAACGCCGCGGCCGGTGGCCCGAAAACCCGCTGCTGCAGATTGCCCGGCACGCTCACCGCCGATTGCGGCTGCCTCGGCCAGGCCGTCTGCTGCACCTGTTTTCCGCAGCCGGCCCAGGGATTATCGCGCGCGCGGCCGACTTCTTCGCGCAATTGCGCGGTGATCTCGCTATCTTTCTCGCCCAGCACTTCCGGGCGGCCCAGAAATTGGGCCATCTGCGTAATCAACATCTCATGCATGGCAGGCTTTTCCTTGGCAATCAGTTCCGAGGCAATCGCAATCATACTGTGACGGACACTGCCGTCGGCTTCCACGCCCTCGCCATGCCCTTTCGATGAAATCGCAATCATGAATTCAGCTATCAGGTTGCTGGCAATAAACGCCGCCCGAAACGGAATGGAGGATAATTTCTGTTTATTTCCAGATTTTCGGGCATCAGCATAATCGATCGAAGTGCTGTAGGCGTGAAACAACGTGCTCACCATCAGGCCGTAGCCGGTCACGCGCAGCGGTTTCTCTTCTATCCAGCGCCAGGCCTGCTCCAACGTGTTGGCCGGCGGCGGTCCGTCCGGGTCGTGCTGTTTTTCTTTAATCAGTATGCCGCCGAAGGAAGCAGCCGCAGTCAGACTGCCCAGCCCGACATCGGCCCAAGCACTGCTTTTGGCACGTACTGTCTGGGCAAACGGCACCTTATGCCGCAGGGCAGACGCCATAATCAACAACCCGGCAGTGCCGGTAAACGTGCCGAACAGTTCTGCTGGATAGCGACTGAGGTAATCTTCCAGTTTATCGAATGTACCCTGCTTATGCTGTTCGGCGATGTGGGTTAATGCGCAATCGGCGGGAATATCCTGTTGCTGCGCCTGCAAATGGGAGACCAGTCGCCGCGATAAATCGCGAACCTGCTTATCCGCATTATCGTTTCGCCCGAATGCCAGCAATGCCCATGTCCCGGCCATATAAGCGAATCCGGCTGCCATATCCAGCTTATGCTGCTCTTTAACACCGTACATGATGTAACTGATGTCGCCCGCGGCATACAGCAATCCGCTTAACTGAAGCGAGCGGGCCAGTATCTGGTCTTTTAAGGTGAGTTTATCTCCCGGTGAGGACAACTCCTTGGGCTTACCCACCACCCAGTGACGCTGCTGCAACATGTCCAGCACGTCATCGGCCCGGGGAAACCCACGCACTTCCAGCGCTGGTTTTCCCAGATAATAAGCGGGAATCGCCTGCCAGTGCTGCGCTTCAATCGCCTGGCGCACCTCGCTATATTGCTGCGGCGGCACCCCTTCCCGCAGCTTGATATAGGCCCGGTATCCGCCCTGTTCCGTGCGGATCATATGCACACGATCCACAAGCGACGGCGCTGGATATAGGTATGACGTCACGTCGGCTCTGTTCTCCGGCTATTTTACTCCATCTTTCAGTGTAAGCGGTAATTATGGCAGTTTGATGTCGGTTTAGCTGAATTATTAGGCTTTTCCCGGGTTTTTTCAGTTTTAACGCCAATTTTACCCCGAAAACGGCCATATCCGGCTTATCATTCGTCCGTATGTGGCCTGGTTTAAGTTTCACTTGCCAAGCCGGGATACCACGACTAGCTTGCCATTCGTGACGGATGAGTATTGGAAATCATCACGTTGGTAAGCCGTCAGGACGGAAGAGGTGATGCCATGAAAAAAGTCGAAGCAATCATCAAGCCATTCAAGCTGGATGAGGTGAAAGAAGCGCTTCAGGAAATCGGCATTCAGGGTATAACCGTTTATGAAGCCCGTGGTTTCGGCCGGCAGAAAGGCCATACCGAGCTGTATCGCGGTGCGGAATATGTTGTCGATTTTCTGCCGAAAGTGAAAATCGAAGTCATCGTGGAAGAAAATCTCGTCGACAAACTCGTCGAAGCCATCACCAACGCCGCGCAAACCGGGCGGATTGGCGACGGCAAAATCTTTATCTCCCCGATTGAAGAGGTCATCCGTATTCGTACCGGCGAGCGCGGCCCCAGCGCTGTATAATTTGTTAATTGTTTTACGAAGGAGTCAAGCAGCCAATGAAAGCCAAAGATATCAGCAAAATGATCAAGGAAAACGACGTGCAGTTCGTGGATTTCCGATTCACTGACCCGCGCGGGAAATGGCAACACACCGCTTATGTGGCGGATCAAGTGAGTGATGAAACGTTTGAAGACGGGATAATGTTCGACGGCTCCTCCATCTCCGGCTGGAAAAGCATTAACGAATCGGACATGATCCTCAAACCCGATCCGGATACGGCGGCGATCGAACCGTTTACTGCGCAGCCTACCCTGATGGTAACCTGCGATGTTATCGAGCCTTCCACCGGCCAGGCTTATAACCGCGATCCGCGTTCAACCGCGCGCCGCGCCGAGGCCTATCTCGCCTATACCGGCATTGGCGATACCGCCTATTTCGGGCCGGAGCTGGAATTTTTCGTATTTGACGATGTACGCTTTGATGTCGGCATGTTCTCCAGCTACTATCATCTGGAATCGGAAGAATCGCCCGAGAACAGCGGCAAACTCTATGAAATGGGCAATATGGGCCATCGCCCCGGCGTCAAGGGCGGCTATTTCCCGGTGCCGCCGGTGGATTCGCTAAGCGATTTGCGCTCTGAGTGTCTTACCACGCTGCGGCAGGTGGGTATTTCGCCGGTCCTGCATCACCACGAGGTCGCCCCGGCGCAAAACGAGCTGGGCATTCTGTTTTCCACCCTGCTTGGCACCGCCGACAATGTGCAGAAATATAAATATGTGGTGCAGATGGTCGCTCACTCCTACGGCAAAACGGCCACCTTCATGCCCAAGCCGGTCGCCGGTGATAACGGCTCCGGCATGCATGTGCACCAGTCGATCTGGAAAGGGGACAATCCGCTGTTTGCCGGCAACGGCTATGCCGACCTGTCAGAGACCTGTCTGTATTATATCGGCGGGGTCATAAAACACGCCCGCGCGATCAACGCCTTCACCAATGCCAGCACCAACAGCTATAAGCGTCTGGTCCCGGGCTTTGAGGCGCCGGTGCTGCTGGCGTATTCGTCGCGCAACCGTTCGGCTTCGGTGCGGATTCCACACGTGTCAAGCCCCAAGGCCAAGCGGATCGAAACCCGCTTTCCGGATTCCTCCGGCAATCCGTATTATGCCTTTGCCGCTTTGCTGATGGCGGGACTGGACGGGATCGAAAACAAGATTCATCCCGGTGATGCCATGGATAAAAACCTGTATGACCTGCCGCCTGAGGAATTGAGCAATGTGCCCCACGTATGCGGCTCACTGCGCGAGGCGCTGGTGGCGCTTGATCAGGACCGTGGTTTCCTCAAAAAGGGCGACGTCTTTAATGATGACCTGATTGACGGATATATCGAGCTGAAGATGGAAGAGTGCCTCAAATGGGAAACCACGCCTTCGCCCGTTGAATTCAAAATGTATTACAGCGTATAGGCCGTGCCCCGCATGACACCTCCCTCCCCCCTTCTTAAGGGGGGGGGAGTCGCTAAACCGGTCAGCACTGCTTTTGCTTGCTCGCGTTCATGCCGGCGCAAGCTGGAATCCTAAGAAATTAAGCGTCTTTTCTAATGACGTGATGCCCTCACCCCCGATAGCTTTGCGCTTGCTTCCCTCTCCCACTGGGAGAGGGATAGGGTAAGGCTCCGCTTAAGATTTTATTACATCATCAAAAAAGACGAAACCGCCTAAAGATTGTCGCTTTTTACCTGCGCGCGAGGCGGCTTCCATTGCCACTGAGTCAAAGTAAGGGCGGGCCTTCTCACACGGCTTATTATCACCCTACGCCGAAGCCTCAGCGATCTGCTCCTGTCCGCCGGCCATATGAATGGTGCGTGTGGGAAAGGCGATTTCGGCGCCGTATCCTTCGATAATGGCAGCCATTTTCAGCATGACATCCTGCTTGACCTCATAAAACTCCGCCCATTTGGTCCGGCGCGTAAAGCAATAGATCATAAAATCACAGGACGAGCTGTTGAATTCATGGAAATTAACGATGGTCGTCTGCTGCTCGTCGATTTCCGGATGATCAATCAGCATCTGTTTCACATCCCGCGTGATATCCGCCATGTGCGCCAGATCGTCATAACGGATACCGACATACATATTGAGCCGCCGGTAATACATGCGCGAGGGATTTTCCACCGCAATGGTGGTAAATACGGAATTAGGCACGTAAAGCGGGCGTTTATCAAACGTGCGGATGGTCACCAGGCGCCAGCCGATACGCTCCACATCCCCCTCAATCTCACGATCGGGCGAGCGTATCCAGTCACCCACCTTGAACGGTTTGTCAAAATAGATCATCGCCGCGCCGAAAAAATTGGCAAGTAGATCCTTAGCCGCAAAGCCCACGGCAATACCGCCCATCCCGCCAAAGGCCAGAAGTCCGCTAATACTCACGCCCAGGCTTTGCAGCACCATCAGCCCGGCGCCGACATTAATACTTATCTTAAGCAGTTTGCCGATGGCGTTTACGACAGTGATATCCACTTCCTGCGCCCGGCGTTGACGAGCAGAAATATAATTTTTTTCGCCGGCCGAGACAAAGCGGTTAGCTGACCAGGCTACCAGCAGAACCAGTACCACCTCCCGCAGGCCGACAATATCCTCCAGCAGCGTGAATTCCGTTTCCCGCGCGCTGATACGCAGCGCATAAAACAGGCCCATGAACCATACCGCGAGCTTGATGGGCTTGCGAGCCGTACCCAGCAGCACATCGTCCCACCAGACGTTGTTTCTTTTTAATCGGTTTTGGACGCGGTATAAAAAGGCATTCACCACCAAGCTGAATATCGCGGTGACCAATAGGACGATAAAAATCTCGATAACCCAGACATATTCTCCGTCATAGGCAATCAGCGCCTGCAGATATTGTAAAAACGCGTCTCTGTCCATAGCCAGGACAGCTAGCCTATTTTTGCCTTCAACGCAACTGCTTGCAGCGAAGCACCGTTTCGTACAACCCTGCGGAATTTATTTGATTGTCCCCCGGATTCATTATAGGACGCATGTAAAAACATGTGAGGTGTAAGGATTATGCTTCAGATATTTGCTGCTTCGCGTATCCTCCTAATAGGCATGACGCTGTGCTTGTTGACGGTCCCCGGCGTCGCACTGGCCGAAACCACCGTCTCCGGCGAGCTGCAATATATTCTCAACACCCTGCTGTTTTTAATCGGCGGCTTTCTTGTTATGTTCATGGCCGCCGGTTTTTGCATGCTGGAAGCAGGGATGGTACGCAGCACCAGCGTCAGTACCATATGCGTGAAAAACATCGCGTTGTATTCCATCGCCGGGCTGATGTATTACATGATCGGCTATAATTTAATGTATAGCGGGGTTGACGGCGGCTATTTCGGCGAATTCGCCGCATGGGCGATAGATGATTCCACCAATGTCGATATCGAGGGCACGTTTATCGGCGAAGCCGGCGCCTATGCCGCCGGATCCGACTGGTTTTTCCAGATGGTATTTGTTGCCACCGCCGCATCCATCGTTTCAGGCACCATCGCCGAGCGGGCAAAGCTATGGTCATTTCTGCTGTTCGTCGCCATCCTCACCGGCGTGCTCTATCCGATTTCCGGCTCGTGGCTGTGGGGTGGTGGCTGGCTGGCCAGCATCGGCTTTGCGGATTTTGCCGGTTCCACCATCGTCCATTCGGTCGGCGGCTGGGCAGCACTGGTCGGCGTATTGCTGATCGGCGCGCGGGCCGGCCGTTTCGATAAAAGTGGCAAATCGCACCCGATGCCCGGCTCCTCCATCCCGCTGGCCACCCTTGGCACCTTCGTACTCTGGCTGGGATGGTTCGGGTTTAACGGCGCGTCTCAGCTGGCCTTGGGTACGGCCGCCGATGCTTCGGCGGTTGCCACCATATTCGTTAACACCAATATCGCCGCATGTGCCGGGCTAGTGGTTGCCATGGTGTTTACCCAGTTAACTTTCAAAAAAGTTGATCCCAGCATGACGCTTAACGGTGCGCTGGCCGGTCTGGTCAGCATTACGGCCGAGCCGCTTATGCCCAGCATGGGTGAAGCCGCGCTTATCGGCGGCATCGGCGGCCTGCTTATGGCGATGGCGGTACCCATGCTGGACCGCCTGAAAATCGACGATGTCGTCGGCGCCATCCCCGTTCACCTGATTTGCGGTATCTGGGGCACATTGGCCGTCCCCTTCACCAACCCGGAGGCCAGTTTTGTCACGCAGATTATCGGGATTGTCAGTATCGGCGCCTTTACCACGCTGGCCAGCCTGTTGGTGTGGCTGCTGATTCAGGCGATTATGGGGCTACGCATTACGGAGGAAATGGAAGAGATGGGAATCGATCAGGCCGAAGTCGGGCTCGATGCCTATCCCGAATTTATTCGCGCCAGCAAATACTAAGCTACGTCCCTGCCGCCGGGACTAAAAAACCTTGCATTTCCAGCACATCTTGCTATTAATCAGCCACTTTTGTGTAAACCCTAACCCGCTCGCAGGTCGGTATCCTGCTGGATAGCAAGGTATAATTATGGCTTCTCAGGCGCTGGCAGAGGAATTTGAAGACGAATTCTCTACAGGCGAAAATTTCGCAGAATTATTCGAATCCACCTACGCAAATGAAAATATTCAAGAAGGCTCGGTGGTTAAAGGCACCATCATCGGCATCGAAAAAGATCTGGCTTTGGTCGATGTTGGGCTGAAATCCGAGGGACGCATCCCGCTTGAGGAATTTGCCCAAGCCGGTAAAATCCCGGAAATCGAAGTGGGTGACGAATTCGATATTTACGTTGAACGCTTTGAGGACCGCAACGGGGAAGTGGTATTAAGCCGCGAAAAGGCCCTGCGCGAAGAATCCTGGGCGCGCCTGGAAGACATCTGGAAAAAAGGTGAACGTGTTGAAGGCGTTATCTTTAACCGTGTAAAAGGTGGCTTTACGGTGGATATCAAAGGCGCGGTCGCCTTCCTTCCGGGTAGTCAGGTTGATGTCCGCCCGATAAAGGACGTCACGCCGTTGATGCATGTGCCGCAACCGTTCCAAATCTTGAAAATGGACCGCAAGCGCGGCAATATTGTGGTCTCACGCCGCGCTGTGCTGGAAGAATCTCGCGTGGAAGCCCGTAACGAGCTGCTTGATAATATCCGCGAAGGCCAGGTGCTTGATGGCGTGGTCAAAAATATCACCGACTACGGCGCCTTTATCGATATGGGTGGGGTCGACGGATTGCTGCACGTCACCGACATTTCCTGGAAGCGCATCAATCACCCCTCCGAAGTGTTTCAGGTGGGAGACAATATCAAAGTCGTGGTCACCAAATTCGACGAAAAGACAAAGCGCATCAGTCTGGGCATGAAGCAGATGGAAGACAACCCGTGGGAAGGGATTTCCGATGAATTCCAAAAGGGCACCCGCTTTACCGGTAAAATCACCAACATCACCGATTATGGCGCGTTCGTTGAGCTTAAAGACGGCATTGAGGGCCTTGTGCATGTCTCGGAAATGAGCTGGACCAAGAAAAACACCCACCCCAGTAAGATCGTGCAGGTGGGCGACGACATAGACGTGATGGTGCTTGATGTGGAGCCGGAAAAGCACCGGATCAGCCTGGGCATGAAGCAGTGCATGGATAATCCATGGGCATCTTTCGCTGCCAACAATCCGGTAGGTACCGAGATTGAGGGCAAAGTTCGCAACATCACTGATTTCGGCCTGTTTGTCGGATTAGATAACGATATTGACGGGCTGGTGCATCATTCCGATATCAGCTGGAGCGCGAACGGAGAAGAAGCTATCAAGCTGTATAAAAAAGGTGATACGGTCAAGGCTAAGGTGCTGGTGGTTGACCCCGAAAAAGAACGTATCAGCCTGGGTGTCAAACAACTGGAGGAAGCCCCCGCCAATGCCACGGGAGGCCTTGCTAAGGGCAGTGTCGTCACCTGTACCGTCTCGGCGGTGGAAAAAGAGGGCATTGAAGTCACGATCGGCGACAAGCAGATCACCGCTTTCATCAAGCGCGGCGATCTCTCGCGCGACCGGCAGGAGCAGCGTCCAGAGCGTTTTGCCGTGGGCGACCGGGTGGATGCCAAGATTACCTCGGTTGATAAGAAAACCGGCAAAATCAACGTCTCGATCAAAGCCTACGAAGCCGACGAGCACAAGCGTGCGATCGAGGAGTACGGCTCCAGTGACAGTGGCGCCAGCCTGGGCGCCATTCTGGGTGCGGCGCTGGAAGAAGCCGGTCAAAGCGGTGACGAGCCGGCAGAAAAGAAAAAAACATCATCTAAAAAATCAAAAAAAGATGAATAATAAATCGGTGGGCGGCCTGATGTAAACGGACCGCTTTTCCTCGTCTGTCGCTGCGGATATAGCCGGAAAAACACAGGGTAGCCCGAATGCCATTAGACGCTGATACGCTATTAGACCGTGTGCAACTCAAACAGCAGGTCACGCGTTGGCGGACCCTCACCATTATCGTCATTTGCCTGGCCGTGATTGCCCTGATGGCACGGTTCGAATCCATCTCACCGATGGCCTCTGACCATATTGCTCGCGTAACCATCGATGGCGTGATCAGCGATAACCCCAAGCGATACGATATGCTTGAGGAGCTGCGTAAAAATAAACATGTGAAAGCGGTGGTGGTGCGGCTGGATTCCCCCGGCGGCACCGCTGTGGGCGGAGAAGAACTATATTTACGGCTGCGCCGCCTGGCGGAAGTCAAGCCCGTTGTCATCCTCATGCGCACCCTATGTACTTCCGCCGGTTATATGGCGGCACTCGGCGGCGATTATATATTGGCGCGCGAGGGCACGATCACCGGTTCAATCGGGGTCATTATGCAAACCGCGGAATTCACCGAGCTCGCCGAAAAATGGGGCGTCAACCCGATTACTGTGAAATCCGGCCCCAACAAAGCTGCGCCCAACCCGCTGGAAAAATTTCAGCCGTCGCAACGCGATATACTCGAAGGCGTGGTGGATGATTTTTATTTCTATTTTGTTAATCTTGTCGAAGAACGCCGCAACCTCTCCACCGACGAAGCAGCAGTAATTAAAGACGGCCGCATTTTTACCGGCACCCAGGCGCTTGAGGCAAAATTAATCGACGCCATCGGCGGTGAGCTTGAAGCCAGGGAATGGCTTGCCGAAGCGCACGACATCCCGCGCGAGCTTGATATTCGCGACGCCAAGCTCAAAAAAGACGTGGAAGGCCTCTTCGATCAACTCGCCCAATGGGTGGGGCAAGCGTTTTTTTCGATAAAAAACCTGCAGCTACCCCTTGACGGATTAGTGCTGATTTGGCAACCTGCAAACCACTAACTTATTACACATCAATAATTTTTATAATAACGAACAAGGTAACCCAATGACCAAATCAGAGCTGATTCAGCGTCTTTCCCAAAAATTCCCTCATCTTTATCAGCGTGACATTGAAATCATCGTTAATACAATCCTTAACGAGATTTCGGAAGCGCTGGCGAGCGGCAATCGCGTGGAGTTGCGAGGCTTTGGGGCATTTTCCATACGAGAGCGCGAGCCGCGCACGGCCCGTAATCCGAAAAACGGCGAATTGGTCAGTATCGGCACCCGTCATGCCATTTATTTTCGCACTGGCAAAGAATTGCGTGAACGGATCAACAAAGAGAAGCAGCAAGGGGAAACGGGCTCACAAGCAACGTCTGCAACCTCCGCTGCCTGATGTTCCTGCTTTCAACGCGCCATGAGTGTGATTCATGATAAGCCTGTTTAAATGGCTCTTTCTTTTGCTCCTAACCGCGTTGCTGGTATTGTTCGCGGTGGTCAATCGTCACGATATGCTGATCAGCCTCTATCCCCTGCCTTACCAGCTGGAGTTACCGGTTTATTTATTTGTTGCGTTCTTTTTTTTCATCGGTTTTATCATTGCCTGGCTGTTAATAACCATCCGCCATACGGGGGATGCGCTGGCATTGCGCAAATCCCGCAAGCGCGTTGAGGCGCTGGAGAATGAGCTGCGCGGGCTGCGTATTGGGCGCACCTCCTCTTCCACCAGCTTACAATCATAACGGATAATGCACGTGGGCTGGCCGATGCGCATTAAGAATTGCGGGATGAAAAGCATGGACGCGGTCGATGCCGCCATGCGCAGCGGCGCTGATTATCTGGGGTTTATTTTTTACCCGCCCTCGCCGCGCCATGTCAGCCTGGATGCCGCCGCCGGGCTCACCCGCTCCTTGCCCGCGCATATCAGCACGGTGGCGGTCCTGGTTAATCCCGACGATGCCGAACTTCAGCAGCTATTTTCCGTATGGCGGCCCGATATGCTACAGCTTCATGGCGATGAGCCGCCGCGCCGAGTATCAGCCATCAAACGCACCTGGCAGGTGCCCACTATCAAAAGCCTGCCCATGGCGGCACGCGTAGATGCGGCGCAAATCAATGATTACAGTGCCGTAGCCGATTATGTGTTGCTGGATACCAAAGATAACGGCCTGCGCGGCGGCACCGGCCGGCCGTTTGACTGGTCCCTGCTGCAGGAAGTCACGCTGCCGCTGCCGTGGTTTTTATCAGGCGGGCTGACCAGTGATAATGTCGAGGAAGGGCTGCGCATCACACGCGCACCCATGGTGGATGTATCATCCGGCATCGAATCGGCGCGCGGCGTCAAAGACCCCGCCAAAATTGCAGCATTTAATGAGACGGTACGATCCATCAGCCTTTAGCCGCTGGCCTGCAGCAATTACTGCTGGCTTACCCATGCCGTAAACTGCTACATACAGATTGAGATGATAACTGCTAATGACTGACTGCTGATTATTGCATGCCAACCACCAACACCTATTCCGGCCCTGACGAAAGCGGACATTTCGGCCTGTTCGGCGGACGCTATGTCGCTGAAACACTGATGCCGCTGATTCGCGAGGTTGAGCGTGAATACATCAAAGCCCGTGATGACGCCGCTTTCCAGGGCGAATTCAAGACATTCTGCGCGCACTTTATTGGCCGCCCCAGCCCATTATATTTCGCCGAGCGGCTGAGCGCGCACGCCGGAGGTGCACAGATTTACTTCAAGCGTGATGAGCTGAACCATACCGGCTCGCATAAGATTAATAACTGCATCGGCCAAATCCTACTGGCCAAACGCATGGGCAAGACGCGCATTATCGCCGAGACCGGCGCCGGTCAACACGGAGTGGCCACGGCCACGGTATGCGCGCGTTTCGGCCTGTCCTGCGTGATTTACATGGGCGCCAAGGATTGCGAGCGCCAGCAATCCAACCTGTTTCGCATGCGCCTGCTGGGCGCCGAAGTGGTGCCGGTCAGCGCCGGCGGGGCCACGCTGAAAGACGCCATGAACGAAGCCCTGCGCGACTGGGTGACACATGTCGATGATACCTATTACCTGATCGGCACCGCCGCCGGACCACACCCCTACCCCATGATGGTGCGTGATTTTCAGTCGATCATTGGTCGCGAGCTGCACGAACAGACGCAGGCGCGCTTCGGCCGCCTGCCGGATACGCTGGTAGCGTGCCTGGGCGGCGGCTCCAACGCTATTGGTATGTTTCATCCCTTCCTGCATGATGAATCGGTCCGCTTAATCGCTGTGGAAGCCGCCGGCAAAGGGCTTGAAACGGGAGAACACGCAGCCTCGCTTTCCGCCGGCCAGCCTGGTATTTTACACGGCGCACGGTCTTATCTGTTGCAAGACGCCGACGGGCAGGTTGAATCGACGCATTCCATTTCCGCCGGGCTCGATTATCCCGGCATCGGCCCGGAACATGCCTATCTTAAGGAATCGGGGCGGGTGCAATATGTCAGCGCCACCGATGCCGAAGCGCTAGCAGCATTTCAGGCCTGCGCCGCGCATGAGGGTATTTTACCAGCGCTGGAACCCTCGCACGCACTGGCGCATGTGTTGCAGATGGCGCCAACGCTGGCGCAAGATCATATTCTGGTCATGAATCTCTGCGGCCGCGGTGATAAGGATATTGCATCCGTCGCAGAGGCATTGGAGGTAGAACTGTAAACCCATCCATATCCCTTAAGGAGGAAGGGCGCACGCGCAGCGATCGGCCAAGCAGGCGCGCGGGGGCGCTAAACGAGAACATATGAAACGCCTGGAAACCACATGTCATCAGCTGAGCGCACAAGGCCGCGCCGGCTTTGTACCGTTCATCATGGGCGGAGATCCGGATGCTGCCACCTGCGCCGAGTTGTTGCGGCAACTGCCGGCGCATGGCGCGGATATCATCGAACTTGGTATGCCGTTTTCCGACCCAATGGCCGACGGCCCGGCCATTCAGGCCGCCGGGCTGCGCGCGCTGCAAAACGGCGTAACACTGCCAACAATCCTGCAACTCGTACGCGACTTCCGGCGCGATAATGACCATACCCCGATCATCCTGATGGGTTACGCCAACCCGATTTACCATTATGGCAGCGAGCGATTCATGAAAGATGCCGGCAAAGCAGGGGTTGACGGGCTGATTATCGTCGATGCGCCGCTGGAGGAAATGGCGGAATTTGAACAGCCCGCCCGCGCCGCCGGACTAGATATGATTCGCCTGATCGCGCCCACCTCGCTTAATGCGCGGCTGGTGGATATTGCCCATGAGGCCAGCGGGTTTTTATATTATATCTCGATGAAGGGCATCACCGGCTCACACGCCATCGATACCGCCACCTTACGCAACGCGATCGATACCATCCGCGAGCATTCGCGCCTGCCTATCGGCGTGGGCTTTGGTATCAGCACGGCGCAGGATGTGAAAGCGGTCGCCGGGATTGCCGATCTCGTGGTGGTCGGCTCGGCAATCGTGCGCGTGGTTGAGGCGAACCTGGATAAGCCGGATCTCAGCCAGCAGGTTTTGCAAGCTGTTGAAGACCTGGCACGCGCCGTTCGTTAACCTATGACCTGTTCCATCTACATCATCGCCGGCGAAGCCTCCGGTGATTTTATCGGCGGCGAGATCATGCGCGCGCTGCACGCCGAACAGCCGGCCACACGCTTTCATGGCATCGGCGGTGAACAGATGCGTGCGGCTGGCCTTGCCTCTTTATTTCCCATCGAGGACATCGCGCTGATGGGATTTGCTGAAGTCGTGCCGCATATCCGGCGGCTCCGACGCCGTATCCGCGAGACGGTGGCCGATATCCAGCGTATACGGCCCGATATCGTGCTGACCATCGACTCGCCGGGGTTTAATTTTCGCGTCGTGCAGTCGCTTAAACACGCTGCCTTTAAAGCAGATACCCACCCAAAACTGATCCATGCCGTTGCACCGACCGTCTGGGCGTATAAGCCCGAACGCGCCCGAAAAACCGCCGACTTGTACGATCATTTACTGACCCTGTTACCGTTTGAACCGCCCTATTTCGAACGCGAAGGGCTTGCCACCACATATATCGGCCATGCCAAAGCCTGGGAGTGGCGCACCAAAGGAGATGCCGCCGCCTTTCGTGCACGCCGTGGGATAGACGAGACGGCGCTGACCATCGGCATGATGCCCGGCAGCCGGGACAATGAATTAACGCGGCACCTGCCGGTATTTAAAGACGCACTCCGGCGGTTATATGCACACTATCCCCGGCTTGAGCTTATCGTCCCCATCCGCCCCGCCATGGAGTTCACCTTACGTGCGCAAACCGCTGACTGGCCGATGCCCATTCACCTCGTGGTGGGCGATGCGGAGAAAAAAAACGCCTTTGCCGCCTGCGAAGCGGCGCTGGCCAAATCAGGCACGATCAGCCTGGAGACGGTGCTCGCCGGGATTCCCACCATCACCGCCTATCGCGCGCATCCGTTGAGCGCCTGGCTTGTGCGGCGGATGATTCGCATCCCCTATGCCAATCTGGTCAATATTATTGAGGGCCGCAAAGTGGTGCCCGAACTGCTCCAGGAACGCTGTACGCCGCAGGCCATCGCCGACAATCTGCAGGCGCTCATCGAAAACGATACACTGCGTGCCGGGCAGTTAAGCGCTGGAATGGAGGTCGCTGCCAAACTGGGCGCGCACGAGGCGCTTTCCCCGGCGCAAAAGGCGGTCGAGATCATCATGCATTACTCTCCCGGAGGGGCAGCGTAATAATGGATTACCCTGCTCTCAGAAAGCGCAGGCTCGCATCATAATCAAACAGATACAGCAGGATACGCAGCGCCTGCCCGCGCGTACCGGCCAGCTCCGGGTCACGATGCATGAGTAGTTTCACATCATCGCGCGCTGCCAGCACTAAATCGCGGTGCAACGCCAGGTCAGCAAAGCAAAAGTCCGGCATACCACTTTGACGCGTGCCCAACGCATCCCCTGCCCCGCGTAGCCGCATATCCTCCTCGGCGATAGCAAAGCCGTCCTGAGAGTCACGGATGACCTTAAGCCGCTTTTTCGCGATGTCGCTGGCGTTTTCGGCATAAAGCAGCACACAGCTGGAGGGTTTGTCGCCGCGCCCTACCCGGCCGCGCAGTTGATGCAGCTGCGCCAGCCCAAAACGCTCGGCATGTTCGATCACCATGATAGTCGCCTCCGGCACATCGACGCCGACTTCCACCACCGTGGTGGCTACCAAAATATCGTACGCATCGCCGGCAAAGCCTTGCATGGCCGCCTGACGTTCCGGTGCTTTTTGCTTACCGTGGGCAAGCGCGACGCGCTCACCGAATATCGCCTTAAACACTCGGTAGCGCTCTTCCGCCGCAGCGAGATCACCGGTTACCTGCTCCTTACCCTCCGTCTCTTCTACCAGCGGGCAAATCCAGTAAACCTTGGAGCCTTGCTCCAGCGCGCGACGCAACCCGTTGACCACTGCCTCCACGCGGGACAGCGGCACAACGCGCGTGTCAATCGGCTGGCGCATAGCCGGTTTTTCACGCAGGGCGGAGCTGTCCATATCGCCATAAGCGGTCAGCGCCAGACTGCGCGGGATGGGCGTAGCCGTCATCAGCAGCACATGCGGATGTTCGCCTTTGGCGGATAACGCCAACCGCTGGCCGACGCCGAAGCGGTGTTGTTCATCAATCACCACCATCCCCAGCCGGTCAAAGTGCACCGATTCCTGAAACAGGGCATGCGTACCGATAACGATATGCACCTCACCGGCTGCGATTGCCTCCAGCAATGCGCGCCGTTCGCCGCCTGACAGCTTGCCGGTAAGCACCGCGATTTTGATTCCCAGCGCCGCCGTCAGGCGTGACAGGCTGTTGGCGTGCTGGCGGCCGAGAATTTCGGTAGGCACCATCAGCGCCGCCTGATACCCGGCATCAATCACCGCAAGCATCGCCAGTAACGCAACCACGGTTTTACCGCTACCGACATCTCCCATCAGTAGGCGCAGCATACGCTCACCCGAGGTCATATCGTGTATCATCTCGGCAAGCACCGCGTACTGCCCGTCGGTTAAAGCAAACGGCAACGCCTGCAACGCCTCCTCCTGCAGGCGAGATTCGGCTGATATGATGATACCGGATTGTTTATGATTACTGCGCCGGATCATGGTCAGTGCCAGTTGATTGGCGAGCAGCTCGTCATAGGCCAGCCGTTGAAAAGCCGGCCCATCGGCACCGATATCGGCCGGTGATTGCGGCTGATGCAGGCGTGTAAGCGCCATCACCCAGCCGGGCCAGTCTTGCTGGCGACGCATCGTCTCATCCGTCCATTCCGGCAGTTCGGGTATCTGCGACAGCGCCTGCGCGATGAGGTGGCGCAGCGTTTTCATCCCCAGGCCATGGGTGAGCGGGTAGTTCGGCTCCAACCTGGCCACCTCTTGAAGTTTATCAAGCGGCGCAATCGCCTCGGGATGCACCATTTGTCGCATGCCGTCATACAGTTCGATCGTGCCGCTGATGACCCGTTTACCGCCCACCGGCAGCACCTGCTTGAGATAATCGGGTTTGGCGTTAAAAAAAACGAGCACCATGTCACCGGTTTCATCCGCACAGGTGATACGATAGGGCCCGCGGCGATGGCGCGGCGCAGCCTGATGCGCCTCTACCGTTACCGTTACTGTCACCGTCTGCTCAAGCGGCGCCGCCGCTAGTGTGGTGATATGGCGCCGATCGACCATACCGCTTGGCACATGAAACAACAGATCGCGGATGACGGGATTGGCGCGCGCACCGGATTCTTCCAGCACCGAATGATAACCCAGCAGCCGCCGCAATGCCTCGCGCACGACCGGTCCCACCCCTTTCAAGGTGGCGACATCACGAAACAGCGGGTTGAGAATCGTCGGGCGCATGGGCGGCGGGCATCAGGGCACCTCCACGAGCACATTGCGTTCATCCCTCGCAATGGCGGCGGCTTCTTTTTCCACCAGCTGGATTAAATCAGCATTATCAAGATGTTCTTTAACGCTGGCAAAGGCCAGGCTGACCGTAACGGAAAAATCCGGTTTACCGCCGAAGGCTATGCGGTGCGAACTGATAAACCAGCGCAGGCGGTTTAACACCACCCGCACCGATTCAGGTTTAATATCCAGCAGGAAAAGCCCCAATGTCGAATCCGACAGGCGGCAGATAACATCTTCTTCACGAAATTTACTGCGACAGCAGCGTACCACGTGCTGGATCAACTCCAGACAGGGCTCACGCCCGAAGCGATTCAGGCTTTTTTCATAACGATCAATCCGCAGCACGGCGAAGCACACATCCAGATCGTGGCTTTTCACATAGTTGCGAATCATTTCTAGATATTGCATGCAGGTATGCCGGTCGGGCAGCCCGGTTTCTTCATGCAGCGAGCGCACGCCGGCCAGATTGGAGTGAATAATCGTACGCAGCGAGCTTTCTTTGATCTGCCGGCGTTCATCCTTAAGTATGAGACGAAACCAGTGATGCTGGTCCTGCGCCGGACCGCGCACGAATTTGGCGGCCAGTCGCACCTCTTCGCCGCCGGCATGTTTTAAGCGAAAATCCTGCAGGCGTCCCAATATGTCATCAAGGTCTGAAGCGCCTTCTTCAAACTCCAGGTAATCCTCGATCGCCTCCACTCCCTTTTTGCCGAGAATGGTGAGGAAATCCACACCCTCAAGCTCGCGGGCGTCACGCCCCAGCAAATCTGCCGCCGCTGGGCTCACTTCGCGGATGGTTACCTTCCGTGCGCTGTTGTTCTGCGACAGGACGATATACGCAAGGGTATCTTCCCGGGCAGGGTTTAACTGGCTTGTCGCCTCGTTCATGGCTTGATTCCTAAGGAAAGATCATTAAGTTGCTACTCTCGCAAGGAGAGCGAAAATGTCAATGAAAGAGTGCGCCGAAACGGCTCGCGCGCTGCGGATTAAGCGCCTACGTTACCAAAGCTGGCATCGCGGTTGCAAAGAAACCGATATGTTGCTGGGGCTGTATTGTGATCATTATTTACCGGGTCTGGGTGATGATGCGCTCGATCGTTATGAAGCTTTTTTAAATGAGTACGATGCCGATATCTGGGCCTGGGTGGCATATAAAGAGCCCTGCCCCAAGCAGGAATATCAGCCACTTATTATCATATTACAATCGATTATACCGGATTCGCTCAAACCCGCATGATGCCTGATATCTCCGCATTCGCTTCGCTTGAGCCAGCCGTCGAGGGGGCGGTCGACACGCTTGGCGGCATCCCGCTGAGCGCACAGGGTTATGTGCTGGCCGGTCTCGCCGAGAAAGACCGGCCCATTATCCATATCTGCCCGTCTGATCGCGACATGGAAACCACCGCCGCCGTCTGCCGGTTTTTTGCACCACAGCGGCCGGTTCTCACCTTTCCCGCCTGGGACTGTCTGCCCTATGACCGCGTGTCGCCCTCACATGCCATTGTCGCCCAGCGGATTAATACCCTGACGCAACTCGCCGCCGCCCACACCCACGCACCGCGCACGTCATCCTTGGCAAATGAAGGAGGTGTGCCGCAACCGCCTCCCATCCTTATCACCACCATCGGCGCCGCCATACAGAAACTGCCGCCGCGCGAATGGCTCAGCGAAGTGAGCCTGGTCATCCGCACGGGCGAAACGCTTGATCGCGACCTGCTGGTGATGTTTTTAACCGGCAACGGTTATACCCGCGTCAGCAAAGTGATGGAGCCGGGAGAATTCGCCCTGCGCGGTGGGATTATCGACCTGTTTCCGCCGGGCCACGAGTATGCGGTGCGCATCGATTATTTCGGTGATGAGATCGAATCGCTCAAAACCTTCGATCCGCTCAGCCAGATTAGCAGCGGTACGCGTGACGAACTGACCCTGCAGCCCGTCGGCGAAGTTATGCTGCGTCAGGAGCATATCGAGCGCTTCCGCAGTGGCTATCGCGGGCGTTTTGGTGCAGTCACACAGGAAGATCCGTTATATGAATCGATTTCCGCCGGCCGCCGCTTTGCCGGAATGGAACACTGGCTACCGCTGTTTTATGAGCGGCTGGAAACGCTTTTTGATTATCTGCCGGAGGCGTTGATTACGATGGATGAACGCGCCCGGTCCACCCGCTATGACCGGCTGGAATTGCTGCAGGATTATTATCAGGCACGAGGCGCCGCGCGCCGTAAGAATGAACCGGCCTATCACCCCCTGCCGCCGGAAGAACTGTATTTGCTGGAAGATGCGTGGCAGCAACGGCTGGCGTCCCATTGCGTGCTGACATTTTCAGCGTTCCATCAGCAAACCACCGTGCATGGAAATGGCGAGATAGGTATTAAACCTGCCCCTGATTTCTCCGCCATTCGCAAACAACCTGACGGCGATATATTTGCAGCCGTACATTCCGCCATTGCGGCACGTGACAAGCAGATCATGATCGCCTGCACCTCCCAGGGAAGCCTGGAACGTATTAAAAACATTCTGAAAGATCATCATATCCACGAAGACGCCGGTGCAGACCTCCCGCCACCTGCGGAACACAATCGGGAGCGCGTCTCATTCATTATTCTGCCCATCGAAAGCGGGTTTGAAACCGATCATTTATTCCTGCTGACCGAACAGGATATTTTCGGTGAACGCATCATCCGCACGCAAAAACGCAAAAAACCCTCGGAAGCCTTCCTTGCCGAGGCCGCAGCCTTCAGCGAAGGGGAGCTGGTGGTTCATAAAGAGCACGGCATCGGCCGCTTTGACGGGCTGATCACCGTTGATGTGCATGGCGCACGGCATGATTGCCTGAAGCTGGTTTATGCCGGAGAAGATAAGCTCTTCCTGCCGGTGGAAAATATGGATGTGATCAGCCGCTTCGGCAGCGAATCCGAGGGCGTGCCGCTCGATAAGCTCGGTGGTGTCGCGTGGCAAAAGCGCAAGGCGGCGATGAAAAAGCGCCTCAAGCTTGCTGCCGAGCAATTGCTCAAAATCGCCGCCAAACGCGCCGAGCGGGAAGCGCCGATACTGGCGCCCAACCCGGGAGCTTACAGCGAGTTCTGTGCCCGCTTTCCCTATGTCGAAACCGATGATCAGCAATCTGCGATCGATGACGTACTCGCCGATTTAGCGCAGCCCAAACCGATGGACCGGCTGATTTGCGGTGATGTCGGTTTCGGCAAAACCGAAGTCGCCCTGCGCGCGGCGTTCGCCGCGGTCAGTGCTGAGCAACCTGTGCAGGTAGTTGTGGTGGCGCCCACCACCCTGCTTGCCCGCCAACACGCCGAGAATTTCCGGGCGCGCTTTGAGGGGCTGCCCTACACCATCCGCACGCTTTCGCGGCTGGTTTCCACCAAACAGGCCAACGACACCAGGCGCGAACTAGCCGAAGGCGGAGTGGATATCGTCGTCGGCACGCATGCCCTGCTTTCCAGGAAAATTGAATTCCACAATCTGGGCCTGGTGATCGTCGATGAAGAACAACATTTCGGCGTAGCGCAGAAAGAGCGGCTCAAACAGTTGCGCGCCAATGTCCACGTCCTGACTTTATCGGCCACTCCCATCCCGCGCACGTTGCAGCTTGCTTTATCCGGTGTGCGCGAACTCAGCCTGATCACCACGCCGCCGGTGGACCGGCTGGCGACTCGCAGTTTTGTCATGCCGTTTGACGGCATGGTCATCCGCGAGGCTATTCTGCGTGAGATGCATCGAGGCGGCAAAAGTTTTTATGTGACCCCGCGCATCAAACACATCAGCGAGCTGCGGCGCTCCCTGCAGGAGCTGGTGCCCGAGGTGAAGATTGCCGTCGCCCACGGGCAGATGGCGGCCAAAGAGCTCGATGACATTATGAACGCCTTTTATGACGGCCAGTATGACGTGCTGCTGTCCACCGCCATCATCGAATCCGGCCTCGATGTGCCAACCGCCAACACCATTATTGTCAATCATGCCGAAATGTTCGGCCTGGCACAGCTTTATCAGCTACGCGGGCGAGTCGGGCGCGGTAAAATCCGCGCTTATGCGTATTTCACGCTACCCCACCGTAAAACGTTCACCGCGCAGGCTTATAAACGCCTCGAAGTGATGCAGACGCTCGATACGCTCGGCGCCGGGTTCACACTCGCCAGTCATGATATGGATATACGCGGTTTCGGCAATCTGTTGGGTGAGGAGCAATCCGGCCATGTACGGGAAGTGGGCGTGGAGCTGTATCAATCCATGCTGGAAGAGGCGATCACCACGTTACGCCGAGGCAAATCGCAGGATGAGGCCGCCGAAAGCGTGCATGACTGGAGCCCACAGATCAATCTTGGCCGCTCGGTGCTTATTCCCGAATCCTATATCGAGGATCTGGATTTACGGCTAAGCCTCTATCGTCGGCTGGCCGCGCTTGAAACCCAGGAAGAAATCGAAAGCTTTGCCGCCGAGCTGATTGACCGCTTTGGCCCACTGCCAGCCGAAGTACGGCAGTTACTGGACGTGCTGCATATCAAACAATTGTGCAAGCAGGCGGGTGTCGAACGTATTGATACCGGTCCCAAGGGTGCGGTCTTTACCTTTCGTGAGAATCGCTTCGCCAGGCCCGAAGCGCTGCTGCAATATATCGCCTCACACCCCAGGCACTTCAAGCTGCGCACTGACCACAAGCTGGTATATATGGATCGCTGGCAGTCCGAACAGGAGCGGTTTGATAAGATCAACCGCTCGGTGGAAGCCATCGCCCGGCTGGCGGCTTGAGGCACGGCTGAGTGCCTACGCCTAATACAGCCCGCCCGTGCCTTGTGAGGCAGAAGTGTTGGGATTATAGCCGGGTTCGCTGCGCAGCGGCGGCCCCGGCTGATACTGCGAATTCGGCTGCTGCGCAATCGGCGTACGTGGCATCATCGGCATTTGCGTCGGATCAAATCCTGCCGGGTTGTTGCTTGGGCCTATCCGCGCTTCGGCCGGCCGCCCACTCGGTGCCCCTTGTCTTTCCTGCGCCTGTTGACGACGGCGATAATCCTGCCACTGCGCCTTTTGCGGCGACATGTAATAATCCGTGTCCTCCCAGCCGGCATAGGGATCAAAGCCTTCTTGCACCTTGTCATAATTTTCCATAATGGCCGCCTGCGAATCGGCCTCGCTACCGGTTTTGGCCTCTGCCAGCGTAGAGGCCGGGCGATAAATCGGCCCGCCCACGGCAAAGGCTTCGGTAATCGTCTTACCGGCGCCGGGCATGCCCGGCTGCGGCGGCAGACCGGTCGCGCGGTCCACCTCTACCATCATAATGCCTGGTGGTGTGCGGAACGGGGTGGCCGGTTCATCGGCCAGAGCGCTTTGCATAAAGTCGATAAAGGCAGGCAGGGCGACGCGGCTGCCGGTTTGTTTACGCCCCAGCGTTTTCGGCTGGTCATAGCCGATATACACTCCGGCCACAAGGTCGGGAGAAAAGCCGATAAACCAGACATCGCGGCTGTCATTCGTGGTTCCGGTTTTGCCGGCCAACGGTTTGCCAATCTTACGCGCACGCACCGCTGTACCGCGCTTGACCACGCCTTCCAAAATCGAGGTCATCTGATAGGCCACGCGCGGATCAATCACTACATTCCGGTCATCTTCGATTATCGGCGGGTTATTAATCGCCACCGCCGAGCTGGGATTAACATCGCAGCCGATGCATTCGCGCGTATCGCGGCGGAAAACGATATTCCCCTCGCGATCGTCAATGCGTTCGATCAGCGACGCTTTCACCTCACGTCCGCCGTTGGCGATCATGGCATAGGCGGTGACCATATCCAGCAGAGTGGTTTCATACGCACCCAGCACCATCGAATAGTTACGCGGCACGCCGCTGTCATAAATGCCCAGCCGTTGCGCCACATCCACCACGCGGTTAATCCCCAGAATTTTCGCCAGCCGTACGGTCATTGTGTTGCGCGATTTTTCCAGCCCCACCCGCAGCGTCGTCGGCCCCAGAAAATCACCACCGTAATTTTGCGGTTTCCATATGGGCAGCCCCGGCCCCTGCTCGATTTCAATTGGCTCGTCGAGAATGATCGTCGAGGGAGTAAAGCCGCTTTCAAGCGCCGTGAGATAGACAAACGGTTTAAACGCCGAACCCGGCTGGCGCCTGGCCTGCGTGGCGCGGTTGAACTCGCTGCCCTCATAGCTGTATCCGCCGGACATCGCCAGCACACGACCGGTATGCGGATCCATCACCACCAGCGCACCGTTGACTTCCGGCACCTGATGCAGGGCGTATTGCTTTGCCTCCCCGTCCAGCGGGGTGACGATAATGATATCGCCTGGGCTGAGCACGTCGCTTACCTTGTTGACCGGCTTGCCGCGGCGCTGACCTTTCAGATCCTCGCGCGCCCATTTCAGCTCCTTGAGCGCAATCGTGCCCTTGGCGCCGCTGGGCAGACCAATGGTGGCGTCCCGGGGGGTTGTTTCCAGCACGGCGGCAAATTGTTGTTTTCCATACAGCGGCACATCATCGATATCCGCCGCAGCATCCAGCAGGCGCTCTTCCCAGTTGTCGGCGGCCTCCAGCTGCATCAGCGGCCCACGATAACCATAGCGCCGGTCATAATCGATCAACGCCTGGCGCAGCGCCGCATCGGCCATTTGCTGTGCCGGCGGGTCAACCGTGGTTTTCACCGTCAGCCCACCTTCATACAACACGCCCGAGCCATACATGTCGGCAAGCGTTCGCCGCGCTTCCTCGGCGAAAAAATCGGCGCGGGTGATTTCGTCGCTGGCCCGCTCTTCCAGCGCGATCGGCGCGGTGGATGCGCGCGAGGCTTCGAGTGCGTCGATATACCCGTCATCCAGCATGCGTCCGATCACGTAATTGCGCCGCTTCTGCGCCGCCTCGTAATTGGTGAGCGGGTTATAGCGGCTGGGCGCTTTCGGCATCGCCGCCAGCAGGGCCGCCTCTTCGGTGGAAAGTTCATTCAGCGGTTTATTAAAATAGTTCAACGCCGCCGCCGCCACGCCATACGAACCATAGCCGAGATAAATTTCATTGAGATACAGTTCTAAAATCTTTTCTTTGGTGTAAATATGGCTGATGCGGTACGCGAGGATGGCTTCCTTGATCTTACGTTCCAGCGTTTTTTCATTAGATAACAGGAAGTTCTTTACCACTTGCTGGGTGATCGTTGAACCGCCTACCATTGAGCGCCCGCTGCCGTAATTGGTGATATTTTCAATCACCGCGCGCGCGATGCCGAAGATATCGATCCCCTGGTGCGAATAGAAGTTCTTGTCTTCCGCGGCGATGAACGCTTCCACCACGCGGCGCGGAATCGCTTTGTAGGGCACGAAGATACGCTTTTCCCTGGCATATTCGGCCAACAGGCTACCGTCTCCGGCATAAAGCCGGGTGACCACCGGCGGCGAATATTCCGCCAGTTTCTCAAATGAGGGCAGATCTTTGCTGTAATGGTGAAAGAGCAGGGCTACGGCAATAAAACCGAAGATGCCAGCCATCATTATCGAGGCGCCCGCCCAGGCCACAAATTTTCCGATGCGCTTCATGTGAATTGCATACTAGCATGCTCCTGTCGCCCTGCGAAGGGGCGATCGTGCATTTTACCAACCTAAAATATCGAATAATTTTTCAAACACTGATCGGGTTTTCGCTTCAGCCTCATGAGGCGGCGCGGGCACGGTCTGATTAGGTTGCTCAGGCATTGCCTCGTTGTTTTCGGGCATTTCCTTTAGGTTAGTGACCAACGTATCGGGGTCGATCCCCTGCTCGCGCAGCTCGGCCCGTTTATTAATTTCCACCACGAATTTGGCCGGCGGCATGGTGTCGAACGCGAAGGGCCCTAAATCTTCAAACTCCAGATTGGGGCCGCCGCGCAGCAGAAAATTATCCATATGCGCCCAGTTATATTCGTCGGCATGCACGTAGTCATGAAATTTTTCACCTAGGGTGCCGGGTTCCTCGTCCGGCCAGTCCTGATAGTAGGTATTGAACAGATCGTTCAGGTTGCGCCCCTTATAGAAAGATTTAAAGGCTTTCGTATGGTGCAACATGAATTCCTTAATGGTCGCATTCCATTCCTGATCGAGCGCGTCCTGCAACTGCGTTGTAAAGATGATATTAATCATGTAATTAATACCCTCCTGATCGATACCGACCGGGCGCGTGGCCAGCGATACCACGGTCTCAGGCGGGATCTGGTAGCCTTCAACCTCCATCATCACATCCGAATAGCTCGCATAATGCCCGCTGGACAGATAATGAATCAGATAAGGGTTAAGCTCGATTGCCCGCCCCTTTGCATCCACCCAGGTCCTATCCCAGATAACGGACTGATCATTAAGCAGGGTGATACGATAGCCGGTTTGCCACGCGCCGACGCTGGTATTGGTGCGTTTACGCCCCCGCCAGTAGGCATCAATCGCATCGAGCAGGCTGCGCGTGACCTTATCCTGATATTCCCGGCTTTGCAGGCGGCGCTCATCATCGCGATTGGATAAAAACCCGACCTCCACCAGCACGGACGGAATATCCGGAGCTTTCAATACGCGAAACCCGGCAAAGCGGTGCGTGTTGCTCAAAAGCGGGACTTTGGGGTCCATATTGGCGATGATTAATTCGGCAAACTCCGAACCTTTGTTGCGCGTTTCGCGCTGCGCCAGATCGAGCAGGATGGTAGCGACTTCCTTATCCTCCACCGCCAGATCGATGCCGCCGATCACATCCGCGCGGTTTTCCTGCGCCGCCAGTGCGGCGGTTTCGGCATCGGAGGCTTCTTCTGAAAGCGTATAGACGGAAAAACCGCGTGCCGTGCGGTTGGGGTTCGAATCCGCATGCAGCGAGATAAACATATCCGCATTATGTTTACGGGCTACATTAACCCGCTCTTGCAACAACAAATAGCGGTTATCGGTACGGGTGAGCTTGACGCGGTAACGCCCGCTGCTGCGCAGGGCATCGCGCAGCTTTTTGGCATAGCGCAGCGTGATATGCTTTTCCTTAATGCCCGATGCGCCAATCGCCCCGCTATCCTTGCCGCCATGGCCGGGATCGATCACGATCAACGGCTTGAGCGCATGGCGGGCCTGCTGTTTGGGCTTGGCCGCCGGCACCGGCGTCGCTGCACCCACTTGAGAAGGCCCATCATAATCCAGCGTGATGCCAAGCCGTGGGGGGCTTTTCCCCACCGTAACCGTTGGTGGCGGCACCGATGCGTTCAAATCGAGCACGATGCGAGAGATACCGGGTTCCGGCTTGCCGTAGCGGATATCGCGCAGCAGCCTGCCGCTGTAATCCGGACTTAGCCCAACGCCCCTGCCGCTTTCAATGGCGTGCAGATCGACTACGAAACGTCGCGGCTTTTGCAAGGCGAACTGGTCGACGGGGGTAACCGGGCGATCAAAAAAGATCACGACCTGCTCACTGCCACTGCTGACTTCCACCTGTGTTTTCAGCGCATTGGCCGCCCAGACGCTGTTGGCGCCAAACCAGCACATCACACCGATTATTATCGCCAGCATTGTTCGCATGGGTTCCATTAAAAACGGGAACCAGCCTGAATTGCAACGGCCATCCACGACTTATGCCCGATGATTTTAATGATGGACATGGGCCGCAGGTCGGGTATAGTAAGTATGATGCCAAAAAAAAGCATTGGCAGAGTGTTTTGAAAATATCGCCGGATGGCGCTAACAACCCGATTGAAACCCGTAGCCCGTCGGCCTGAATTGAGATTAACGAAACAACGGTAGCGCTTGTCGCACGCTCGATATATGAATATGAGAAATAGCACGACGATGATGCCAGCAGCACCTCTACCGCAATTCCAGCAATCCCCTGATTGTGCCGGCGTATCGCCTGGCTGCGGAAAGGCTAGTGCATGGCTGTCATACCCTCCTTATCTGTCTATCCTCTCATGTCATACCCGATAACCGGGGCATAACTGAGCGTTCGCCAGGGCTACTTCAATAGAAGGAGCCACATTCATGACAAAACGCATGTTGATCGACGCCCTGCACACGGGCGAAACCCGCATGGTCATTGCAGAAGATGAATTCATCGAGGATTTTGACTTTGTTACCAGTTCCAAACAGCAGTTGAAGGGCAATATCTATCTTGCCAAAATCACCCGGGTTGAACCCTCTCTGCAGGCGGCATTCGTCGAATATGGAGGCAATAAGCAGGGGTTTTTACCCTTTTCGGAGATTCATCCGGACTATTACCAGATTCCGGTGGAGGACCGCAAAAAGCTGATCGAGGAAGAAGCCGAGGAAACCGCGCGCGAGGAAGCCGCAGAGGAAGAGGCGATAGAACAGCGTGAGTCACGCAAGGGCCGCGATGAGCAAAAAGGTGGGCGCGGCCGCCGCGGGCGTTATGGCCGCCGCCGCCGCAGCCGTCGCGACGGGGAAAACCGTGACGAGGAAAGCTCGGCCGAGGCCACCGCCACGGCGGACGAAAATCCCGATAACCAGAACCCCTACACCGACGCGGATGACCCGAACAAAACCGAGTATCAGGCAACTGCGGCCGTCAGTCAGGAAACGCGATCGGAACCAATCGGCGAAGGCAACGAAACCGCCGGCATACAAGCCAGCAATGAGCCGGAAGAGGCCGCCGCCGAGGAGGAAGAGCGAATCGAGACCGTCAGCGACGACGATATGGAAGAAACGCGTACGCGCCGCAAAGGCAAATCGTTTAAGCGCTATCGCATCCAGGAGGTCATCAAGCGCAATCAGGTGGTGCTTGTGCAGGTTATCAAGGAGGAGCGCGGCAATAAAGGCGTATCGCTGACCACCTATATCTCGCTGGCCGGGCGCTACTGCGTGCTGATGCCGAATTCGCCGAAAGCCGGCGGCGTATCGCGCAAAATCGCCAACGGCGACCAGCGCCGCAAACTGAAGGACATGGTGGCCGAGCTGCGCAAAAAACGCGGTTTGAGCGCCATCATCCGCACGGCGGGCATTGACCGGACGCGCGCCGAGATCAAGCGCGACTATGAATATCTCGTCAAGCTCTGGCAGCAAATCCGTGAAGACACGCTGGCTTCCACCGCCCCCGCCCTGATTTATCAAGAAAGCGACATCATCAAACGCGCTATCCGCGACCTGTATACCAACGATATCGAACAGGTGCTGGTGCAGGGTGAGCAGGCATATAAAGACGCCAAGGGCTTCATGAAGCTGATCATGCCGTCGCACGCGCCACGGGTAAAGCATTACAAAGACCAGCTGCCGATTTTTTCCACTTACGGCATCGAGGAACAGCTGGATAGTATGTATGAGGCCAGCGCGAAACTGTCTTCCGGCGGCTATATCGTCTTACACCCTACCGAGGCGCTGATTTCCATCGATGTCAACTCGGGCCGCTCTACTACCGAGCGCAATGTGGAGGAAACAGCGATTAAAACCAATCTCGAGGCCGCTAAAGAGATTGCCCGTCAGTTGCGCCTGCGCGATCTGGCAGGGCTGATCGTTATCGACTTTATCGATATGTATTACGGCCGCAATCGCCGCAGTCTGGAAAAGGCCATGCGCGAGGCGCTCAAGCATGACCGCGCCAAGATTCAGATGAGCCGCATCAGCGCCTTCGGCCTGATGGAACTGTCGCGCCAGCGCCTGCGTCCGTCGATTGCCGAATCCAGCAGCGTCATATGTCCGCACTGCGAGGGTACGGGCAGCGTGCGCTCAGTGGAGACTATGGCCATCCAGATCATTCGCCTGCTGGAACGCGAGGCCGTCGCCGGCGAATATAGTGAGTTAAAAGTCTTAACCAGTCCGGACGCGGTGCTGCACCTGTTCAACTATAAACGCGACATGATCCGTTCGATTGAGGAACAATATGAAATTCAGATCGTGCTGCAGATCGACCCGAGCCTGCTTGCCGGGCGCTTCCGCCTGGTAAAAATTACGCCCGATGGCAAGGAAATCGCCCATGAGGAAGAAAAAGACCGGGGCGGCAAGCGCAAAGGCCGTCGCGGCAAACGCGGCGGACGCAGCCGTCAAGAGGGTGGTGGCGAGCAAAAGGGAAAATCCGCCGACCAGACCGATCAGGAAAACGAGGACGATGACAATCAGGCGGATGAGTTTACGCCGCGTGCCGGCAAGCGCCGTCGCAAAGTGGTGGATGACGCAGAAAGCGATGACGACACGGGTGAGGCCGGCGAGCAAAGCGATGATGACGCCTCACCCACCCCGCGCCGGCGGAGCAGCGGCAGTAAGAGTCGTGGCGGCCGCCAGCGCAGCAGCCGTAGCGGACGCAAGTCAAAGGCCCAAAAAAGTGACGACGGCGAGGTGAAAACGCTGGATGGCGACGAGGTGGCCGCCACGGCCGATAACGATAACGAGCCCGAACCGGCAAACACACCAGCCACACCGGCTGTGGCCGTCAGCACCGCCAGTGATGAGCGTACGGCTAAGGAAGACGCAGTGCCTGAAGGCGTCATTATCGACAGCATGACCAAGTCCGTGGTCGGAGAAGCGCCCGGCCGCCCCAAGCGCCGCGGCTGGTGGAACCGCAGTTAGTGCGGCGCGAACGCACGAAACGATAAGATGGCGAACTGATGAAGACACGAAGGCCATTCATTCGTCATCTTGCGCGCGTTTTTAGAAGCTTGTTGCGGGTAGCGATAGTGGGTTGAGTTCCCGTCAGTGTGGGCGAACATTCTGTTTCGTCAGTTCGTAACTTCGCAAATTCGTAGATTCGTACCTTCGTCAGTTCGTCTCTTCTTGCGCCATCGGCGTCAGCTTTGCTGCCACGTCTTTAGTCGCCTGATGGCGTTTTTCTGGCAGGGGAATCAACCCCTTAAAGGTCAGGTACCCATCCTGGCCGATGGCAGCATCGCTGGTTAATTCTTTGGCGAAGGCTTTAAGGCCGGGAATCAACCCTTCATGCTGGTTTTTAACGTAGACATACATGCTGCGCGCAATACCGTACTGCCCATCGGCAATCGCCTCAAAGGTGGGCATCACCCCACCGACGGGGTTGGCTTTCACCAGCGAGGCGTTCTGGTCCAAAAAGCTAAAACCAAAAATCCCCAGCGCGTCGGCGTTACCGGTTAATTTCTGCACGATAAGGTTATCATTTTCCTTGGCTTCGATATATTTGCCATCCTCGCGCATCATCGTACATCGCCCCTTCAGGGCGTCTGAATCGCCACTGCGCTCGCGCACGATATCAAACCCGTGGCACGCCTCTTCCATCACCATTTCCACGAACGCATCACGCGTGCCCGAGGTGGGCGGCGGGCCATAGACCGCAATTTCCAGATCAGGCAGCTGCGCATCGATCTGCTGCCAGTTGGTGTAGGGATTATCCACCCATTCACCGTCTTGGGGCACTTCACGCGCCAGCGCCAGAAACAGATGGGTTTTGCTCAACTGAAACTCGTGGCCTTCAATGGCATTGGCCAGCACGATACCGTCAAACCCGATGGGCAGTTCGCTGATGACATTGACGTCGTTTTGCTCACAGAGTGCTACTTCGCTGGCTTTAATCCGGCGCGAGGCGCTTGCCATATCGGGATAGCCTTCGCCCGCACCCTGGCAGAATTCCTTTAGCCCGCCGCCGGTGCCGGTGGCTTCCACGATCGGGGTGGCAAAGTCGGTTTTGCTGCCAAAGCGCTCGGCTACAGCCGCCACGAACGGAAAAACGGTGGACGAACCGACCACTCGCAACTGATCGCGGGCGGCGGCGCTTTGAACTGTGAGCGCGCAACCAAGCGCGCAAGCGATTAACAGACGTAAAACAGACATAATTCCCTCCCAGCTGATTACAGCGTCAGAGTATGCACAAAGCAACAAATGTCAAGGTAATGTAGGATATGGCTGAATGATAAGCAAATGAGAGGGCTAGATGCTCAATGTATAGCCCAACGCTTCCTTTACTTGTAATTTTTGATTATTGGTCATATCTGCGAAAGGAACAGTAAATACATCATCGCTGATATTTTCAGGCGTTTCTTGAACATCTTTCAAAAGTGGCTCTCCGTCTATTTCAATTTTAGACAAAGCCTGCACCATCGCACTGTCGTCAATTGTCCGGTTTCCGCCTAACTTAACCGTATCGAGCCGCGTCCCTTTCGTAATATTTTCGGGTGATATTTTCGGCGAATCATCAGAAACGATTATAGAGTCGAGGGAATCATTACCTCTTTTACCGTTAAACATGCCTTTAATACCATCCCATTTGTGAAACGCAAAAATACCGCCGGCGATCGCCAGCAGCCCGAGCACAACCGGCACAAATCCTTTAATATCTTCCCATAAGGCTTCAAAAGTGGATTGCAGCAAATAGAAGAAGGCCACCACGGCGGCAATCCCGCCGCCAAGCATCCCCCAGCTTTTCATGTCAGCGTTTATCAAACCTTCGCCAAGGCTTGAAAAAAAGTCACTCCATGAGCTATTTTCACCAGAATCTGACATATCCCGCTTTTTCCAACATCTTTTTGTTTCATTATTTTACTCAAAATTTGCCAAACGGCGTGTGACAGTTTTGTGAAGATTGGTTATGTCTGAGCGTTATGAACCCATCAAAACACACGCTACGCCAGGACATGCTGGCCAAACGCGAGGCGATTCCGGCCGCCACGCGGCTGGAAGCGGCGCAGGCCGTAGCCAACCATTTTGCCGACCACCCCTATTTGACCTATGCCGCCTCGTTCGCGGGCTATTATGCCATGCGCGGCGAGATGGATGTGTTGCCCGTGTTCAATCGGATGGCGCGTTTTCATAAACGCACCGCCCTGCCGGCCATTCATGCACCCGAACAGCCGCTGATATTCCGCGAATGGCAGCCCGGCGTGCCGCTGGAAGCGGCCGCATTCGGCACCAAACAACCCCTTGCCGAACAGCCGGAACTGGTGCCCGAAGTGGTGCTGGTGCCGCTGCTGGCGTTTGATACCGCCGGCCACCGCATCGGCTATGGCAGCGGCTATTATGACCGCACCATCCGGACGTTGCGCCAGACGCTGGAACGCCCGCCCTGGTTTATCGGTACTGCGTTCGCTATACAGGAAGTGCCACACATTCCAACAGACGAAAGCGACCAGCCGCTCGACGGGATTTTAACGGAAGAGGGGGTGAGTGTATTTTAACAGGCCAGACGCCCTGCGAACGGTGAACCGCTACGCAGGACCTGATGCCTATTACTCTGCTTATAAATCAGAGAGTTAACGAGTTAGTCAAACTTGTCCGCTTGTTTACGGGCCAGCTTGCGCGCGCGGCGAACCGATTCTGCGGATTCGCGAACCCGGCGCTCCGATGGTTTTTCGTAATGCTTGCGCATCTTCATTTCCCGGAAGATGCCCTCACGTTGCATTTTCTTCTTCAGCGCACGCAGCGCCTGATCAACATTACCATCACGAACTGATACTTCGACCAAACTCATTACCCCCTTTCAGGCTTTTTTAGGCTATTTATAATAGCATAATAAACGCGTGGTTGTAAGGGATAATTTGCCCACTGTCGAGGATTTTCTGGGGTATTAGGCTGCCGTCATGCGCTCTGTCAATACGGCCCCATCAATCAACGCCGCCTGCCCGCTTTACGGTGCACCGGCTGAGGAATCTGTTCATAATTTGCAGCCAGCGCTTGACGGGCGCGACGTGGGATGTTCGCTTCATCAGGTTAACACATAAAACAAGGAGCAGTATTATGCCAACAGTTGGTGGCGTCGCCGGTGACCAGTTAAAAAGCTATATTGAGCGCATCGAGCAGCTGGAAGAGGAAAAAGCCAGCTTGGCCGTTGATATCAGGGAAGTGTTTGCGGAAGCGAAGGCAAACGGGTTTGACACCAAAACCATGCGCCAGTTGCTGAAATTGCGCAAAATGGACCATAATGAGCGGGATGAGCAGGAACATCTGCTCGATTTATATAAGCGCGCGCTGGGCATGGCGCCCGATCAGGACGAAGCCGAAGCGGCATAAGCCAATGCCGTGCCTGACACTGGAATCCGCTCATGACGGCCCGGTCTGCGGTATTGATGAGGCCGGCCGCGGCCCGTGGGCGGGCCCGGTGGTGGCCGCAGCGGTGATCTGGCCGGCATCCCTTGCCGTTCCCGAAGCGCTGGCCGACTCCAAAACCCTCTCCAAAGTCACCCGGCAGGATTTATATAACCGAATTTACGAACAGGCACACGTGGGGGTTGGGGTGGCCGATGTCGACGAAATCGATGAGCTGAATATTCTGGAGGCCACTAAACGCGCCATGCAACGTGCCTATCAGGCGCTGGAGGTGGCCTGCACCGCCGCACTGATAGACGGCAACCAGCCGCCGG
This sequence comes from uncultured Azospirillaceae bacterium, assembly GCA_964564675.1. Taxonomy (GTDB): domain Bacteria; phylum Pseudomonadota; class Alphaproteobacteria; order Rickettsiales; family UBA3002; genus CAZMBI01. Next base: position 32,844 of record CAZMBI010000005.1, read on the forward strand.
TACTGGCCTGCCCGGCGCGCGCGGTCATCGGCGGCGACGGGACCAGCGCCTCGATTGCGGCGGCCTCGATTATCGCCAAGGTCACGCGGGATCGCATGATGGCAGACTATGCCGAAACTTATCCCGTCTATGGGTTTGAGCGCCACGCCGGTTACGGCACGCCGCAGCATCGCCGGGCACTGGCCGAAAACGGCGTCTGCCCCCTGCACCGCCGGTCCTACGCGCCCATTCGTCGCCTTCTGGAAAAGGCTGCAATCCCCGCCTGATCATGTTAATATACCCGCCATGGCGCACGTTATCTACAGCAAACATCTGCCAAAATCGCTTAATACCCTGACCGAACGCCTGCTGCGTCCGGCCGGACGCAGGCGCGGCTTTGCCGAAGGCCGCCTGCTGGCAGACTGGCCGTTGATTGTCGGCGAGGAACTGGCCTCTCACGCAATCCCGCAAAAAATCGCCCGCCGCGGCAATCATCCCGGCAGCTTGCATATTATCACTGAGCCGGCCTGGGCGCTGGAACTGCAATATATGGAACCGGTCATTTTAGAGCGTATCGCCACATTTTTCGGCTACCGCCTCATCGCCCGGCTGGTCATTCATCAGGCCCCCGTGCCGCAGCCGAAACCGCCGGCTCCGCTGGCGCCGTCGCCCGACCCCCTGCCCGACTCGCCACTGTTCACCTCTCACGAAGACGGCCCGCTCAAAGACACACTGCGCCGGCTGGGTGCCGCTATCCACAGCCGATCCGCCGCTTGCAATCCCGCGAAGGATACGCAATATGAGGACGTATAATCAAAAAAACGAAGATGAGGCTGATATGATGCGACTAAAACTGGCTGCGGGATTTTTTTCCGTTTTAAGCGTTTGTGCATTGGTAGCGTTCTTTTCGTTTTACCTGGGCACCGCGCATGTTGAAGACGCCGCTGCCAGCGAGTCCGCCTCACTGCACCGCATGCAGCCCGATGACGTGGTGATCGGCCAGCCGGACGCGGCGGTGACAATCATCGAATATTCGTCCATGTCGTGCCCGCATTGCGCCACATTTTACAACAATGTCTTTCCCCAATTGAAAGAGAAATATATCGATACCGGCACCGTCAAATTCACTAACCGCCAACTGCCTCTCAACGAACCCGCGCTACGCGCCGGCATGCTTATTCATTGCGTGGGCGAAGAGCGTAACCCCAAGTTCACCAAGGTGCTGTTTGAACTACAGGACAAATGGGCGTTTGAGCGGAATTTCCTAGAAAGTCTCAAAAAAATTGCCGCTGTTGGCGGGTTTTCCAACGAACAGTTCGATGCCTGCATGGCCAATAAAGAAGTGGAGGAAGCCGTTCTTGAATCGCGTCAGGAAGCGGTCAATCAGCTGAATGTAAACGCTACACCCACCTTTTTCGTCAATGGCAAGGAACTCTCTGGCAACGTCAATTTAGCCGTATTCGATAGCGCCATCGAAGAAGCGCTGGCCAGGCAGGAAACCGCTGGCGAATAAGCCGGTATTAAAATAACAGGTCACACGCTTCTTGCTTGCACTCCGCTGTCCATTTCAGTAATCTCGCGCGCAATCAAGGAGCGGCCATGTCAGACGATGAGCTGCAGGCAAAGCTCGACGCACTGAAACAGCGTCTCGAATCGGCACGCAAACCAGCGTCACCAGCCGACAGCAGCCACCGGCCAATGTCCTATGGCATGCGTATCGGGGTGGATCTGGTCTCGGGCGTGTTGGTCGGCACCCTGGCCGGTTACGGCTTGGATTACTGGCTAAACACCATGCCCTGGTTTTTACTGCTCGGCATGGCGTTTGGCACCGCCGCCGGGGTCAGGTTAATGATGGAAACGGCGCGTAAGGCCGCTGCCGAATCCGAACGGGAAGCACACGAGGGGAACGGACATGGCCGGTAATAATCACAGCCCGCTTGCGCAATTCGAAGTCAAATCGCTGGTGCGCATGCCGGAATTATTTGGCTTCAACATCGACTTTACCAACGCTTCGTTATTCATGGTGCTGGCGGTTCTTGGCATCTGGGCGCTACTCACCCTGAGCATGCGCGGGCGGGCGCTGGTGCCCGGGCGCTGGCAGTCGATGGTGGAGTCTTTATACGGCTTTGTCGCCGGTACGGTACGCGATAACTGCGGTAAGGAAGGCAAGGCCTATTTTCCGTTTATTTTCACGCTGTTCATGTTCATCCTGTTTTGCAACCTGCTGGGCATGGTGCCCTATTCGTTCACGGTCACCAGCCACATTATCGTGACCTTCGCCCTCGCTATTTTTATCTTTTTGAGTGTGACGCTGATTGCCATAATCAAACACGGTCCGGTTCAGTTTCTGGGCTTTTTCCTGCCCGCCGGTACGCCGCTTTGGATGGCGCCGATGATGTATGTCATCGAGCTGTTTTCCTATCTGGCCCGCCCGGTCAGTCTGTCGGTGCGTCTAACCGCCAACATGATGGCCGGTCACACCATGCTTAAAGTGATTGCCGGGCTGGTGGTTTCCTTCGGGTTGATTGGCGCGGCCCCGTTTGCGCTGCTGATAGTCCTCACCGGATTTGAAATCTTTGTGGCTATTCTGCAGGCCTATATTTTCACCGTGCTGACGTGCGTTTACCTCAATGACGCACTGCATTTACACTAACTGAGGGAAATCGCATGGTAGCGGTTGATTTTTGTGCGACGCCCGTTATGACTACTGCCAATCAATAAATTTGAAAGGGGATTTACCATGGAATATGAAGCGTTGAAATATATCGGTGTGGGCCTGATGGCATTTGGCATGCTGGGCGCCGCCATCGGAGTGGGCAACATCTTTGCCGCCATGCTCAATGGCCTGGCCCGCAACCCGGCGGCGGAAAGCAAGCTCGCCAAATATATTTATGTCGGCGCCGGTCTGGCGGAAGCAATGGGGCTGTTCGCTCTGGTCGTCGCATTCATGTTGATCTTTGCCGTTTAGTGAGTGACGCCGCACCATATGGCCGATTCCTATACAACCGACGTGAGTGATGAGCCGGCAGTTGCCGGAGGATTTCAGGAAGTGATTGCCATTGAAGAGCAACACGACAGTGCTGCCGGCGGCATGCCGCAGCTGAATCCGGACTCCTTCGCCTCGCAGCTGTTCTGGCTTATCATCACGTTTGGTGCGTTGTATCTGCTGATGAGCACGCATCTGATCCCGCGGATCAAACACGTGCTGGAAAAACGACAGAATCAGCTCACGCATGATCTGGACACGGCGGAAAGAGCCAAGGAAGAGGCCGGCAAAATTCAGGCGGCGTATGAAAAGGAAGTGGCCGCCGCCCGGCAAAAAGCCAACGACAAGATCAACCAGACCAGCGAAATGATTCGTGAGCAGGCCGCCAAGGCGCACGGCGAACTCGATGCCAAACTGGCCAGGGAAATGGCTGCCGCCGAACAGTCAATTGCTACCCAGTGCGAACAGGCGAAAGCAGACATGCAACCAGTGGTTACAGAACTATCCAGCCTGATTGTCGAGAAGATCAGCACCGTCAGACCGGATGACAGCGCGGTCAATCGGGCGGTCAGTAAACAGATGGAGGAGCGCTCATGATGGAGTTGTTTTACTCACCCAGCTTCTGGGTGGCCGCTTCCTTTGTCGTATTTATGTGGGGCTTTATCAAATATGCCATGCCGTTCATCGTGCGTGCGCTGGATAACCGCACCGCACGTATTCGCGATGAGCTGGACGAAGCCATTCGCCTGCGCGAAGAAGCGCAGGCCATATTGACCGACTATCAGAAGCGCTATGAAAAAATGCAGTCGGAGGCGGAAGCCATCCGCTCCCATGCCGAGCAGGAAGCCGAAGCCATGCTGGCCGATGCCGAGCGTGAGCTGAAAGCCTCCATCGACCGCCGAGCCAGGCTTGCGCATGAAAAAATCGCCCGCGCCGAATCGGAGGCCATTCAGCAGATTCAGGCCAATATGGTTGATGTGGCGGTCAGCGCCGCGCGTGTGGTACTGTCCGAACAGATGAAGCAAGGCGACGGCGATGCGCTTATCGAATCCACACTTAAAGGGCTGGACCGCGTCGTTCATTAAGGGGCTGGCTAGCTGTTTGCTCATGCCGCTGCCCGCTTTTGCCGGCGGCTGGACCCAGCCGGAAGGCAGCTGGTATCTCGCCCAGAAAGCCTTTTTTTATCATAACGACACGTTTTTCACCCCCGATGGCGAGCGTCAGTCGCAGCCGGATTTTACCAAATATGAACTGAATTATTACGCCGAGTACGGCCTGCGTGACGACCTCACGCTGGGCGCCAATCTGTTTGTCCATCAGGTTGAGCAGGAAACCGTCCGCGAAGACGGACAAACCCGCTTGTCGCTGAGCAATACCGGGCTTGGCGATAACGAGCTGTTTGTCCGCTGGCGTGTACACGAAGGCGAACAATATGCCCTCTCCCTGCAGCCGCTCATCAAGCTCCCCGCCGTCTATACCGCCAACCGCCTGCCGCGCGGCGGGCGCGAAGACGCCGACGCCGAACTGGCTGCTCAACTCGGCTATGCTTTCGATGCGTTCGGGCGTTCGCATTATGCCGATGCCCGTCTGGGCTACCGGCATCGCTTCGGCGAGAATATCAACGACCAATGGCGCGCCGAAGTGGTCTTTGGCCTTAATCTGAACGCACGCTGGCGTTTTCTGCCGGCGATATACACTATCTGGGCCAGTGAAATCCCGGCAGATACCGCCTTCACCCAGTCCGGCGATAATGATTTTGACCTGATCAAGCTGGAAGGCGCTTTTGAATATCAACTAAGCGAACGCCTCAGCCTGTTGTTCGGCGCGTTCTCACATGTTGATGGACGCAATAGCGGTGCTGGCTATGGATTATTCACCGGCACGGGGCTGCGCTTATGAGGCTCGGTGAACACCTGCTGGCTGACGGGCATATCACCGAGTCGGCCCTGCACCGCGCGCTCGACGAGCAACGCCGCAGCGGCGGTCGGCTCGGAGCCATTCTTGCCGCCTCGCATCGTCTGCACCCGCTGACGCTGCTTAAAACGCTGGGCCGCCAGTCACACACCGCCACCGTCGATCTGCAAGCCCAGCCGCCGGAAAGTACCGTATTACAGCTTGCGGATGTGCCGGATTATATCTTTCATCAGGCCATCCCCTATCGCCGTGACGGCCATCTGATCACCCTTGCCTGTGCCGAACGCTCACCGGCCCTGACACGTTGGGCCACAGCGCGTTATGGCGAAAACGTGGCATATGTGCTCACCACACCGCGCGATATCCGTACGGCGCTGGCCGCCCGTTTCGGCGCAGCGCTGGATGAGCAAAGCCGCACCCATTTGCTCACCCATCAGCCCGAATCCTCCGCCGCGCGCACGCTGTATCCAGGCCAGATGCGCTGGTTGGCGGCCTTGCTGCTGGTGGTGGCGGCGGCACTTGCCTGGCTGCCCTGGCTGGCGATTCCCATCGGCTTAACCCTGATAAACCTGTTTTACATCGGCACCATCGGCCTGAAATGCCTGCTTTATCTATATGCACCGGCAGCCCCCGCGCGCGCGCCGCAGGAAGCGATACCGGAGTCCTCACTGCCAGTTTACACCATCCTCATTCCGCTGTACCGGGAAGCCGCCTCCATCCCGCGGCTGCTGGCGGCCATGCGCGCGCTGGACTATCCCAAGACCAGGCTCGATATTAAACTGGTGGTGGAAGCCGATGACGAACCTACCATAGCCGCCATCACAGCCGCCCGCCCCGAACCGTATTTCGACCTCATCCGCGTGCCCTATTCCATACCGCGCACCAAACCCAAGGCGTGCGATTATGCGCTGCGCTTTGCCCGCGGTGAATATGTCACGATTTATGACGCCGAAGACCAACCCGAGCCGGATCAGCTGCGCAGCGCGGTGGCGATGTTTCGCCGTCTGCCCGAATCGGTGGTGTGCCTGCAGGCGCGGCTGAACTATTATAACTGGCCGGAGAATCTGCTCACCCGCTTGTTTGCCATTGAATACGCTTCGCTGTTTGACGTCATGCTGCCCGGCCTTGAGCGGCTGCGCCTGCCGATTCCTCTCGGCGGCACCAGCAATCATTTTGCACTCACCACGTTGCGCGCCCTCGGCGAGTGGGATCCGTATAACGTCACCGAAGATGCTGATTTAGGCATGCGCCTGGCGCGCGCCGGTTACGAAACGCGCATGCTGGACTCACTCACCCTTGAGGAGTCGCCGATTCACCTGCGCGCTTGGATGCATCAACGCGCGCGCTGGATTAAAGGCTATATGCAAACCTGGCTGGTCATGATGCGCCGCCCCGTACATTTTTATCGCCGGGCGGGCGCGGCCGCGTTTTGGAGTACGCAGTTCTTCATCGGCGGGCCGTGCGCGGTGTTTCTGCTCAGCCCGTTGCTGTGGGGCATTACCATTGCCTGGCTCGGCGGATGGCTGCCCGCGGTGGCGCTGCCCGGCTGGCTGATCGCCTTGTGCCTGATCAATCTGATAGCAGGCATTCTGGTGCATCTGTGGATTGCGCGGGTGGCGGTTCGGCGCTGGCGCTGGCCCGGCATGGCGCTGGCCATGGCGCTGTATCCGTTTTACTGGCTGCTGCATTCGGCAGCCAGTTACCGCGCCTTATGGCAACTTATCCGCCAGCCGCATCGCTGGGATAAAACCGTCCACGGGCTCACGCGGCTGGCAGGTATGACGCCAGCTCCTTCGCCGCATAGGTGAACACCGCCGCGGCCCCGGCCCGCTTAAAGGCGAGCAGGCTTTCCTGCATGGCGGGGATAAAGTCAAGTGCGCCGGCCTGCGCGGCATGGCGCAGCATGGCATATTCGCCGCTGACCTGATAGGCGAGCACGGGCAGATCGTAACGTTGGGTCAATGTCTGCAGCACATCAAGATAGGGCATACCCGGCTTGACCATCAGCATGTCCGCGCCTTCCCCAACGTCAAGCGCCGCCTCGCGCCGCGCCTCGCGCCCGTTCGCCGGGTCCATCTGATAGGTGCGCTTATCGGGGTTACCAAGCGCCGTAGCCGAGCCCACGGCATCACGGAACGGACCATAAAAGCATGACGCATATTTCACCGCATACGACAGCAGCAACACACCCTGAAACCCAGCGGCATCGAGGGCATCGCGAATGGCGCCGATACGCCCGTCCATCATATCAGATGGCGCGATCACGTCGCATCCGGCTTCAGCCTGCACCACGGCCTGTTTGCATAGCAGCGCAACCGTTTCATCATTGATCACGCGCCCTTCTTCCAGCAGCCCGTCCTGGCCGTGCGTGGTATATGGATCAAGCGCCACATCACACATGATACCCAGTGTGGGCACGTCGCGTTTGATAGCGCGGACCGCCTTGCAGATCAGATTATGCGGGTTGAGCGCCTCATCGCCGCCGGGTGTTTTTTTCGTCGACGCGGTACAGGGAAACAAGGCGATAGCCGGAATACCAAGTGCAGCCGCCGCGGCGGCTTCTTCCATCAGCTGGGTGATGGAATAACGCATGACACCGGGCAGGCTCGTAATCTCCGCCTGATCACCGTCTTCACAGACAAAACACGGCCAGATTAGATCGCTCGCCGTCAGGCGCGTTTCACCGGCCAGGCGGCGCGACCACTCAGCCCCGCGCAGACGGCGCAGCCGTGTGCGTGGATAGGCTCCCGCTATGCGTGAGACATGCATAGCACTTAATATAGTGATCTTCGCGCATTTAGAAAGCGTGATCGGAATGCACCCGTATGATTTATTATGACATGCGATACGCGCGGACTGATGCATGGCATCAGCAACAAGAAACGCACTAAAAAAATCCCCGCATCAAGCAGGGAGTTTTTTCACTAAAGGGATGGGAAAAGGAAAATGAGGCGCGGCTACGCAGCTTCGGAAAGCGTTTTGCTCAACCGGTTGGTAGTATCCGACACGCGCTCATTTAGCGGTTCGCTCACCTGGGTGGCGCATTGAAACATCAGTTCAGACAATTTCACCGATTCGCTGAACAAATTATCAAGATTGGTTTTCATTATCCGGCTTTGCAAATCGAACATGTCGTTCAACGTGCGGCAGGCCAGCAGTTCTTTGGAGATTTCCAGATTCTGCGAAAAGGATTTATTGGCAAAGTTAAAAATTTCCGCGCCCATGTTTTTCGAGGCGTTGACCGCGATATTGCTGCAATTAACGCAGGTCTCCACATTATCACGGCTGATATCCATCATCTCGCCCATCGAACGGGTGGCGGCATCGGCCGATTTGGAGAATTGCGCTGCACCTTCTTTGTTCATAAAGGACATCATTTTATCTTTCGAATCGAACGCGCCATTTTTGAAAAATTCCTGAATGGCATCCGTACCCATTTGCAACACGGCATTAGCGGACGGATCCACCGGCCAGGCAGCCGCTGCATTTTGCGCCGCCGCTTTTGTGCCGGCGGACTGCCTGTTTGCCGCCTGCTTGCCGGCAGCCGATTGTGACTTAGACGTCGCCGTTTGCGAGGCGCGTTTAGCCGCGGTAGTATTATTGCCGGCCGTCGTGCGCTGGACTTTTTTTGCGGACGCATTCTTTGCCGATTTCGGTTTGCTCCGCGTCGATGTTTTCCTTACAACCTTGTCATTATCCATGATGAAAAATCTCCTTTGATAAAAAATGTTTTTGCATTGCAGCGAATATAGTTTTATCACATACAGCTGTCAAGCTTAGCTATATGATTTCATGTGATTTTTGTGCAACGCAATAACGTTAATTTAAGATTAAAATATGATACATGCATCGACCGCAAACACCTCCGCTGTTCACGATTATGAACTACACACGTTATATCTGACAATGGGCTTTGATCCCGCATCACCGCCGCCGGATGCGGACATGATTCAGCGCATGCATGATATTTGCGCAGAGCGTGACCGATTAACGCATCACTGCGTTAGGCTGACGCGCGATAATAAACGACTGGCGTCGTATTTAGACCGATTACAATTCCAAATTCTGGCGATTGAATCCTCGCGTGCATGGAAAGTGGGTTATGCCCTGATGCGTTCGGTACGCGCATTATTGAGCCGCCCCTCGGGCCATGCCGCCTTTGCCGAGATTCACCGTGTGTTCACCCTGTATCACCACTGGAAAAAAGCGCAATGACCATGCCCTCCTTATGTATCGTAATCTGCGTGCACAACGCCGCCGATTATGCCGAAATCTGCATCGATTCCGTGTTGCGCCACACAAGCGGCGCATATGAACTGATTTTAGTCAATGACGGCTCGCAAACCGAAGCCACACGCGTGGTACAGTATTTTGCACGGGAATATCCGCATGTGCGTATGATCCATCACTCGACAGCCCAGGGCTACACCAAGGCGGCCAATGCCGGACTGCGTGCATCGGCGGCGGATTATACAATCCTGCTCAACAGCGACACCATCGTCTCACCGCAATGGGCGGAACGCCTCATCGCCTGCGGTGAAAGCGACCCGCGCATCGGGATTATCGGTCCGCTTTCCAATGCCGCGACGTACCAATCCGTCCCGCGCGTGTTTGATGAACAGGGACAATGGCAACAAAACGTTCTGCCCGGTGATATCACGGTAACCCGATATGCCGAAGCCATCGCCGGTATCGCCGCGCGCAACTATCCGCGCCTGCCGGTGGCAAACGGATTTTGCTTTACCGTTAAACGCGCTGTGATCGACACCATCGGCTATCTGGATGAAGAGACCTTCCCGCAAGGTTACGGCGAGGAAAACGACTATTGCATCCGTGCCGCTGATGCCGGTTTTGAGATTGCCATCGCAGATGATGTGTATGTCTATCATGCGGTCTCGCAAAGTTTTGGCGAAAAGGCGCGCAAACAATTCACCCATGACGCGCACCATGCCATTCGCAGCAAATATTCCAAGCAACGGCTGGATGCGATTGACCAGGCCCTGCGCAGCGACCCGGTAATGGAGGCAATGCGTGATCGCATCATTCAGCTGATCGAACGCGCGCCGGGCTCTTCGGTTTACACACCGCAAACCCGGCATTTCCCCAAACCCAATCAGGATATGCATTGCCTGTTCCTGTTGCCGGATTGCACCGCCACGGCCGGGGGCACGCAGATGGTGGTGGAGCTGGCGCGCGGGCTGGCCGGGCTTGGCGTCGGCGTGCGGCTGGCGATCAAAGCCGCCATGCGCCAGGAGTTCGAGCAGTTCTTCCCGGCGGATTTTCATCTGATGGATTTTTACCAGCGCGACGAGGAGCTTTACGCCAGGGCGGCGCATTATAACGTCGTGGTGGCGACAATTTATCATTCGATGCGCCAGCTCAAGCAGATAACCACGCGCTATCCGCATGTGCTGCCGCTTTATTTTGTGCAGGATTATGAACCGCTGTTCCATGACGAGCACCCGCATCTGAAAGAACTGGCGCTTGAGAGCTACACCATGGTGCCGCATGCGCGGCTGGTTGCCATCAGCCCGTGGGTTCAGATGGTACTGTTCGAGCAGCACGGCCTGCAGGTGGAGTATTTCCGCGCCTGCCTGGATCACAGCCTGTTTTTCCCGGACTATGGACGGTCGCTCGACGAGCCGCTGACGGTTACCGCCATGATCCGTCCGCATACGCAGTGGCGCGCGCCCGCCCGCACCATGATGATTCTCAGGCAGCTCAAGGCCAAATTCGGTGATGCCGTCCACATCGCCATTTTCGGCTGTCGCGATGAGGATCTATTGCGCGACGAGCTCGATAGTGACGTGGAGATGACCAACTATGGCGTGCTTAACCGGCACGATGTGGCAGGCCTGTTGCGTATGAGCGATATTTTCCTCGATTTATCTGATTTTCAGGCATTCGGCCGCACGGCGCTGGAAGCGTTGGCCTGCGGCTGCGCCGTGGTTGCTCCGCAAGCCGGCGGAGTCAGCGATTTCGGCCGGCACGCCGATAATCTGCTGCTGATAGATACCGCTAACGAGATGCAGTGTTTTGCCGCGGCTTCCGAATTGGTGGCAAACGCCAAATTGCGGCTGCATCTGCGTGAGCACGCCATCGCCTCGGCGCAGGATTATTCCATCCATCGCGGCGCGCTGAGTTTTTTACAACTGGTACACCGCCTCAGCGCCGCCGAGGAAGCACCGACCGAACATCAATATCACCTTGCCTTGAAAAGCACCGGCTAACTCCGTTATGGCCAGGCGGGCCGCCGGCCAACGGGTTAGTCCAGCTCCTTCAGCTCATACAGCAACGCCAGCGCGTCGCGCGGGGTCAGATCATCGAGACTGACCGCCTGCAGACGCTCACGCAGCGCATCGGACGATGCCTCGGTGGGGGCATCCGCCTGTGCGAACAACGGCAACTCGGTTGTTAACTGATGCAGCGGCGCATTTGCTTCGCCGCTTTCCAGCTGCCGCAGAATCGCCCGCGCGCGTTGTAAAACCGGCGGCGGCAAACCGGCCAGCTGCGCCACATGAATCCCATACGAGCGATCCGCCGTACCGGCAATTACCTGATGCAAAAATTTCACCTCGCCCTGCCACTCCTTGACCTGCATGGTATGGCATGACAGGCCCGGCAACTGTTCGGCTAGCCGGGTGAGCTCGTGATAATGCGTCGCGAACAGGCCGCGGCACTGAATGGTATCATGCAGATATTCCACCACCGCCCAGGCGATCGACAGGCCATCATAGGTCGCCGTGCCACGGCCGATCTCATCCAGAATCACCAGCGAGTGCTCTCCGGCCTGCTGCACAATGGTGGCGGTTTCCACCATCTCAACCATAAAGGTGGACTGGCCGCGCGCCAGATCGTCAGCGGCGCCGACGCGGCTGAACAACCGGTCGATGACGCCGATATGCGCCGCCTGCGCCGGCACATAAGCACCCATCTGCGCCAGAATGGCAATCAGCGCGTTCTGCCGTAAAAACGTGCTTTTCCCGGCCATGTTAGGCCCGGTCAGCAACCACAGGCGCTGGGCATGGCTTAAATCGCAGTCATTGGCGATAAACGGCTCGGCCTCGCGCTGGCGTGCCGCCTCCACCACCGGGTGCCGCCCACCGCTCACCGCAAACGCTGTCGAGTCATCAATGTTCGGGCGGACATAGCGCTGGCAGCCGGCAAGCTCTGCCAGCGCGGCGAGCACATCCAGCTGCGCCAGCGCGCGGGCGGCGCGCATCAACTCGTCGGCGCCGGCGCTTACCTGTTCGACCAGCCCGCTGAAAATCTCCTGTTCCAGTTGCAAGGCCCGATCAGATGACTCGGCGATGGCACGCGCCGTTTCGGCCAGCTCGGTGGTGGTATAGCGCAGATTGTTAGCCAGCGTCTGGCGGTGAATAAAGGTTTCAGGCACCTTCTTTTCATGCGTCTGCGTAATTTCGATGAAATAGCCCAACACGTTATTAAACTTGATTTTCAGGCTGGCAATACCGCTTTCCTCGGCATAACGCGCCTGCATCCGGGCGATCACCTGCTTGGACTGAGCGCGTAGACGGCGCAACTCGTCCAGATCAGCCTGATACCCTTCCTGAATAAATCCGCCGTCACGCGCCATCAGCGGCGGGGAATCCACCAGCGCCCGGGCCAGCCGGTCGCGCAGTTCGGTATGATCGCCCAGTCCGCGGCAGGCTTCGGCTATCAGCGCAGGTAAAGCCGCCGATCGGCTGAGGGGGCATGGCGCCTGCTCTTGCATCTCAAGCATCTGGCGCGCGGTAAAGGCCACTGCCAGCCCGTCGCGCACAGCCAGCAGATCACGCGGGCCGCCGCGCCCCAAGCACAAGCGGGAAACCGCCCGCTGCATATCGGGCGCCGATTGCAGCGCCTCACGCAGCCGCTCGCCCAGACCGCTTTGCTGTTGAAACCAGCCGATGGCTTCCTGACGCGCATGAATCGCCGGCAAATCGGTCAGCGGCGAGGTCAGCCAGCTGGCCAGCAGACGCCCGCCGGCCCCGGTAACGGTCATATCAATGGTGCTCAGCAGGCTGCCCCTGCGGCTGCCGGAAAGCGTCTGGGTAAGCTCCAGATTACGCCGGGTGGCGCCATCGATCACCATGGCGGTGGCGGCCTGTTCTTTCTCCGGCGGATCAAGCCGCGGCAAAGACGCCACCTGCGTGAGGCGGATATATTCCAGCAGCGCGCCGCAGGCTGCGATATCAGCCTCGTTGAGCTCGCCGAAGGCCTCCAGCGCGGTCACCGCATAATGCAGCTGCAAGGCGCGCTCGGCCTTTTTAATGTCGAACTGGCTGGCCGGCTGCAGCGCCAGCGCCTGCTGCCAGGAAGCCAGCTCCCCTTTGAGTTGGGTATACAGCGCATCCGAAAGCAGCAGTTCCGCCGGGTTAATACGGGTCAGATCGGCCGACAGGCGGGCGCTGTGGGTTTCCATCAGCTGAAACTGACCGGTTGACAAATCCAGCCAGGCCAGCGCCCATTTGCCTTTCACCGTAGCCAGCGCCGCCAGATAGCGCGATTCGTTACTGGGCAACAGCGCGTCTTCGGTAATCGTGCCCGGGGTGACGATACGCACCACCTCGCGGCGGACCACCGCCTTATGCCCGCCACGCTTGCGGGCCTGTTCCGGTGTTTCCAGCTGTTCGCAGATCGCCACCTTGCGGCCCGAGGCGATGAGTTTTTGCAGATAGCTTTCATGGCTGTGCGCTGGCACGCCACACATCGGGATATCCTCGCCCGCCTGTTTGCCGCGCCTGGTCAGCGCTATATCCAAAAGGGCGGCAGCGTCTTTGGCGTCATCGAAGAACAGTTCATAAAAATCCCCCATTCGGTAAAACAGCAGGCAATCCAGATGCTCGGCCTTAATGTCGAGATATTGCTGCATCGCCGGAGTGGCAAGGTCGCTTTCGGTAGTGGTCTGTGCGCGTGCGGACATAGGGCCATTACTGCCATAGTCAGCTAATTATGAAAGGATAATTTACACCGCATCTGGCTGGCAATCCAGCAGCAACCGCGCACTTAGCCTGCATTTTTGCTGCATTGCAGCGTGGGTTTTCCCTTTTTTTTGCGTTTACAGCCGTTATGATACGATTTTTAAACAACTCGTCAGTCCTCCGTAATAGCGGAATGACGACTCACCATGACAGGATAGAACATGACAGGCGAACAGGCACGCATTACCGATGAAGAGGCGCTTCATTTTCATAAGAAAATCCAGCCGGGCAAGCTGGCAATTACAGCCACCAAGCCGCTGATTACGCAGCGCGATTTGTCGCTGGGCTATTCACCCGGCGTAGCCGTTCCCTGTCAGGAAATCCATAAGGATCCAAACCTTGCCTATGAATACACTTCCAAGGGTAATTTTGTCGCCGTGATATCCAACGGCAGCGCCGTGCTCGGGCTGGGCAATCTGGGCGCGCTCGCCTCCAAACCGGTGATGGAGGGCAAAGCCATCCTGTTTAAGCGCTTTGCCGATATTGACGGCATCGACGTGGTCATCGACTCATCCGACCCTGATGAAATCATTAACGCCATTAAGCTGATCAGCCCGACCTATGGCGGCATCAATCTGGAAGACATCGCTGCGCCGGACTGCTTTATTATCGAGGAAAAGCTCAAAGAGTTGTGCGATATTCCGGTTTTTCACGATGACCAGCACGGCACGGCCATTATCGCCGCCGCCGGGCTGATCAATGCCGCGCATATTACGGGGCGCGATATCAAAAAGCTCAAAGTCGTGGTCAACGGGGCCGGCGCCGCCGGGATGTCATGTCTTGAGCTACTCAAATATATGGGCGTGCCGCACGCCAATCTCCTGCTGTGTGATCGTAAGGGTGTGGTCTATGAAGGCCGCACCGAACAGATGAATCAATGGAAATCGCGCCATGCAGTGAAAACCAAAAAGCGCACACTGACGGAAGCCATGAGCGGTGCCGACGTGTTTTTAGGTCTGTCAGTAGCCGGCGCGATCAGCCAGGATATGGTGAAGTCGATGGCCAAAAATCCCATCATTTTCGCCATGGCCAACCCGACCCCGGAAATCATGCCGGAAGAGATTATGGCGGTGCGCGATGACGCGATTATTGCAACCGGGCGTTCGGATTACCCCAACCAGGTTAATAATGTCATGGGCTTTCCGTATATTTTCCGTGGCGCGCTGGACGTGCGAGCGCGTGAAATTAACAACGAGATGAAAATCGCCGCCGCCGAGGCGCTGGCCAAACTGGCGCGCGAGGATGTCCCGGAGGAAGTCTCCGCCGCTTATTCGGGCCGCGAGATGAAATACGGGCCGGAATATATCATTCCTGCGCCGTTCGATCCGCGGCTGATTGCCACCATCCCGCCGGCGGTGGCGGACGCAGCCATGCAAACCGGCGTGGCACGTCAACCGATTACTGATTTTGAAGCCTATAAGCGGGAATTGTCCGCCCGGCTGGATCCCACCGTCAGTTCGCTCAGCCAGATATTCGATAAGGTGCGCGCCAATCCGCAGCGCATCATTTATGCCGAAGGCGAAGAAGAAAAAACCATCCGCGCCGCCATGCACTGGCGCGATAACGGCTACGGCCAGCCCATCCTGGTCGGCCGGGCCGAACGTATTCGTGATACGATGAATGAAATCGGCCTGAAAAACGCCGATGATATCGAAATTGTTAATGCCGCCGTCAGCCCGCACGTGCAGCAATATATCGACTATTTATACGCCAAGCTGCAGCGTAAGGGCTTTCTCTATCGCGATATTGTGCGTATGGTCAAAAATGACCGCAATATTTTCGCTTCCTGCATGCTTGCCTGCGGCCATGGCGACGCCATGATCACCGGCCTCACCCGCGGCTATAACCGGGCGCTGGATAATATCTGCCGTGTGGTCGACACTAAAGACGGAGAAATCCCCTTTGCCATGTCAATGCTGGTGTTTAAGCAGCGTACAGTCTTTATCTCAGATGTCGCCGTGCAGGAACTGCCAAGCCCCTGGCAACTGGCCGATATTGCCGAGCACACCGCCAAGAAAGCCCGCCAGATGGGTCATGAGCCGCGTGTAGCCTTTTTATCCTATTCCAATTTCGGTAATCCGATGCGGGAGAAATCTGAACGCATCCGCCTGGCTATCCAGGAGATGGATAACCGTAACGTTGATTTTGAATATGACGGCGAAATGTCCGCCGATGTGGCGCTTAATCGCGAACTGCTCAAGCTCTATCCGTTCTGCCGTTTAAGCGAACCGGCCAATGTGCTCGTGATGCCGGCGCTGCATTCGGCGCATATCGCCTCCAACCTGCTTGAGGAACTGGGCGCCGGCACCAATGTCGGCCCCATCTTAAGCGGCATGGCCAAACCGGTGCAGATCGTGCCGATGGATGCTTCGGTGGCGGATATGATTAACCTGACCGCCATCGCCGCTATTGATGCCATTGACAGCAATCCACACAGCGGAAGCCGCAAAACTAAGCGCGGCAATATCGGCAATAAGGGTAAAGCCACGCGCACCAAGCCCAAACCCGCCGGCAAATCAACCGGCAAACCCACCGGCAGCAAAGCCAAGAAGGCCGCGTGAGCGATGCCGGCGACGGAATCTGCAGCCAAAAGCTATTTATTTGCTTACTGCGAGCGCGCGGGTGACCCCGGTTTCTGGGCGGAACCGCTCAATGCCGTCACCAATATCACCTTTTTAGTCTTTGCCTATTTAAGCTATCGCCTGCTGCGCGATGCGCCATCGCGCAGGTTTAAAGCTATCGGCGATATCTGGGTACTGGTGGCGGCGATGTTCGGTATCGGCATCGGCAGCGGCCTGTGGCATACGCATGCGGCGGCCGGCTGGACGGTCATCGCCGACATCATACCGATTTATATTTTCATTAATCTGTATATTTTCAGCCTGTTTATGCGCCAGGGCGGCTTGCGTTTCTGGCAGGCCGGTGTGCTCTGGCTAGTCTTTCAGGCCGGCAGCGTGGTCATGGAAATGAACTTCTCGCGCGATACGCTCAACGGCTCCATTATGTATCTGCCCAGCTTTGTGATGCTGCTGCTCGGCACGGCATGGCTGGGCTGGCGCGCCAATGCACAATGGAAGGCGATGGCGCTGGTCACGGTTGCATTCACCATTTCGCTGGGCTTCCGCACCATCGATCTGATGGTATGTGATCAGTTCCCCTATGGCACCCATTTCCTGTGGCATATCTGTAATGCCTATGTCCTTTACCGCCTGGTGCTGATCGTCACGCCCAAATGGGAACGGGCGTAGGTTCTGCTAATGACATCGCCACTTAATGCCCGGCGCCGGTATAAAAATACCAGCCAAGCCCGACGGTAAACAGGAAACAGCCATAAATACCGTGCTCGATCCACACCAGCGGAAATGATCGGGTTTTGCTGTAAGTATGCGCAAATATGAGCCCGCCGATCATGCTCATCACATAGGCCACCCAGTTATTAAAAATCAGATGCCCATGGCCGAAAGCCAGGCCGCTGGCGATCATCATTGTGCGTTCGCCGGGAAACAGCGCATCATAGCGATCATAGAAAAAGAGTCGGTAAATCACCTCCTGCGGGAATACCGACAAAAGCGGGTAAAACACCATGATCAAGGCCCATAACACGGTGCGCTCCTGCGGCAATCCGAATAATCGGCTTGGCTCATACCATTGCAGAAACCCGACCATTAATGCCGCGCAAATGAGAAAGCGAACCAGCATCAGCTTGTTGAGGTGGCCAGGCATGTGGCGGAACGAACATACCGCTGCGCGCACCGTTTGGCCCGTGCGTTTTTTCCATATCCATAAACAGATGAAAGTGACAGCCCATAACAGGCCAAATAAGGTGCGCGGCTCAAGCCATAGCCACATCACAACCGGCAGTATGACGAATAATAAAACAAATTCAGCAATCAGCCGCGGACGCGACGGATGGGACAAGCTCACAGGTCACTCCATACTATATCGGTATTGAGCATAAAACGAACGGAAAGCGAAGGAAAGCGTTGTGTTCGGCTTGAAGCTGGAATGAATCTGGGGTAATAACCTTGATGGCTTATAAACCATGAGGAGAAAGATGGGAATGGAACCGCTGGCGAAAGTCGAAAAACCGGTTGATCAGGCACTGACTGCGCTGAAGCAGTTTTTCAAGATGGAATCATCCGGCGGTTTGGTTCTCATGGCGGCGGCAGTGATGGCGCTGATTATGGCCAATTCGGGATGGGCGCCGATCTATCATCAGTTTCTGGATACGAAACTCGCCATCACCATCGGTGAAAGTGGCCTCAACAAGCCCTTATGGCTATGGATTAATGACGGCCTGATGGCCATTTTCTTCTTTCTGGTTGGCATGGAAATCAAACGCGAAATTGTCGACGGTCAGCTTTCCTCGCGCGAGCAGGCCTCGCTTCCCTTCGTTGCCGCTGTGGGTGGCATGGCCGTACCGGCATTGATTTACGTGTTTATCAATTCGGGCAATCCCGAAACCATAAGTGGCTGGGCCATTCCTGCGGCCACTGATATCGCCTTCGCCCTTGGCGTGCTGGCGCTGTTCGGCAAGCGCGTGCCGCTGGCGCTCAAAGTCTTTTTGATGGCGGTGGCGGTGATCGATGATCTGGGCGCGGTGCTTATCATCGCGCTGTTTTATACCGCGGAACTCTCCACCAAAGCCCTGCTTCTGGCGGCGCTCTGCCTGAGCGCGCTGATAGTGCTCAACCAGATGAAGTCCCCATATGTCTCGGCCTATGTCTTTATCGGCATCCTGATGTGGATTGCGGTGCTCAAATCCGGTGTGCACGCTACCATTGCCGGCGTACTGCTTGGCTTCGTGATACCGCACCGCTTAAAAAATCCCAGCGGCCATTCCATCCTGCAGGATCTGGAACATGGACTCCACCCCTGGGTCGCCTTCGGTGTGCTGCCTATTTTCGCCTTTGCCAATGCCGGTATCTCGTTTGAAGGCCTCACCTTTTCCCACATGCTCGATCCGCTGCCGCTGGGTATTGCGCTCGGGCTATTTTTCGGCAAGCAGATCGGGGTGTTCGGCTTCACCTATCTTGCCAGCTCCACCGGAATCATCAAACGCCCGACGGGTACGAACTGGATGCAGTTTTATGGCGTATCCATGCTATGCGGGATCGGCTTTACGATGAGTCTGTTTATCGGCAATCTGGCGTTTGACAGCACGCTGCTTGAAACTGAAACCCGGATCGGGGTTATGAGCGGCTCGCTTGCATCGGCGCTGGTTGGCTGTTTGATTCTGCACCTGTCGTTGCCGAAGAAGGCAAAAGCCGCCCAGCCTGCCGGCGCCACAACCTGAGCACTTTTTCATCGGCACGCGATAACGGGAGTTGTTCCGCCTCGTCTGGCGTGAACCAGCCGCCGCGCCCCTCAGCCGGCGGAACGCTCGGTGCGCGCTCCGCGATAATTTCGGCTTCCAGCCGGAAATGGCTATAGGTCTGGCTGACCTCGCCGAGGCGCTCTAGCTTGCCGGCTGCCGGAGCATCTTGCGCGCACGCTTCCTCGACAAACCCATACAACCCGTTGAGAAACCGGCTTCGCCGCGGCGTGAGATACACCCTGCCCTGCGCGTCATACAGAATAATAATGCGCTTATGCCGCACGGGAACCCGTTTCGCCTGCTTCGGCGTAGGATAATCATGCGGTGCCCGCCTGCCCTGACAGATGGCATTAGCCGGACACACAGCGCAGGCCGGCATGGTGGGCGTACATACCATCGCCCCCAGATCCATCATCGCCTGATTGTAATGAAACGGTTGCCGGTCATCGACCAGCGACCGGGCATATTGCCATAACGCCGCCGGTTTCGCTTCACGAAGGCCGAAAATCCGATGCACCACGCGTTTGACATTGGCTTCCAGCACCGGCACCGGTTGGTGGTAGGCAAAAGCCAGAATCGCGTGCGCCGTGTTGCGGCCAATACCCGGCAGCGCCATAAGCCCCTCATAATCCTCCGGCAGTCGCGGCGCCGTGCGTTTTGCCGCCCGGTGCAGGTTAAGCGCCCGGTTATAATAACCAAGCCCCTGCCAGGCCTTGAGCACGGCCTGCTCATCGGCGACCGCCAGCGCCTCAAGAGTCGGGAATTTCTTTAGAAACGGATAATAAAACCGCTCTAGCACGGTTTTCACCTGGGTTTGCTGGAGAAGGATTTCACTGACATAAATCGTATAAGGGTCATCGGTGTTACGCCACGGCAGGTCTTGCCGCCCGTGACGGCGATACCACTGGTGCAGCCGGCGATGAAAATCAGCGAAATCGGCGGTCATGTATGGTAAAATACGGATAAATAAATTATATTCAAATCGTATGTTGAAACAGTCATTATATTCCGGGTTACGCCTTATCATCGTTTTTTTCGCCAGTTTCAGTTTGCTGCTGGCGTTGCCGGGCACAAGTGAGGCGCGTAAAGACCGGCAGTATTACCGTGCCTTTAAGGTTGTCGTCTTTGGTGACAGCCTGACCTCGGGCTATGGGCTTGAACGCGATGAAACCTATACCATCAAGCTGCGTAAATTACTTAATGAAGAATTTCAGCGCGACCGGATCGAAGTGGTCAATGCCGGCGTGTCCGGTGATACAGCCTCTTCCGCCGTCTCGCGCGTGGCGTCGATTCTGGCCGAGGACCCGGATATCGTCATCATCGCACTGGGCGGGATGGACGGCGTGCACCGCATTGATCCCGACATCATCTACAAAGCACTTGAGCAGGTTTTAAGCACACTAACGCACAATAATATTTATGTTTTATTATGCGGGTTTGAGGCCCCGGAAGATGCCGATATGACCTATGCCTCACGCTACAACGGCATCTTTTCGGCACTGGCCAAGCGCTATAACGTGGCCTTTACCCCGAATTTGCTGAAGGATGTGCGTGGGGTGTGGTATAACCTGCAGTATGACGGTATTCATCCCAGCGACGAGGGCACGGACCAGATTGCCGAAAACCTGTTCAGGCCGGTGGGCCTCATGGTTCGCGAATTGCGCGCCCGCCTGCTGTAATATCCCCGCCTCGCATCCGTAAAACCCACCGATTACCATTGAAATTAGACATTACTTCTAATATCTACTTTTATGGGTTTAATCATAAAGCATATGAAGGAATAATTATGTCCGCCGCTCGCACCCAAACCACCGCCCCCACAAAAGCCATCGACGTTACCACCGATGCGCTGCCGGGCTCCGGCAAATGCTATGTGGAAGGCTCGCCGCGGCTGGGCGGCATTAAGGTCGCCATGCGTGAGATCAACCTCACCGATGATTGCGAGCCGCCGCTTCCGGTGTACGACACATCGGGGCCCTATACCGATCCGCAGATCAATATCGACATTGCAAGAGGGTTGCCCAAATTGCGCGCAGACTGGATTGCCGGGCGCGATGATGTGCAAGCCTATGACGGCCGGGCCGTTCGCCCGGAAGATAACGGCTACAAGGCGCATCAGAAAATCGAGGTGATGGAGTTTCCCAATGTGCCGTCAAAACCGCTGCGCGCGACGCGCGGAAATGCCGTAACCCAGATGGCCTATGCCCGCCGCGGCATTATCACCCCGGAGATGGAATATATCGCCATCCGTGAGAATATGCGTTTGCAGGAATATAAAGAGGCCTGGTATACGGCCGATTATCAGCGCGGCGATAACCAGCATGCCGCCAACCCGTTCGGCGCCAAAATTCCTGATGTAATCACGCCCGAATTCGTCCGCGACGAAGTGGCGCGCGGGCGTGCCATCATCCCGACTAATATCAACCACCCGGAATCCGAACCGATGATTATCGGTCGCAATTTCCTGGTTAAGATCAATGCCAATATCGGCAATTCCGCGGTCACCAGCTCGATTGCCGAAGAAGTGGACAAAATGGTCTGGGCCATCCGCTGGGGCGCGGATACGATTATGGACCTGTCGACCGGCAAAAACATCCACGCCACGCGCGAATGGATTTTGCGCAATTCGCCCGTTCCGGTTGGCACCGTGCCGATCTATCAGGCGCTTGAGAAAGTCGGTGGTGTCGCCGAAGACCTGACCTGGGAGATTTTCCGCGATACACTGATCGAACAGGCCGAGCAGGGTGTGGATTATTTCACCATCCATGCCGGGGTTCGCCTGCCCTTTATCCCGCTCACCGAAAATCGCGTCACCGGCATTGTCAGCCGCGGCGGTTCGATCCACGCCAAATGGTGCATGGCGCATCATCAGGATAATTTCGCCTATGAGCATTTTGACGAAATTGTCGAGATTTGCCGCGCCTATGATGTCAGCTTTTCACTGGGCGACGGCCTGCGCCCCGGCTCGATTGCCGATGCCAACGACGCCGCCCAGTTCGCCGAGCTCAAAACACTGGGCGAACTGACCCAAAAGGCATGGGCGGGAGACGCGCAGGTGATGATCGAAGGCCCGGGCCACGTGGCAATGCACCTGATTCAGGAGAATATGGAAAAGCAGCTGGAAGCCTGTGATGAAGCGCCGTTTTATACGCTCGGGCCGCTAACCACCGATATCGCACCGGGCTATGATCACATCACCAGCGGCATCGGTGCGGCGATGATCGGCTGGTATGGCTGCGCCATGCTGTGTTATGTGACACCCAAAGAGCATTTGGGTCTGCCCGACCGCGACGATGTGAAAGAAGGCGTGATCACCTATAAGATCGCTGCCCACGCCGCTGATCTCGCCAAAGGCCATCCGGCGGCACAGCTGCGCGATGATGCGCTGTCCCGCTCACGCTTTGAGTTCCGCTGGGTCGATCAGTTTAACCTCAGCCTTGATCCCGACCGTGCACGCGAATTCCACGACCAGACCCTGCCCGCCGAAGGCGCAAAAGTGGCGCATTTCTGCTCCATGTGCGGGCCCAAATTCTGTTCGATGAAAATTTCCCACGAGGTGCGGGAGTTTGCGGCTATCAGGAATCAGGATTCAGGTGCCAGGGATCAGGATGCCCTGAATCCTGAATCCCGAATCCCGGAACCTGAAGCCGGTATGCAGGAAATGGCCGAAAAATTCCGCAAGCACGGCGGTGAGATTTATATCGAACAGTCGCAGAAAAGGGCGGGTTGAATAAACGGGTTGAGACTATTGCATGAGGCCACTGCATGCGTTGGCCTGTGCCCAGTTCCGTCATCCCCGTAAAAGCGGGGATCGCATCCAAGCTAACGTCTGACTTCGCCAGATACCTGCTTTCGCGGGGATCGAGAGCTAAAAGCCGATTGATGCTATCGTCTCGGGATAATAACGCGACTTGCCATTCCCGGGCGTCCGCCACGGGCCGACCCGGAAATGACAGGCGGGTTTAAGCGCGCGGACGTGTGTTAAGATGCATGGCGGTCGCTCTGCCAGTTTTTTCGGTCCTGCTTTTGATAGTGATGATCCCGCTTGACCGAGCGGTTGGAAAAGCACAGATCTTTACCTGGATGTTTGGCGCGCCAGCGTTGCAGTGTGTCGTTATCCATCCAGCCCGGCTTGACGCAGGCATCCTGCATCTGCTGCGTGTGTCCCGAATGGCGTTCATAACCATACCCGCCGGCGCTGGCGCTCAGCGCCATCATGCATAGCGAGGAAAATGCGACAATACCAAATAGTAAACGATTCATGTCAGCCTCCTTTATTCGAGAGCAGGACATTACGGCAGGTGATGCAAAAAAACGCTAAGAAACGCCGGCAAAAAAATCAGCGCGCCATAAATAGCGTTGGCTTAAAAAAAGCATAGCCCGCCTTTCATTCGCGTGTTATCGCGCTGACCATGCCCAGATCCAGCACGCCAGCCGGTTCTAGCGCACCGTGTTCACGCGGGTCTATAACCTTAAACTGCAGCGCATCAACAATACGATGCACGAACACGTCGGCGTCCCCCTCGCGGCGGGTGGTGCCGCAATTGAGAAAATAATGCCCGGGTCGCAGCGGACAATCGAACGTAAAACATACCTGCGCCACCTCCCCGGCGGCTACCGATTCACCGCGCTGGGCGAGCTCACGCGCCACCGCACCGCCCAGATCCACTCCGCGCTTGGTTTTCAGCATCATGCCATAGCACGGCGCGGTGGCCGGCGCGTCATAACGCACATCATAATGCAGTTGATAGCGTCCGCCGGTATGTAATACATCAACCGGTTCGCCGCTTTTGTCCGTTAGCCGAATGGCACCGATACGCCCGCCGGCGGCGGCATATTCGATGCGGCTTTCGCTGACTGCTTCCTCATCTGCGTTCACACCCTGCTTGATATCGTTATGAATGAAGGTGCGGCGCTCGGCCGGAGCGTAAACCAGTTTGTGATAATCCGCGATAACCTGTTTGGGTTCGCCATCGGCAATGATCTCGCCGCGATCCATCAGCAAGGCGCGATCACATAAATCGATGATGGCCTGCGGCGCGTGCGAAACCAGCAGCACGGTGCTCCCCCGCGCCTGCAACTCACGGATGCGGGCAAAACATTTACGCTGAAAGCCTTCATCGCCAACGGCGAGCGCTTCATCCACCACCAGAATATCAGGCTCCACCGCCACCGCCACGGCAAATGCCAGGCGCACATACATCCCGCTGGAATAGGTCTTCACCGGCTGCTGCACATGCATCGCATCCAGCCCGGAAAAAGCGACGATGTCGGCATAACGCGCTTCGGTTTCGGCTCTCGACAGGCCGAGAATCGCGGCGTTGAGGAAAATATTCTCACGACCGGAGAATTCCGGGTTAAACCCTGCGCCCAGCTCCAGCAGGGCCGAAATCCGCCCGCTGATGGCGCATTCGCCGCCGGAGGGCTGCAGCGTGCCGCAGACAATCTGCAACAGGGTGGATTTGCCCGAACCGTTACGGCCGATCAGCCCGATCGTCTGCCCAGGCGGTATACTCAGCGAAATATCGTGCAGGGCATGAAATTCGGAGAAATAAGTTTTCAGCCCACGCAGCAGCATTTGCTTGAGCCGGTCTTCAGGCCGCGCATAGATGCGGTAAATTTTACTGATCTGTGTCAGCGTGATGGCGGGATTATCATGCATACGCCAGCATTATCGCAGGGACCGTGCCAAGACCAGTTATAAATTGTCTATTGCACCATTTCGGCGGCATTGCGCGCGTTCTGATCGGCGCTGAGCGATTGCGGCAGGGCTTTCAGGCGGCGATATTCCGCCAGTTCAATCGTCAGCTCGCGTGCGCGAACAGGCGCCATCTCGGCCAGAATGGGGGCCACCCGGCGGCTGGACATGCGATCCACCACAAGCAGCATGATCGGCATATCCAGTTCATTGAAAATCTTGGCGGCGTCTCTGGGTTTCATGGTCTCATAAATTTTGACCAGCCCGTCAACTTTTTTATCTTCAAGCTGTTTATGTTCTTTCAGCAGCGCATCAACCTGCTTTTTCAACCCCTTCATTTCGCTGAGCTTATCGTTCACCCGCAGTTCGGTGGCCTCCAGCAGTTTCTCTTTTAAATCCACTTCCCGCTTGCGTTCCTCTAGCTCCTTACGCCGTTCGGCCAGGCTTTGCAGAATATCGAGTTCAATCTGGGTAAATTCGCGTTTGACCTGTGGCTGACTTTCCTCCGGCTCAGGTTCAAGGCTCGCCAGTTCCACTTCATCCGGGCCGCCGGCTAATAGTGTTTGCCCGTTTTGTTCCAGCTCACCCTGGGCTGGCTGTGGCGTGGGCTCGGCTTGTTGCGGCTGCTGCTCTTCCTGCGCCAGCGCATCCTGATTAAGCACGCGCTTGAGCTCCTGACTGTGGGTATACAGCTCAGCGGATTTCACCGCCAGCAGCAGCACCGCCATCATCATCGTCAGCGGCAACAGGCGAAAGCGAGATACGGACACCTTGCCCGGCCTGTCAAAAACCGGTTCCGGCGGTTTGGGCGGATCGGGCATCGGGTCCGCCACCGATTGCGATAAAGCCGGTTGGTGGCGGCGGGTCATGCCTTATTGCCTCCTGCTTTAAGGGCATCAAACAATTCCTGCTCTGCCCGCGAGCGCAGGCGCGCAGTAGGAGCACGGCGACGGGGCGTTTCGGCCGCTGCGGCCTCTTCCGCCGGTTTTTCGGTTCGCCCGGAGACCTTGCGCAACACGCCGTCCAGTCCCGACGCGCGGCTTTTTTCAGCGCCGCTTGCAGCCGCCCGCCGGGATTTGCTTGACGCCTCCGAACGGGGCGTCTTTTTTGCCTCCTGCTGACGCGGCATGGGCGATTCCGCCTGCGTTTCAGGAGCCTGGTTGCGCGCCGCCTGCTCCCGCGCCGGTGCCTGACGCGCCGCACGGGCCGGGGTGATATTGCCTTCCATCTTGTCCGCCAGTTTCGATCCCTTCTCGATCATGAACTGCAAATCATCGGCCAGATAGTTGGCCTTATCGATTTTATGCTGAATATTCTCGGCTATCCGGCTGGTGGCGCCATGAATCTCGGCAATACTTTCCGTAGCCCGCTGGGTGGATTCATCAAACTGGCGGATGATCTGAGCCAGTTCGCTCTTCGAATCCTGCAATACCCGAATCCGTTTATTAAGGCGCCAGCAATACACCGTGGTGATAATCAACAAAAGGGCCATCAGGCCGTCAAGCATGATGGTCAGGATCAACTGTGCAGCCATTCGGTTACCTCTTTAATGCGTTTGATGCCGTCAGTTAATGAGATCGCTATCTTGTCGCCGATCTTACCCAGCTTGGCGGTCGTCAGCGGCACGCCGCCAGATTTTACTTTCACCACATCATTGGGGGTGGCATTCAGCATGATGGTGCTGCCCACCTGTAAATCGATGATTTCGCCAAGCGACATGCGCAGCTCATCCAGTACGGCATCGACTTCCACATAAGTTTGCTGGACTTCCTTACCCAGATGCCGCTCCCATATCGAGTCCTGGCCGAATTGATCGCCCATGAACATCTGCAGCAGCAAGTCGCGAATCGGCTCCAGCGTGGTATGCGGGAACATGATTTCCACCATACCGCCGCGCTCGTCCATATCCACCCGCAGGCGCACCAGCAGCACGGCGCTGTTTGGCCGCGTGATACTGGCGAAGCGCGGGTTGTTTTCCAACCGGTCGAACTGGAATGTGACCGGGCTAACCGGATCGAACGCCGAGCTCATATCGTTGAGCACGATTTCCACCATTTTTTTGACGATATCCTGTTCAATGGTGGTGTAAGGCCGGCCTTCCACCCGTATCGGCCGGGTAGCACGGCGTCCCCCAAGCAGGATATCCACGGTCGAATAAATCTGCGAGCTGTCGACCGTTATCAGGCCGAAATTTTCCCACTCTACAGCACGAAACACGGTCAACAATGCCGGTAGCGGCACCGAATTCAGATAATCTTCAAAGCGCATCGATGTCATCGAATCGATACTGACATCGACATTATCGGAGGTAAAATTCCGCAGCGAAGAGGACAGCATGCGCACCATGCGGTCGAACACGACCTCAAGCATCGGCAGGCGCTCATACGCCATCATCGACTTGTCGAGAATGGCGCGGATACCATTGGAGGCATCGCCGCCGCCCTCGGCATTATCAAAGCCCAGCAGTAGATCAATCTCGTCTTGATTCAAAACGCGCTGTTCGGCCTCGCCGCCGTCTTCACCGGCGAGCATCGCCTCCCACTCGGCACCTGGATCTTCTGCGCTGTCCTGATTTTCTTCTACCATCTGCCTGCCTCAGGGTTGTGATTTCCAGGTTTGTGTTAGGCGAACAATATGTCGCTATTGTACAATGATCTCGCTGAAAAGTATATCATTGACCTTGTGTGGCTGAATCGCCGTATTCAGGCGCATCAGCAACTCTTCGCGCAGCCGGTAAATACCGGCGGAGCCCGACAGATCGCTGGGCCGCAATTCGCGTAAATAAGTATTAAACACGTCCTCGATGCGCGGCCGATTGGCATCAATCACCGGGATCACATCTGGCCCCGAAAGTTCCAGCGTCACTTTCATTTTCAAGAAGCTGGTCTTCTCGCCGGTTGTACTCAGGTTCACCAGAAATTCCGGCATTTCGTAATAGACCGGCCCGCCAATCAGGTTGCCTTCCTCATCATATTGCGGCGCGGCGTCCGCCTGCCTGCCCGTTTCGGACGCTTCACCCGGCTCGGGCTGCGTATCAGCCATCTCCTCGCCAGAGTCCGGCAGCCCCAGCAAACCGGAAAAATACACTCCGGCCCCGACACCCGCCAGCAGCAGCACCGCTAAAATGATAAGCAGCAGCGTTTTTTTGCCGCCAACGGATTTCGATTCCTCGTCCTGATTGTCTTCACTGATATCATCATCCATAGCTCGGCCA
Source organism: uncultured Azospirillaceae bacterium (assembly GCA_964564675.1). Taxonomy (GTDB): domain Bacteria; phylum Pseudomonadota; class Alphaproteobacteria; order Rickettsiales; family UBA3002; genus CAZMBI01. Next base: position 60,936 of record CAZMBI010000005.1, read on the forward strand.
GTGCTCCCTTAGATATTTTTCGTACGCGTCGTTTTGACACCCCTTCGCCATGGATGCCAGAAGAAAATGCAAGGTGCCGCTAAAGCGCAGTTAGTTACTCTTTTTGTTGTACTGAAAGCACAAAGCACGTGCAATAGGCAAATTATTCCCTTTCGATCATAGGGTGCTGGAAATGCTGTATTTTGATCACGCACGCGGATCGCACCCCGCCATTCGGACGCGCTGAGTGCGCGACGCATCTGGCACGAATAGTGCATGACGTGTCGTATAATCAGACTAACGTGCAGTCACATTGGAGCGGGTCACGCATGGATAACAGTATTTACATATCATTATCACGCCAGCTGGCGTTATTCCGCGATATGACGGTGACGGCCAATAACATCGCCAATGCCGACACGCCGGGATATAACGCCGAAAAAATGATGTTTACGGATTATCTGGTCGATGACGGCAATCGGCACAAGATGGCATTCGCTCAGGATATCGGTTCGTACCGGGATTTAAGCCAGGGCCCGATTGAGCATACCGGCAACCCGTTCGATCTGGCCGTCACCGGGCCCGGCTATTTCATTGTCGAAACCGCTTTGGGTGAACGCTACAGCAAGGCCGGCAATTTTACCCTGGGCGCGGACGGGATGTTGATGACCCCTACTGGCAACCCCGTACTCAGCCCCAACGGTGACCGTATCTTTGTGCAAAACACTGATCGCAATATCACCATCGGTGAAACCGGCCAGATTTCAGTGCGCACGCCGGATGGTGCGCTGGAGCAGCGCGGCCAGATCGGTATGGTCGAGTTCGAAGACGAGCAGGCCATGGAGCGCCTGAACGGCCAGCTTTACAACACCGAACAGGAGCCGCTTGACGCAGTGAATTCGCGCATGCTGCAGGGGGTGATCGAATCCTCTAACGTGTCCCCGGTTCTTGAGTTGGTACGGACCACGGAGCTCTCACGCAGCACCGCCAGCACCGCCAAATTTATCGAAGTGATGTATGATCTTGAGCGTAAAACCTCGAACACATACACCAAGAGTCAACAAAACTAAAAACACGATAAAGGAGTTGTGACCCATGCGTTCTTTACACATTGCCGCCACCGGGATGCTGGCCCAGCAGACCAATGTGAACGTGATCTCTCAGAATCTCGCCAACCAGACGACAACAGGCTACAAGCTGCAACGCGCGGAATTTCAGGATCTCATCTATCAGGACTTACGACGGATCGGCAGTAACTCCTCGGATGTGGGCACCATTGTCCCCACCGGAGTACAGCTCGGTTTAGGGGTCAAAACCGGGGCCATTTCGCGCAATACCGAGCAAGGCACCGTACAGCAGACGGAAAACCCGCTGGATCTGGCGATTCAGGGTGAAGGCTATTTTCAGATCGAGCTGCCCAATGGTGAGATTGCTTATACCCGTGACGGCGCGTTCAAGCTGTCGCCCGACGGGGAAATTGTCACGCTGGACGGTTACATCGTCGAGCCGGCCATTACCGTGCCCGAGGATGCGATTGATATTGCCATCAATGCCGCCGGCGAGGTGGAAGTCACACTTGAAGGCCAGGTGGAACCGGCTAATCTCGGTCAGCTTGAAGTCAGCACTTTTATCAACCCGGCCGGACTGGAGGCCATCGGCGATAACCTGTTTCTGGAAACCCCCGCCTCGGGTGACCCGATCGTTGGCATTGCCGGCGAGGAAGGAGTGGGCACGCTGTTGCAGGGCTATCTGGAAAACTCCAACGTGGATCCGGTGCGCGAAATCACCAACCTGATCGTTGCCCAGCGCGCTTACGAGATGAACTCGAAAGTCATCACCACATCCGATGAAATGCTGCAGGCATTGAACCAGTCAGCATAGAGATATGAGGAAACGATATGACCGCTAATATGCAAGCCTCGCCACCCCGTCTATCACCTGGCGTTCGGTTGCTCGGCTTTGTCGCCGCCATGCTTATACTCGCCGGCATCGGCGCGATGGCGCATGCGGCCAACCAGCGCCATATGCTAACCGTATCCGAACTTGAATCGCGTCTGGCGGATGAGCTTGAAGCGCTGGGCGCCGGTGAATCAGTCAGCGTTAGCCTGATCGGGCGTTACAACGATGTGCTGCATGACAGTAAACGCCCCGTTCATTTGCAGTTCCAGTCGCTTGATTTTGATGCGCGCGACAATACCTGGCACGGTGAGATCAAACTGTTCAACGGGGATACGCTGGCGCAAACGATGCCGCTTAAGGGGCGCTTTCAGCCCCTGGTAGCGGTGCCGGTGCTCAAACACCGCCTGCATCGCCGTGATGTCATCGAAGAGGTGGACATTACCTGGCAAGACGTGCCCGAGCATCGTCTGCGCAAGGATGTAATTTTAAGCAGCAGTGAGCTGGTCGGCATGTCGCCGCGGCGGGTGATTTCCGATGGCCGCGCCATTCGCGTGTCAGAAATCGAAAAGCCGATTGTCATGAGTCGCGGCGATATAGTACAAATTCGCTACAATACGCCTAAAATTGAGATTCGTACTATCGGCGAAGCGATGGATGATGCCGCCACCGGCGACCGGATCCGTATTCGCAATTCGGAAAGCGACATCGTGGTTCAGGCCGAAGTGCTTGGGCCGGGAATGGCGCAAGTGAAGGATTTAATGCAAATATCACAGAATTGACGCTTATGAAACGCCCGCTTTACCTGCTTTTATGTATTGCCCTTGCCGGTCTGAGCGCATGCGCCAGCACCATGGACAAGCTGGAACGCGTGGGTAAAGAACCGCCTATGAGCATAGTAGAAAATCCGCATGTGAAACCGGAATATAAGCCGCTCAGCTGGCCGATGCCCAAGCCCGAGCCGGAAACAACAAAATACGTCAATTCCCTGTGGCGGCCCGGTGCACGTTCGTTTTTCCGCGATCAGCGCGCCAGCCGCGTGGGTGACATTTTACGCGTACGCGTGGAAATCGATGACGAAGCCGAAATTGATAACGAAACGCTGCGCAACCGCGAAACCAACGAAGATGTGCAGGTGCCCAACCTGTTTGGCAGCCTGCGCGGCAAGGTGGTTCCCGGCAACCGACAAGACCCGCTGTTTGGCCTAAGCGCTGAGAACGAAAGTGATGGCAGGGGGGAAATCGAGCGTGAGGAACAAATCCGCACGCAGGTGGCAGCCCTTGTCACGCAGGTGCTGCCCAACGGCAATCTGGTGATTGATGGCAGCCAGGAAATACGCGTGAATTTCGAAGTGCGCGAACTGACGGTTCAGGGCGTGGTGCGCCCGGAAGATATCGCCTCGGATAATACCATTGATGCCAGCCAGATCGCCGAAGCGCGCATTGTTTATGGCGGCCGCGGCCAGTTGACTGATGTCCAGCAACCGCGTTGGGGCTATCAGGTCATCGAGGCGGTCAGCCCATTTTAGCGCGTTATTTGCCGAGCACGAAATCTATTATCATTCCACTTCATTTTCCTGCGGCATCCCAGCGAAAGCTGGGGTTTCGACGAGGTTGGCGCTTCATTTCTCTGGATTCCTGCATACGCAGCAATGACGGCGATGGGAAAAGTGAAGTGAAATGACTATAGCCGGCGGTATGTCAACACCATCAAGCCGATGAAACGATGGCTGCGGTGTTATGCGCCAAGCATGACGTCCTCACGTGCGCGTTCGGAGGGAGTGCGCGCGTCAGGAACCTCCGGGGCTTTAAGCTGCCCAGTATCCGCTAAGGCAATCTCCTGTCCGGCCAGGCCACCATACACATCTTGCCCGGCATAAAAGGCGCGCTCCATGAAATCTTCCGCCGCGCCACCGACGCCCAGCTCCTGCCGCCCCATTTCCTGTTGCAGCCGGTACATCACTTGCGCATAAAATTGCCCTACCTGCGCTGCCTGATCGGCAACCGTCCTGCTTTGCTCTCCCTGCCCGTCAAAGGCCATGCCATCCATTACCAGTTCCTGCTGGTCGGTATCCAGTGACGGATCGTCCCAGATAGTGGCAGCCTCTTCCTCGCCATCTCGGCCCATGGCCATACTGGCCATCATCATCAAGCCACCGACGGCAAAATATTTGCCGGTCGTGCCCGCTATGTTACCGGCCAGGCTGCCGGCAGTATTGATACTGCCATCCACCCGTTCACCGGCGGCCTCAACCGCAAAATCTCCACTGTCGCGGCCGCCTTCTGCCACTTCAAGCACGGCGTCTTGCATATCAAACGTTGAATCGGCAGATCGGGTATCGCGTTGATCACCACGCTGTGGTTGTG
>CAZMBI010000005.1:65276-107396 GCA_964564675.1 uncultured Azospirillaceae bacterium
GCGGACCCTTGCGCCTTGGGCACGTTAGGCGATAACGAAAATAGTTCGGCATGCGACACAGGCTTGCCGCCGGTAATGACTGAGGCATCTTGTACAGCTATACTCATATTGGTGCTTATTTTAACAAAATCTGCTGGCAGCCGCCATCAAATTGTCACACCAATTGCGTTAAACACAACAACTTGCCGCTGAAAAAGCCCGGCCGGGCGCCGAGCCGCGGTGTCTTCCCGTGCGCCGCCGGCAACCAATGCCAGCAAACGCACAGGGAAGACGTATGTGGCTTTATCGCCGCTCGCCGAACAGGCGCAGCAGCAGAATAAACAGGTTGATAAAATCAAGATACAGGCTCAGCGCGCCCATAATTGACGATTTGGCGAGCGCGTCGCCCTGCCCTTGATACTGATAATACATACTTTTCAGCTTCTGCGTATCATAGGCGATCAGGCCGACGAAAATCAGCACGCCGACGATCGAAATCGCGTAATACAGCGCCGAGCTCTGCAGGAAAATATTGACGATTGAGGCGATGACGATACCGATCACGCCCATAAACAGGAACGATCCCCAGCCGGTCAGGTCTTTTTTCGTCGTATAGCCCCACAGGCTCATTGCGCCGAACGTGCCGGCCGTAATGAAAAACACGCGGGTAATACTCTCCCCCGTAAAGAAGGCAAACACATAATAAAGCGACAGCCCCATCAGAAAACTATAACCCCAGAACCAGAACTGGGCCGCCTGCAGGCTCATTTTGTGCATGCGCGCGCCGAGATAAAACACCACACCCAGCGGGGCCAGCATGACCACCCAGGCCAGCGCCGACATACCATAGCTGCCGTCTGCACTCTGGCTGATCATCAGCGACATAAACGCCTCGGACGAGGACGCGAAATAGGCCACTAGGCCGGTGATAATAAGTGCGCTGGCCATATAATTATAGACCTGCAGCATATACTGGCGCAGGCCGGCATCGACCTCTTTAGTCGCATAACCCGTCGTCGTGTTCGACGACATACGCGCTTGTTTATTAAATAAATCCATGGATAATCCTCCTTAGTCAGGTAACCGCTAACGTATCTTTTTTTCATTATTCCAACATAAAAGCAATCATAGCTTTATAATTATTATAGGGTATTTTCGCTGCCGTGCAAGGGAATGCGGATAAATAGCATAGCGATTTACTAGGCGCACGCAACGGGTTTTCACTTGCCAAACGCCAGCGCGCACGCTATATGTTTCGCTCTTTTTTAGGTCGCCGGGCCATGATTTGGCATGCCTGGGCGGCTTAACACCCTTTAATACGGAGACAAAAATGCCAAAAATGAAGACTAAAAGCGGCGCCAAAAAACGTTTTTCGTTCACGGCGACGGGCAAAATCAAATGCGCCCAGGCCGGCAAACGCCACGGCATGATCAAGCGCACCAAAGATCAGATCCGCAATCAGCGCGGCACCGCCGTGCTCTCCGACGCGGATGCCAAAATCGTGAAACCCTTTCTGCCCTACAGCGGTTAACAGGAGGACAGCATGGCACATGTTAAACGTGGCGTGACGGGCCGTAACCGTCATCGGAAGATCGTCAAAATGGCCAAGGGCTATCGTGGGCGCTCCAAAAATTGCTTCCGCGTGGCCATCCAGAAGGTCGAAAAGGGCATGCAATATGCCTATCGCGATCGCAAGGCAAAAAAGCGGACTTTTCGCGGCCTGTGGATACAGCGCATCAATGCCGGCGCGCGCCAGCACGGCATGGCCTATTCACAGTTCATAAATGGCTTGAACAAAGCCGGCGTAACGCTTGATCGTAAAGCATTGGCAGATATTGCAGTACATGATGAAACGCTGTTTGCTGACCTGGTCAAACAATCGCAGGCGGCGCTGAAACAGGCGGTGTAACCTAAGCGCGCCATGCTGCGGCCGGGTGCAGGCGCACGCAATCCCTTGCGATCCCGTGCAGCGTCTCAGGCACGCCGAATGAGCGAAAAAGAAATGGCCAATCTCGCGCGCTTAGAAGAAGAAGCGAAAGCAGACGTTGAACAAGCAGGCGATTTGCGTGAACTGGACGATATCCGCGTTCAGTGGCTGGGCAAAAAAGGCAGGCTGACCGAGCAGTTAAAAACGCTAGCTAATGCATCGGTTGAAGAAAAAAAGACCCTCGGCAAGGCCTTAAACGAACTCAAGCAATCCTTAACCGAATCCATCGAGGCAAGGCAGCAACGCCTGCAGCGCGCCGAGGTCGAAGCGCGCCTGCAGCATGAGATGGTCGATATCACCCTGCCCGTGCCGGAGGAGCCGGCGGGCTCCATTCACCCGATCAGCCGCGTGATCAGTGAACTCACTGATATTCTTGCTGATTTCGGGTTTGTGGTGGCCGAAGGCCCGGATATCGAGGATGATTTCCATAATTTCACCGCGCTCAACTTCCCGGCCAACCATCCGGCGCGGCTGATGCACGATACGTTTTTCTTAAACGGCCGCGATGCGAAGGACCACCCCCTGCTGCTGCGCACCCACACCTCACCCGTTCAGGTCCGCACCATGTGCAGCGAAACGCCGCCTATTCGTGTGATTGCGCCGGGCGCGACTTATCGCTGCGACTCGGACATAACGCATACGCCGATGTTTCATCAGGTTGAAGGGCTGGTCATCGAACAAACCATTCATTTCGGGCATCTCAAAGGCATTCTGCAGGAGCTGGTCGAGGCATTTTTCGGCATTTCCCCGGTACCAATGCGCTTTCGCCCGAGCTTTTTTCCTTTCACCGAGCCGTCGGCGGAAGTCGATATCGGCTGCAAGCGGGGTGAGGGGGAGCTGGTGATCGGCGGCGGCAATGACTGGATGGAGATTCTCGGCTGCGGCATGGTGCATCCCAACGTGCTGCGCCATTGCGGCCTGGATCCGCAGGAATGGCAGGGATTCGCCTTCGGCATGGGCGTGGAGCGGCTGGCCATGCTCAAATATAACATCCCCGATTTACGCACATTCTTCGATTCTGACCTGCGCTGGCTGAATCATTACGGCTTCCGACCCGTCGGAGGGGCGTCATGAAATTCACCCTCTCATGGCTGAAAGATTATTTAGAAACCGACGCCCCGCTTGCGCGCATCACTGAAACACTGACCGCCATCGGGCTGGAGGTGGAAGCCGTGCACGATCCGGCGGCGGAACTGGCGGATTTCACCGTCGCCCGGATCAGGCAGGCTGAGCCCCACCCTAACGCCGACAAGCTGCAGGTATGCACCGTTGACAGCGTAGCGGGCGAGCTGGCCATCGTATGCGGCGCCGCCAATGCACGGGCCGGGCTCAAAGTAGCGCTGGCGCCGGTCGGTGCGGTGATCCCGCATGGCGGGTTCACCATTAAACGCGCCAAAATCCGCGGCGTCGAAAGCTGCGGCATGCTATGCTCCACTGAGGAGTTGGGCCTGGGCAGCGACGCGCAGGGCATTCTCGAATTACCCGACGACGCGCCGGTGGGGGCGCCGCTGGCGGATGTGATGGGTCTTAATGACCCGGTGATCGACATTGCCATCACCCCCAATCGCGGCGATTGCCTGAGCGTATACGGCATTGCCCGCGACCTGGCGGCGGCCGGTTTGGGCACATTGAAGCCGGTGACCGCCCCCCTTTCGGCGCAAACGGAAGGCGGGACAGTGACCACCACCATCCGCGACACACAGGGTTGCGCCCAGTTTATCGGCACCGTCATTCGCGGCGTGACCAACGGCCCCGCGCCGGATTGGATGCAACAGCGGCTGAAGGCCGTCGGCCTGCGGCCTATCTCGGCGCTGGTAGATATCACCAACTATATTAATCTGACCTTTGCCCGTCCGTTGCACGTGTATGATCTCAGCAAGCTCAACGGTGGTATCATCGTCCGCCGGGCCGAAGCGGGCGAGCACATTGAGGCGCTCAACGATAAATCCTACATACTGCAAGGCGGTGAGTGCGTGATCGCCGATGAGGCCGGCGTATTGGGCCTGGGCGGAATTGTCGGCGGCGTGACCAGCAGTGTCACCGAAGCCACCACCGATATCCTGCTGGAGTGCGCCTGGTTTGACCCCGCACGCATCGCCGAGGCGGGGCGTGCGCATGCCATCGATACCGACGCGCGCTACCGTTTCGAGCGCACCGTCGATCCGGGCTTTGTTGCGACCGGCTCGGCCATTGCCGCCGAGCTTATTCAAACCCTGTGCGGCGGCAAGGCTGAAGCGCCGGTTGTCGCCGGCTCCGCGCCCGACTGGCACCGTGAGATCGGCTTTGACCCGACGCTGGTGACGCGCCTGGGCGGTATCACCATCGCGCCGGAGCGGGTTGCGGCCATTCTGCAATCGCTGGGCTTCGCCTTGGCGGCGGAAGGCGGCGACAACGCGGCGAAATCCCCGGCACATGACGAGCCATATACCGTTACCCCGCCCTCCTGGCGACCGGATATTGAAGGCCCGGCGGACCTGGTCGAGGAAATCCTGCGGATTCACGGGTATGATGCCGTAGCGCCCGCCCCACTACCCAAACCGGTGCATGCTCGCCACGACCCCAAACCGCCTGCCACGCAGCGTCAAGATACCGCGCGCCGGGTGCTGGCCGGGCGCGGCCTGCATGAAACCCATCACTGGGCGTTTATGGATGAGACCAAAGCCGCCGCGTTCGGCTTTCGTGATGCAGGGCTGAAACTGGTCAACCCGATCAGCAGCGATCTCAACGTCATGCGCCCCTCGCTGATTCCACACCTGCTTGATGCCGCCGTACGCAACGCGGCGCGCGGCTTCGAACAGGCCGCTTTGTTTGAAATCGGTCCGCAGTTTGAGGCCGCCAGCCCCGGCGCCCAGCAGCTGGTCGCCTGCGCGCTGCGCGCCGGTATCGGCGAACCCAAACAATGGTTTAATCAGTCCGGGCAAGCCGTCTCATGGCTTGATGCCAAAGCCGACGCGCTGGCCGTGCTGGCGGCGCTTGGCGTGCCCGGTGAGCGGCTGCAGGTTGTGCGTGAATCGGCCGAATGGTTTCATCCCGGTCGCAGCGGCAGCCTGAAGCTCGGGCCGAAAACGTTGCTCGCCCGTTTCGGCGAGCTGCACCCGCTCACCCTGCAGACGTTTGCTTGTGAACAGCCCGTGGTGCTCTGTGAAGTGTTCCTGGAGGCGGTGCCGGCCAGCCGTAACAAACAAACGGCGCTGATGGTCTCCGACTTTCAGCCGGTAGAGCGTGATTTTGCCTTCGTGGTCGATGAACAGACCCCGGCGCAGGATTTGCTGCGCGCACTCGCCGGAGTAGACAAACAACTGGTGCAATCGGTACGGCTGTTTGATCTGTATCAGGGCAAAGGCATTGAGCCGGGCAAGAAATCGCTGGCGATAACCCTGCGCCTGCAGGCTCCCGATCGTACGCTGCGCGATGAGGAAATCGAAGCGGTGAGTAAGAAAGTGATCAACGCCGCGACGAAGCTCGGCGCGCAATTGCGGGCGTAACCAATCGAGCCCGCCTGCACCTGACTATCCCCACTCCGCCACCCGCTCCAAATGGGCATAATCGCTGAAAGCCGGCGCATAAGCCGGGTTGGGTATGGCATAAAAAGGCTGCGCCGCCTGCGCGTACTGTTGGGCAAACTGGGAGATTCCGGCCTCGTAGTATGCCATCAGCGCGTCAATCTTTTTCAGCGTCGCCTCTTCCGGCTGTTTGGTCCCCGATCCGAGCTTTAAGTAAGTGAGCTCACTGACGGTAAGCCCGCTTTGCTGACGCAGCAACAGCCCCAGCAGCGGCAGCTGGCCGCCATAGCCCAGTTCAACGGTTTGAAGTGTCGGCACCTGCCCGGTTTTATAATCGATAATCCGCGCCTCATCGCCGCTGCGCTCCAGCCGGTCGATCTGCCCGTAAAGCGTCAGCGTTCCAACCCGGCCGTGCACGGGTTCCTCAGGCATCACCGCCTCACATCCCTCACGGCGCTTTGCTTCCAGGGCAACGATCCACTCACCCATCTGGTGAATGCGCGTGGTCCAAAACAGTGTGACCAGCGGCCACTCGCTATAGTCGCGCAGCACCGCGCGCGCACAGTCTTCAAATCCTGAGCGGTTCAGCCGGGCGGGATCGTCATTGACGGCATGCACGAAGCGTTCCCAGATGCGGTGAATGATCGAGCCGCGCAGGGCGGCATCGGGCGGCTGGTCAAGCGGCTCCAATGGCGTCAGCTTGAGGATATGTTTGGCATAAATGGCATACGGGTCGCGCAGCCACAGCTCCATATCGCTGATGGAAACGCGCGCCGGCCGCACAGCGGCGGGCGGACACGGCGCCGGGCGCGGCGGGCGCGGTTGCGCCGGCGCGGCCTCGTCGGCGCGCAGCGCAGCCAGCGGTGCGGGCGTGGGGCCCTCGTGCCGGTAGATACCCGCCATGGCGTCGTAGCGTTCCAGCCAGCGGGCGGGCAATACCTGCGTGCCCTGACGGCGTTGCGCGGCCAGCAAATACACCTCCGCACCAGCGGCCTGCATCAAAAAATCATACGCCTGCAGGCCGATACCGGCCTCGGCAGGGGGCAGGCCAAGCGGCTCGCGCATAGGAGCCGGTATGGCATAGCTATCGCTATGCGCGCGCGGCCAGGTGCCTTCATTGAGCCCGGCAAGCACCACCCGGTCATAGCGGAGCAGGCGCGCCTCCAGCGGGCTGAGCAGGTGAATGGCCGCCTCACCTTCCTCGATTTGCGGATGCAGGGCCAGTGCCTGGCTGAGCAGACCGGATATCTGCGCCGGCTCCACCGTACCTAGCCAGGCGAGGCTGGCCTGCACGTCAGGCCACAGGGTCTGCCAGCTTTCATCCTCTTGCAACCGGCCCCGGCTTAAGCTGTCGGCTGCCTGCATCAGCGCATCGAGCAAATGCTCAGCCGACGCGCTGCGGCGTGAAAATAGCTCGGCCAGCGGCTCAAGACTCATATGCCAGTGCGCAATCAGCGCACGCTGCGCCTCGGCAATGTCTTCCTGCGCCGCCAGCCGGGCCAGCGCCAGCCGCCACGGCAGGCGCGGCTGCAAACCACGCGCGATGCGGGTTTCAAGCGTGTGCCGGGTCGCCGCCTGCAGCGTCTCCTCGGCCGGCGTGTGGCAGAACGGGTCCTGCAGCATGGCGAGCAAGGCCGCCGGATCCTCCGGCCGGGTGGCGGCTTCCGCCAGCGACAGCAGCAGGCGCATGGCGGGCAGATGCGCGGCGGAACGCCCGACCGCGCTGCTATAAGGGATATGATGCGTAGCCAGCAAAGCCCGTACCCGCCGAATAAGTGCACTGTCCGGGCTGACCAGCGCCGCCCTTTGCCCACTGTCAGCGGCTTCACTGAGCAGTTGCGCGCTGAGCGCCGCCTCTTCACGCTCATTTACGAGGTCGATGCGCTGAATCGGCGCCGGCGGCCGGGGGCGCGCCGCCCACTCACGCGAAAGCGGCGCCGGGGCCATGGCATCGAGCCAGTCGACAAAGACCGTATTATCTCGCGGCCCGCCCGCTTCCTCGATCTCCCACGGCTGGCGGGCAAGGCACGCCAACAACCGCTTAAAGGGATATTGCGGATGATCCGGCCCCATCGTCTCCCAGCTTTGTGGTGCACGCCGCGTATCAAGCCCTTGCAAGACCACCCGCCCCTGCGGCAGCTGGCTGATAACGGCCAGCAACCCGGCGGTGGCGGTCTGCGCGCCGGTGGAGCCGGCGGCGATAACCGGATAATCCGGCGGGTTTTCCCGCCAGTGATGCGCCACGGTATGCGTAATCCGGTTGCGCCGGGCCAGCGGCGACAGCTGTCCCTCCCAGAAGCACGCCAGATGCAACAGGGCAGCGATCGTACGCTGCGCATGGGTGCTGAAACGCGTCAACGACAGCGTGTCAAGCCGGCTTAGCGGCACCTCCTCACGGTCCAACTCATCAAGCTGCGCCAGCAGCTGGCCGGCGAAGCGGGCCGCCTGCTCCATCGAACGCAAGGGTAAATCAAGCGACTCGCGCAGCCGCCACAGCTCGGCGGCGCTTTGCATCAGTCGCCGGCCGCCGCTAATCGCCGGAGGGATGACCTCAAGGCTGGCGGACAGCGCCTGATCGCGTCCGCTCATAGTGTATGCGCCGATATCACCAATCGGGCAGATATGCACATCGCTGACCGCCAGGCGCGCGCGCAAGCGATCGGCCGTACGCCGGTTGGGCAGCAGCACCAGACTGCCCGCGGGCACCAGTGGCACCAGTTCGGCTAAAAAATCCCGTTCGGGACAGATTGTGATCAACGAGCCCATGAAACTATGCGTAATATAATGCTATAGGTATAATAACTTACCTGATAAAGGGCAAAGCCCGATTGCCGGGAATGTTGCGGCGAAACAGGCCCTAACGCCCGAGACCCGTCCCGCGTTCTTTTTCGTTCAGACGCTCAAGCAACTGCTCGTTATTGGTGATAATCTGCTCGGCCTGCGGCGGTGGCGGGTTTTCTCCGCCTGAGGGTTTGCCCTTAGCCCAGTTTTCAAGCCTGGTGAAAAAATTGTCATACAGTTTAGACCACGGATCAGCCACCAGCGGAATCAGGAAAAAAAGCGTGACCGCCCCGCCCTCGCGCCAGATATTTTTGGGGATGTCGCGCGCTGATTTAATGTCGGGAAACGGCCCGCCCAGCCACATATAAGCATGGCGAAACTTAAAGGCGGTGTAAGCCGAAATTCCCACCGAGGTCGGCAGCACGCGGCGGAACAGGAAGCGCCCGATGCTCGGCTCGTCGGTGAAAAAGCCAAACACCTTATCGTCACTGTCCGGTTTGTCCACTTTGCCTTCGCGTTGATATTCCTCGCTGAAACGCGCCACCATACGGCGACGCTCCTGCGGCTGATCATCTTCCAGCGAGACCGTGGCTTCCGATACGCCCGGTTTGGGATTGATATTGTTAGGGTCGCCCTGCCACAGATTGCGGCGCAATTGCACATCCTTGTACAAACGGTCCCCCAGTTCGAAAAACAGGCTGTAGCCGATGGTATTGATCGCCGCCTGATGCACGAAACGCGCGTTGGGATTGAAAATAAGGTTTTTCATGAACTTCACACGCGAGCCGCTCTTCGCCGCCGCCTGAATATTTTCCATCTTATTCCATTTCAGCTCTTCCGGCAGGCTGGCGACATTAAACGAGCTGGTAATATAGCCCAAAACGATGGCGGCAAGCGGGGTGGAGTTAAATTCCGCCGGGGCCACTTCGCGGATTTTATTGCCTAGATCCGTCCAGTAATACTGGGTTTTTTCAATGGTCTGGGCCTGCGTATCATCCGGGTCGAACAATTGCTGCTTGGTCCATGCGCCCAGCTTGCTCACACCGCGATAAAAGCTGAAACTCGATGCAATCATCGCTGAGGCGCGCACCGGGCCGGAGGCGGCGAATTTGCCGATATTGCGGCCGGTAACTTCTTTCCACGCCGAGCCGGCGGCCTGCCCCGCCTTTTCCAGCGCCTCGCCCTGCTCGGTCAGCTTGAGCATGCCCCAGAAGGTCACCGGCATTGATACGCCATAGGGTACGGCGGCGGCCACCGAACGCAGCACCTGATAGCCGGTATAGCCGACGGGATTGGCAGTGATATCCTTGTTGCGGTGAATCCACTGGCCAATCGATACCGCCCACGGCCCCGGCGCCGGCCGTTCGGGCGCGGGCACAGGCACCGCCCCCGTCGCCACGTCGGAGGGATTGGGTGCCTCGCGGTTCAACTGGTCGGTCTTTTGCATTATGCTAATCATAGCCGGCGCATCCCGTTTGGAGGATGACAGTTTGATGAAATCTGGCGCTGTTTTCCTATGGAAATGAGCATCTTGTGCGGCGCAGCAATGCGGTGATTTGGTGGGATGACACAGCGGCGCGAACGCCATCATATCCTGCTACTGACTGCATCGATTGCAGGTGGCCCAGGATTTTATTGTGTGCCCTAAGCAAACCGCTTATAACCCGATCCATGAACCGCATCCTCTCGGGTATACAGCCCACCGGCCATTTGCACCTGGGCAACTATCTCGGCGCCATCCGCCCGTGGGTGCGCATGCAGGCCGATTATGACTGCCTGTTCATGCTGGCCGACTTGCACGCCATCACCGTGGCGCAAGAGCCGGCCGCGCTGCAGGCGGCCACGCGTGAGACGGCGGCAGCCTATATCGCCTGCGGTATCGACCCGGCGCACAGCATTATTTTCCCGCAGTCGGCGATTGCCGCGCATTCCGAACTGGCGTGGATTCTCAACTGCCATACGCCGATGGGCTGGCTGTTTCGTATGACGCAGTTCAAGGATAAAGCGCCGATCAAAAAGGCGGAGCTGATCGACGGCAAGCTCGAACTGGTGTTTAAGGAACAGCAGAATCTGGGCCTGCTCAGCTATCCGGTCCTGCAGGCGGCGGATATTCTGATTTATCAGGCCAGCCATGTCCCGGTGGGTGAAGACCAGAAGCAGCATATCGAACTGGCGCGCGATATTGCCGGGGCCTTCAACCGCGCCTATGACACCGAGTTCTTCCCCCTGCCCGAGCCGGTGATTCAGCGAGACGCGGCGCGCATCATGTCGCTGCGCGACGGCAGCAAAAAGATGAGCAAATCGGACACATCGGATTATGCGCGCATCAACCTGACCGACGATGCCGATATGATCGCCAAAAAATTCAAGAAGGCAACCTCAGACTCGCAAAGCGGCATCAGCTATGCGCCGGACATACGCCCGGAAGCGTCCAACCTGCTGCAAATCTTCGCAGGACTGACCGATCGCAGCATCGAGGATGTACAGGCCGAATATGCCGACAGCAGCTTTTCCACCTTCAAACAGCACCTGGCGGCGGCGGCGGTGGAGCATCTTGCGCCGATTGCGCAACGCACGCGGGAGCTGCTGGACGACCCGGGGCAACTGGATACCATCCTGCGGTGCAATGCCGAACGCGCTGCTGCTATCGCCGAGCCAACCTTATCCGAAGTGCGCAGACTGATAGGTTTTATCCGGCTTTAGGCTCGGTGGCGGCCTCGCTCGGATATCTAGCGGGCGCAGCATGACGAATCAGTTGTTTTCCGCGCCCGTAAGCGACTATAGTAATTTGTATGCATGTGGCATTTCGTATTGTTGTTAATCTCTCCCGTAAAATCTGGCGTCATGTATGGTATCCGCTGACCTGGGTATGGCAGCGGATTTTCAGCATTACGGTGACGCTGGGCTTTGCCTATCTGCTGTGGGTGTTTTTCAGCGGCGAGGAGCGCCCGGAGCGCAGCACGCGCCCGCCACTTCCCGATATTACGGCGCAGCAAACCGGCGCTGCGTCGCCGAACCCCGGCAAAGAGGTGGATTATGACGGCCCCATCGACCCGGTTTTGAAACGGCAGGACGGTAACAGTATTTTTTCGGAGGACTTACTGCCTAAAATGACCGCCCAGGAGCTGCGTCAATACAGCATGCACTATTATTATGCCTTGCGCACCATGCCCGACGGCGAGACCTATACGTGGGATTTCTATAATATCAAAGGCAAGCTGACGCTGACCGGCACCTTCACCAATAATCTCGGCGATACCTGCCGGCGTTTCGAGGAGGTGCTGAAGGTGCATGAAGTGGAGCAGGCCATCACCGGCATGGGCTGCAAAAAACGCGGCGGCGGCTGGTGCAAGTTGCGCCCAACCAGCACGCCGGCGTGCGATCTGGGGCGCAAAGGCGGCATCGGCGCCTGGTGGATGGATACTAAGCGCTCTATTACCGACCTATTTCGCTAGCCGCGCTTCATTTTAGCGGGTGATTTCAATAGCATCGCCACAAAACAAATGATCACCGTATACAGATACGGCACCACCGGCAGCGCCTTTTTATTTTCGGCAAAAAACGGTGACTCAAGAAACAGAGCATAGATATCGGGTACGAGGTAAAAATAAGCCAGCCCGGCCACGCCCAGTGCCAGCACAAGAATCTGCACCCAGTTGATCCGGATCGCATAGCTGCTGATCAGGATGATGAAATACGAGCCCAGCGCCCACAAGATATAAAAAGCCTGCGACTCCCACCACGACAGCGGGCGGCCTGCCCCCTCGCCGGTGGCAAAGATATACAGGCTGTACGCCGGCGCGGCGATTGCCGCCAGCCGCAACAGCCATAATGCGTAGCGTTTCGCTCCCATGGTTTCCCTTTTACGTTAGATGCATCTTAGCCATTGCGAAGACGGCTTCAATCATTGCCAAACTCACCCGGCCGGTATTGATGTTGTATCGTGAACAGTGATAGCTATTCAGCAACACCTGCCGGCGTGCAGCCAGGGTATGGGTTGCCCCGTGCGCGAAAGGATGAGCCGATGGTTTGAGTTGCAGGGCTTTTAACACCGCCTGGTGGCTAATGCGCCCCAGCGAGACGATCGCTTTCAGCTGCGGCATAGCCGCGATTTCCGCGCGCAAAAACCCATTGCATTGGGTGATTTCACTCGTCTCCGGCTTATTGCCCGGCGGCACGCAGCGCACAGCATTGGTGATCCGGCAATTCAGCAGCTCAAGCCCGTCTGCGGCATGGCGTTCATACGCACCGCGGGCAAACCCCTGCGCCTGCAGCGCGGCATACAATACGTCACCGGCATAATCATTGGTAAATGGCCGGCCGGTGGCATTCGCCCCCTTTAGCCCCGGCGCCAACCCCACCACCAGCAACTGGGCCTCCAGCGAGCCAAAAGCGGGGACCGCGCCGTTATAAAATGACGGGTATGTGTTGCGGTTTTCCTCGCGGAAGCGAACCAGACGCGGGCAGGCAGGGCAATCAACAGACGGCGAATGCAACATGGGATATGGGGTATTCGTTCTGCCGGGCTTTTGCAAGCGTCTCCCACTTGCGACACCGCCCCGCCTCAGCCTTTACAGACGCCTTGATAGAGCCGGCGCGGCAGCATATTAACCATTTGCTAACCCATCTGGGATAGAATTTAGGCGATTTTTCATTTATAAAATCCAAAAAAACCCCTCTCGCATAAGGAAATCAGCCCATGTCCAACGCCGTCATACAAGAACTTGCTCAGCCTCAAACCATACCGGTAACCGTCGCTTATGGCGACGGCATCGGGCCGGAAATTATGGATGCTGTGCTTTATATATTGGCCGAAGCGCATGCGCCGATTCAGATTGAGACCATCGAAGTTGGCAAGCAATTCTATGATAAAGGCGTTTCCACCGGGATTCCGCCGGCCGCGTGGGAGTCGATCCACCGCACCAAGGTGCTCCTCAAAGCACCGATCACCACCCCGCAGGGCGGCGGCTATAAAAGCCTGAACGTCACCATGCGTAAAACGCTGGGGCTGTATGCCAATGTCCGCCCCTGTATCAGCTATTATCCTTTTGTGCAGACCAAAGAACCGCGTATGAACATGGTTATTGTACGCGAAAACGAAGAGGATTTATATGCCGGTATCGAATACCGCCAGACGCATGACGCCTTCCAGAGTGTGAAAATCATCACCAATTCCGGGGCCGAACGCATTCACCGCTATGCGTTTGAATACGCCAGGCAGAACGGGCGTAAAAAAGTCACCTGCATGTCGAAGGATAATATCATGAAAATGACCGACGGCTGCTTCCACAAGGCATTTGATCGCGTGGCGGCCGAATATCCCGAGATTGATAACGAGCATTATATCATTGATATCGGGGCGGCGCGCATCGCTGCCAAACCTTATCTGTTCGATGTGATTGTCACCGAAAATCTTTACGGCGATATTATCTCCGACATCGCGGCGGAGACCTCCGGCTCGGTCGGGCTGGCCGGCTCGGCCAACATTGGCGCCGAGTATGCCATGTTTGAAGCGGTACACGGCTCGGCGCCGGATATCGCCGGTGAAGGCGTTGCCAATCCCTCCGGCCTGCTGCAAGGCGCGATCATGATGCTGGTGCATCTGGGCGCGGTCAATGTCGCCTCCAAGATTCAAAACGCCTGGCTTCGCACCATCGAGGACGGCTTGCATCCGGCCGATATTTTCTCCGAAATCAGCCGGGAACGGGCGCGCACTATGAATTTCGCCAAGGCGGTTGTCGAACGGCTAGGCCAGGAGCCGGACCGTTTCCCGGTGGCCAAATATCCCCCGCGCGAGAATGCCAGCGCCATTCATGCCGTGATGGCCCCGGAAACCGAAACCCGCGCACTGGTCGGTGTCGATGTGTTTGTCTACTGGCGGGATAAACCGATTGAGGAGATGGGTAAGCTGCTTGCCGGGTGTTCCACCGAAAGGCTTGAGCTGAAAATGATTTCCTGCAAGGGGTTGAAAGTCTGGCCCGATACCGAAGTACGCATGGACGTGACCGACCGTTATCGCTGCCGTTTCCGCCCGAACGATACCAACGCCACCGTCACTCATGAAGATATCGCCAACCTGCTGGGCTGTGTCGCCAGCAAAGGCGTTGACTTCCTGAAGATCGAAAACCTGTTTACCTTCGATGATGAGCCGGGCTTTGTCAAAAGCGCGGGGGAATAAGCAGCAATCACCCTTACGAGAAGGCCCGCAAACGGGCCGATGGTATGGGCTGGCGCACCGCCCTAACCCTTCCTCGTCAATGGGCATGGGGTTGATTATCGCAAACAGGTATACGCCTCAAAACCGATCCTTGGCCCGGCGTAACGCGGCGAAGACTTCCCATTCGTCGGCGTCTTTCATTCCCAGCGTGTCCCGGATGCCTGCGCTGTGGGTGCGCAGAAACGGATTGGTGGCGTTTTCCTGGGCGAGCGTGGTCGGCACGCTGGGGTGCCTGGCCTTGCGCCGGCGGCGAGCCGCCTCGATTGCTTCACCGATGGCGGGATTCTCCGGCTCCATGGCGCGGGCGAAGCGGCCGTTGGGAATGGTATATTCATGCCCGCAAAACACGCGGGTTTCATCCGGCAGCGCAGCCATCTGCTGCAAGCTTGCGAGGAATTGTTTTGGCTCCCCCTCAAACATGCGCCCACAGCCCATGCAAAACAGGCTATCACCGCAAAAAAGCGCCTGCTCGCGGGCAAAATAAAACGCGATATGCCCGGTGGTATGACCGGGCACCAACAGAATCTGCGCCGTAGCCGCGCCGAGCTGCACCTCCTGGCCCTCCTCCAGTGCGATATCAAGCCCGGGTATGCGCGACCGATCGCCGGCAAACCCCATGACACGCGCGCCGGTTTCCTCCTTCAGCGGGAGGTTACCGTCGGTATGGTCCCAATGATGGTGGGTGTTGAGGATGAAATCAAGCGTCCACCCCGTCTCGCGCAAGGCGGCGAGCACACCCTGCGCCTCCGATGGGTCAACAATCGCGGTGATGCCCGCTTCGTCTTCATGTAACAGGAAGTTGTAATTATCCTGCACATGGAGCATATCGATGGCGTGAATATGAAACATACGGGCAGGCTAGTTCACCTTAGCAGATCCGTAAATCAATTTTGGCGTTATACCGGAATGGCTTGCAGACCGCATACGTGGTCCGTGATTAGAATCGGTATAAAAAAAATGGCCACCGCCCAGCTTTTCTGTTATTGCTACTTACATGCAGTTCAAAGAAGTGCCAATGATCAAGGAAATCCCAACGAAAGTGCTCAGCGGCATCGAGCAGGCTCTGGTGTTGATTATCGCAGCGCTGACCGTTTTTGCCGCCGGCGATGAGCTGCGCCATATTATCACTTCGGGCAGAACCCAACTGGCTGATTTGCTGCTGCTGTTTATTTATGCCGAAGTCATCACCATGGTGAGCATTTTTTATTCAAGCCGCGAGATCCGCGCCATTTACCCGATTTTTATCGCGATCACCGCGATGGCGCGTCTGCTCTTATTGCAAAGCAAAGACATGTCGCCACAGAATCTGCTCTACGAGGCCGCCGCCATCTTGCTGCTGGCGATGGCCGTGGCGATTATCCGCTGGTCCGGCCGATACATAGACACATGATGTTTGTTACTTTTTTAACAGCCGCGCCTGCTCGCGCTTCCAGTCACGCTCCTTGATGGCGTCGCGCTTTTCGTGCTGCTTTTTGCCCGTGGCCAGGCCCAGCTGCAGTTTGGCGATGCCACGCTGATTGAAATACAGCTTGAGCGGAATCAATGTCACACCTTTGGTTTTCAGTGCGCCGATGAGTTTTTTAATCTCGCGGCGTTTGAGCAGTAATTTCCGTTGGCGCTTGGGCTCGTGGTTATAGCGCGTACCCTGCTTATACTCCTCTATCGTGCTATTTATCAGCCACGCCTCTTCTTTATAAATCGTGGCGTAGGCTTCCTGAATGCTGGCTTTGCCCAGACGTAGCGACTTGACTTCGGTACCGGTAAGCACCAGGCCGGCCTCGAAGGTCTCCTCGATTTTATATTCAAACCGCGCTTTGCGGTTGACAATGGTGGGTGATGAGGCGGTCATGGGATTATTATATCGCACTGGGTGAAGATAACGCCTCGCGAATCCGCTGCCGGGCCGGCTCAGACGGCAGGCCAAGCGGCAGACGGATCTCGGTGCTGCAATGGCCCATCAGGCTGGCCGCATATTTTACGGGAATCGGGTTGGTTTCGCAGAACATGGCCTGATGCAGCGCGACGAGGGCATCCTGCCGGTCCTGCGCCTCCACAAATCGGCCCGCCAGGCACAGGCGCTGCACCTCAGCGCAGGCACGCGGGGCGATATTAGCGGTCACCGAGATACATCCCGCCCCGCCCATGGCGTTAAACCCCACGGCGGTGATATCTTCCCCGGAAAGCAGGGCCAGCCGCTCGCCGGTCAGCTGACGCAGGCTCGCCACGCGCGCCAGATCGCCAGTGGCATCTTTAACACCGGCAATATTGGGAATCTCCGCCAGCCGCGCCAGTGTCTCGTCACTGAGATTCACCACCGACCGACCGGGAATGTTATAGATGATCACCGGCAGGTCGGTGGCCTCGGCGACGGTTTTGAAATGCTGATACAAGCCTTCCTGGGTCGGTTTATTGTAATACGGCGCCACCACCAGCGCCGAATCGGCCCCGGTCTGTTGGGCATGGCGCGTAAATGCCACGGCCTCGGCGGTGGAATTGGAGCCGCTGCCGGCCATCACCCGCACCCTGCCATTGGCCGCCTGCACGGCAAGCTCCACCACCCGTTGATGCTCATCATGGCTAAGAGTCGGCGACTCCCCGGTAGTACCGCAAGGGACAATCCCGTCGACGCCCTCGGCAATCTGCCACTCGATGAATCGGGTAAAGGCGTGCTCGTCCACCCTACCGTCTGCAAACGGGGTGATCAGCGCGGTATATAAGCCGGATATGCTCGGATACTCTGTCATATGCCCTCAAAGCGCGCAGAATAGGAGCCTTCCCGGCGCTGTCAAGTTGTCATTCGGGTGATGGCTAGACCCGCCGCGCCAGCCACCACATCAACGGGCTGAGCAGGCCAAACGCGAGAAAAATCGTGGCAATGGAAACCCCTTGCGCAAGCAGCCCGGCATTGATCAGGGAGACCAGGCTGATCAGCAGCGCATCGAGGATATTATTGGCGGCGATGGCCTTGCCGCGCGCCTCATGCGAGGCGTGATGCTGCAGCATGGCATAAAGCGGCACCACAAACAGGCCCGCGCCCACGGCGATCCCTGCCAGATCGCATATTACCCGCCAGGGAAACGCATCCCCAGCCGGAACGCCTGTCAGATATAAATCCAGCGCCAACACGGCCATCAGCAAGGCGCCGGGTAGCACGGTATTATCAACGATGCGGCCGCGCTGAATGGCTGCGCATAAAAACGCTCCGGCGGCGATGCCCACCGTAAAGGCCAGCAACAGCCAGGGCACCAGCGTGCCCTCGGCATCACCCAGAATATCCTTGGAATAAAACGGAATCTGCGCGACATAGGTGGTGCCCACGCTCCAAAACCAACTGATGCCGAGCATGGGATAGCGCAGCACCGCATTGCGCAGGCCGCTTTTGAGCACGCGGAAGGTATCGATCGCGATATTAAAGCGAAAAACGGCGGGCGGATTGACCGGTGGCACGCGCGGGATAAACCCGGCGGAGGCTATACCCAGCACCGACAGGGCCACGCATCCCAGAGACAGCCAGTCGCGCCCGGATTCGTCCAGCATCAACAGGCTGGCGGCCAGGGTGCCACCTAAAATCACGATAAAGGTGGACGCCTCAACCCAGGCATTGCCGATCAGCAGTTTGTCCCGCGTTAACAGCGACGGCATAATGGCATATTTGACCGGACCAAAAAACGCCGATTGCGTGCCCATTAAAAACAGCACGATCAGCAGCAGCCATAACTGCATGAGGAAAAAGCCGAGCGCCGCAAGCAGCATGATGAGCAGTTCGCTCAGCTTGAGCCAACGCACCAGCACCGCTTTATCAAAATAATCGGCCATGTGCCCAGCGGTAGCTGAAAACAGAAAATAGGGCGCAATAAAAATCATCGGGCACAACGCCACGATGCTGCCGGTGGCATCGCCCAACTGCGCGGCGAAGGCGAAGGTAATCAGCATCACCAGCCCGTTGCGGTAGAAATTATCGTTAAACGCGCCCAGCGCCTGCGTGGCGAAAAACGGAAGGAAGCGGCGGGACGTAATAATCATCAGGGCAATCCTGCGGACAATAACGCTATTGTATGTGCCCTGTTTTGGATTATATTTTCATCCATGCCAAATCAATTAGGAGTTTGCCATGTCTGAGATTACGATTTATTCCACGCCCATCTGCCCCTATTGCAACCGCGCCAAAGACCTGCTCAAGCGCAAAGGCCAGACCTGGTCGGAAATCGATGTGTCTGACGATGCCCAGCGCGAGAAGATGATTGAACGCGCCGGCGGCAAGCGCACCGTGCCGCAGATTTTCATCGGTGATACCCATGTCGGCGGTTATGACGAGCTGGCGCAGCTGGATCGCGACGGTCAGCTGGATGCCATGCTTGACGCTGCCTGAAGCGCTATTCGCCTTCCTCAAATCGCCCGTCGACCAGCGCGACCAACGCCTCAAGCGCTGCCTCGGCGTCTTCGCCATCCGCCTCGAGCGACAGCTGCGTGCCCGGCTCCGCGCCGAGCATCATCAGCCCCAGTATGGAGCGGGCGGATACCGTCCAGTCCGGCTCAGCCTGCACCTTCGGGGATTGCGGCAGGCGCGTGACGGTAACCTCACTGGTAAAGGCGGAAGCGGTTTTGACGAATTTGGCCGCCGCACGGGCGTGCAGCCCTTTTTTATTCTGAATCGTGACAAGGCGCTGGATAGTGGTTGCCATAGCTCAGGAGGCGCGGCGCTTAAGCAGATTACTCGCGACATTGATATATTTGCGACCGGATTCCTGCGCGCTGAGCACCGCCTGATCAAGCGGCAGGGTATGGCGGACGCTTAACAGTTTGATCAGCATCGGCAGATTCACACCGGCGACCACTTCCACCCGGCGCTGCCCCATCACCGAAATCGCCAGATTCGACGGAGTGCCGCCGAACATATCGGTCAGAATGGCCACGCCCTCGCCTTCTTCCACCAGCCCCACCGCCTGCAGGATATCCTCGCGGCGCTTTTCCATATCGTCTTCCGGCGCGATACAGATGGGAATCATATTCGGTTGTTTACCGACGATATGCTCCGTGATGCCGATGAACTCACGCGCGAGATTGCCGTGGGTAACCAGTACAATTCCAATCATTCACTTTATCTAGGCTGAATTAGCAGGCGATGCAACCGGCAAGCACTCCACCACCCGTCCGGCTCGCCATGCGCGCAGAAAGGCTATGGCTTTCATGCCGCTGTGGGGATTATCCACGGATACCGGCCACACCGGCAGGCGAACCCCGCAAAATGGCATAGGGACCGGCTCGCTCAGCCTGTCAACGCCGGCCGGCTGCAGTTGCAAGGCACAGTCCACGGCGGCATGAGATGCCCAGTCGGAAAGCCGGACCACCCCAAAGCCGGCGATTTCGAGCACGCCGGCAGCAACCGGCGGGGCACTGGCCCGCAACCGGCCATGTTCCGCCGCCAGCTGCACCTGGTCATCGGCCACCAGGCGCGCGCCGCGCTCTATCATGACCAGCGCCAGGGTGGATTTGCCGCTGCCGGGCGGGCCGAGAATCAACACGCCACCCCCATCCAGCGCCACACAGGAGGCGTGCATGGTTTGTTGTCTGGACGGTTGGCGGGGCATCATGCCCCCAGCATAGGCGAGACGGTTGCGCCTGTCACGCGATCAGCGGTCTTCGGAAACGAGCACCTCATACACCGCATTGGGGTCGGAACTGGTGCTCAGTGTTTCTTTATTATGAGGCGAGCGCAACACGCGCGCCACACGCGAGAGCACTTTGAGATGTTCGCTATTGGCGTCTTTAGGCGCCAGCACCACGAACATAAGGCTAATGGGTTGCTCATCCACCGCATCCATATCGATCGGCTGCGACAAGCGCAGGAACACCCCCACCGTACCGTTTAATTTATCAAACCGCGCATGCGGTACCGACACGCCATCGCCAACGCCGGTCGTACCCAAACGCTCCCGCTCAACGAGGGCATCGATTACTTCGCGGTTTTCCAATGGCGTCACGGGGGCGATTTTATCGGCGGCAGTGCGGAAAGCGTGTTTGGCGCACGTCGCCCCGACATCTAAAACGACCCGATCGCGCGTGATGAGATCCGCAATATTCATATCCGCATGATTAACAGCAAATGATTAATTTATAATTAATTTAAAGTAAGATAGGGGCGCTTACAAGATAGGCAACAGCGTGTTTCCAATCAGGCCGCCTGGCGGGCGAAGCCTTCCGGATCTACCCAGGCGATGTTGCCGTCATCACGGCGGTAAATGACATTCAGCCGGCCGTGCGCCGAGTTATAAAAGGTCAGAGCCGGCAGATTGGCCAGATCCATCTTCATCACCGCTTCGCTGACGGTTAATGTATCAATCTGAGCCGGTTGCTCGGCGATCACCATGGGTGCGGCGTCTTCTTCCAGCTCTTCCTTATCCTCCTCGGCGGAGAGCACATATTGCATGGCCTGTGCACCGCTGGCAGCAGGCGTATCACTGCGCGCTTTGTGATGATTGGTCAGGCGACGCTTATAACGGCGCAGTTGCTTTTCCACCTTATCCGCCGCCCCGTCAAACGCGGCATAGACATCCGGCGCCTCGGCGCGGGCATTGACGGTTATGTGCGAATGCGTGCCGATATTGGCATGAATATCGACCCGCGCACGATGCCCTTCCTTGGTCGCCACCACTTCCAGCACGTTGATCCGATCGATATATTTTGAAATCCCCTCCTCCAGTCGTGATTCCACATGGGTCTGAAAGGCTTCACCCAGTTCCATATGCTTTCCGGAGATATTGATTTTCATGATGTCCTCTTACATGGATTGAAAAATGGCGAGTACGCGTTAACCGGCACCATATATGTAATGATCATAATGGAATCAACCGGGTTTGCCAAACAAAACAGGCGAATGGAAGGCGGCACAACTGTTGCGCGAACAGCACAAATCACCGCGTGACGTTGGCTTATTGCGAGACCACCCCGGTTAAAGAAGGATTTTTAATGGTTGCCGCGTGCCGGCCCAGCTATTCTGCAAATCGTGTTTGGTAAAAATAATCATCACGGCAAGCTAAGAACCGTCGATCAATGAGCGGCCAATAAAGAGGTGGTAATGGTGTGGTGGTTATGGGCGCAGCATATGGCGCCTTTTTCCGGACTGTGTGAGCGACACACGCCGGATGATGAAGCGCCGGATGCGGCGCATCTGTCGGCGCTGGCCGCGCATGGCGCGCAGGCCTGTTGCGTATGGAACGCGGAAGACGGGTTTCATCACTTTTCCGATAACTGGGCGCGGGTGACCGGTCTGCCGCCTGCCGAATGCATGGCGGGAACCTGGCTGGAGTTTTTCCATCCCGACGCGCAACAGAACTTTGCGGAAGCCATTGAAGATCTGTTTTCCAGCGACCCCTTCGAGCAAACCGACAGTATCACGTTTGATGCCAAAGTCATTCGCGGGGACAGCGCCTGGGGCTGGCTGAACCTGCAATGCGTGCGCATGTCCGGCGGCGGCGGGCGCGAGCATGTGTCGGTACTGGTTAGCGATATCACCGAGCTGAAACAAATGGCGGACGACGCCCGCCAGGCGCAGCGCGATTCGCAACTGGCACAGCACGGGCGCGAGGCGTTTTTATCCAATATGAGTCATGAGTTGCGCACACCGCTGAACGCCGTACTTGGCTTTGCTCAGATACTCGAATCCAGCCCCGCCTGCAGCCAAGAACATACGCGGGATTATATGCGTCATATACGCGAAAGCGGCGAAGAGCTGCTGTCCAAAATCAACGATCTGATGGAAATCGCCAATATCGAAGCCCACCGCACCCGGATGAACGAGGAACCGCTCAACCTGCGCGAGGTGATCGACGCGGCGGTGGAGATTCATTCACACACCGCGTTCAGCAACGATATCCGGCTGCGCTTTGAGCCTGACCGACCGAGCATTGTGCTGCATGCCGATCGCGCCAAACTGATCCATGCGGTAAGCAACGTGATTGCAGGGGCCATAGAGGAAAGTCCGCGCGAAAGCGACATTATCATCGGCACGCATGCCACGGCGCGCGAGGGGCTGGCGATTACCGTTACCAACCGCGGCGGCGCGCGGCCGAAAGATCATCTGGATAGCATCCGTCAGGATTTGCTGAACGAACAATCCGACTTTTCCACGGATATCGGCACCATCGGCATTGGCCTGTCTATCGCCAAGGAGCTGATCGAACTGCATCACGGCCGCATGCATGTGGATCATATCACGGGCTACGGCAGCATTATCACGCTGGAAATGCCAGCCGGGCGCATTGTCAGCCTCTCCGCACGCGTCAAACGCAAGGGGCGATCTCAGGCCGCGGCGTGAAAGGCCGGTTGCCCTCACCCGCATTCTGACCTAAATTACTAGTATGACGGATCTGCAAACACGCATTCTGGAAGCGGCTATTCCCATCGCAATTTTTGAGGGCTGGACGGATAGCACCCTGAAGCGTGCCGCCACCTCGCTGGGACTGCCGGCGATCGATGCCGAGCGCGCCTTTCCCGGCGGTGTGACGGAATGCCTGGCCTATTGGTCGCAGCAGGCGGACGCCCAGCTGGAAGAGACGCTGGCCAGTGGATACAACCTCGATTCCATGAAAATCCGCGAGCGCATCGCCACCGCCGTCTTGCTGCGCCTGCAACAGCATCAGGCCCACCGCGAAGCCGTTCGCCGCGCGGCGGCGCATATGTCGCTGCCATGGAACCTCAAACGCTCGCTTGAACTGTTATATCATACGGTGGATACTATCTGGCGCGCGGCCGGCGACCGCTCCACGGATTATAATTTCTACACCAAGCGCGCCTTGCTGGCCAAGGTCTATACCAGCACCTTAACCATCTGGCTCGACGATGACTCGGAAGACCAGACCGAGACGCGCGCCTTCCTCCATCGTCGGATTGAAGACGTCATGAAGATTGAAAAACTGAAAGGCTCTCTAACGTCGAAGTTTCAGAAATTTAGCCCATCGCGCGCCACCGGCACCGCCTAAAATTAAGCTCATCCCTTCAATTTTTTAACCACATTTTAACTGACTGCCGTGTAAAATTAACTATTATTAATTGAATAAACCAGTCGGCCATTAAACAAAACATTTTAATAAAAAACGCTACAAATTGACACTTTCGGGAGGCATTTATGACACTGCGCATCTGGGCGGCCCAGGTCGGCACCAATGACAAGGGCTTTTCACTTTCATTAGACAACAATGACCGCTTGCTGAATCCTGATACGAATGACGCCTTTACGGCACTGCCCGGGGTCACCGACACCTACAGCACCGCCAACGGCGCGCATGTGCAGTTTAACGCTGAGACCATTCATTTTTATAATCCCGGCCGCTGGAACGATGTGAAGTCCTTTAAAATCAAGGGCAATACCGCCGATCTGGACGGCAATGCGCTGGTGCTTTCCAATTTCGTGCACGCCGAAGCGCTTTTTAACGGCTCCGATGATGTGACCATTGACGTGGACGGCGCCAAGCGCGGTACCTTTAAAACCGGCAGCGGCGATGACACGATCAATATCGGCGTAACCAGCAATGGCGGCTCATGGCGCGAGAGCTTCGAGATCAGAACCCGCAAGGGCGATGACAGCGTCACCTTCGACAGTGCGGTCGATAAAGGCTGGGCCAATAACTTCACGACCGGTGAAACCACAATTATTAACGCCAGGCTCGGCCAGGGCAATGACCTGCTTGACGGCAGCGCCCTGCTCGCCGAGGTCAATGCCCGGGGCGGTCGCGGGGACGATACGTTGCTGGGCGGCAGCGCTGAGGATGAATTACGCGGCGCGGCCGGCAAAGACCGGCTGGAGGGCAACGGCGGCGACGACCGGTTGTTCGGCGGCAAAGGCGATGATACCTTGCTGGGTGGCGACGGCGACGATGAATTGTTCGGCCGGGCCGATAACGACAGCCTCGACGGTGGAGCCGGTAACGACACGCTCAAGGGCGCACACGGTGACGATACGCTGCTTGGCGGCCTGGGCGATGATGTCCTGCGCGGCGGCAAAGGCGATGACGAACTGATGGGCGGCGACGGTAATGATGAAATCCGCGGCGGCAAGGGTATGGATCTGCTCGAAGGCGGGCTCGGTCAGGACAGCCTGTATGGAGGCAAAGGCGACGATACCTTGCTGGGTGGCGACGGCGACGATGAATTGTTCGGCCGGGCCGATAACGATAGCCTCAGCGGCGGTGCGGGGGAAGATACGCTCAACGGCAATCGCGGGGACGATATTTTAACCGGCGATGCCGGCGACGACATTTTCCACTTTAAAGGCGGCTTCGGCAACGACCGCATCACCGACTTCACGCTGGATGAGGATCTGGTGCGCTTCCAAGGTAAAAATGAGGGCGATCTGAGCATCAGTTTCGATGGCACCAACACGGTGATGAGCTTTACTTCCGGCGATACGGTAACACTTGAAAACATCAACCTGACCGAAGGCCCGGCCGATCCGCCGGTATTCTATCAGGGGTTTGAAACCGATGCCTCGGGCTTTTTCGATGGCTTTGGCACCGCAACCCGCGTAGCTTCGGGCACAAACGGGATTGACGCCTCCGAAGGCGATTTTTATGCCCTGTTCAACGAAGTCAGCGACAGAGGCCCGCTCATTATCCTCGACGGTAATCTAGGCGGCCCCTTCCCCGGCGACTTTTATACCTCGTTCGATTTTTATCTCGACACCAGCTGGAATGTCGGCGAGGGCTTCAATTATTACACGGAAATCACCGACGGGTCCGCATCGGCCCGCACCTATAACTTCCACGTGGCGCAGGATGGCTCCACCGGTCAGTTGCTTGTCGGCGGCGAGGTCACCAACATTTCGTCAACGGATGTGCGCGACGATATCGAAACCTTTGATAACTTCGCGGCTATCAGCGAGTCGGGCTGGTATACGTTCGAGCATGTCTTCCGCAATGACGGCGGCGTACTGGCTACTGACATGAACGTGCTGGACGGCGACGGCAATACGGTGCTCAGCTTCACCACCAGCTTCCCGGAAGACACCATCCCCGATGAAATCGGCAACAATAATTTCAACTATGTCAATGAGATCATGGTAAACGGCGGCCTGGCGGCGGATGCCGTGACGTATGATCTGCTCGATGGCGGCGGTGGCAGCCCCGCACCCACCGACTGGTTCGAATTCGTGTAACACCATCAATGCCCGAGCCTGAAAAAAGCGGCATCCCGGATGCCGCTTTTTTTGCGGCCGGCTGCCGGTGCGCCACCCCCACTTGATGCTTGACTGGCCGGGTTTATACGGTAGTCTGCATTGCCTTTACCATGGGGATACGGGGCGGAGTAGCTCAGTTGGTTAGAGCAGCGGAATCATAATCCGCGTGTCGGGGGTTCAAGTCCCTCCTCCGCTACCACATCACGCGGGTCAACCCTCAGGGGCGCATGTCATCACCCGATACACCTGCCTACGGCTCGGCACTGATTCAGGCACTTCAATCCCGGATTACCGAGGTGCTCGATCCATATTGCCCGGATTCCGATGCGTTCGCGCTGATCGACACGCCGAATTACGCCAATGTCGGCGACAGCGCCATCTGGCTGGGAAATCTTGCTTATTTTCACGGTGTTCACGGCGTGATGCCGCGTTATGTCTGTATCCACGACACGTTCCGTGAAGCAGAATTGCGCGAGGCCGTGCCCGAGGGGCCGATTCTGCTGCATGGCGGGGGCAATTTCGGTGATTTATGGCTGCCGCATCAGCAGTTTCGCGAGCTGATTCTGGAGCGCTTCCGCGATCGCCGCGTCATCCAGCTGCCGCAATCGATCCATTTCGACAACCCGGATAATCTGAAACGCGTCGCCGAGATCATCAGGCGACACCCCGATTTTATTTTGTTTGTGCGTGACCAGCCAAGTTTGGAGCTGGCGCAAGCCCATTTTGACTGCCAAACGATATTATGCCCGGACATGGCGTTTTATATGGGCGCCTTGCGCAAGCCGGTTGCCCCTACTCGCCCGCTGTTGCTGATGCTGCGCACCGATAAGGAAACCATTTTTTCCGACAACATGCTGGATTTACCCTACCCCTGCGAGGACTGGCTCGACGAGCCGGCCGATCTGAAAACCCGTCTGCGACGACGTACGATGTGTGAAGTGTTGCCGGTGCTGGGCCTGAAGGCCTTTGACCGCTATCGCCGCCGCGAACTGTTTTATCGCCGGGGGGCCGAGCACCGCGTCCGGCACGGGATCCGGCAGCTCAGCTCGGCCGAATTCGTCATCACCGACCGCCTGCACGTGCATATCATCAGCCTTTTGCTTGGCATTGCGCATATCTATCTGGATAACAGCTACGGCAAAATCGGCCATTTCGCCCAGGCCTGGACGCAGAGCCACCCTCTGGCCCACCGGGCCGAAAGCGTCCAAGAGGCGATTGAGCTGTATCAGATGCTCAGGCGACAACAGGACGCGCTCAGGGCGCAGGCGTCATAGGGTCGCCGGATGGTGGTGCTGCCGGCTGATGCAGCAACTGCGCCTCGTGCTGCAGAGTCCGCAGCTGAATCAGCATACTGACACCCATGGCGGCGACCATCAGTCCGCCGGCAACCGCCAGATGCCCCCAGTCACTGTAACTCAGCTGCCGGTCCAGCTGCCAATACAGCAGCACCGCCGCCGTCGTACTCAGCAGCGGCCAGGCAAAGGTGCGCAACAGACGGGTATATGAGCACTCGATCGTGGGCAGCACCAGATACATATAACGCGGGAAATAACATAATATGCTCAGCGTGATGGCAATCGCCACCCACTCCAGCCCGAACCACACCGACACCAGCAGCGCGCCGGTGCGCAGGATACACATTTCCAGCGCGCGGCGCAGGTTCAAATCCGTCCGCCCAAGGGCAAACAGGAGCGAGCCGGACAGGCCAACCACCGCCTGCAACGCCATGGCCGGCGCGATCAGCATGAACAGATAGCCCGATTCAGCCCACTTCTCGGACAGCAGAATGCGAAAAAACGGCTCATGCGCCGCCGCCACCAGCCCCATGGCGGGAAAGACGATGATCGCCAGTCCGCGTGTGAGGAAAATATAGATATCGCGCAAAAAGGTGAGGTTCTGTTTGTAGGCGGAAAGCAGGGGAAAGGTGACATAATCCAGCGGGCCGGAAATCAGCCGCCCCGGCAGGCGGCAAAACATCAGCGCCATGGTGTAAATCCCGGTAGCAGCCGCGCCCCGTGCATAGCCGACAATCCAGTTATCGGCCGAATGGGTGACGAAATCCATCAGCCGCACACCGAGCACATCGCGCCCGAACCGCAGATGCTCCAGCGCTTCCCCCAGTTGCCAGATCCGGCGCGGCATATAGCGGCTGAACACCAGGGTCAGCACCAGCCGCACCGAATATTGGGACAGCTGCTGCATCACCAGCGCCCAGGCACCCCACTGGTTAATGGCGGCCCACAATGTGAGCGCGATACTGATCAGCATGCTGGCGATCTCAATGCCCGCAATATGGACAAACTTCTCCTGTTTATGCAAGGTGGCGCCCGGCACGGTGGTAATCGCCTGCAGGAAAATGACGCAGGCCAGCACCATCACAATCGGGCCGAGCCGGGGCTCTTCAAACAGCCAGGCCGCCAGCGGCCCCAGCCCGGCGATCACTGCGCTTAAGGCCAGCCCGAGCAGCGAGCTCAGCCAGAAACAGGTGGACCAGGCGGAATGACCGAACGGCGCACCGCGCACCAGTGACAGCGCAATTCCGGCATCGGCGAACATCATGGCAAACAGCACGAACGGCATGGCCAAGGCCACCACCCCATAATCTTCCGGCGCCAGAAAACGCGCCAGAATCGGCACCACGAACAGTTGCGCCAGCATGCGCAGCACGTTGGAAAACGACATAATGGCGGTATGGAAACTGAGTCGGCGAAAGGACATGATGGCAGCGCGGGTTATAATCGGATAAGGCTTTTCCAATAACGATACATGCCCAGCAGATTATGGCGCAGGACCTCGTGATAAGTAATGCCCAGTTCGGGGTCAAATAATATGGTCTGATTCCGTATTTCATTGATGCGGTTTTTGATATTCCAGGAAAACGGCCGGCAGAAATCCGGATGGCGGAACGCATATTTGGCAAAAAGCGCGCCGGCGCCGATGCAATAGATGCGCATCAAAGCGCGGATGGATTCCGCCGTTTTCCGTCCGTGAAAATGATATACGGTCATATCCGGCACATATTCGATGGCAATATCCGCCAGATAGGCGCGCATCACATAATCGACATCTTCTGCGCTGCAGGCCGGGGTGGCCGCGCCCAGCCGTTCATCAAACCGGCCGACCCGATCGGTCACCTCGCGGCGCATCGCCCAGTTGCAGCCGATGATGGTTTTCACCAGATCCGTGTAGCGCGCATCGCGGTTGCGTTTTTCCCAGCGCCGACGCGTATCGTCGGTCTTGATGGTATAGGGCAGATCGTCGGGGTCGCCCAGTTCAATCCGGCCGCCGCGCATTACCGGTTCGGTATCGGCCGCATCATAACGCAGTGCATCGGTGATATGCTGCGGGTGCAGGCGGCAATCATCATCCGTGAAGATAAGCAATTCCCCTTTCGCAGCAGCCAGACCTGCATTGCGCGCCTTCGACGTGCCAAGCCGCGGCTCTTCCACTATATGGCACGGAAATGACGCCTGCCCGGCCCAGGCGCGCAGGCGCCCGGCCGTATCATCCGTAGAGGCGTTATTGACCACCACCAGTTCCGCCTCGGCAGTTGATAGCGCCGCCCGGGTTAAGGCCGTATGGATGGAATCCAGACAGGGTGTGATGGCATAGTCGCGGTTATGGGTGCAGACAATGACCGAGACACGCATGGTTACTCCTTGGTATGCGGGGTGTAGCGCACCCATTTGACCGCCATCGTCTTCGGTTCCTCATAGCGAAACGGGCCCATCCAGTCCGCAATCGTCTCCGAAGCCGACCACAGGGACAGGAAGATATGCCCCGGCGTTGACGGAATGGCTGCTCCCGGCTTAGTTTCGTGTACTTTTTCCCCATCTATATACCAGACGATGGCATCCGGCCGCCAGTCAAAGGCGTAGGTGCGAAAGGATTGCGAGGCATCAAATCCCAGATCAATCATGGTTTCATGCTCACCCTCGCCATCAACCCAGTAATTCAGCTGCACCTGACGCGGCGACTTGCCGAGAAACTCGAAGTCGATCTCGTCATGCTGCCTGCCGCCGATCACCGGCCCGGTGAAGGTGAAAAAATTGGCGTTCAGCCCGCTGCCGGCGGTGGCGCGCATATGCACTTCATACAGACCATAGCCGAAGGTGCGCCGGGTGCGTACCTCCCCGCAACCGAGGGGCCGGTGTTTGCCGCCTTTATCCGAAAGTGTGACAACGAGCCGATCAGCATCGTGCGAAATCGCGCTGCGCAGCCACTCGCAGGACTGGTGCTCGCCATTGGCCCAGCCATGCGAAACATACCACACATCACGCTGCAGCGGCGCCTGTCTAAAATCATACTCGAACGGCTCGGCCGCCTGCACCGACGAAAGAAATATACACACGGGCCCCAGTAAGGCCAACAAACAGGCAATGGGTTTCATGTCGCTTCCTTTGTCATGGATGGGTTTGTTCGATACTATCGCTATAAAGCCGGTTCCAGAACGGATCGCAGCGGCGGGAATCAAACATCGTCTGCGCTGTGTGCCGCGCCTGTTCACGCATTGTCAGATAGCCCGGCCAGTCGGCGGCCACTTCCTGCAGGCGGCGGTGCATCGTGTCCGCCAGCGCCGCCACGGTTTCCTGATAGATCTGCCAGTAGGCGTCGCTGTGGCGGTCAGAATAGCCGATATGCCGCCACTCCTGCCGCTCATTGACCGCAAGCGGCAGCAGAATGCCGTTTTCCCCGTCGCGGATCATTTCTGGCAAGGCGCCCTGCGCGGTGGCGATGACCGGCGTATAATGGGCCATGGCCTCTATCACGCTGTAGCCGAAACTGTCGCTTAAGGTCGGCAGAATGTGAAAATGCGCTGTTTGCATGTGCTGTTTCACCGCCTCGTTAGGCAGCGGGCCGTGCAGATGAATGCCCGGCAGCGCCGCCATCTGCTCGCGCAGCCGGGCCTCGTGGCCCTCGCGCAGCGGGTCCACCCAGCTCATGGCGCCCACCTGCAGGGCCGAGATGATATGCAGCTCCAGCCCGAGCCCCGATGCCTGCGCCAGCTGGCACAGGCGGATGGCCGCCTCCCCGCCCTTACGCACGAAATGATTGCCGACAAATAACAGCCGCATCGGCGCGTCTTCGGCTGCGGCGAACTCATCGCCCGGGCCGGGCAGGACGATATTGGGATACTGCACGCGCAGTTTGGGCTCGAGCACGGCCAGATCCTGCGGGCTGTGCATATGGCGAAATTGCTGTTTGGCATAATGCGAAATGGCGATGATGGCGCGGCAGCGGGGGCTTTTCAGCCGCCTCGTCATCCAGCGAAACAGCCAGCGCCAGCCCGGTTTAAACAGGCGCGGCAGATACGATTCAAAACTGATGACAAAGGGCGTACGCCCCAGCGGGATGCGGTTGAAGGCGTGAATCAAATGCACCTTTTTGCCCCAGACGGGCGCGAACACGGTGATGCCTTCAATCACTCCGCTGATTTTATTGAACGGAATAAAGGGGCGTATCGCGATGTGATGCGGCGTATCTTTCGGGGAGTTGAACCGCCACGGATAACGCACCGGTGCTTGGATGGTATAGCCCGTTTGCGGCATAGGAGCTCCTTGACCTGATCAAGCCCCAGCTTATTAACGAAAGCGCATGAAGAATCAAGTACTTCTCTGATTTTCTCTGTCAGCGGGCGGCGCGCCCCTCAAAATGATCCGGCCGGCGCTTAGTGCGACAGGCGCTGCATGGCGCGGGCCACGCGCTCGCGCAGGCTGGCGTGGCCGGTCTCAGCGGCTGCCGGCGTCTCGCCGGCCTCTTCATACCACACGCCGCTGACCGTGCCTTTCAGCAATTCCGTCTGATCGGCATGGCAGCGGTTCGACACAGGCTGCGGGCTTTCGTGCACCGGCATGAGGGGAGACTCCTTGATTTTAGAAGTATAGGCGTTGTGCGTTAACAACGGCTTAATAATCGCTCAAATGCCAGGCAATGCGGCGGATCGGTCGGGCGTCGCGCTCAGAAAATCTTATAATTGGTGGTGCCGATCAGAAAATCGACATCCTGATCATTGCCCGAGCAGGGCAGAATGATGCTCCGGTAACGCACCTCGCGCCCGTCCACGAAAAACTCGGAAGATTCCGAATGCGGTGTTTTTTCCTCCAATACCTTGTCATAAAACCCGATAGTGTTATTGATCATCACATCGTTTAAAGCCTCATGCAGGTAATACCCGGTGTAATCCTGGCCGAACACACTGGCCAGGTCGGGCCCGAAATAAAGGAAATAATGCTCGGACTCGTTAACGCCGATGGCAATCGTAAAACTGAAATGGTAAAGCTCCAGAATTTCGTTGATATTGATATCGCTTAACGCCGGTAATGAATGGCCACGGCGCACCCGGTTCCAATAAGACAGCAAACGGAATGTCATCCGTTGCTCTTGTTGCGACCCTGATTGTTCGCTCACGCTTTATTACCCTCAGGTTTGATTGGTGATACCCAGTCGGGCCGCAAGCGCTGCCGACATAAACGCATCCAGATCGCCATCCAGCACCGCTTGTGTATTACTGGTTTCCACATCTGTACGCAAGTCTTTCACCATTTGATACGGATGCAGCACATACGAGCGAATCTGGTGTCCCCAGGCATTGTCGGTCTTGCCGGCTTCCACCGCCATCGCCGCTTCTTCGCGCCGCTGCAACTCCTGCTCATAAAGCCGAGCACGCAGCATTTTCCAGGCCTCCGCCCGGTTGGTATGCTGCGAGCGCGAGTTCTGGCAGGCGACCACGATCCCGCTAGGTATATGGGTCAGGCGCACGGCGCTGTCGGTTTTGTTCACATGCTGACCGCCGGCGCCAGAGGAGCGATAGGTATCCACCCGGACATCCTTTTCTTCGATTTCAATGTCGATTTTTTCATCCACTTCGGGATAGACCCAGACGCTGGCAAAGCTGGTATGGCGGCGGGCATTGGCATCGAACGGCGAGATGCGCACGAGCCGGTGCACGCCGGATTCGGTCTTGGCCCAGCCGTAAGCGTTATGGCCGCATAGTTTGACGGTGGCGGATTTAATGCCGGCCTCCTCGCCCGCCTGCTCATCGATGATATCCGCTTTATAGTTGCGCTGTTGCGCCCAGCGCAGATACATGCGGTATAACATCGCCGCCCAGTCCTGGCTTTCAGTGCCTCCTGCGCCGGGGTGAATCTCGATAAAGCAGTTATTGGCATCCGCCTCGCCGGACAGCAGGCTTTCAATCTTCAGCTTGGCGATGCGCCGGGCCAGGCTTTCCAGTTCGCGCTCTGCTTCGGCGGCGGCGGCCTCGTCGCCTTCTTCCTCGGCCAGCTCAATCATCCCGATATGGTCGTGAAACTCCTGCTCCAGCGCCCGGTAGGTCTCAATCATATTTTCCAGCCGGGTGCGCTCGCGCAGCAGGGCCTGCGCCGCATGCGGGTCATCCCAAAGTGACGGGTTTTCCACCTGTTCGTTGAGCTCATCGAGCTTTTTGAGCGTATTCTCCCAGTCAAAGATACCTCCTCAGCAAAGCCAGGCTTTGCTCAATCTGCTCTTTAAGACTGAGAATTTCCGCGCGCATGAATGAATTTATAACGGGGAATGCACGATGAATCAATCCTGCTTTGGGTTATCCTGACGGGTGTTATCTTCCGACGAGTCGCGGCGCACCTCGTGATACTCCACTTCGATCACCCCCGGCGCCGGCTCATCTTCCGGCCGGCTCTCAGACTGCGTGGCGGATTCGCGGCTGCTGAGCACGCCCTTTTGAATCAGGAACTTGCGGACAGCGAAAAACGCGGTCACCGCCGCGCCGATCACCAATGCCGCTACCAGAAAATAAAACGCCAGCCAGACAAAGAAAATTAATGCCAGGATAATTAAGAAAAGCTGAAAAAACTGTTTTGCGGTCATTCTAATCCTTTATCCGCCACTCGCTTAGCGGGATGGCGCGTTATCATATGCCAAAGCTTTGCGCCAGGCTACCGGCTACCATATACCAACCATCGACTAACACAAAGAATATGAGTTTGAAAGGCAGTGAAATCAATACCGGCGGCAGCATCATCATCCCCATGGCCATGAGCACTGAAGCCACCAGCATGTCGATAATCAAAAACGGCACGAAAATCAAAAACCCAATCTCGAACGCGCGGCGCAACTCACTGATCATAAAGGCCGGAATCAGCACCTGATAGGGAGTGGACGTGGGATCCTCGATCTCCATATCTTGCGGCGCCATATTGACGAACAACTCAAGATCCTTTTCGCGCACATGGCGCAACATAAACAAGCGGAACGGGTGCGCCGCCGCCGAGACCGCCTCTTCTTCCGAGATTTCCTCGTTAATCAGAGGCAAAATACCATCATAATAGGATTTCTCAAATACCGGCGCCATAATGAACGCGGTCAAAAACAAGGCAAGCGATATCAACACCGTATTCGGCGGGGTCTGTTGCGTGCCCAGCGCTGTGCGCAGCAGGGACAACACCACCACAATCCGCGTGAAGGATGTGACCATCACCAAAATGGAGGGCGCCAGGCTCAACACCGTGATCAGCAAGATGATCTGAATCATCCGCGCGGCGGTCGAACCGAAGGCTTCATCGCCAAGATCCATGGTAAAGGTCTGCGCCGCCGCCATTGACGGCAGACACCAAACACACAGGGCAATCAGCCCCGTCAGCAACAGCAGCGCGCGCTTACTCTGGATCGTAACTCTCAATGAGCAGTTCCCTGTCTGAGCCTAACAACAGCAAATGTTCTTTTTTATCGCGTCTAATCAACACCAGCCGGCGGCGCGGGTCAATCAGCAACTGATCGATTATCTCCAGCCGTGCATCAGGCTGGGGTTTCGGCCGCAAGCGCCGCTCCAGCCCCAATCGCCTGACCAGCCAGGCGACGCCGAAAATAAGGGCGACAACAAAAGCAAATGACAGGAAAAATTGCACGAAATTGACGCTATCCATCGCCGCTATCTACTCACCATCATCCGATTGCGCGCTGCCATGTTGCGACGTGGTTGCCTCGTTTTGCTTATAGGCTTTGGCCGCCTGACGATGCCGTCCCATCTCATTGAGCTCGTCTGCCAGGCCGTCGCGCCGGTCAATAAACAACTGCTGCAGGTTACTGAGCTCCTGCATCATCTCATCCAGCTGCGGTTTGAATTGCTGCGCATCCTCCACCCGCATCAGCTGGGTGGCTTCGCACAGCGCCTGAACCCGTTGGTCCAGCGCGCTTAATTCCACGAACTGCCCGCGTTCGGTCAACTCGCGCGCATCTTTAATATATTCCATGATATCGTCATATAACTGCTGCGGGGAGTGAGATGACGGCTCGGTCATAAGGGCATTCCTTTATGGTTTTGGTTCACGATGCATATGGCGTGCCTGCCGCTGTTTCATCGAGGCATTTGCCTGATAGACATAGGCCAGAATCTCCGCCACGGCGGCAAATGCTTCCAGCGGGATGGGCGAGTCCACCTCGATATGCTCGAGAATCTCCACCAGTTCCGCATCACTGCGCACTTTAATACCCTGGGCAAAGGCGATCGCCAGAATCTGTTCGGCAATGGCGCCGCGACCGCTGGCTGTGATACGGGGCGCGGCACCGGTTTGTTCATCATATTCAAGGGCTACCGCTTTGCTGATCGTCTGCGGGGTATCGGAAGCAGGCTGACCGCTCGTATCATCATCATATAAATCGGTGCCGCCCATCAGGAATTGCCTTTTTTACCGGTTGCATCGGGGCCGGCCGCCTCCAGCCACGAGCCCAGATCGAAATTCAGATCCGCCTCCAGCAGGTCCTGCTCACCCGTGGAAGCGGCCATCGCCGCCATGTTTTCCTGCATGATTTTGTCGTGAATCTCTTTGCGCAGCACGGTGGCATCCGCCGGAAAATCGAACCCGATTTTGACCGATTTGCCGCGTATTTCGACGACGGTCAACTCGATGCTGTTATTAATGACAATCGACTCGCCTACCTTGCGCGACAGATAGAGCATGACTCACCTACTGGCTGATGTTATAAACTGGTTGATGCATAGCAGCTTTCCCTCCACAAGCCAAATAATTGTTGGTGCAAAGCAGCAAAGTGCGTTACAATAGTCAGATATGCTGGGTAATTTTTGCCGCCCAGCCAATTAAAACAGGTGATTTCGCATGGATTACTCGCAGCTGACTCTTTTCAAGATGATGCATACCAAAATGGGGTATCTGGCTGAACGTCAGGACGTCCTGGCGCATAATATCGCCAATATCGACACGCCTGGCCATAAACCCCGTGAAATGAAAGAACTGGACTTCAAACGTCTGGCGCTGGTGCATACTAACAAGCTTAAAATGCGTATGACGTCTGAAATGCACAGTTCCGGTCTGCCCAAACTGCCGGATGATTTCCGCGATCAGGAGCAGGACGAAACCTATGAAACCACGCCGGTGGAAAATGCCGTCGTGCTCGAAGAGCAAATGGCCGCCGTGGCCGAAACACAAATGCAGTATCAAATGACGACGAATTTATATAACAAAACGACCGCCATGTTTAAGGTGGCAATTGGTAATCGCAATTAATGCGTAATTGTAACCAACACGGGGAGAGCAACTCATGCCGGCATCTGATCTGGTAAAATCTATGTATATTTCCGCTTCGGGTATGAAAGCGCAAAGCGATCGCCTGCGCATTGTCTCGGAAAACGTTGCCAACGCCGATGCCATCGGCACGCGCGAGGGAGAACAGCCCTATCGCCGCAAGGTGCTGACCTTTAAAAACGTGATGGATCGCGATCTGGGAGCGGAACTGGTGCAGGTCGGCAAATACGGCTATGATGATTCGCCCTTCAAAATGCGCTACGAGCCGCATCACCCCGCTGCCGACGATGAGGGCTATGTGCAGTATCCCAATGTCAACAGCATGGTGGAAATGATGGATATGCGCGAGGCGCGCCGCGGCTATGAAGCCAATCTGAATATGATCGAGGTCTCCAAGGGGATGGTCATGCAGACGATTAATATGTTGAAGTAATCACGTTATGTCTGCTATCTGGTATTCATAGATGCATAATTATTTGCCTCAGATTACCATACGCGAGCAACAGGCATTATATAAGGGAGTACGCGCATGAGCACCGTCAGTTTTAACCAGGCCACCGCCGCCTATCAAGACGCCACCAAGGTTGCCGAACGCATTCTTACCTCGGTCAACGACCAAAATGTTTCAAATACGCAGCAGCCCGAGCTGCGCCCAGAATTCAGCGAGTTGCTGGGCACTTCGCTGGATAAGGCGCGCGATGCCAACTATGGCGGTGAGTCGATGAGCACCAAAGCCCTGGCGAACGAAGCGGAGCTGCATGATCTGGTTACGGCCGTATCGAATGCCGAGTTGACACTGAACACCGTGGTGGCCGTGCGCGACCGGGTGATCAGCGCCTATAACGACATCATCAAAATGCCGATTTAGCATGCGCTTTGTGCGTTTCGGCATACTCTCCCGGCGGCAAAGCGCCGCCCCGCCCGCTGCTTTGGAGGCCTGAGACGCGTTATGACACCACTGGAGATTATCGACATTTCCCGTGACGCGTTGTGGGTGCTCATCAAGATTGCCGCGCCGGCCTTGTTCATCGCGCTGTTCGTCGGGCTTATCATCGCGCTGTTTCAAGCGCTTACGCAGATTCAGGAAATGACGCTGACCTTTGTCCCGAAGATTCTGGCGATTTTTTTTACGCTGATTTTTGCGTTGCCCTTTATGTTTCAGACCATCAAGGATTTCAATGACGAGTTAATGGCCCGTATTGTCGATCCCGACCGGGTGGCTACCATTGAAATTCAGCCGAACGAGCAGGAGCAGTAAAGGCCGCTGCGCGGCGATCACGCCTGTGTCACGACGCATAATTAAGGTGCCGGCTTTATGACCACCTCCCTGCTTGAAGCCTTTCTGGTCAGCGAATTATTCGCTTTCCTGCTGATTTTCAGTCGGGTCGGCGCCGGTATCATGCTCCTGCCCGGCATCGGGGAGGCCTATGTCAGCTCGCGCTCGCGGCTGGTCTTCGCGCTGGCGGTCGCCCTGGTGATGGTGCCCATGTTCAGCCAGTTCATGCCGCCGGTTCCTGGCTCACCACTTGCGCTGTTCGTGTTATTGCTTGCGGAAATCCTGGTCGGCCTGTTTATCGGCACCCTCGCCCGCTTTCTCATCAGCACCATGCATATCGCCGGCACCATCATCGCCTATCAATCCTCGCTGGCGCTGGCTTCGATTATGGATATCAGCCAGAGCGGGCAGAGTACGATAATCAGTAACTTTCTGATGATCACAGCCATCGTGATGTTTTTCACGCTGGACTTGCATCATGTCATGCTGATGGGGCTGGCCGACAGCTACACACTGTTCCCGCCCGGTGAGTTTCCGGTAGTGGGCGATATGGCGCAGCACCTGATGGAGTTGTTTTCCCGCATTTTTATGATGGCCGTGCAGCTTGCTGCGCCGCATATCGTCTTTGCTCTGATCTTTTATTTAAGCTCCGGCGTACTCTCGCGCCTGATGCCCACCATGCATGTATTCTTCATTCTGATGCCCGGTCAGATCATGCTCGCCTTTTTCTTATTGCTAGCGATGCTTACCTCGATCATGGTCAATTACACGGGTTTTGCTGAAGAAACCCTGCGCGCATTCCTGGAGCAGTGATGGCGGAAGAAGAAAAGGAAAAGCACCAAAAAACCGAAGAACCGACTCAGAAACGTATTGATGATGCGGTCAAGAAGGGGCAGGTCGTCACCTCGCGCGAGGTGAACAGCTTTTTTATGCTGCTGGCCTTTACCATCCTGATCATTGTGCTGGCTCCGCCCATTATGGACGAAATGAGATACCGCCTGAGCCACTATATTATTAAACCGCACGACATCGATATTACCGATCAGGCATTTTATCTGGAAATGCACGACCTGATGTATGATGTGCTGGTGATGATGGTGCTGCCGATTATTCTGGCTATTAGCGCGGTGTTTCTGGCCAATGCGGCGCAGAACCGGTTTGTCCTGTCCACCGAACCGATTGTTCCGAAATTAAGTAAAATTTCGATTATCAAGGGGTTTGGTCGCCTGTTTTCGCGGCGCTCAATGGTGGAGTTCGTTAAAGGCCTCGTCAAAATCACCGTCGTGGGGGCCGTGGCGATGATCGCCATCTGGCCCTATAAAGAGCATCTGCGCCTGCTGCCCGATGAGAATATGTTTGAACTGCTGACCTTTATCAGCAGCATCGCCGGCCGGATGATGATTGGCATTTGCATGATTATGCTGATTATCGCGCTGCTCGACTTTGCCTATCAGAAATTTGAATATTTGCAGAATCTCAAAATGACCAAGCAGGAGCTCAAAGACGAGTTCAAACAGCAGGAGGGAGACCCGCAGGTTAAACAGAAATTAAAACAGATCCGCCGCGAGCGGGCCAAGAAGCGGATGATGGAGGCCGTACCGCAGGCCGATGTGGTCATCACCAACCCGGAACATTATGCCGTCGCCTTACAATATGACCAACTCACCATGAATGCGCCGCATGTGGTGGCCAAAGGCACGGACAAAGCAGCCCTGCGCATCAAGGAAGTAGCGGAACAGCATAAGATTACGGTGATGCGCAACCCGCCGCTGGCCCGGCTGCTCTATGATAATGCCAGGATGGACGAGGAAATCCCCTATGAATATTATAAGGCGGTCGCCGAAATTATCGGCTATGTTTACAAACTGCGCGGCATCAACCCGCAGCAGCAGAAAAAAGCGCCGGCCTGAAACAACGCCACACGTCTTCTTAGTTGCGTTTTTCGGTCATTTACCACACAGTATGGACCATGCGAGTGGCCGATAAAACCAGTGACATAATTAATCCGGACTTTGTGCCGCGCGGTTATAATCGCCCGTTGAAAGAACTCGGCATCGTCACCGCGCTGGCCGTGCTCGCCGTGGCGCTGCTGTCGTTTTTCCCGGAGATGGTCGGCGGCGATGAGGTGGTGCGGGTCATTGTCGTTGCCTTGCTCATTGGGCTGGCGGGGTATTTTATCATCCGCAAAATGCAGCATAACGATCTGATCATGGCCACCGAATTCGAGAATTTATTATTCTCTGCCGCCGCCTCGCTGGGCCATAATTTCTGTATTTTCCTGAAAAATGACGGCACCATCATCTATGCCAACGACGCCACCCGGCGCATGTTCCCGCGCTTCAGCCATGAGCAAAACCGCGCCCTAGAGAATCTGCTGGAAGAGGGAAAGGTGGCCCGCACCGACCGCGACCGACTGTTTTCGGCCATGGCAAGCGGTAAAAAAGAGGTGCTGGTCTTTGAAATGACCGACACGCGTGACGAAAAGCATGATTATGTGATTATTCTCGAACCGCTGCAGCGCCCGGCCGGATATTATGTGCTGCGCGGGCGCGAATATTACAGCGAGCGTCAGTCCGTTGCCAAATTAAGCGGTAGCCTGCAAAAAACCTCGCCTGAAAAAATCGCCACCCTGGTTCAGAAAATTCCCTCGCCCGCCTATATCACCAATGAGAGCGGGACGCTTGAGTTTGTTAATGTCGCACTTGAGACCATGCTCGGCTATCAGGACGGTGAAATGACAGAGCATAAACTCACGCTGCAGAAAATCATTTATCATGCAGACGGTTATGAAACGGGTGAGTTTGAACCCTGCAGCTTTATCGGAACCGTGTTGTTTAAACAGCGCGACGGCAATGTGCTAAAAGCCGAACTTGATCAGAAGCTGTGCATTAACGAAAAGGGGACGACCACCGGCTGTTGCGGCGTCGTCTTG
Organism: uncultured Azospirillaceae bacterium; assembly: GCA_964564675.1. Classification (GTDB taxonomy): domain Bacteria; phylum Pseudomonadota; class Alphaproteobacteria; order Rickettsiales; family UBA3002; genus CAZMBI01. The sequence goes on from CAZMBI010000005.1 coordinate 105,660, forward strand.
GATTGATGAGCCTTTATGTCCCGGCAACGCAAGAAAATATCGGATGTACAAGCCGAAGGGGGGCTTTCCCTGAGCCGATTTATCGAGCATTCGCCGATTGCCATTGCCCAGCTGGCCGATGACGGCACCATTGCCGATTGCAACGCCGCATTTCATACCCTTACCCACAACCATTTTCCTCAGAACCCGTCGCAGCAGCTCAGCGAAGCGGTCGCCTCCGCCGAAGAACGGATACAGCTCGGGCGCTTACTCGACAGCGCGCATAAAAACCAGTCCGTGGAGCCGGTGACGCTGACACTGAATCTGGACGGCAACCGGCGCGTGATAGTCTCCACCTATGCCACCTGCATCGTGCTCGAGGACGACACCACCCCGGTGATGATGCTGTATATGACCGATCTCACCGAGCAGAAAAACCTCGAAATGCGCTTTGCGCATTCGCAGAAAATGCAGGCGGTCGGCCAGCTTGCCGGCGGGGTTGCGCATGACTTTAACAACCTGTTGACCGCCATGATCGGATTTTGCGACCTGCTGCTCATGCGCCACCCGGCGGGGGATCCATCCTTTGCCGATATCATGCAGATAAAGCAAAACGCCAACCGCGCGGCCAATCTGGTGCGCCAGTTGCTGGCGTTTTCGCGCCGGCAGACACTGCAACCCAAAGTCATCGACCTGACCGACGTGCTGGCCGAGCTGTCCAACCTGATCCGCCGCCTGATCGGTGAGAACATCGAACTGGATATGATCCACGGGCGCGATCTGGGCATGGTCAAGGCCGATCAGGGCCAGCTTGAACAAGTGGTCATCAACCTAGCGGTCAATGCGCGCGATGCCATGCCCGAAGGCGGCGCGCTGACCATCCGCACCAGTAATGTGACAATCGAGCGCCCCGGCCCGCCACAGCCGGGCATGATCTCACCCGAAGACGAAGACCAGATCGTCCCCGGCGATTATGTGCTGGTGGAAATGCAGGACAGCGGCACGGGGATTCCCGAGCACATCGTCAAAAATATTTTCGAGCCATTTTTCTCGACCAAGGAAATCGGCAGCGGCACCGGCCTGGGCCTGTCCACGGTATATGGCATCATCAAACAAACCGGCGGCTATGTGTATATTACCAGCAGGCAAGACGAAGGCACCACCTTCAGCCTGTATTTCAAACGCTTTGAGCGGCCCGAGCCGAGTGTGGAATCTCCTGAGGAAGCCAGAATGACCGATTTAACCGGCGGCGAGACCATCCTGCTGGTGGAAGATGAAACGCCGGTGCGGATTTTTGCAGCACGCGCCTTGCGCAACAAGGGCTATGAAGTGTTGGAAGCCGACAGCGGTGAAAGCGCGATCACCGTGTTTGAAGGCCATGACGGCCGGGTGGATGTGATTATTTCTGATGTGGTGATGCCGGGTGTAAACGGACCGAAAATGGTGGAACAGCTGCACCAGAAATTTCCGGCGCATATGAAGACCGCCGAAGTGATTTTCATCTCCGGTTATGCCGAAAACGCGTTTATCGACTCCTTCGGACCGGACCGGGAATTCAACTTCCTCGCCAAGCCCTTCACACTGAAACAACTTGCCGCCAAGGTGAAGGAAGTGGTGCGCAAACGCGCCGTGGAATAGTCGCGCTATTATCCCAAGCGCGGTTCAGGGACTTTCGTCGGTGAGCTTTTTCCCATCCCCGTTATTGCGACGCAAGCAGGAGTCCCGGGGAATATGGCTGATTTACTTGTTGATTGGACA
>CAZMBI010000006.1:0-19341 GCA_964564675.1 uncultured Azospirillaceae bacterium
CGATTTTACGATTTCCCGCAAATACGGCGCGGCTAACATCCGGCTAACAGGGTGTTGGCGGATAACGCGCCCATGTGCGAATAGCCGCGTGATCGCCACGGCGGGTGAGCCGGCGCCCCGTAAAGTCGCAAAAACGGAAACGCGTGAATGCGATGCGATGCATGGCAGCCTGGTAAGCTGAAGGTGATCACTGCGCCCGAGCGCCCTGCCCTACCCCGCTCCCTGAGATGACCTGACAGCCGGATCGCCCCACCGTTCGTGTCGCGATAGCGTGAATCACGACAGAATCCACAAGGAAATTGTCGCGATCTTGCTTTCGCGACAAAAATAGGCCAGAAAGGTCGCGATGAATAAGGGATTGTCGCGATAATATGGCCAGCCAGGCGGAGATTGACGCGCAGCTACAGGCGATCCGGGCAGCGATTGAGGCAGACGCATCCGGTCTGCGTATTGAGGATATCGAGCGAGAGACCGGCCTTGCGCTCAATCGGCGGACGCTCCAGCGCCGCCTGAACAAGCTGATCGCGGACGGGGCAGTCAGCGCGCAAGGCTCCGGCCGGCAAACCCGCTATGTGAACACGGCCACCGGTAATGCAGCGGACGAGGCGTCCGCGCCGGCCGGCGTCGAGCAAACGGACCTTGTTCCGCTTTCGGACAAGGGGGCTGCGATCCTGCGCTATGTGTCGCAGCCGGTCGCAGCGCGCATGGCGGTGGCGTATGACCGATCCTTTCTGGATGCGTATGAGCCGAACCGCAGCCGGTATCTGAGCGACGACGAGACGTGGCGTCTCCACGAGCTGGGCACAACCGATGGAACGGTACGGGCGGCGGGCACCTATGCGCTGCGGATATTGAATCGGCTCATCATCGACCTGTCCTGGAATTCAAGCCGCCTAGAGGGCAACACCTACTCCCTGCTGGAGACACAAAAGCTCATTGAATTCGGCCAGTCGGTGGAGGGCAAGGGACCGCGCGATGCGCAGATGATCCTCAACCATAAGGCCGCTATCGAGTTCCTGGTGGGATCGGCCGCTGAGGCCAGTTTCGAGCGGCGCATCATGCTCAACCTGCATGCGCTGCTTGCCGACAATCTGCTGGATGATCCGGACGCGGCCGGTCGATTGCGCCACGAGGCGGTCGGGATCGGCGGCTCAAACTACATGCCCCCGGAAATCCCGCAGATCATCGACGAATGTTTCGACGAACTTCTGGCCAAGGCGGCGGCGATTGAGAACGCGTTCGAGCAGGCATTTTTTATCATGGTGCAGTTGCCTTATCTGCAACCTTTCATCGATGTGAACAAGCGGGTCTCGCGACTGGCGCTCAATCTGCCGCTGATCAAACACAACCTCGCGCCGCTGTCGTTCATCGGCGTGCCGGATAAGCTCTACACCGCCGGTCTTTTAGGCGTCTATGAGCGCCGAGAGACTGATCTGCTGAAAGACGTGTTTTTGTGGGCGTATCAGCAATCGGCCGGGCGTTATGTCGCCGTGCGGCAGACGCTTGGGGAGCCCGATCCGTTCCGCATGCGCTATCGCAGCGCGCTGCGTAGCGTGGTTGCGGAAGTCATCCTGAACCGATTGGACCAGATCGCGGCGAGCCGGTTCATCGCGGGATGGGCCACGGACCATATCAGCGGCAACGACCGCGCGCATTTCATCGAAGTGGCTGAAACGGAGCTCCTCAGCCTGCATGAGGGGAATTTTGCGCGCTACCGCGTGCGGCCCGCCGAGTTCGACGCCTGGCAGCGGGTTTGGCGCGGCGAAACCGGTGAATAGCTACGGGCGGCGCGCCTGAAGATCGTAAAGACGATTGATCGGATCGCCTGAAATACAGAAATCATCTGGTCCATATACAGGCGCCTTGTGCGCACGGTCAGCCCGAGCGTGGCGTCCGCGTCATGGTGCAAACCGACCATGTGTGGTATTGGTGTCACATTCGCCGATGTCCTGCCAAGTAAAATCGCAAAATCGGAAAGTCTATTTTCTCCTTAAGCGCAAATGCGCGTATGCTTCATCATGTAGATGGAGCATATTTCATATGATCATTTCGGTCTTAAACCAGAAGGGCGGGGTCGGCAAGACGACGTTGAGTGTTAATCTGGCCGCCGCATTTCTGGAAACCGGCGCCAGCGTCTTGCTGGTGGATGCCGATCCACAGGGCTCAAGCCTGGCCTGGTCGGCGGCGCGTAACCGCGAGCCGCTGTTCCCGGTGGTGGGCATGGCGAAGAAGAGCCTGCATAAGGATTTGCCCGGCGTCGCCACCGGCTACGATATCACCCTCATCGACGGCTGCCCGCGCGTGAATGAAATCGCGCGTTCGGCGATCCTCGCCAGCGACCTGGTGGTGGTCCCGGTACAGCCCTCACCGCTGGACGTCTGGGCGACCGACGAGATCGTTCAGCTGGTCGAAGAGGCGCAGCAGTTCCGCGAGACCATCGACGCCGTTTTTGTGGTGAATCGTAAAATCGCCAATACGGCGATCGGCCGTGATGTGCGGGCAGCCTTCAAGGATGTACCGTTCCCGCTGCTCAACGAAGTCGTCTGCCAGCGGGTGGTGTTTGCTGAAAGCTTTGCCGAAGGCTTAAGCGTGCTCGAGGTGCAGCCGCACGGTACGGCCGCGAGCGAAATTCGCGAGCTGGCGGAACGATTAATCAAACAGTGCAAAACGAAGAAGAGGAGGGCGGCGTGAGTAAATCGATTTCATTTGAGCGGCCGAAGCGGGCGGCACAGGACGCGGAGAAATGGGTGGCCCAGCGATCGGCGCAGGAAGAGGCGGAAGAGATGAAGCGCTTCACGCTGGATGTGCCGGCAAGTTTGCACCGGCGCATCAAGGTCGCATGCACCATGCGCGGGGAGAAGATGTCGGATGTGTTGCGCGAGATGCTCGAACAGGCGTTCCCGGACGACAAGGCCTGAACATGGTGATCCGCAAACACGTGGATACGATGAATCGTGAAATCGTAAAACCGCAGGATCGTATTGACTGGGAGCTATGACGGCGGCTGAGCGTACAGAGGCGATCCGCGATGCGGATTTGATCGAGCGGCTGGAAGCCGCCAAGCGGTCGCCAGGGTATGAGACACTGCACGAAATACTGATGCGTGAACAAGCGGAGCGCGATCGCGTCGCCGGCCTGAGCCCCGTGCAGCGGCGGCGGGTGGCGACCCGCAGCACGATCGAGCGCAGCGACTTCCTGGAGGCGGACCGGCACCATATCCATAGCGTGCTGGCGTTATGCGGGCTGCCGTATCGTGATCCCGGCCAGGGCGTGCGGGATTTTATCCGCGAATATGGCCGCAACTCGCTGGCGGTACAGTCGGGGTACCTCAAAGACCCGGAGACCGGCAAAATGACGCCGCAGGGCTTGCCGTACGGACCCAAGGCGCGGCTGTTGCTCCTTCATATCTGCACCATGGCGGTGCGCCAGCGCAGCGCCACGATTGAGATCGCAGACAGCATGAGCGCCTTCATCCGCGAACTGGGCTTCAGCGTGACCGGCGGCAGTCGGGGGACGCTGACGCAATTCAAGGAACAGCTGAACCGGCTGGTGGCGGTGTACGGCAAACCCGCCATCATCGTCAGCGATAACGGCACTGAACTGACCAGCAAGGCGATCCTCGCATGGGCGGCAGATAACGATGTGCAGTGGCATTACATCACACCGGGCAAGCCGTCAGAGAACGGCTTTACCGAATTCGATCGAAGTAGATCGAGGCCACGATAGATAGTCTTTTAGATCACGCTTTAGATGGGGAAAACCGGATCGGCACATAGATGCGATATGTCCGGTGCAGCCTGCCGTTGTGAACAAGCGCACGCGGACCGGAGCCGAAACCGATTGAAGGCTACCTCTAAAAAACGCATCGGATGGCTGTTTTTAGCCCCTGAGCGCGTAGTGGGCAGGTGGTAGGCAGTTATTGTATCTTTTTTTCTGGTCGTTTTTCGGATTGATTGGCGTGTTGTTTCAGGTTGCTAGGCATTTTGGGCGCTATGCGGGCGCAGTGCATCGCTGGCCGGTGCGCAGCAGAAAGACAAAGCGCTGCATATTATAGCCCAGATTTTTCAGGCCGATCATTTCCAGACGCTGTTCCTGTTCCGGTGTCGCCTCGGGCGCGGCGACAGGCGAACCGGTTGTTTGCAGCTCTTTTAGGTAGCGCGACAGGGTGCCTGGCGTGGTGCGCAGCTGGTTGCGCTCGAAGAGACTCTCGCACACCTCCTGCAAGGTTTTGCGGTGCGGGCCGGGCTGGCGCAGCGCGATAATCTCGTCTTTGAAGGGTTCGAGATTCTCGAATGCCATGGCGGTGAATCAGGTGTTGGCGGGGCGGGAGCCGTTGGCGAAATTTCCCAGAAATTTCAGTTGCTTTCAGAAAATTCCGCAACCTAAGCTCTGCTTAGGGGAGACGTCTGCTGGATCATTTTTTAAAGGCAATTACAGGTAGTTTTCTTTGCCATACTACAAGATGGCATGCTGCGCATAACAAAAAGTTGCTCGGCGGGGCGCGGGGCACCCTGTTTGTGTGGACAGAATCGGATATCCCTATGAAACTTCAATTTTTCTCCGTTAACCCGGTATGCATTTTTTGCAAGCCAGCTATACCAAAATTGCAATTCTAAGGATGCGGCAAATACGTTACGTTTTAAGACATGATGCGGCGGTTTTTATTGTGCCTGGCAGTAGCGAGCGTGCTTGCAGGCTGTGGGCAGGTGAATCAGGGGAGTGGGCAGGTGACCTGGAATACCCTCAAATACTCTGAAAACGCCGTGGTTGATCCGCGAAAAGGCTTCATACGCATGGGTAAATAGTCCGGGCCGGCCACGCGGCGGCGTCACAAATTACGCTGCCCCCGCGCGATTTCCCTGCTGAGTTGCGCCTGTGTCTGCCCCCGGCTCTCCCGAAAGGCCTGATCCGCCGCGCGTGAACGACGCGTTTCTTCCACCCGCACGCGGGTTTTCTCCGCTTCCAGCACCTCATCCAGCGCCGCGCGCATCACCTGCCCGATCGCACGCCCCAGGCCGTCCACACTGCCGCCGGATTGATTCACGACGATCGCCCCGCCAGCCTGGCCGTTTGCCTGGCGCATCACCTCGCGCGTAGCCTGCGCCAACACCTCGCTAAGCGCTGCCTCCAGCCGCCGATCAGCTTCGCCGCGCCACTCCCGGATCATCTCCTGTAACTGGCGGTCCAACTGTTCCTGTGTGGCTTCGCGCAGCTCGCTTAACACCGCTTCCGCCGCTTGCGCCCTCAGGTCGCTGCGTTGATTCGATACCATGGCTTTTTCCTCCCTAATGTGTGATGTCTCCAACCTATATTTAGTCTACGCCGGCACGTGACACGTCGGAAGGGGCAAATATCGTTTATTTTTTTGACGTTAATCTCAATAAATATGCATTTGATTAATAATTGAACACACCACTTTCCGGGCGTATTTAGCTTTATATTTATTATTCAGCTGGTTAGTAATCACCCCGGGATGGCACAGCGGTTGCAATATTTATTCTATGAGCCGACTTGCCTTATATCTCGGGGTGCTGATTCAGCATCCCATTTCTTTTTTGAGTTAGCATGAATATATTGTCGATTAACTTGGTTAATCAACAATGAAGCCCGCTCGAAAGAGCGGGATTCCGCCGCGTAGCGGGCGTCTTTATGCGAAGCATAAAGTCAGTTAGCTATATCATCTATTTAGCACCTCATTCCCATCGTTATGACAGGGAGGGTCAGCAGGCGCCTTGACAGAGAAACTCCAGGGAAACCTGGCTTTTGCGTCAAACCGCCCCAGCTGGATGGATTACCGCGCTCACTGCGTTCGCTCGCAATGACGGGAAAACAGATGCATCATTGCGAGGAGCTGCAGGCGGCGGCCCGATCTATTTGACAATTAACAGGCTTTTGATTCCTAGAGAAATTTCCTCAAACACGGTCTTGATATCCGCCGGGTTGGGCGCATCAAAGAAAAAATCGGATTTGGGGTCGCTGGCGCAACTGCGCAGCAACGACTTGTTGCCGCTACCGCCATAGCGAATCGTATAGCGTGTCACCCCTTCGGCTTTTAAAGCACCGCACGCCACAGCGAAATCCTCTTCACTGATGCTATTGCTTGGGGTATTGAAAATCCCATCGGTCATGAAAATCCAGACCTGCTTGGCGCCTTTCTGGTTGTCGCTGATACGCGGCGGCGCCGTCAGCAGGCGCTTGCGGCCCTCTTTAGCGGCCCAGCCGCCATCCGTACAGCCGGTGGCTTTAAAGCTATTGATATAGCCCTTAAGCTGCGTGGTATTATCGGTAAACGGAGTGTTCTGCCGGATGCCCTGGTCCCTTTTTGTCGGATTCGTGACATTGTTCCGACAGCCAAAGGCAAAATATTCAATCATTGCCATACGCACCTTATCTTCGGCCGGATCATAAGTCGCCGGATCATAGATACTGTCGACAAAGGCATTTGCACCCTGTTTCAGGTTGGCGATTTTTTGCCCCTGCATCGAGCCGGTGCCATCAGCCACCAATATGACATCCACATCCAGAATGGAGCCACCGGTGACGGCGACTTCCGTTTCCGAGGCAATCGCCACGTTGGTGTCGCCGACCAGGCTTACAAAGTTATTGGGTGAATTGGAGCTGACCTGCACATTCACCGTCTCCGGGCTCATTCCATCCGGATCATACTGAAACTCCGCATTGGATGCCGTGATATTACTGTTCATGAAATTATCCGGATAATTCAGCGAAAAATAACGGCGACCGTGAGCCGTGCGCTGCGCTTCCGCCACCGTATCGCGCGGGATTGATCCCGCCGCTAGCGCGCCGGCATCGGCGGACTGGTGCATCTTGAGCTGGATAATCTGCGAGCGCGCCAGATCAACGCCGCTGCCCGCCGCAGCAATCAACACAAAAATGGATAAACCGACGATAATGAATACATTCCCCCCCTCATCTCGTGCATATCGACGCAGCGGGGAAAACAGGTGGTGTGAAAGTCTTGCCAGGCGGGTCATAGCGGTCTCCTTTTTTAGATCCCTTATTAGTTACAGGTTGTTAATGGTTGCGTATAATCATAGCAGCAAAAATCCGGCGGCAGATTAACCGGCGGTGCACCGGGTGTGCGCGGAGTAAAAAACGCGCTGCGGCTTAAGGTTGTCCGCGCCAGCGAGAAAAATTCGGTGCCGAATAACGGTTCGTATTCATAAAACACCTCTACTGCGATCATATTTTCGCGGTCGCGCATGCCGCCGGTCTGATTTAAAGCATCCTCAATACGCGACGAAAAGCTGGGCAGCGTACAGCGCGTGCTGGGGCTGGATGTCACCTGCGCACCGGTCACTTCACTAACAGTTGATGCATTGCTCAAGGTGCCGCCACCTGCAATCTGCCACATGACAAGCGGATCGGAACCGCTGACATCGTCTTTATAAACGGATGTAATGGCAATTACCCCGTTGCTGCCGATTCCGTTTCCCGGCTGACTGTACGGACGCATCAAATTGTCAAAATTGTTAAACGCTTCGTTGGTTATCAAACCGATGGATAACTCATTGTTCTCCGGGGTACTGTCTGGCGATCCCGGCACCCGCGTGACGATATCCGCTATCGTGTAGGCGGTCTTATCGAGTTTCTGCAAAATGGTAATATAGCGATTCAACTCCACCGCACCGTAAATCAGCAGCAGCAGCACCGGCAAGGCGATAGCGAATTCCACCAGGGTAGCACCCGACTTAGTCTGAATATAGCGATGTATGGTACGCAGCATCCGTTTAATAACTCTCATTTTTTATCAACGTGCCGGTAGTAATAATCAACTCACCGCCGCTACCGCCCAGTGCGGAAGCCAGAAACGGCGTCAGAACCGGATAAGGATATAATACCTCAATCTCGATCAGATCACCCGGCCCGCCCAGATCAAATTCCGGTGCAGGCGGGTCAAAAACCCCGTCATTATCCAGATCCTCAAACGCCACGCCGGGTGCGCCGGGACAGGTACCTGCCGGCGGCGGGTCCTGCAGCAGGCACACATCCGCTCCCTGCGTTAAATCTCCATATTCGTCATTGATATCGGTGGTAATCAGCACCCGCGCCGGATCCAGCAAACCGGCCGAGCGCTCCTGAATGGCCTGTCGGATCGAGTCTTCCAGGCTCTGCCCACCCTGTGCGCTCACCGGGCCCAGCCGGGCAGTGCGGGTCACCATATTGGTCGCGCTTTCAAGCGTAGCGATCGACAGCGTGATCAGTCCGATTTCAATAATGGCGAAAATCACGCCGAATAAAATCGGCGCTATCAGGGCAAATTCCAGCATAGACGACCCCTCGCGGTCACGCTGAAACCGCCTTATCTGACGCCCCATTCGCATATTCTGTTTGCTCCTTATAACTCATCCATTATGCCTGATTTTAGCGGCAATGATAACCATTAAACCCATGGCTTCCCCATGGATTTTTTCATTATATAGTATTTTAACAAAAACCAGTTAAAAAATGATTAATAATTATGCGGAATCGTTAACGTAGCGGTCGCAATTAGCCGCCAAAGTTACGGTCTTTTCATGGTGTTACCTGTTAGATACTAGCGCAATCGGCGCCCCCGGCCAACTCAGCAGGCGTCCATGCGGCCTGTGGCGACACCCTTCCGGTTTATATTTCGTTGGCAATTTCAATGAGATTACCGTCCGGATCACGAATATAAACAGAGCATAACGCGGATCGTCGCCGAAGCGGATCACTTCCATGCCCAGTACCGACTCATAAAATGCACAGGTGCCCGCACATCGGCCCCGGTTAACACCCGGCGGTCAATGCGGCTGATCGTCATCGCGGACGGCACTGTCATGATATACATATACTCTCCCGTTTCAGAAAACGTGGCCGAAACGTGACCTGTTTATATTTACTTCCCTACCATTTATTTTTATGATCCCCCATCAAAAGGGGCTGGTGTTGCACAAGGGGGTGCAACGGAATGGCCGCTTGAATCGTTACCAACCCGTACGCGATAAGGAGTGTGCCCATGCGCCATTTTAACAATCTGCTTTATATATCCCACGGTTCGGCGGATGAAACGGAAGGACTGAAGCAGGCGCTTAGCCTGGCGCGCAACAATCAGGCGCCACTTAAAGTATTGGTGGTGTGCCCCTCATTTCCCAAGGATTTGCTATCGCATCAGGAGCAATACGACAAGGGGCTATTGCAGCAAACAGAAGGCCTCATCCACGCCTCCAAGGAGGTGATTAAGCTTGAGGAAGGCAGCGTTGACGTGAGCATTGAGCTGGCGCACGACCAGACGCCAAGCACGCGTATCATCCAGGAGGTGCTCCGTCACGGCCATGATTTGGTGATCAAGGAAGCGGATATGCACGAAAAAGGCAGCGGTTTTAAAGCGCTGGACATGGACCTGCTGCGCAAATGCCCGGTGCCCGTCTGGCTGTGCCAGCCCATCTCCCACTCGCGCGGGCAGATGAACGTGGCGGTGGCGATTGATCCGCAAAGTGTCGAGCCGGCGGCAGAGACGCTTAATACCCGTTTGCTCGAGATCGGCCGCTCGCTGGCCGATAGCTGCAGCGGCGAACTGCATATTATCTCCTGCTGGGATTATGAGTTTGAGTCCTATCTGCGCGGCAATATGTGGATGAAGATCAGCGATGAGGAACTAAATCAGAAAATCGGGGAAGCCGAGCAGGGCCATCTGGCGGGCCTGCAGGAGACGATCGCACGTGCCGGCATAAGCGGGGCACAGGCGATCCATCATCCGCACGGGCAACCCGAAGCGCTGATTCCCGCCTTTGTGAATGAACAGGCCATTGATATACTGGTGATGGGCACGGTGGCCCGCACCGGCATCTCGGGCTTTATGATCGGCAATACGGCGGAAAATATCCTGCAGCAACTCACCTGTTCGCTGATAGCGCTCAAGCCGCCGGGCTTTATTTCCCCGGTTAAGGCCTATTAGGTTCGATCACCCGTTAATAGTGCATTGATGCTGTCTTTATCTTGCCGCCGCGGTGCGCCATAGCGCGTTTAGGCGGCAATATGCAGACTACACCTTTAACCAAAGGAGGAACCCCCATGCAAGTCAAAGAGATTATGTCTAAAAACCCGGTTTATATCGCCCCCGCCACTACACTGAAGGAAGCGGCTGAAAAGATGGATGCGCTTGATTGCGGTTTTCTGGCCATCGGCGAGACCTCGGAAGACCGGCTGAAAGGCGTCATCACCGACCGCGATATCGCCATCCGCGCCGTGGCCCGCGGCGCCGATCCCAACACCACGCGCGTCGATGAGATACACACCCCGCACGTATTGTATTGTTTCGCTGACGACGAGGTCAAAGACGCCGCCGATAACATGCATGACAACCAGGTATACCGCCTGATTGTGCTTAATAACGCAGAGGAAAAGCGGCTGGCCGGTGTGATCACGCTTGGCGACATCGTGCGCCACGACGAGGTCCAAGCCGCCGAGCGCGCCGCCAAAGGCATTTCCGCCGAACAGCTGGCGGCCTGAACGGGCTCCCCTGCCCACCGAGCTACCGGGCGGCAGGCGGACAGCCCGCCGCCCTTTTTAATAGAGCTCCTGAGACCGTCTGAGGGTGGTGCGCATGGAGGGATTTGAACCCCCACGCCTTGCGGCACTAGAACCTAAATCTAGCGTGTCTACCAATTCCACCACATGCGCATGCGTCTGAGATAGCAGCTTTCCAAACCGAGATAAAGCGCGATTACGGGCCGTCCGCCGCGCTTCAGGCCGCCTGTTCCTGCTGCATCAGCCAGCCGACCTGCGCCTCGAGGCTGATCGGCAACGCCGCGATTTCCTCGATCTGCCGGTCGTGATAGGGGTCACCTGCCGGATCCGCTGCCACCCGGCGCGCCATTTCCCGGTCGCGCGCGTCATATAGCCAGCTGATCTGCGGCGCAAACAGCTGGATCAGCCCCTCCACCCAGCAATCCACTACCTGCCAGTGCGGGTCTTTTGTGATCGCCAGGCGATATCTGGGCAGCAGCCGGCGCATTTTGTCCGCGTCAAACCAGCATTCCTTGCTGACCCAGCGATTCACCATAAACAGGCGAATCGGCTGGCCGACACGATTCAGCCCGATAGCCACGACATGTGTCATCGGATTGTTCAGGTATTTATCGGCTTCGGGAATATCCGCCAGCCGCCAGCTTTTGGGCCAGCCCGCGCGGCGGATAAAGCAGTGAAAATGGCCGTGCTCTTCGATGTCCATATCTTCGCGGTGGCAATGATAGAAATATTGCGCGCCGCTGGCATAATCGATGCGGTCACCTTTGGGATAATGCGCGTTGGCGATAAATTGCGCCGCATCCGCATGGCGCAGCATCAGCTGATGCACGCCGCCTTGCGCCTGCAAGGCCTGTTGCGCTTCAAGCGCCTGCATCGCCCAGCCCGTCAGTTGCTTGCGCTTATAGGCGCTGAGTTCGGGAAGGTGAAAAGGAGGCTGCTGCATGATGCGGTCTCAAGGTAACAAAGGCAGATAATGAAAAGGCCGGGGGGCGGCCCGGCCTTTCCGTCGTAACCGGCGCGCGAAACCGCGCGCGGTATCCGGCGATTAATAGCCGCTGTCGCCTTCGCAACCATGGCAGCCATGGCAACCGTCGCAACCGTGGCAGCCTTCGCAGCCCTCACAGCCGTGACAGGCGTCACAACCGTGGCAGCCTTCGCAGCCATTACACGCTGCCAGCGACGCCGGAGCAGCCGGCACCGCATAGGCAGCGGGGGCCACGGCGGCTGTCGAAACCGTCGCCATTAAAGATGCCAATGCGATTGAAGTCTTGTTCATCGTATTTCTCCTGTGGTTGGTTGTTGATACATAGCCGGATTCGGGTATGTTCGATGAAACCCTAACCAGAAGGCAGATGAAAAAGCAATGCAAAAGGCGGAGTTTTCCCCCGCCTGCATGCCAACGGATTAACCCTATACATTCGCGCGCGATTTGCTAAAACCACGGCCCATATGAAAACACTGCCCAAAACCTATAACCATAAGGAAGCCGAATCCTGCTGGCAGCGCCACTGGTATGACGCGGATATCTATCGCTGGCGCGACGACCGCCCCCGTGAGGAGACATTTGTCATCGACACACCGCCGCCGACCGTCTCCGGACTGCTACATATGGGGCATGTGTTTTCCTATACGCAGTGCGATTTCATTGCGCGCTATCAGCGCATGAAAGGCATGGATGTCTTTTATCCGATGGGCTTTGACGATAACGGCCTGCCAACCGAGCGGCTGGTAGAGAAAACCCATAAAAAACGCGCCACTGACTATGATAGCCGTGAGGCGTTTATTACCGTGTGCGAGCAGGTATCAGAACAGGCGCGGCAGGATTTTCGCGCGCTGTTTCAATCGCTGGCATTGTCAGTGGATTGGCGACAGGAATACCATACCATTTCTGAAGATTCACGCCGCCTGTCACAACTCTCTTTTATTGATTTGTATGAAAAAGGCCATATTGAACGCCGCCTGGAACCGATGCTGTGGGATCCGGTCGATCAAACCGCTATCGCGCAAGCCGAAGTGGTTGATACTGAACTGGATAGCCATTTTAATGATATTCGGTTTTATATAGATGACGGCGATGCTAAAAAGTCCTCTCCCTTAGGCAGAGGGTTGGGCGATAACGGCGATGAAAAGCCCTCTCCCTCTGGGAGAGGGTTGGGTGAGGGCCAATATCAGCATCCACCTAAACGTATCATTGAAAATGCCCGCGAGCTTCGCAAAAATCAGACAGACGGCGAAGCATTCCTCTGGTCTGTTCTAAGAAATCGGCAGCTAGGCGTTAAATTCCGTCGGCAACATTCTATCGATTCCTTTGTTGTAGACTTCTTCAGCCATGAGGCAAAGCTGGTAATTGAACTGGATGGTGGCCAGCATAATGAAGAAAAACAGGCGCAATACGATATGGAGCGCGCCAGACATCTGGAAGCACAAGGTTTAACAGTGCTGCGCTTCTGGAACAATGAGCTATTTGAGAATACAGAAGGTGTGCTTGAAACAATTTATAATGCCCTCACCCCTGCCCTCTCCCACAGGGAGAGGGAGATTGTCATCTCCACCACCCGCCCGGAGCTCATCCCCGCCTGCGTCGGTATCTTCTACCACCCCGAAGATACACGCTATCAACATCTGAAAGGCAAACAGGCCATCACCCCGCTTTTTGGCGTGCGCGTACCGATCTTAGAAGATGACACCGTCGAGATGGAAAAAGGCACCGGCATTATGATGTGCTGTACGTTTGGCGATGAGGCCGACATTGAGAAGTGGCGTAAGCATAAGCTGGAAACTCGGGTGGTTTTGGATAAATATGGTAAGATGGATTTGTCCAATCTCACCTCTCCCACTGGGAGAGGTCGAAATGGTGAAACCGTTTCGGGTGAGGGCCCTCACCCTAACCCTCTCCCAGAGGGAGAGGGAATAACACAAGCTCTGCAAGGCAAAAAAGTCTCCAACCCCGATAAAAACCATCCCGGCGCACGGCAGATTATCTTGCAGATGCTGCGCGAGTCCGGCGATTTGATCGAATCCAAACCAATCACCCATGCGGTCAAATGTGCGGAGCGTTCTGGCGCACCGCTGGAGATTCTGCCATCGTATCAATGGTTCGTGAAAGTCATCGATAAAAAAGAGGCGCTCAAACGGCGAGCCGCAGAGTCCACCTGGTATCCTGACTGGATGCGCCTGCGCATGGAGCAGTGGATTGAGGGCTTGAGCTGGGACTGGTGTATCTCCCGCCAGCGTTATTACGGCGTGCCGTTTCCGGTGTGGTATTCCAAACGCGAAGGCGAAGAAGGTAAAATCCTGCTCCCCTCTCCTGATCAATTACCCGTCAATCCGCTTTCCGATCTGCCCAAAGGCTATAACAAAGACGAAGTTGTGCCCGATTACGACGTCATGGACACATGGGCGACCAGCTCCATCAGTCCGCAAATTAATGCGGGTGCGATACACCTCTCCCAATGGGAGAGGTCGAATTCGGCGCAGCCGGATTCGGGAGAGGGTAATACACTTCTACCGCGCAACTTACTCGATCATGCAAGAGAATTGCGCCAGAATCAGACCGATGCAGAACAGTTACTTTGGGCTTTACTCAGAAGACAATCGCTGGGCGCGAAATTCAGACGCCAACACCCCATCGATCCTTACATTGTTGATTTTTGTTGCATTGAGAAAAAACTAATCATTGAGTTAGATGGTGGACAACATGCTGAGAGCGCTGAGCATCAATATGATGTGAAACGTGATGCGTTTCTGACATCGCAAGGATTTCACGTTCTCCGGTTCTGGAATCATGAATTACTGACGCAAACAAAGGATGTGTTAGAAACAATCTGGAATGCGTTATACCCTCTCTCGAAATCAGAGATTTCGGTCTCTCCCTGTGGGAGAGACGATCAACACCTCTCCCACTGGGAGAGGTCGGCAAGCGGACATGAAATGTCCGGCGCGCCGGGTGAGGGCCCTCACCCTAACCCTCTCCCAGAGGGAGAGGCAACTCGTTTCTCCAAACTCTTCCCCGCTGATTTGCGGCCGCAGGCGCATGAAATCATCCGCACCTGGGCGTTTTATACGATCGTGAAATCGCATCTGCATGCCGACACTATCCCCTGGAAAAACCTGATGATCTCCGGCTGGTGTCTGGCCGAAGACAAAACCAAGATGAGCAAGTCCAAGGGTAATGTTGTCACCCCCATTGCGCTGATCGAAGAGCACGGCACCGACGCCGTGCGCTACTGGGCGGCCACCTCCCGGCTCGGCCAGGATACCGCATTCAGCCGCGATCTGCTCAAAATCGGCAAAAAACTGGTGACCAAACTGTTCAACGCCACCAAATTCGCGGCGATTCATCTGGAGAAAATGTCACCCCAAACCTCGCCCTCTGAGGGCAAGAGCAGCGACGGCGAGTCGCGCGCGGGCGCACCCGATCACACGGCCATCACCGCCGCCTTCGACCGCTGGATGATCGGCCGCCTACATCAGGCCGTCTCTCAGGCAAGCGACGCCTTCGAGCGTTATGAATACGCCGACGCGCTGCGCGCCACCGATCATCTGTTCTGGAAAGATTTTTGCGATAATTATCTGGAGCTTATTAAAAAGCGCATCTATGCCCCTGAGCTTGAAGCCCATCAGCAGCCGGGCGTGCCGGCGGCCTTTGCCGTGGAAGCGGTGGCCATGATGGCCGAAGAGCAGGAAGAGGCGCGGCACATCGCCCGACTGCAGCAATCGGCGGTGCAGACGGTTTATGCGTGCCTGCAGACTATCCTGCGGCTATACGCGCCGTTTATCCCGCATATTACGGAGGAGCTGTTCAGTCATATTTTCGCGGCCGACTATGATGCCGCTGGCTCCCTGCATGCGCGCGGCATGTGGCCGGACACGCAGGATTATGCATATGATGCATCAATCGATGAAGCAGGCATGGCGGCGCTGGAGGTGCTGGAAGCCATCCGCAAGGCCAAATCGGAGCGCCGCTTGTCGATTAAATACCCGATAGCGCGGCTGGAGCTAGCAATCACTGATGGCACGCTGACGCGCGAGGCGCTTGAGCCGTTTATGGATGATGTGAAAGCCGCCGGTAATGTGCAAACGCTGGCGTGGCGCGAGCATGCCTCGGCCGATGCCGCCGCTAGCGAAGGCGGCCGCTTCGCGCTGGTGGTTACCTTTGCCGAGGACGTGGTGCGGGCTTAGCTTCTTATTCTTTGATAGCTCGAGCGGCCTTTATAGTTTTCTTTTCCAATTGCCGTCGCCAACGGCTGTTGCGAGCCTGTGTATCACACGGTTTGTCACCTCTATCAGGCTGTTGCGCCATTTCCTCTTGCAGTTCAGCCACTGATTTTTCATCCAATACACCCCCCTTTGGCACCACATACTGTTCCGGCAACTCCTCCTCCGTACGCTCCTCGCTCGGATACTGGCTGCGGGTTGCTTGATCCTTGCTACTATCTGAACTCATCGCGACACCCATATAAGATTTGCAGGAGGTGCTGCAAAAGTCAGTGAAGCCGAAAAATGCCTTTCCCGTGAAAACGGGAATATGTTGTTTTCAGCCTCCTAGCTTTATTATACTCCTGTTTGCGCTGGGATAACGAGCAAACAGGGACTTTCACAGAGTTTCCTGAAAATATTTTTTTTAAACATACATGCTATTATATGAAATTTTACTCAAGCCTGCCATCCATATTGCGGATTGCAAAAAAAGGCCGTCGATATGGCATCGGCGGCCCAGTTCCTCGCACAGAAGAAAATCTTAAACTAATTTATATAATAGCATGAAGCAGCCGGTTTGCCCAGCCTTTAAATTAACTTTTCTTAAAAATTGTTTAAATTTTTAGCTATGTCACTGCAACCTGCGCGTTGGCACACCGTAGGCCGTGCGTGCTGCGCTACACGCTGCGCTAAGTATCGATGAAACCGACTTTTCTCGTTGCCTTTTGCAAAAAAACCGCTATGACTACTTTTAAGCCGCTACCGGCGGGTTGCAGCTGCGCTGGTCTTATGTGCCTGCAAAACCTGCAACCAGCCCTTTAAAGCGGCCTGTCTTCGTGATACATTAACAGTCAAACAATGATAAGAGGGCCGTTATGGCTTCAGAAAAAAACCAAAACATTCAGGACGTATTCCTGAATACCTTGCGCAAGGAAAAAGTGCCGGTGACGATTTTTTTAGTCAGCGGCGTGAAACTTCAGGGCACCGTAACCGGATTTGATAATTTCTGCGTGGTGCTGCGTCGTTCGCCGCAGGTGCAGCTGGTGTATAAGCATTCGATTGCCACTATCGTGCCTTCGGCGCCGATCAGCCTGTATAAACCGGAAGAGGGCGAGCAGGGCGCAGAAGCGCCGGCCGCGCCGGCCCAGCAGCAGCCCGCGACGGAAGAAGGCGTTCACGCCTAACGCAGTGAAGCATCGATCGGATTGTCAGTCACTTCAGACGCATTGACGGGCGCCACCGCCGCTATGGCAGTGGTCGTCCATCCTTATGATACCGGGCCGGCCAAACATACCGGTCGCTCCCCCGACGCATTGCTCGACGAAGCGGTCGGCCTGGCCGCGGCCATCGCGATTACGGTCGCCGATGCGCGCAGCTTCCCGCTGCGCAAGGCCACACCCAAAACCCTGCTCGGCGGCGGGCAGATCGCGCAGCTCAGGGAGCTGATCGCCGAACTCGGGGCTGATCTGCTGATCGTCAATGCCGCGCTGTCACCTACTCAGCAGCGCAATCTTGAACGCGCGCTGGCCGTCAAGGTGATCGACCGCACCGCCTTAATCCTCGAGATTTTCGGCGCCCGCGCCCAGACCGCCGAAGGCAAGCTGCAGGTGGAACTGGCGGCGCTGACCTATCAGAAAAGCCGGCTGGTACGCTCCTGGACGCACCTGGAGCGCCAACGCGGCGGCTTCGGCTTTATGGGCGGGCCGGGCGAATCGCAGATTGAAACCGATCGGCGACTGATTGCCGACCGTATCGTCAAAATCAAAAAGCAACTGGCCGACGTGGTACGCACCCGCCAGTTGCACCGGAAAAACCGTGCCCAGGTCCCCTACCCGCTGATCGCGCTGGTGGGCTATACCAATGCCGGCAAATCCACCCTGTTTAACCGGCTCACTCAGGCAGCAGTGAAAACCGAGGATTTGTTATTCGCCACGCTCGATCCCACGATCCGCCGCCTGGGCCTGCCTTCGGGGCAGGAGGTACTGCTTTCCGATACGGTGGGGTTTATCTCGGAGCTGCCGCACGAACTGGTGGCCGCTTTCCGCGCCACGCTCGAGGAAGTGCTTGAGGCCGACCTGCTGGTGCACGTGCGCGATATGTCGCATCCTGACGCCGCCGCGCAGGCCGCGGATGTGGAAGGGGTGCTGCAGGATCTGCTGAGTGAGGATGAGGCGCCGGCGGGCATGATCGAGGCATGGAACAAGATCGACCGGGTGGATGATATCGCCGCCCTGCCCAGACCGGGTGCGCACCAGTTGCTCGTCTCGGCGCTGACCGGTGACGGCTGCGAGGCGCTGCTGCATCGTATTGAGGAGCAGCTCAACGCCCTGCGCACGCGGCAATGCCATTATACCCTGCCTGCTGCCGACGGCCAGGCGATCGCCTGGCTGCATGCGCATTCGCAGGTGCGCGTCAGCGAATATGACGCGGACCGCGTGCATCTGCGCGTGGCCATTACCCCGGTCAATGCCGCCCGATTTGAACAATTCATGGCGCGGCGTACGGCGAGGCCCACGTCCTGACAATCAGCAGCAGCTATTGCTGCAGATAATAAAACATGCCGGTTTGTTCGTTATAACGTAGCGACAGCGTGCCTCGCACGCGCACCGGCTCGAAGGAAAAGGCGCGTGGCTCGTCTAAAATCACCTCCACGGTTTGCGAGGGGCCGACATGATAATGAAACGGGCAGCTCGGCGGAAACGGGCCAAGCAGGAAATTCTCTTGCTTTTCCGTCTGTTCGAGCGGAAACATATAACCCATCAGGGTGACTTCTTTCCCGTCATAGGCTTTCACCGGCTCGGCATATTGCGGTTTGAGCAGACAATATTCGCCGAGGTCATCGGTGTAGCATTCCTCGATTTCTTTGGTTTGGCCGAGCACGCCCCAGGGAATGGCTTCGCCGGTAACTTCAAGCGGTTTCCAGTCGCCCATCACGGCGGCGCGTTCGGCTTCGGTCATTTGCTGCAGGGTAATCGCCGTCGCCTGCCCGGCCCATCCGATCAGCGCCACTGCCAGTAGTGCCCACCTCATCGACTCCCTCGTTGCAGTTGGTGACGAATATCGAGGCCATAGGCGGCGCGCGCCGGCCATAAACAGGCCAGCGCACTGGCGCCCAGCATGATGCCAAGCGCGACGGCGCTGTCAGCCGGAAACAGCATGCCGCTTAGCCCGAGCTCGGCGCCTTTCGTCGTGAAGCGACCAAGCGCCTCCACCAGCCCATGGCCGAGGCCGTAGCCCAGGGCGATGCCGACGATGCACACGCTCATCCCCTCGGCCAGCATCAGCTGCGCCAGACGGCCGGGCGGCACGCCCTGCAGTCGCAACAGCGCCAGATCATAGCGGCGCTCGCGCAGCGCGGCATAAATGGTGGCCACCACACTGAGCAGGGCCAGCCCGGCGATCAGTGTGCCAAACCACAGCACCGTTTGCGTGCCTCCGCCCACCAACTGATTCAACCGCGCCATCTGAAAGGCCGGGCTGGCGGCCATCAGGTTGGTCTGCTGGTTGACATACCGCGGGAAGGTGGAGGCCGCCGAGCGATAGCGATAAGTGGCGAGCATGGCGGTAATTTCCCGGGCGTTGTCTGGCTTCGCCTCAGTGTGCGCATCATGCGCGTGATCGTGCGCGTGATCG
>CAZMBI010000006.1:19441-107235 GCA_964564675.1 uncultured Azospirillaceae bacterium
TGCGCGTGATCGTGCGCGTGATCGGCATGGTCTTTGGCATGATGATCCGCTTGCTCATCCCCGCCCTGATCGGCGTGGTGATCATGGGCGGCAGGCGCGCCATGCACCTGCCACACACTTTCCAATGCGGTGAGAATCAGGCGGTCACGCACGCTGTGATCCGGTTTTAATATCCCGACCACGGTATAATGATGTGCGTCATGCGTATGACCGCCTTCGCCCAGCCCGTGGCTGCCGACAAAGCGGTCACCCACCGCCAGGTTATGCGCCTGCGCCACCTGCGCACCCACCACCGCTTCCATGGGATCCTGCCAGGGCCTGCCTTCGGCCAGCGACAGACCATAAAACAACAGAAATTCGGTCTTGGTGCCAACGATGCGAAAGCCCCGATAGCTGTCGCCCAGTGCAAGCGGAATCGCCGTGCGCAAGGCGGGATGTCGCATGACGCGCAGTGCCTCATCATACGCCACGTTGCCGGTGGGAATGTCGTTATGGTGCACCGACGAGAGCACCAGTTGCAGCGGACTGCCCTTGGCCCCGATCACCAGCTCCACCTTGCCGGTGTTGCGTACCAACTGGTCTTCATATTGCGCCGCAAAAACCAGCAGCACCGCTACCAGCGCCACACCCAGCGCCATCATCACCACCTGCACCGCCACCTGTGCGAAACGGTCCGAGAGATAGGCCCAGGCTGCGGCAAGTATGCTCATTGCAGCTTCCCTTCCAGCAGTTGCAGATGCTGCGCATCGGCCAGCTGCTCGCGCAGGCGCGCATCATGCGTCACGATGATCAGTGAGGCCCCAAGCCGCGCCGCTTCCTCCTGCAGCAAACCGGCAGTCGCTGCGCAGTTGGCGTCATCCAGCGCCGAGGTCGGTTCGTCACAGACGATCCAGCGCGGCGCGGCGGATAAGGCGCGGGCGATAGCCACCCGCTGCTGCTCGCCGATGCTCAGTTGTGACACTGTACGCGATTGCAGTGCCGCAATGCCAAGACGGCTCAGCAACTCGCCCAGCTGCTCCTGATCAACCGCCACGCCACGCAATCGCAGCGGATAGACCAGATTCTGCCACACCGTAAACGCGCGGATGAGATGAAAATCCTGCAGTAACACCCCCAGATACTTACCGCGCCAGCGATCGCGCGCGGACTGGGACAGTGCCGTCAGCTCCTGGCTGTCATAAACCACCTGCCCCGAATCCGGCGTAAGCAGGCCGCACAGGACCATCAGCAAAGTGGTTTTGCCGCTGCCCGACGGCCCGGTTATCACCAGATGGTTAGCAGGCGGCAGCGCAAACGAGGCATCCCTTAAGACGGGATGCGTATTGTACGACACATGGACGTGTTGGCAGTTCAGCATGAGTGTAGGTTAGCCAAATGCGTCGTATTTGTGAAGCATACTCGCTGGCTTTTTCATTTCAAGGTATGCTACGTTCTGGCGCATGACGCACCCGGCAGACGTACTGTTTCTCGATCGTATCAGCGCCTATACCTTTACCGACGAAGCAGAGGTGATGGCACGCTTGCTGGAGGACGTTGCGCCTTACGAAGCGCAATGGCCGGCCATTCATGAACGCGCCAGCCAGATTGTCTCGGATCTGCGCGACACCGGTATGGGCCTGGGCGTGGAAGCCTTTCTGCAGGAATACGGCCTGTCGACCCATGAAGGCGTGGCGCTGATGTGTCTGGCAGAGGCACTGCTGCGCATTCCCGACAGTGAAACCGCCGATAAGCTGATCGAGTCGACCTTCAAAGGCGGCGAATGGGAAACCCATCTCGGTCACAGCCCGTCATTTGCGGTCAACGCCTCCAGCTGGGGGCTGCTGCTGACGGGTAAGATGCTGGATATCGGCGCGGATGAGGGCAGCACGCTGATCTCGCGGCTGGTCAAGCGCACAAGCGAGCCGGTCATCCGCGAGGCGATCAAGGCCGCCATGCGCCTGATGGCCTCGCAGTTCGTGCTGGGAGAATCCATCGAGGACGCGCACAAAAACGGCAAGCCCATGAAACGCTCGGGCTATTGCTTCTCCTATGACATGCTCGGCGAAGGCGCACGCACGAAGCAACAGGCAGAGCACTACAGCGCCGCCTACAGGCACGCCATCACCACTATCGGTGAGGGGGTGGATGCGCAGCAACCGCTTTATGCGCGCGACGGCATTTCCATCAAGCTGACTGCGCTGCACCCGCGCTATGAATGGCGCCAGCGCGAGCGGCTGATGCATGAATTACTGCCTATCGTCAAGGCGCTGGTGCTAACCGCGCGCGATGCCGGTATCTGCGTGGCGATCGATGCCGAGGAGGCCAGCCGGCTGGATCTGGAGCTCGAACTGTTCGCCCGGCTGTTTCGTGACAAGGACCTGGCAAATTATGAAGGGCTGGGGTTTGTCTTACAGGCTTATCAGAAGCGGGCCTGTCAGGTGATCGATTTTCTGCAGCATCTGGCGCAGGATACCGGTAAACGCATGCCGGTGCGCCTGGTCAAAGGCGCCTATTGGGATACCGAAATCAAACTCGCACAGCTTGCCGGGCTACCCGGCTACCCGGTGTTCACCGAAAAATCCCATTCCGATGTGTCATATCTCGCCTGCGCCCGCGCACTGCTGGAACAGCCGGCCTGTTTTTATCCGCAATTCGCCACCCATAACGCGCTGACTATTGCCGCCATCGAAAGGCTGGGCGGTGAGGCGGACTATGAATTTCAGCGGCTGTTCGGTATGGGTCAGACCCTGTTTAAGCCCTTGCTGGCGCATCATCGCTGCCGAATTTATGCCCCCGTCGGCGCGCATCGCGATCTGCTGGCCTATCTGATACGGCGCTTGCTGGAAAACGGCGCTAACAGTTCGTTCATCCATATTTTATGGGATGAGAGCAAACCCTCGGATGCAGTGCTGGAAAATCCGGTCGCGCGCGCCCGGGAGAATCCCGGTTACGGTATCACCCTGCCGAGCGCAATTTACGGGCAGCGGCGCAATCCGCATGGGTTTGATCTGGGCAATCGCCACCAGATGCAACAGCTGACACAGGCACTGCACGCCCACCGCCACGCCCTGCCCGCCGTGCACGAAACCGGCGAGCAGGCGCTTGATCTGATGCTCGCGCACAGCGAGGCCGCGTTTGCAACATGGGACGACACCCCTGCCGAACAGCGCGCGCAGCGGCTTAAGGCCTTTGCCGACCTGCTGGAGAGCCGCCGCGAAGAGGCCATGGCGGTCATCATTCAGGAGGGCCGGCGCACCATTCCCGATGCCTTGTCGGAAGTGCGCGAGGCCATCGATTTCTGCCGCTATTATGCCATGCAGGCACGCACACTGTTTGCCGGGCCGATCGAACTGCCCGGACCCACCGGCGAGCATAACCGGCTCAGCCTGCACGGGCGCGGGGTGTTTGCCTGTATCAGCCCGTGGAATTTCCCGCTGGCGATATGTGTCGGCCAGTTGGCCGCCGCACTGGCCGCGGGAAACAGCGTCATCGCCAAGCCCGCCGAACAAACCCCGGCCACCGCCGCCTATGCGGTGAAGCTGATGTATGAGGCCGGCATCCCGGAAACCGTGGTGCAGCTTGCCTGCGGCACCGGCGAAACCGTCGGCGCGCGTTTGATCGCCGATACGCGCATTGCCGGCGTCGCTTTTACCGGCTCGGTGCCCACTGCCCGCGCCATCGCGCAGGCGCTGGCCGCACGCGATGGGCCGATTATCCCGCTGATTGCCGAGACCGGCGGGCTTAACGCTATGATTGTCGACAGCTCCGCCCTACTTGAACAAGCCATAGACGATATCGTCCTGTCCGCCTTCGGCAGCGCAGGGCAGCGCTGTTCCGCCCTGCGCGTGCTGTTTGTGCATGAAGACATCGCCGAGGCATTGATGGACATGCTGCGTGGCGCCATGGCGGAATTAACGCTGGGCGATTCCATGCAACTGGCCACCGATGTCGGCCCGGTGATTGCGGCGGAGGCCAAACAGATGCTGCAGCGCCACATTGCGCGGCTGCGCGAAGAGGCCACGCTGGTAGCGACCGCGCCGCTACCGGATGAGCTGGACGGCGATTTTGTCGCGCCGCATGCGTTTGAAGTCGAATCTATTGCGCAAATCGGCGGCGAGGTCTTCGGGCCCGTGCTGCACATCATCCGCTACCGCTCGGGCCGGCTGGACGAGGTGATCGACACCATCAATAACACCGGCTTCGGCCTGACTTTCGGCATCCATTCGCGCATTCCCCAGGTGTACGAATCGGTGACCGCGCGCATCAAAGCCGGCAACCGCTATGTCAATCGCGGCATGACCGGCGCCGTGGTGGGTGTGCAACCCTTCGGGGGCGAAGGCTTGTCGGGCACCGGTCCCAAAGCGGGCAGCCCCTACACGCTGCTGCGCTTTGCCGTCGAACGCGCCGACAGCATCAACACCGCCGCCATCGGCGGCAATATCGATCTGCTGATCCGCTGAACGCCATAGCGGGCGGCGCCAATTTATTGTCTGGAATTGCTTTAAATCTGGTAATCTGCTCCCCCGTTGCCTATATTCATGATCATGCCAGTGCGCGCCCTCACGTTTTTATCCCTTGCCGCCGGGCTTGCCGGCCTGTCTATGGTTGCCTGCTCAACCCCGCCGATTCTCGAGCGGGCCCAGGAAAATAACCGTTATCGCTGCGAGATGTATGATGGCTGGCAACGCTGCCATTATGCCATCGATGCCGTCGGCGAACCCAAAGCGGTGGTCATCGCCCTGCACCCGGCCTATACCTCGCCCGAACGTGTCGAGCGCCTATCCGGCTTTGCCGAAACCGCCAGCCGGCAAGGTTTTCACGTTCTCTACCCGGAAGGGGTCGAGCGCCACTGGAATGATGGCCGCGGCGCCGGTAACACCAAAACGGTCGCCCAGAAGATCGATGATGTGGCGTATCTGACGGCACTGGCGGAGCGTTACAGCCAAGGCCGCCTGCCGGTCTTTCTGATCGGTATGTCCAACGGCGGCATGATGGCCATGCGCATGGTGCTTGAAAGTCCGTTTTCCTTTGCCGGAATGGCCAGCGTCGTGGGCAATCTCCCGCAACCCTTCCTGCAGGCGGATCTGAGCAACTATCGCCCTCTGCCCGTCTGGCTGCTGTTCGGCGGGGATGACGGCATTGTCCCGCCCGAAGGCGGCGCCCTGTTTGACCGGCCGGACGACTGGGGCGTGGTCGCCTCGCAACAAAACACCGCCGCGTTTTTCAAGCGCGCCAACGGCTGTCAGGGTGAATGGACCAAAACCACTCGCAACCGCACGGACGACGATACCTCCTTGGTCATCCGCAACGCAACCGCCTGCCGCGCGCCGGTGACGCATATTACTGTGCGCAACGGCGGGCACACCTGGCCCGGCGAACCCGCCTGGTATGCCTGGCTGTTCCGGCGCGGGCTGGTCTCCGAAGAAATGAACGCCACCGAGACCATCCTCGACTGGGCGGAGACTGTACTTGAACCCTCATAGTACCTATATTCTTTATCAGACTGTCTGACAGAGGGTCTCCGACGATGCTGCGCACCTTTTTATTACTGGCGGCACTGACCGGGCTGTTCGGCCTGCTGGGTTTTGCCATTGCCGGACAGGCGGGTATGGTGATTGCTCTGGGCATCGCTGCGGCCATGAATCTGTTTGCCTATTGGAACTCGGATCAGATGGTGCTCAGGATGTATCGCGCCAAACCGATCGAACCGGCGCAGCCTCCCCGGCTTTATCACGTCGTTAGGCAACTGGCCGCACGGGCCGAAATCCCCACACCCAAAGCTACATTATTGAAAGCGAGCAGCTCAGCGGTCCCTTCGCCTCGCGCCGCCGTGCCGGCAGCCGCACTATGCCGTGGTCCGGATAAGATTGCTCTGGTCGTCAGCGGCCCCGGCGCCGTTTTGGGCATTGCTGTTCGCCCCTTCCAGCAGGCGGGTGATGACGTCGCTATACAGGCGGTTGGTCTGCGCCCCGACCAGGGCGGCAATGGTATATTGCGCCAGCCGTGTGGCATAATCGGTGGAAGCCTCCGCGATATCGGTATCTCCCAGCGCCGCTTCCGCAGACAACACATTGGTGAGACTGACAGCGGCGGCTGCCGACGCGGCAGCCACCTGGGAATCCTTGCCGCCCAGCTCGGCGCGGAAAGACGCCACCTCATCCAGCTTGCCTTCCACGATATCAAACGCTTCGCGCGCGCTGGCCGGGGTTAAGACATTGGGCAGCGCATCTTCGAAAAAAGTTTCAAGGCGCAGATCGAAAATCGGCACCGTGATCCGCTCATCGGGGTCCAGCTGGGCCTGAAAGGTGATTTCGTCAATCACGGTTTCGGTAATCACCGGTGGCGGGGGCGGCCCGCTTTCCGGCTCGTCGGTGACGTTGATATCCACCGGCGCTTCGTCGAACAGCATGCCGGTACCGTCATCGGTGGCGCGGATGGTGAGGGTATAATTCGGCACCGTTTCAAAATCGAGGCTGGAATTGTTGTTGACAAAAATCTCCCCCGTTACCGGATCAATGCCGAAGACATTGCCGGTATTGCCGGCCTCGATGGAATAGGTAATGGTATCTTCAGGGTCGGGATCGGTAGCACTCACATTGCCGAGCACAAAGCCGTTGGAGGCCAGCTCGGAAACGCTGAACGGACCTGCCGCCGCCAGAACGGGCGGAAAATTGGTCTGCAGCGGCACTGTGCCATCGGCAAAGGAGAGGGTCTCAATGTCTTCGACCAGATCCGTACCATCCGGCGAGCCGCCGCGCGTATCCACCACCGTATAGGTACCATCGCCATTATTGGTGATGGTATAATCCGCAATGTTGCCGCTGTAAAATGCGATGTCGTCGCCACTGCCGCCGCGCAGCGTGTCGTCGCCCGCATCGCCGGTCAGACTGTCATCTCCCGCACCGCCCGTAAACGTATCGTTACCGCCGCTTACATTCAAACGGCGGGTAAACAGCGCGTTGGTCACGTCCGTAATCTCGCTGCTACTGAGCACATCGCGGTATACCAGCAATTCTCCCAACTCGCCGGTAAATTCATGATTGCTGCCGCTTTCCGAACCGGTGTGAAAACGGCTGTCATTTACCATACCGCCGATACCGATATCGCCGGGGTGGGCTTTCTGATCGAGCGCAACCGGTGATGAACCGAACTGCGCGCCGTTGAGATAGCCATCAAAGCTGCCGCTGCCCGGCTGATCAAACACGAAGCCGGCGATGTTTGTGCTGTTCGGCGCAATCGGGGTGGAATGAAAAATATCAAAGCCGCCGCCGGTATCGCGATATGCACCGACATAAAGCCGGCCGCCTTCGATATACATGTTAAACCCGTTAACCGTGCCACCCTCTTCATAAAGCACCTGGCGCGAGGTGACATCGGCGCCGGTTTCGAAACTCATAAAAAAGCTACGTTCGTCATGCGATTGCAGGTTAATATCGTTGGTGTCGCCTACGGTCAGGCTGCTGTTGGAGAACGTGAGTGAATTCAGCCCATTGATCGTATCGACGCCGGATTGCACGGTGCCGGCCGAGGGAAAGACATCGTTATTAAAAGCGCTTTGATCGTTGATGAAACTGACATTGCCCGGATGACCGGTGATATCGCCGGTGACCAGACTGTCGAGAAACAGGACCAGGTTATCATTGGTGATGGCGCCCGGCGGAATGGACACATCGCGCAGAATATCATTGCCGTCACCGCCTTGCAGCGTATCGGCATCGCCCGAGCCGCTGAGCGTATCATTGCCGGTGGAACCTTCGACAAAGCGTATATCAATTAGCGTATCGTTGCCGTTACCGGTAGCTGAGGAGCCGAATAAATTGGCATCCACCGCCCCCTGATTACGATAGGACACGCGCACATTACTGTTTCCCGCCCCGGTGACGGTATCGTCGCCGCCGCCGCCCAGCACATCAAGCAGGTTGCTGTTGATCAGCGCCGCGTCGAGGCTGAGATCGCCGGCAACGCCGGTATTGTCGATCACCAGCACGCCACCTTCCACACCGCTGCCGCCGGCGAATATGCCGTTTTCCACGGTGATGTCGTGGTTATTATTATTCCCCACCAGCGAAATGGTCTCCGCGCCGGTAATGCCGGCCGCGCCGTCGAGCGTCAGCGCTACCGGATCGTTGGTGAGAAATACCGTATCATTGCCCGCGCCGCCTTCCACCGTATCCTGCGTGGGCGGGACGGTATATTTGTTAAGAAAGTAATTCTGCAGAGTCGTGGCATCCCCGGGGCCAACCGCGCCCTGATAATTGACCAGTTCGGCGATCTCCCCCGTGAAAGCCTCGCCGGAACTGCCAAAGCTGCCTGACTGATAACGCGTGTTGTTATTCACGCCGCCGATGCCGATATCGCCGGGATGCGAGGCCTGAGCGGTGGTATTGGCCAGCGTGCCAAGCGTGCCGCCGTTTAGATAGCCGGTGAAATTCCCGGCGCCGCTGGCATCGAACACGAACCCGGCCACATTCGTCGAATTCGCCGCGATCGGGGCCGAATGGTACAGGCTGAACGTCCCGCCATTGCCACGCCAGGCGCCGACATACAACTGCCCGCCTTCAATATAAATACTGAACCCGTTGACACCGCCGCCCTGCTCATAAATCGTCTGCCGGGAGGTGATGTCGCCGCCGGTTTCAAACGCCACGAATACACTGCGCTGATCCTGCGCGGACGTGTTGATCTGGTTGGTATCACCCACGCCAAGAATATCGCCGCCGCCGAAGGTCAGCGAGTTAAGGCCGTTAATGGTATCCGTGCCCGATTGCACCGCGCCGGTGTCGCTGGTGATATCATTATTGGCGCTGCTTTGGTCCTGAATGGTGCTGACCACGCCGGGGTGCGTCGTGATGTCGGCGGTGTTGGTCGCATCCATGTGCAATACCAGATTGGCGGTAACCGGCAGGGTGCCGCCCGCCGTCGTATTGTGCACCAGCGAAATGGTATCGTCGCCGGCGCCGCCGGTGAGGCTGTCAGTACCAGTTAAGCCATTGATGGTATCATGCAGGCCGCCGCCGGTCAGCGTGTCGTCTCCGAGGGTGCCGTTGAGCGTCAGGCCCACCGCCGGATTGACCACCAGATCAAACGTATCGCTGGCCCCCACCGGCTCGGGATCGCTGGCGGTAACGGTGATGCTGTAGGTGCCGGCGCTGCCTACCGGCGGCGTCCCGCTGAAGGTCTGGCTGCCGGCATTAAAACTTAAAAAACCTGGCAACGGGCTGCCATCCGCCAGCGTGGCGCTATAGGTGAGCGGATCACCATCCGGATCGGTAAAGCTGCCGGCCGGAATAGTATAACTGAAAGGTGCGGCTTCGGTGGCCACCTGATCGGCCAGCGGAGTCGACAACACCGGCGGATTATTCGGTGTCGGCGGAGGCGGTGTCGGCGGGGTGGTGACCGTCACCTCGGTTTTGCCGCCTCGCAGCAAAAATATTTCGTTAAAGTTCGTACGCTCGGCAATCCGGTCGATCTCCAGCAATAGTTCATAATATTCCTGATTGAGATAGCCGCGATCGGACGGGGTCAGGCTACCCGAGTGCGCCTGCGTGGCAATTTCCTGCATGCGCTGCAATATTTCCTGAATGGCCGATAAGCCGCCGTCGGATATCTGAATCAGGCTGCTCGCCTGGCCCAACTCCTGATTATAGGTGCGATAAATCGCCGCGTCAGATAACAGGCCGGTAGCGATTGACAGGGACGCAATATCGGTGTTGGCGCGGGCAAAACGCCGGCCGGAAGCCAGTTGACTGGTAAGCTGGTCGAGCTCCGCAGCGTGCTGCCGTAGCTGAGCCGCCGTAGACACTCCCCCTGCGGTATTGAACGTAATTGCCGCCATCACTCTACCTGAGTCGTGTACGTTATTATTAGATTCACTTTAAGTTTAACACGTGTCTCAGAATAACACAAAAGTAATAACAATTTTTTAACAGATACTTAGGGCCAGATCGCCTAAGTGATTGAGCGGTCCCGGTACCGCCACACACAACACGCACTGGTAAACATTATCGTACAACCGGGGATTGCACCCCTGCCATGCCGCCGGCAGGTGATCCGCTTTGGGGGGATGGATCGCAGCTCATGCCGGCGAAGCGATCATTGTATTCATTTTGTCATCCTATCGTCATCAAATCCTCATGATGCGGAGAGTATACTAATATAGCAGGGTAGCTTGTGATGGCTTGCCTGCGACCGGTCACAAACGCCACGGAGACATGACGGCAATACCGCATCATCGCTATCTCAGTATCAGCCAGTTGGGAGAGCTGGTTGACCAGTTGCTCGGCCTGCAAAATGATATAGCCGCTAAGCAGATCCTGAAGATCCCCACGCCCGATGATACCCGCTCATCCGGATCCACCACCATCGCACCGATCGTGACGTATCTGGAAACAACCCGGGCAATGGCGAGTTTCCGCAGAACAGATAGAGCACCCTCAGAACCCAATACGTTCAGCGCCTGTATGGATGCACTCCATACGCTTTTACGGCATAAAGCCAGAATGGCGCATAACTCACTACTGGCTGAGAAAGGAGCGCTTCGCCAGCAGTTAAACGATATCCGATTGTCCCCGCGCGACGTGTCCTTTGTTAACCCCGAACAGGTGCAAGCGCAAGCCGCTGCGTTATCGCGTATGCTGCAAAGCAACCCGGGTGGCGGCGCGCCATCCGCGCATGTGGTAAGCGTCTGCCACACGTTCAATGAGCGGCTGAACCGCTTTATTGAACATAGCGCAGAGGATGCTGTCACCGCGCACGAGGCATGGGAATTGCTGCTTGCGCATCAACGCTTCGACTCAGCATTTAATGGCTTTCTGAAGAAAAAGTCTAACGAACCCCCGGACCAGACGCACCAGAGCGAGGCAATAGACGGGCTCAAATCTCTGGACAGGGCATTGACTGACAAAGTAACCGAGCCGCTACTGGCCACTCTCAATGGGGTGCAACGCGCAACGGTGTCACTCACGGATCCGCAATCGCAAACACATGTCGAGGTCACGATCGACAATAATTTCCGTCGGAAAGACGACATGCAAACCCATGTTGATGTCATTCCCTCCTTATTGGCGTTGCACGCGTCCCTGGGTTTGGCCGATAGTCAAAAAGTGCCGTCGGCGATGGGAAAGGTGCTGAATGTGAATAAAGTCACCACCGGCATTACCGGGAACTGGCAAGCCATTGTCGATCATATCGCCTCCGCCTTATGCGAGCAGGGATACTCCGCGCGGCAGGCTAACGCAATGATCCGGGATAACGGCCTCACCCTCAGTCAATCGGATATGCGCACCCTTAGCTCGGCCATCGGCATGCCGCAATTGCAGGAAATTGCCTTTTTCGCTTCGCTTAGGGAACAGCTGCCATCGCGCGAGCCGTTTGATAAAGACCGGCTTATTAAAGCCGTGGCACGAGCCGGCAATCTCTCCGTCACAGATGATCAGTTACAGCGGCTGCACCTGCCCCACACGCCGACGCATATGCACATGCTGCTGGATACGACGTACCGATTCCTGGGCCACACGCTGGGCTACAACGAACCGGCATTGCAGCCGCTTCGCCAGACGGTGCAGACTTATCAGGCCGCCCCCAATCCGGGTACGCATGGCCGATTGCTGAGCCAGGTGCAACAAAGCACGCTTAACGACTCGCTTGGTCCACTGCGAAATGCCCTGGCCAGCCAAACGTCCGAAACCGATTCCACCCGCTGGGAAGGCAGGCTGCTGGACTTATTGCGACAGGCCATCGAGCATCCGGTGGCGGTTCAACTGAGCGCATCTCAGCAGAGGCAGCGGTAACGGAAAGGCGGAGAAAAAACCTTGGCGACCCCTACGGGAATCGAACCCGTGTTTTCACCGTGAAAGGGTGACGTCCTAACCGCTAGACGAAGGGGTCGCATCCGAACAAACGGAACAGGTAGATACACCATTTGGCCGGGCATTAGTCAACTAAAAAATAGGTGGCCAATATGCCGGATAGTGCGTTAAACATACAGTTTATTAATCGTGGAACAAGCAGATCATGTCCCTGACGGATACAGAAAAAGCGATAGTCGCAAGGTTTAAGGAGTCACACCGGCATTGTTTCGATCTATTGGAACAAAATGCCAAAATCGCCGGGGCAGATATCGCAGCCGAAGCGGCCAAAAATACGCACGCCGAGCCGAAGGAGCGGGTATATATTACTCTATTGGAGCTGGATAATAAGGAAAACGATAAGCGGTTGACCTCAGACGAAGCATTAAACCGGAATCTGGATAAACTCATCGATCCGCCGTTCAGCATGAGTATGGCCGATGCTGCTATAATAGGAAAACATTTCAACCACTTGCGCAGTCAAACGGCACATACCTGTTTCGCCCGCGACGCACAGGGGATATCATCATCCTGTTTTATCCACTGAGGCGGCGTCATCGATCAGGAACTGGGCCGACGCCTGCCCCTGCCACTCGTTCCGGCGCAGGCTGCCATACAGATGCAGGCGCCCTCCCGCCGCACCTTCCAGCATCGCCCCCAGCGGCGTATCCACGCTGTTGAAAGTAACGCCCGTGATGCGCGCCTTGCCCGCCGGATCGCCGAAGATCACGCGGTAATGCTTGTCTTTCATGATGGTGCAGGCATGAATCCGCGCCGCGGGCACCACCAGTTTGGGGCCGGGATGGCCCATACCGAACGGTCCGGCGCGCTCCAGCTGCTCAAACAGCGCCAGATTGAGTCCGGCAGCGGAGACGGTGGCATCATAGCGCCGGCTACGGGCCTCGCCATAACGCGCCACCGCCGGGCCCAGCCGGTCACGCAAAAAGGCGGCGAACGCCTCGCACTGCGCCATCTCAAGCGAGAAACCCGCCGCCATGGCATGGCCGCCGCCGGCGGTGAGCAGCCCGCGCTGGCGTGCGGCAATGACCGCCGCACCGATATCCGCCCCCGGCACCGAACGCGCCGAGGCCTTGCCCTGCCCGTCAGCGATACGGATAACCACCGCCGGCCGGTCAAAGCGCTCCTTGAGGCGGCCGGCGACGATGCCGATCACGCCCTCGTGCCAGCCGCTACCGGCGACCACGATACACGACAGGTTAGCCTGCGATTCAGCCAGCGCCAGCGCGGCTTCGAGCACACTCGCCTCAATCGCCTGCCGCTCGGCATTATATTCATCGAGCCGCTGCACGATAGCGGCGCATGCATGCGGGTCATCCAGCGACAGCAACTGCTCGCCAAGTGCCGACTCGCCGACGCGGCCGCCGGCATTGATGCGCGGACCAAGCACAAAACCGGCATGATACACCGACGGGGTTTCATCCATCCGGGCAACATCAAACAGCGCGGCAATGCCCGGATTACGCCGCCGGCGCATGACTTTCAGGCCCTGCGCGACATAGGCCCGGTTGAGCCCGTAAAGCGGTACCACATCACAGACCGTGCCCAGCGCCACCAGATCGAGCCATTGCAGGAGATCAGGCAATTCCCCCTCACGCGCGCTTTGCACGCTGCCCGCTGCTTTCAATAGGGAGGGGGCGGCTCGTAGCGCCCGGTTGAGCGCCACCAGCAGCAAAAATACCACGCCGACGGCCGCCAGATGCCCGCACGGCGAATCCTGATCGACGCGGTTGGGATTGATCACCGCCCAGGCCGGCGGCAGCTGTGGCTCGGCCACGTGATGATCAACCACGATGACATCAATCCCCGCCTGCGCCGCCCAGCCGAGAGGCTCGTGCGCCAGCGTACCGCAATCCACCGTGATAATGACCGTCGCGCCCAGTCGCTGCAGTTCGGCGAAGGCGGCGGTATTGGGCCCGTACCCTTCGCGCATACGGTCCGGGATATAAGTCAGCAGCGGCTGGCCTAAGGCGGTGGCATAACGCTGCAATAAGGCGGTGGACGTCGCCCCGTCCACATCATAATCACCGAACACGGCAATGGTTTCGCCCTGTGTAAAGGCTTGAATCAGCCGGGCGACGGCCTGATCCATACCGTGCAGATGCGACGGATCGGGCAGCGTGGCCTTAATGGTCGGGTTGAGAAATGCCTCAGCCGTCTGCGGGTTGATGCCGCGGCCGGCCAGCACCCGCGCCAGCGCTTCCGGCAGCGCCAGCTGCTGCACCATGGCCAGCGCCGTGCGCTCCTGCTCGGCGGTGGTGATACGCGGCTGCCAGGGCAGGCCGGAAGCGGTCGTGTTGTACACACCGGCTTGGGTTACGTCGGTTTCGGGTTGCACCAGCCTCTCCCCTTGTCATCCCGCGGGGCATGTCGAAAGACAGATGCGCAGCGGGTCCGCTGTGCGCCTGTCCGGGATGACGCGTTTATTCCGGCTTGCACCAGGGCTTGCGCGTGAAGTTGTGTTCGGCCTCGATCAGGCGTACGGTGCCGGTCTTGCTGCGCATGATGATGGAATGGGTTATGGCGCCGGCGGCATGCATTTTTACCCCGCGCAGCATGGACCCGTCGGTCACGCCGGTAGCGGCGAACATCACATCGCCCCGGGCCAGCTCTTCAAGCGTGTATTTCTTATCCAGATCCGTAATGCCCATGCGCGTGGCGCGCGCTTTTTCCTCGTCATTCTTAAATTGCAGGCGGCCCTGAAACTGGCCGCCGATGGAACGCAGCGCCGCCGCCGCGAGCACCCCTTCCGGTGCGCCGCCGATACCGCAATACATATCCACTCCCACATCCGGGCGGGCGGTGGCAATCACCCCGGTCACATCACCATCTTGAATCAAAAAGATGCGCGCCCCGGCTTCGCGAGTTTTGGCAATCAGCTCCTCGTGACGCGGGCGCTCCAGAATCATCACGGTCAGATCGCTAATTTCGCAGCCGCGGGCTTTGGCGAGATTACTGAGATTCTCCTGCGGGCCGGCGTCCAGATCGACCACGTGAGCAGGCAGACCGCCGCCCACGGTGATCTTATTCATATAGACATCGGGCGCATGCAAAAAGCCGTCTTTTTCCGACATGGCCAGCACAGCCAGCGAATTCGGGCCGCCGGTGGCGCAGATGGTGGTGCCTTCCAGTGGGTCCAGCGCAATGTCGATCTGCGGGCCGGAGCCGGCCCCGACCTTCTCGCCGATATACAACATCGGCGCTTTATCGCGCTCTCCCTCGCCGATCACCACCGTGCCGTCGATCGTCAGGCCGTTAAGCGCCTCGCGCATAGCGGTCACTGCCGCCTGATCGGCGGCTTTTTCATCGCCCATACCGATCCACGGCGCGCAGGCCAGGGCCGCCGCTTCGGTGACGCGCACCGCCTCCAGCGCGAAATTGCGATCCATCGTCAGTTCATCATTATCCGGTAGCGGGGCAGCGAGTGACATATTTGTCTCCTTGGTAGTGGTTTGCCGTTAGTATTTTCAGCCTCTTGCTGACGGCTAAGGGCTATAATTTCTCAATCCGCAGCATTTGCGGCGTGTGAATGACACTAGTCAAGTTGGCGATACGTTGCAAGCCATTGCGCATGGCTGATTCTTTGGTGTCATGGGTGGTGATGACCACCTGCGCCGGCGCATCCGCGGCATGGCCATGCTGGATGATGGATTGCACCGAAATCGCCTCCCCGGCGAAGATGGCGGTAATCTCCGAGAGTACGCCCGGTTTGTCGCGTACCGTCAGGCGCAGATAGTAACGGCTGGTATGATTGGCCATATGCGCTTTGGGCAGCGGCTGCAACGCAGGCGCCGATACGGTGAAGGCCGGATAACGCACGCCGCGGGCAACCTGCACGATGTCGGAAACCACAGAGGAGGCCGTTGGGCCGCCGCCGGCTCCCTGGCCTTCAAGCAGGACGCGGCCCACCGCATCCCCTTCCAGCTGCACGGCGTTAAAGGCGCCGTCAATCACGCCGATGGGCGCGCCCTTGGGCACCAGACAAGGGTGCACGCGCTGCAATATGCCGTCTTCGCCGTGCTGCGCGATACCTAGCAGCTTGATGGTATAGCCCAACTCGTCGACATAGCGCATATCGTCATCGGTGATACTGCGAATGCCTTCAATATGCACGCTTTCCAGATCCACCGGCGCGCCATAGGCGAGGCTGGTTAAAATGGCGAGCTTGTGGGCGGTATCCATACCGTCCACATCAAAGCTCGGATCGGCCTCGGCATAACCCAGCGCCTGGGCTTCGGCGAGCACGTCATCAAACGCGCGGCCAGTGCGCTGCATGGTAGTAAGGATATAATTACCGGTGCCGTTTAAAATGCCGGCAATGCGCATGAAGCGATTAGCCGCAAGGCCGTGGCGCAGCACATCGACCACCGGAATGCCGCCGGCCACCGCCGCCTCATAAGCCAACACCGCCTCATTGGCTTCGGCCAGCCGCGCCAGTGCCGTCCCGTGATGCGCCAGCAACGCTTTATTGGCGGTGACCACATGACGGCCGGAAGCCAGCGCTGCCTCCACCAGTTCGCGGGCGATGCCTTCACTGCCGCCGATCAGCTCGACGATCATATCGACATCGGCGCGTGTGGGCAGTTGCAGCGGATCATCCACCCAGTCGATGCCGCTGAGGTCAAGCCCGCGGTCTTTTTGGCTGCGCGCCGAAACGGCGACAATCTGAATGTCGCGCCCGCTTCGGCTGTACAGCATATCTTTGTTGCGCTGCAACAGTTCGACGGTTGCCGCGCCCACCGTGCCCAGCCCGGCAATAGCGATACGTAGGGGATTAGTCATTGGGTGGTTCCTTGATAACTTCATCCAATTGATCTTGTAATGGCGGCAGATGGTCGTCAACGATCTCCCATAATGCATCAGCGGAAATTCGATCATAACCATGGACAATGATATTGCGCAAATCGATGATTTTACGCCATGGTATATGGGGATGTTTGTTGCGAAAATCGGGTGTCGAACAATTGGCTGCTTCCCCGATAACGGCAAGATCCCGTTCTATCGCACGCAGCGTACGCAGATCTGCTCTATCCGACTGGGCCAGGGTTTGCATTTCGGCGCTGTAATCAAGCATATCCTGAAAGTGAGGTCCGGGGTATTTCACAGATCCCTCGCCTCTTTAAGCAAAGATGGACGGATGCGGGGGGTCAGCGAATCATCTGCCAACAGATCAATCGACTGGTGCAGCAAATCCTCGATCTCATGTTTCATACTTAAGCGATCCCACAGCGAGCCGCTGGGCAAATTAATGAGTATATCCACGTCGCTTCCGGTGCGCACTTCATCACGAGCAACCGATCCGCAGACGCGAATTTCACGCGCCCCGTATTTATCAGCAATTGGGAAAATCTGCGGTTTGTAGCGGCGCAGTTCGTCCAGTGTCATGCTGCCCTCATCTGCGCGATCAGCTGCTGTGCATCTTCGCCCAGAAACTGTTTGATATTGCGCACAGCCTGGCGCAGTCGCTGGCGGTTTTCAACCAGCGCGATTCGCACATGACCATCACCATATTGTCCGAAACCGATACCGGGCGCCACCGCCACTTCCGCCTTATCGAGCAGCAATTTGGAAAAGGCCAGCGAGCCGAGCTCAGCATAGGCCGCCGGCAGCGGCGCCCAGATAAACATGGAGGCCGCCGGGCTGGGCACCGGCCAGCCGGCCTTTGCCAGCCCGTCGACCAGCACATCGCGGCGCTCTCGATACATGCTGCGCAGATTTTCGACCACCTGTTGCGGCCCGTTAATAGCGGCGGTGGCCGCTACCTGAATCGGCGTGAACGCGCCGTAGTCGAGGTAGGATTTAATCCGCGTCAGCGCCCTGACCAGCGTCGGGCACC
The DNA here is from genome assembly GCA_964564675.1 of uncultured Azospirillaceae bacterium. Lineage (GTDB taxonomy): Bacteria > Pseudomonadota > Alphaproteobacteria > Rickettsiales > UBA3002 > CAZMBI01. Next base: position 37,121 of record CAZMBI010000006.1, read on the forward strand.
CGGCGGCAAAACCGATCCGCCATCCGGCCATCGAATAGGTTTTACTCATCGAGGTGAACTCCACCGCGATGTCTTTGGCCCCCTGCACCTGCAGGATGGACGGCGGCGGATTATGCTCGAAATAAATCTCGCAATACGCAAGATCCGACAGGATAAAAATCTCATGATAGCGGCACAGCGCCACCACTTCCTCATAAAATTCCGGCGTCGCGGTCTCGGTGGTCGGGTTGCAGGGATAGTTGAGTATGAGCGCCAGCGGCTTGGGATTGCAATGGCGGATGGCGGTTTTGATTTCATCGATTAAATGCGTGTCATCGGTTTTGGGCAGATTCCACACCGACGCCCCGGCGATAATCGAACCATAAGGGTGAATCGGGTAGCTCGGATTGGGCACCATGATGACATCACCCGGTGAGGTGATGGCCTGCGCCAGGTTGGCCAGCCCTTCCTTGGAGCCGATGGTGACCACCATTTCCGTTTCCGGATCAAGCGTTACTCCAAAGCGGCGTTCGTAATAGGCGCATTGCGCGCGGCGCAGTCCCGGAATCCCGCGTGACATCGAATAGCGATGGGCTTTGGGATCCATCGCGGTTTCTTTCAGTTTATCGATGATGTGCGCTGCCGGCGGCGTGTCCGGGTTGCCCATGCCCAGATCGATAATATCCCGCCCGGACGCGCGATGCGCCGCCTTCGTCGCGTTGACCTCGGCGAACACATAAGGCGGCAGGCGTTTGATCCGGTAAAATTCATCTTGCATAAGGCAGCCGTAGCATACGCCGCGGCGAAATCAACTGCAACAGGTGATGCGATGCGGGATGATTGGCCCTAATAGGCGCTGCCGCGATGCGAGTAACCACGACGCACCGCATAACGTGAGTCATCCAGATAATTAGTTTGCGCCCCGCTATAGGCAGGCCTCGGCGGTACCAGCCCTTCCGGAGAGAGCGACTGCGACGCCGGGCGCACGCTCGGCGGATTGGGCACCTCGAGGCTTTGCGGTTCCTGCGGCGTGCGGGGGGCAGACTGCGCCATCTGCTCTACGGGCTGCGTTGCCGGCTGCGTGATCATCGGCGGCTCGGGCGGCGATGTGTCAGCGCCCGGCGCGGTGGCGGGCTGCGCAGCGGTTTGCGGCGGAGCATAGGCATCGGCCTGACCATAACGGACCTGCGTCCCGTTTTTATCCATATGCAATGCCGGCACCGATACGACCTTGGCATCCTGTGTATTAGCCGATGCACTGGCCGGTGTATTGGCCTGCCCGCCCGCTTCGCCACCAGGCGCACTGCGCTCCACATTGACCGGCTGTTGCGCCGGCTGATCGGCGGCGACGGCTCCGGCACCCTCCTCTTGCGCGGCACCATTCATCCAGCTGTCCAGATCAATGGTGGGCAGCCAGCCCTCATCTTCCTGAGCCTGCCGCATCTCCTGCCGCTTCATCTGGGAACGACTATATTCCTGCTCCATGGCGGTGATTTCGGCTTCCACGCCGGGCGCATTCGGCTGCTGCGCTGGGTTGCGCGGCGGCGTGGGCGGTAAGGCAGGTGTCGTATTTTGCGGCTGCCCGGCGAATGGATTAGCCGGTTGTTCGGCACGCTGCGCCTGCCAGTCCGGTTGCACTGCAGGCTGTTGAGCAGCCGGCCGCTGAGCGGATTGAAACTGCGAAGCAGACGGCGCCGGCGGCATGGCAGAGACGGTATTTTGCGGCGGGACCGTGTCTTGGGATGCGGCCTGCTGCTGCATTGTCACAGGCTGACGCATCGACTGCGGCATGGGTTGCGTTTGCGGCGGCATCCCCCTGCCCTGTTGCTGCATAGGCGGGACCGGCTGCCGACCCGGCTGGACCTGCGCCGCTTGCGGTTGCGTCCGGTTGGGCGGTTGCTGCTGGGATTGATTTTGCTGCTGCTGTTCGCCGGTCTGCTGCGGCTGGCTGGCCCCGCCGGGATTAAGCAGCGGCGTGCGGCGCGGTCCCTGTACCGTATTGTAACGCTCTGGTCCGGTCTCAAAAAACGTGCCGCACCCGCTGGCCAGCACACAGGCTGCCAGCGCCACACCTACCAATGACCATTTAACCGCGAATACCAGGCCGTTTTCCCGTTCAATTCGCGAGAGATGCTGATCCACTGTCATAATCGATTCCTGATCGTTTTCTCATAAAAAAAATCTGTAAAACCGTACCGCCGCTTTGTCCAGACGAAAGCGTTGAAATGTCAAGCCGCTACATCCAATCAGACGGCAAAACAGGTGATTGCTCAAATTATCCACTTTGCCGCCGACGCGCCCGCCGCCTGCAGCGGATTTTTTTTGCAGATCACCTCTCGACTCACTGCGCCTGTCACATTATAACGATGGTATGAAAAAAGTTCGCAAAGTCGCCCGTAAAAAGGCTTCTCAGATTGCTACGTCGTCTCCTCGTCAAGAGGAAACATCCTCCCCGCGTCAGGAGGCAGCAACCGAGTTGCCGCCGGAATATGATCCGGCCACATTCACAGAAAATATGGCCGAGGCCGTCAGTCTTTGGCAACAGATTGTGCAGCGCACCACGCTGGGCTATATCAAAGATCCCGATATCAGTATCGGCCATGCTGATCCGCTGAATATCAGCGAGACATTCGCCAAGCTCGGCGCGCGCATGGCGACCAACCCGTATCAACTCTATGACGCGCAGATGGGCCTGTGGCGCCAGCACCTCAAGCTCTGGCATAACACCACCCAGCGCCTGCTGGGCAAACCCGGCGACGCGATGGAAGAAGTCACCGATCGCCGCTTCCGCGATGACGCGTGGGAAAACAGCGCGGTGTATGACTACATCAAACGCAGCTACCTGATTAACAGCGAATGGGTGCGCCAGACCGTGGGCAAGGTTGACGGGCTGGATCAGCACACCGCGCAAAAGGTGGACTTTTTCACGCGCCAGTTCCTTGATGCCGCCTCGCCTTCCAACTTCCTGCTGACCAATCCGGAAGTGCTGCGCACAACGCTGGAAAGTAACGGCAGCAACCTGGTGAAGGGCCTGCAGAATATGCTTGAGGATGTCGAAGACGGCGAGGGTAAGCTGCGCATCCGCATGACTAATACCGAAGCCTTCGAGCTCGGCGAAAATATCGCCTGCACGCCCGGCAAAGTCGTCTATGAGAATGACCTAATGCAGGTGATTCAGTATACGCCGTCAACAGAGACCGTCTATGAAACCCCGCTTTTGATTATCCCGGCCTGGATCAACAAATATTATGTGCTCGATTTGCGACCAAAAAATTCGCTGGTGCGCTGGCTGGTTGAGCGCGGCTACACCGTTTTCATGATCTCCTGGGTCAACCCGGATGAAACGCTGGGGCGCAAACATTTTGAGGATTATCTGCAGGAAGGTCCGCTCACCGCGCTGGATGTCATTCAGCATATAACCGGGCAACAGACGGTTAATGTCACCGGCTATTGTCTGGGCGGAACGCTGCTGGCTTCAATGCTGGCATATCTGCGCGCGCACGGTGAGGCAAATCGCGTGGGTGCGGCCACCTATCTGACCACGATGGTCGATTTCTCCGAGGCCGGCGAACTTGGCGTGTTTATCGATGACGAGCAGATTGAAAGCCTGGAAAACCGCATGAGCAGCAAAGGATTTTTAGAGGGGCGCGATTTGTCGACCACCTTCAATATGCTGCGTGCTAATGATCTGATCTGGTCGTTTGTTGTCAATAATTATCTTCTGGGTAAAGACCCCTTCCCGTTTGATATCCTGTACTGGAATTCGGATTCCACGCGCATGCCTGCCACCATGCACAGCTATTATCTGCGCAACATGTATCAGAAAAACCTGCTGGTCAAACCCGGCGGTCTGGAACTGCTCGACACGCCGATTAACATCACCAAGATCGAAACGCCAACCTATATTCTATCGACCAAAGATGATCATATCGCACCATGGCAATCAACCTATGCCGCCACCCAGGTCTATGACGGACCGATTACGTTTGTGCTGGCGCAATCAGGGCATATTGCCGGGGTTATCAATCCGCCGAGCAAGAAGAAATATGGCTATTGGGTGAATGACGACCTGCCACTGCGCCCGGACGCGTGGCTGGCGGATGCCAAACTGATCGATGCGTCCTGGTGGTATCACTGGCATGACTGGCTGCGGCGCCTGAGCGGGAAGAAAGTGAAAGCGCGCAAACCGGGAAGCCGTAAATATAAGCCGATTGAAGACGCGCCCGGCGCCTATGCCCGCATTCATGTTTAGGGGAGACTATTGAATCCATCGGCTTTTAGCGCGCCATCCCCGCAAAAGCGCGGATCGTACCCAAGTAAGCGTATGACGCCACAAGATTCCCGCCTTCGCTAAATGCCGGAATGGGGCAGGAGCCGACGTATATCATGGTCTTTAGGGGCCGTTAGCTGCGCTCCAGTTCGGCCGGAGCCGACTGGCGTTGCTGCTCGCGCTCAGCAAAGCTCAATGGCTGCTCGTTACTGCGCGGGACGAAACGTTCGGCGAATCCCGGCACATTATCGTTTGCCGGACGCGCCGCCCGCTCGCGCTTATACTGCAGGCGCTGGCTGTCGCGCTGCAATTCCTCTTCCGATCGGTTCTGTTCGCTTAAACCCTGGGCCAGCTCCTCAGAGAGCGCCTGCAGCGTATCTTTTTCGACTTTGCGTAGTTGCGGTCTGGGCAGGCGCGGCACGCCCGAGGCACGACCGACCGCGGCAAAGGCCAGTTCGTCGGCTTCGATCTGCCCGTTGTTCAAATCGGCGGTCAGTGAAGCCACCGTGCGCGGTACACGCCGCGGGTCATTATAAGGCCGGCCATAAACCGACAGCACCTCCTGCTGTTCGTCGGCCGAGAGCTTATAATAGGGTTTGTCGTAAATCGCCTCGATCATGGTGCTTAAACCCGGATTAGCCGCAACAAACACGCCGAAGACCTGCTCCTTGGTGATCGTGCGGCTGCGGTTCATGTCCCTACGGATATCCCTGATCTGCTCATGCGCCGTTTTCTGGTTGAGGCCTAACAGCCCTTCGGCCAGCCGGTCCAGCGTGGAATTAATCAGGTTAAGCACGGTTCCGCTAAACAACACCGCGGTCAGGATAGGCGCACTCTGCCCCGCTGGCTGGAATCCCAGCATGGTGCTGGCACTATTGGCGAGGGACTGAATATTGCCGATAACATGCTCCTGGACGAAGGGTAATTGAGCAAAGCCCATGAACGCGCCCACGGTAATGGCGGCCGCCCCGCCGAGCGTGATCATGCGCAGCAATTGCCGGCTGCTCTCGCGGTCACGCGCCTGTTCCAACACCGGATTGGCGCGTACGCCTTTCTGCGGGCTGCCGTCAGCGACTTCGTGCAGATGTTCCCGTGTGACCTCTTTTTCCGGCACACCGACCTGGGCGGCGATTTCGTTGCGGTACTCATCGACCAGCCGCTCTTCAACCGCCTTTTGTTTGCGGTGCCCGATATAATATTGCACCGGCACGGTAAGCCCCAGCATTATGCCGAAAGCCGACCAGGCCGCGGTGGCATCAAATCCGGCTGTAGCTGACGGCTCGAATCCGAAGCCGACCGCCAATAAAAACGGCACCACGCCCAGCGTTAATACCTGACGCGAACTCAGATAAATCAGCTGATTTTTAAACCAGCTATTCAGGCGTGATAAAATGTCCATAACGGTTCCTGCCCGGATACAGTTTCCGGCACATTTACAGCCTACGTGAAGTTGGGCAGGGTTTAATGACGATTATGTGACAATTGTATGAAATATCAGCTTTTAGCGATAACGCTGGGCCAGCGCAACATAATGTGCCGCCGAATCGGGTATATAATCGATCTCTTCCCGGCTCATCGCGCGGAAGCGCCTGGCCGGGTTGCCCGCCCAGATCTCACCGCCGGGCACGCTTTTTTGCGGCGTCAGCAGGGCGCCGGCCGCCAGCATGCCGCCGCTTTGCACCACGGCGTGATCCATCACCGTGGCGCGCATACCGACAAAACTGCCGTCTTCCAGCGTGCAGGCATGGATGACTGCGGCATGCCCGATGGTCACGCCATCACCGATCGTGGTCGGCCCGGTTTCCCGCGTGACATGGACGATGGTGCCGTCCTGGATGTTGGTGCGCTCGCCGATGCGGATCGTCTGCACATCGCCGCGAATGACACAGCCGAACCAGATATTGCTGTCTTTACCGATCGTGACATCGCCGACAATGACGGCATTCGGTGCCACCCACGCCTCGGGATGAATGGTGGGCGTTATGCCCTGATAGGGAATGGTCACAGGGTACCCCATAGCGTTTTTTCCGTTGATCCACGCGGTCCGATACTAAACGCTATGGGGCAAATGAGAAATGAAAAACAGCGATCAGGGGGTAAGCGCCGTACCCGCCAGAGCGGTCTGTTCCGGCATACCGAACATCACGTTCATGTTCTGCACCGCCTGCCCGGCCGCGCCTTTGACCAGATTATCGATCACCGAGACCAGAATCGTCTGACCTGAACGGCGGTCGGGCGCGACACTGATATGGCAGGCATTGGTGCCGCGCACGGCATGCGTTGTGGGCACCGTACCGTGCGGGCAGATATGGATGAACGGTTCGTCACCGTAGACTGACTGCAGCTGCGCCCGGATGGAAGCCGCCTCGCCCGTGACATGGATGGTGGCGCTGATGCCGCGATTCATCGGCACCAGATGCGGCGTAAAGCTCAGCGTGAGCGGTGCGCCAGCGGCGTCGCCGAGCACCTGTTCGATTTCGGCGACGTGACGGTGCCCGCCCACGCCGTAGGCTTTCACGCCTTCGGCTACCTCGCTGAATAACATGGATTGCGTCACTTTCCGCCCAGCGCCTGACACCCCCGACATGGCACTGACAATAATCGCCGCCGGATCGATCAGCTGCGCCTGCACGAGGGGTAAAAGCGGCAACAGGACCGCCGTCGGGTAACAGCCCGGATTGGCCACCAGCCGCGCCGTGTGAACCGCATCGCGGGCATGTTCGGTCAGCCCGTATACCGCCTGCGTCTGCAGGTGCGGCGCCTGATGGGCATGACCATACCATTCGGCATAGGCGTGTGGATCGGATAATCGGAAATCGGCTGATAGATCAATAACCCTGTTGGATGCCGGCAAACCAGCAATAATCGCTTGCGTGGTCCCGTGCGGCAGGCAGCAAAACACCAGATCGATCGCGTGATAATCCACCGTGTCGTGAGTGACAAGCGGCAGGTCATAAGCAGCCGCCAGCTGCGGAAAGACGTCACCGATGGCTTTGCCGGCCTGCGAATCGCCGGTCAGCGCCTTAATCCGTGCTCCGGGGTGATGCGCCAGCAGGCGCAGCAGCTCCGCCCCGGTATAGCCCGAAGCACCGAGAATGGCGATGGTGATGGGATGCGCTGTGACCATAAGCCTGCCCGCAAGCCGTCATGTCCGCGCAAGCAGGAATCCGGAGGTTTGCGGCTCGCGATTCCAGCTTCCGCCGGAATAACGGAAACCCGGTTAACGTTTCGAGAATTGGAAGCTACGGCGGGCTTTACGGCGGCCGTATTTTTTACGCTCCACCACGCGGCTGTCACGCGTCAGGAAACCGCCCTGGCGCAGCGCCTTGTGGAAGTTCGGATCATAATCATCCAGCGCGCGGCTGATACCGTGACGCACCGCCCCGGCCTGACCGGACAGGCCGCCGCCTTTGACGGTACAATACACATCGAACTTCGATTCGCTGCCAACGGCGTGAAAGGGCTGGTTGATGATCATGCGCAGGGTCGGGCGCGCAAAATAACTCGTGACATCGCGACCGTTCACTTCAATCTTGCCGGAGCCGCGCTTCACCCACACGCGGGCGACGGAATCCTTACGGCGACCGGTGCCATAGGCACGGCCTTTGGCATCCAGTTGCGGTTCACGCGGGGTGGTCTCTTCAGCAGCGCTCATGCGGCCCTCTTATTCTTTGGGTTCATTGCAGCAAAATCAATCGGCTGTGGCTTTTGCGCCGCGTGCGGATGCTCGGCACCGGGATAGACCCGCAACTTACGGAACTGACCCCGCGCCAGCGGCGATTCTTTCGGCAGCATACGCTCAACCGCTTTTTCGATCACACGCTCGGGGAAGCGCCCCTGCAGGATTTTTTCCGCCGACGTGCCCTTAATACCGCCCGGATGGCCGGTGTGATAATAGTACATCTTGTCCTGCTGTTTGCGATAGCCGGTCAGTTTGACTTTATCCGCGTTGATAATAATGACGTGATCACCGCAGTCCACATGTGGGGTGAATACGGGCTTGTGCTTACCGCGCAGCAGCTTGGCGACATGGGAGGCCAGACGGCCCAAAACCACGCCTTCCGCATCTATCACCCACCAGTCCGCTTTTATGTCATGCGGCTTTGCCGAATAAGTTTTCATTTTTATCAGCTCAAAATTGCGATTACTCAGTCGAGGCAGGGAAAAATAGGCAATTGCCCTGAGCCTGTCAATCACTAAATGCGCCTGCGCCGTTCAGGCCGGCTGATTAGCGAATAAGCGGAACCAGGCACCGCCCAGTACCGCATGAATCCCGCTATCCGGCGGGCCGCCCAGCGGCATCAGCGCCTGACGGTATTTCACGATCACACCGCCCGGATTGGTGTATTCCCCTTCGTCAATCAGCGGGTCTCCGGTCCTGATCACTTCCTCGAACAGATGGGCGGCACGGTGCGCATCCGGTGAGATCATCTTACCGTTATAGCGATCGAGCTGGCCTTCTTCATAGGCACGCAGTAAATCGCTGCCCAGATAGGTGTAGTTGTAATAGCGGACTGCTTTTACATCCCGAATTTGTAACAGGAAACAATGGTCCCAGATTTGACTGAGCTGCTCCGGGTCGATTTCCGTTTCGTCCGGAAAGGCGCGGTCACCCCGCAACTGGTTCCAGTACTGCAGCAAAATCAGGCTGGTGCGCCGTTCAACGCCTTGTGCTTCTAACGCCATAAGGATTCACGTTAACGGTTACTCATAAAAAAAAGTTTAATTGCTGGCAGGATTTAATACAACTTTTAGTTTTATTTTATATATTGGGTAATTAGCCGTAACGTCCTGATATATACTGTTTTGTCTGGGTTTCCTGTGGATCTTTAAAGATTTGTTCCGTGGTCCCGTATTCATACACCCTGCCTAGATGAAAAAAAGCGGTGCGCGAGGAGACACGCTGCGCCTGCTGCATCGAATGGGTGACGATGATGATGGTGTAATTGGTCTTCAGTTCGTCGATTAACGCCTCGATCTTGCCGGTAGCGATCGGATCCAGCGCCGAGCAGGGCTCGTCCATCAAAATCACCTCCGGGCCCACTGCAATCGCCCGCGCGATACACAGGCGCTGCTGCTGGCCGCCGGAAAGGCCCGTGCCCGGCTCTTTAAGGCGGTCTTTGACTTCATCCCACAGCGCAGCGCGGCGCAGGCTCTGCTCGACCACCTCGTTCTGTTCGGCTTTGCTGCAGGCCAGCCCGTGCAGGCGCGGACCATAGACCACATTGTCATAAATCGATTTGGGAAAGGGGTTGGGCTTTTGAAACACCATGCCTACCCGCGCCCGCAACAATACCGCATCCAGGCCGGGATCATAGATATTCTTGCCGTCCAGCATGATGCGGCCTTCCACCCGGCAGCCTTCAATGGCGTCGTTCATGCGGTTGATACAGCGCAGAAAGGTGGATTTGCCACAGCCCGAAGGCCCGATCAGCGCCGTCACCGCGCGCCGGGGAATATCCAGCGACACCTCATACAGGGCCTGCTTGTCGCCGTAAAACACGTTGACGCCCTCGGAGACGACTTTGGCTTCAATGGCGTGATCACGGTGTAATGTCTGCACGTCGGGCATGCGGGCTACCATTTGATTTCAAATTTGCGGCGCAGATATATCGCTGTCGCGTTCATCGCGAGCAGCATCATAAGCAGCACGATACTGCCCGTCGAGGTTTTTTCGATAAAGCCAATTTCAGGGCTGGACGCCCAGATATAAATCTGCACCGGCATGGCGGTGGCCGGGTCAAGCAAGCCGCCCGGCACATCGACAATAAAGGCGACCATGCCGATCATCAAAAGCGGCGCCGTCTCGCCGATGGCGCGCGCCATGCCCAGTATGGCGCCGGTCATAATGCCGGGCAAGCTGTAGGGCAACACATGATGCGCCACCACCTGCAGGCGTGAAGCACCCAGCCCGCGCGCCGCTTCGCGCAGTGAGGGCGGCACCGCCTTCAGCGCCACGCGTGCGCTGATAATAATCACCGGCAGGGTCATCAGTGCCAGGGTCAGCCCGCCTACCAGCGCCGAGGAGCGGGACAGTTCAAAGAAATTGAGAAACACCGCCAACCCGAGCAACCCGAAAATGATCGAGGGCACAGCCGCCAGATTATTGATGTTGACCTCGATGATGCGGGTAAACATGTTATTGGGGGCGAATTCCTCAAGATAGATGGCGCTGAGCACGCCGAGAAATAACGAAACACACAAACAAACCGCCAGCGCGAAAAACGAGCCGACCATGCTGCCCCAAAAGCCGGCGATTTCCGGCTCGCGGGAATCGCCGCGTGTGAAAAACCAGCTGTTCCATGTGCTGCTGATGTGATCCTGCGCGCCTAACTGCTCAATCCAGCCCACCTGCCGTTCGCTAAGCCCGGCGGCGACACCGCGCTTGAGGTATTGATCCACCGCATCATCAAGCAGTAAAAAGGCTTCGGATTCTCCCGCTTCGGCGGCCTGCGCCAGCTGCCCCGCCGCCGCGCTGCTGAGCATGCCGGCCAGTTCACGCCGGGCGCGCCGGTCCGCTTCCATGTCGCCTAAGCGGGCTTGCAGGGCAGCAATGGCCGCGCTGGTGGGGTTGGTCGCCGCTTTTGCTTTGACATCGGCGGTAAGCGGCACGTTCACCCCGTACTGAATGAAGCCGGGCAGGCCTGGCGTGATGATACTGACCAGCAGATAGACCAGCGCCAGCACGGCCAGTCCGATCGCCACGCGACCATACCACCGAAAGCGCGTCTCGGCGCGGTGGCGGCGCGTCAGTCTCGCTTTCAGTCGTGTTTCCTGCTCAGGCGTCATTCATATTGCTCCCGGTAGCGGCGCACGATTTCCAGCGCGATGATGTTCAGTATCAGGGTAAAGACAAACAGCGTCAGGCCGAGGGCAAAGGCGGCCAACGTCTTAGCGCTGTCAAATTCCTGATCGCCCACCAGCAGCGTCACAATCTGCACGGTCACCGTGGTTACCGCCTCGAACGGATTGGCGGTGAGATTAGCCGCCATCCCGGCGGCCATGACCACGATCATAGTCTCGCCCAAGGCGCGTGAGATGGCGAGTAAGATACCGCCCATAATGCCGGGCAGCGCCGCCGGCAGCACCACCCGGCGGATGGTCTCCGAGCGTGTGGCGCCCAGCCCCATACTCGCCACGCGCAGCGTGCTGGGCACAGCGGTGATGACATCATCGGTAATCGAAGAAATAAAGGGAATAATCATCACGCCCATCACCAGGCCGGCGGCCAGCGCACTTTCGGAGGCCACATCGAGGCCGAATTGCTCGCCGAACGCCTTGATCAGCGGCGCCACCGATAAAATGGCGAAAAACCCATATACTACGGTGGGAATACCGGCGAGCACCTCCAGCGCCGGCTTGATGATATTGCGCCAGCGGGCGCCGGCATATTCTGCTGTGTAAATCGCCGCAAACAGGCCGACAGGAACCGCCACACACATGGCGATGAGCATGATCAGCGCCGTACCGGCAAATAACGGCACCGCGCCGAAGGCCCCCGAGGCACCCGCCTGATCGGCACGCAGCGCGGTTTGCGGGCTCCATTGCATGCCGAACAAGAAATCATCCAGCGGCACTTTGTTAAAAAAGCGGATCGACTCGCCCAGCACCGACAACACGATCGCCAGCGTAATCAGAACCGACAGCGCGGCACAAGCGATCAACACTGCCTGCATCACGCGCTCTACCCGGTTACGTGCTTTAAAGGCGGTGGAAATCCGGCGGATACTGGCCTGCGCCCCGATCACGGCGACCGCAAAAGCCAGCACGGCCAGCCCAACCTGCTGTGAAATAGCTGCCGGCGGCTGCCATAGCTGAATGACATAATACAGGATTGCCGCCGGAAACACCCCGACCAACACAGCCCACCAGCCATGGTAAAACGGCAGGGAATGCAGGCGCTCCCCGCTGGCCTGAATCAGCAGCCGGGCTTTGGATCTAGCGGTGTAAAAGGCATAAAGGCCCAGCCCGGCAAAACCGAGCATAGCTATCCACGGTATCCATGCGCCCCATCCGCTCATGGAGCAGGGTTATAGTGCAGTCGGTTAGCGCTGTAAAGCGAGGAGGACCGGTCTGCTGTTTAATCCTCGAAAATCGGTAGATAAATATTAAACGTACTGCCCTCGCCGACAATGCTGTCGACCGTGATCGCGCCGCGATGGCGCGTAATGATGCCCTTGACGATGGCCAGCCCCAGCCCGGTTCCGCCGACCTGGCGCGTGCGCGCTGAATCCACCCGGTAAAAGCGTTCCATCAGCCGCGGCAGGTGTTCCTTAGAAATCCCCTCGCCCTGATCGCGCACGGTCAGCAAGACCATCCGTGCCTGATTGCGCATACGCGTATCCGCCGGCAAATCCGACGTAACCCGCGCCCGCACGGAGACATCAGTATTGGCATGGCCGTACTTAATCGCATTGCTGACCAGATTCTGAATCACCTGCCCCAGCTCATTAGCATCGCCTTTTACAGGCGGCAGATTGTCATGCAGATCGAGCACGATACGCATGTGCTTATCAGCCGCCGGGCGTTCGCAATGCTCGGCCTGTTTGCGCACCACTTTGGTCAGCTCCACCGAATCGGTGGGAATCGCGTTCGCGTTCATCTCGATTTTCGACAGGGATAACAGGTCATTAATCAGCTGCTGCATGCGATCGGCCTGTTCCAGCATGATGGTGAGAAATTCGTCGCGGGCGTTGGGGTCTTCCTTGGCCGGCCCCATCAGCGTTTCGATAAACCCTTTGATAGAGGCCAGCGGCGTGCGGATTTCATGGCTGGCATTGGCCACAAAGTCGGCGCGCATCTGTTCAACGCTTTTCAGCTCGGTGATGTCATTCATGGTGATCACGGTGGAAATGCCGCCTGCCGAGGGCACGGGAAAGCGCTCGATGACAGCAAGAAAGTCGCGTATAACCGGCTCTTCGATGCGAAACTCGATCTCCCGCCCCTTTAAATCGTGAATCACCGAGTTAACCGCATCAATCAGATAGTCGTTATCGATCACTTCGCGCAGCGGCTTTTGCGCCAGATTCTGGCCGAAAATCGCGCGCGCGGCGCGGTTGGTGCGCACGATCTGCTTGTGATCGTTGATCATGATCAGGATATCCGGCAGCGTATCGACCAAAATCTCGCGTTCGGTGATGATGCTTTCCATCTGCTGCTTTTTGATTTCCCAGCTTTTCTGCAGATTCTCCAGGGCATTGGTAAGATCGAACGGGGCCGAGAGATATTTCAGCTTGGGCGCCTGCACGCGTTTGTCCTGGGCCAGCTGGTTGACATAGCCGGTCAGCATCGCGAGATTGGCCAAAAACGGGTATACAAAAATGGTGGTGGCCAGCAGTATAACGATGTAGGCATACAGCATCAGCGGCAGGCTGAGAATGCCAAGCACCACATAAATCGACAGGACAATCAGCGGCGGCACGGAAACCAGCATCACCGATTTCAGCAGGGCGCGGAAATCCACGGCCGGTTTTTGCTCGCTGGGCGTATGGGATTCGGTTGACTCCATAGGATGCGGTATACAATCGTCCGAAATTGGTGGTCAGTAGTTATTCATGCTTTAGCTTTTAACCATATAATGAAAATATGGAATACGGAATACCGAATCCGGGATACGTCAAAAATTCCCATTGACAGGTTGCTTGCCGGCACTATAGTATCGCTCTCTTTAAAATTCTAATTGTCAGGATAATACCATGTTTGCAGTGGTACGCACAGGCGGTAAGCAATATCGGGTCGCACAGGGCGATGTCATCGCCGTGGAAAAACTGCCAGGCGAAGCCGGCGATACAGTCACGCTGAATGAGGTGCTGGCCACTGGCGGTGATAAGCCGCAAATTGGCACCCCGCTGGTGAAAGACGCCAGTGTGAGCGCCGAGATTATCGGCCAAGAGAAGGCCGACAAGATCTTCATCTTCAAGAAGAAGCGCCGGCATACCTATCGCCGGAAGCTGGGCCATCGTCAGTCGCTGACCCGATTGCGGATTACGGCCGTGCCCGGCGCCACTCAGGAGTCGGCAAAGCCCAAACAAGGCGCCAAACCGAAAATGACCAAGAGTGGCGACAGCAAGGCTGCCGCGAAAAAACCGGCCGCCAAGGGCGGGAAAAAAGACGCAAACGCCGAAACGGCGAACAAGACCGCTCCTAAGAAGCAGGCTGCGAGCAAGAAAAACAACAAAATGGACACTAAGGATACTTAAGAAACCGTATAAACCGTCGTCGCAACGGCGGGCCGCGGCCAGTCCGGCAAAGACGGATAAAGTTAAGGAGTTTGAGTCATGGCACATAAAAAAGCAGGTGGTAGTTCCCGTAACGGTCGTGACTCAGCCGGACGCCGGCTGGGCGTGAAGAAATTCGGTGGCGAGCAGGTCAGCGCCGGCAATATTATCATCCGCCAGCGCGGCACGCGGTGGCACCCGGGCGACGGCGTGGGCATAGGCAAAGACCACACCCTGTTCGCCCTCACCGACGGGCAGGTCAGCTTCTACCGTAAGCGCAATAACCGGCAATATGTTAAGATTGAAGCGGCTTCCGCCTAAGCATTGCGTCAACCATACAGGCAAAAAGGGAATGGCTGCGCCGTTCCCTTTTTAGTATCTCGTATCTGGTATGTGGTATTGCAGGGGTGCGAACGCTGGGAAAACCCAAGTGTAGCGTTGCTGAATACCAAATACCATATTACCAGATACTGCTTATGCAATTCCTTGACGAAGCCAAAATCTATCTCAAAAGCGGCGATGGCGGCGATGGCTGTGTCGCCTTCCGGCGCGAGCGCAATATCCCCTTCGGCGGGCCGGACGGTGGCGACGGCGGCCGCGGCGGCTCGGTCTATGCCGAATGCGTGCACGGGCTGAACACGTTGATCGATTACCGCTATAAACAGCATTTTAAAGCGCGTAAAGGCGGCAATGGCGCTGGCTCCATGCGCAGCGGCGGCGCGGCTGCGGATATCACGCTCAAAGTGCCGGCGGGCACGCAAATCCTGGCCGAAGACAAACACACCGTGCTTGCCGATCTCACCGAGGTGGGGCAGCGCATCTGCCTGGCCCGTGGCGGCAAAGGCGGCCTGGGAAACGCCCATTTTAAAAGCTCGACCAACCGCGCGCCGCGCCATGCCACCAAAGGCGAGGCGGGAACGGACATGTGGCTGTGGCTGCGGCTGAAACTGCTCTCGGATGCCGGCCTGATCGGTCTGCCCAACGCTGGCAAATCGACCTTCCTCGCACATGTCACCCGCGCCAAACCCAAAATCGCTGATTACCCCTTCACCACCCTCACCCCGCAGCTGGGCGTGGTCACGGTCGATCAGCGGGAGTTCGTGCTGGCCGATATTCCCGGACTGATCGAAGGGGCGCATCAGGGGGTCGGCCTGGGCCTGCGCTTTTTAGGCCATGTTGAGCGCTGCCGCGTCCTGCTGCATCTGGTGGACGCCACCACCGAGGATGTTACCGCCCATTACCGCACGGTGCGGCAGGAATTGTACGCCTATGACCAGGCACTGGCCGACAAGCCCGAACTGCTGGCATTAAATAAGGTCGATGCCTTGTCTTCGGCCGCGCGAGACGCTACGTTGCAAGCATTGCAAACGGCAAGCGGGCAACCGGTTTATACCCTTTCCGCCGTCACCGGCGAGGGAGTGGAGCGTATGTTGCGCGCCATGTGGCAGATTATCGACGCCGCCCGCACGGCGGCACAAACGCGCGAAGAGGAACCGCACCCCTATGATCCAACCCAGCCTCTCTGACGCGCGGCGCGTGGTGATTAAAATCGGCTCGCTGTTGATGACCGACATGCAAACCGGCAGCCCGCGCACGGACTGGCTGAAAACAGTAGCCGCCGATATTGCCGAGCTGCGGCAAAACGGCGTGGAAGTGATTGTCATTTCCTCCGGCGCCGTGGCTTTTGGCCGCTCCATCCTCAATCTGTCGCACGGTGATCTGCAGGTGGCGGACAAACAGGCCGCCGCCGCCTGCGGACAAATTCGTCTGGTGGAGGCCTGGCAACTGGCGCTTGCCCAATATCATAACAACGTCGCCCAGATCCTGATCACCACCGAAGATACCGAAAATCGCCGGCGCTATCTGAACGCGCGGCGCACGATTCATGCCCTGCTGGAATACGGGATCGTACCCGTTATCAACGAAAACGATACCATTACCACGGTCGAAATCCGCTACGGCGATAACGACCGGCTGGCCGCGCGCGTAGCCGCCATGGCCAGCGCCGATACGCTGGTGCTGCTGTCCGATATTGACGGGCTGTACAATGAAGACCCGCGCCACAATCCGCAGGCCGAGTTTATCCCGGTGGTGGAATCGATCACCCCCGAGATCGAAGCCATGGCCGGCGATGCCCGCGGCGCGGTTTCCTCCGGCGGGATGCGCACCAAAATCATGGCCGCGCAGATGGCCGTATCCTCCGGCTGCCATATGGTCATCGCCCACGGACATGAGCCGCATCCGCTCAAGCGGATTATCGACAGCGGCCGCTGCACCTGGTTTTTAGCGCACGAAACACCGCTCAACGCCCGCAAGCATTGGATTGCCCATTCGGTCCAGGTCGGCGGCGCGGTGATTATCGACGACGGCGCCGCCAACGCCATCGTGCAGGGCAACAGCCTGCTTCCGGTGGGCGTGCGCGCCATCGAAGGTCAGTTCGATCGCGGCGATACGGTACGCATTTTGCGTCTTGATGGCAGCGAACTGGGCAAGGGCCTGGCCGCTTATTCGTCCGACGAGGCGGGGCGCATTTGTGGCGTGCAATCGCAGGAAATTGCCTCTATTCTGGGCCATCAGGGTCGCAGTGAAATGATCCATTATGATGACATGGCGCTTGATGTATGAAGCAGTCGATTGAATATGCTGGCTTTCTGCCGCGCCTGGCGGCAGTGATCATCGACACGCTCATTTTATTGCCGGTCACCAGCTTGATTATGGGCACTGTTGGCCCGTTTTATGAAGCGCTGTTAGGGCTGATAATGACCGGCACCTATTATACCCTGTTTGTCGCCGGCACCTGGCAGGCAACGCCCGGCAAACGCCTGATGGGCGTTTATGTTATCCGCGCCGACGGCGACGCGCTCGATCCGCGGCAGGCGCTGTGCCGCTATCTTGGATACCTCATGCCGTCGCTGCCGATTTACTCCAGTCTGGAACCTGGCACCGCGCAGGGCATTGTGATATGGCTGTCGGCGATGTGGTTTTTGCCGATCGCCTTGACGGAACAGAAAACCGGGTTACATGACCTATTATGCCGCACCCGCGTGGTGAAAGGGCGACCGGATGATGCAATGAACCGATGAGCGCCGCGGCTGCTCATCTCGGAAAGGACAGATGATGGAATCGGCCCCTATGACCCAAAACGATATACCCGCATTAATGCTGGCGCTCGGCGAGAAAGCGCGCGACGCGTATCGCGAGCTGATGGTTGCCAGCCCCGAAACTAAAGACGCGGCGCTGCGCCATGCCGCCGAGGCATTGCGGGCGCAGCAATCCGATGTTTTAGATGCCAACGCCCGTGATATGGCCCAGGCCCGGCAAAAAGGCATTACCGGCGCGCTGCTTGACCGGCTGGAGCTTAATGCGGAACGTATCGAAGCCATGGCCAGCGGGCTGGAGGCCATCGCCGCGCTGCCGGATCCGGTGGGGCGCAGCCTTATGCAATGGGATGTGGCGCATAACGGCCTGCATATCGCGCGCGTCAGCATACCGCTGGGCGTCATCGGCATTATTTACGAATCGCGGCCGAACGTGACCGCCGACGCCGGCGCGCTGTGCCTGAAATCGGGCAACGCCTGCATTCTGCGCGGCGGATCAGAGAGCCTGTATTCCTCCACCGCCATTGTCGCCGCTTTACATGAAGGCCTGAGCCGAGCCGATCTGCCCACCGCAGCGATTCAGCTGGTGCCCACGCGCGAGCGCGCGGCAGTGGGCGAAATGCTGAGTATGACCGAATATATCGATGTCATCGTCCCGCGCGGGGGCAAATCACTGACCGAGCGCATCGCCGCGGAAAGCCGGATTCCCACCATCCAGCATCTCGACGGCAACTGCCATACCTATATTCATGTCAATGCCGATTATGACATGGCAGTGCAGGTGGCGGTAAACGCAAAAATGCGCCGCACCGGTATTTGCGGGGCCACCGAATCCATCGTCATTGATGAAAGCATCATCGATACCGTGCTGCCCATGCTGGCCGCAGCGCTCATGGATAAAGGCTGCGAAATCCGCGGCGACGCCCGCGCCCGCCAAGCGTTTGATGAGATCAAACCGGCCGGTGACGCCGACTGGGGAACGGAATATCTCGATGCCGTCGTCTCGGTAAAAACCGTCAGCGATCTTGATGCCGCCATCGCCCACATCAACCGTTACAGCTCGCACCACACCGACGCCATCATCACCAAGGATGAAAGCGCCGCGCGGCGCTTCAGCGAACGTGTCGACAGCGCCATCGTCATGGTCAACAGCTCGACCCAGTTCGCTGATGGCGGCGAGTTCGGCATGGGCGCGGAGATCGGTATCTCCACCGG
Organism: uncultured Azospirillaceae bacterium; assembly: GCA_964564675.1. GTDB lineage: Bacteria > Pseudomonadota > Alphaproteobacteria > Rickettsiales > UBA3002 > CAZMBI01. The sequence continues at coordinate 55,900 of CAZMBI010000006.1, forward strand.
CCGCCTGCATGCGCGCGGGCCCGTGGGCTGCGACCAGCTTGTGACTTATAAATATCTGGTTCATAGCGACGGCGCGGTGCGCCCCTGAACTCGCAACCATGCATAATACGGCTCGCTAATGATGCAACACCACACCATCGGCCTGCTCGGGGGCTCTTTCAACCCAGCGCATGCGGGCCATGCTCATCTGAGTAAGGAAGCGCTCAAACGCTTGCAACTGGATGCGGTGTGGTGGCTGGTATCACCGCGCAACCCGCTGAAAAACACAAAAGAACTGGCCCCCTACGACAAACGCCTGGCCTCCGCCCTGGCGCTGGCCGCCAGCCATCCGCGTCTTGCAGTGTCGGATTTTGAGCAGCGCCACGGATTGCAATACAGCATCGATACCATCGTCGCCTTGCAGCAGGCCTATCCGCGCGTACGCTTCGTGTGGCTGATTGGTGCCGACAACCTGATGATATTCCATAAATGGCGCGGCTGGGCGCGTTTCTTCCACCAGCTGCCCATCGCTGTGTTTGACCGCGCGCCCTTTTCCCACGCCGCGCTGCGCAGCAAAGCCGCGCTGCGCTTTAAACAGGCGCGGCTAGATGAACGTGACGCCGCCTTATTGCCGCGCCTGCCCTGCCCGGCCTGGACCTATTGCTTTATGCCGCGGCATCCGCTTTCTGCCACTGAACTGCGGGAAAAAGGCGACGGCCTGCGTTAGGCAGTGTGCCGGTACGCGACACAATAAAGCGACAGGCAGGATAAAATTCACTTGGAATGCGTTTGTTTTTTATGGCATAATTGTAATGTGAGTTACACAATGGGAGAAACGCCGATTCCATCACTCCAAAAGCCGGATGCTGCGGCCGTGCGCCAGATTATCGCGGCATCACTCGATGAGGACAAAGCCGAAGAGATTGTTCACATTGACCTTTCCGGAAAATGCAGCTTTGCCGATCATATGGTGGTCGCCTCCGGGCGTTCGCAGCGGCATGTCACTGCGCTTGCTTCCAAACTGCAGGATAAACTCAAGCAGGCCGGCATCCCCCCGCTTTCCATTGAAGGGGTGGAGGCCGGAGAGTGGGTATTGATCGATGCCGGTGACGTCATCGTTCACCTGTTCCGGCCGGAAGTGCGCAAATATTATAATCTGGAAAAAATGTGGGCCATTCCGATGCCAGCGCTGGTTGATACCTCGCAGCAGGATGCGCATGCATAACGCGGCTTAAGGCATGATGCGGATTACCATCGCAGCCGTCGGCAAAGCCAAAGCTGGCGCCGAGTTGGATTTGCTCAACCATTATCTCGCCCGGCTGAAATGGCCGGTCACGCTCCATGAAATCGACAGCAAAGCCAGCCTGCCAGCCGCTAAACGGCGGGAGTACGAAGCCCAGGGACTGCTCGCCAAATGCGCGGGCGCGCATCGACTGATTGCGCTGGATGAGCGCGGCCGGTCACTCAGCAGCGCGGACTTCGCCCGCCAGATTGCCAACTGGCAAACCCACGGCCACTCGCACCTGGCCTTTATCATCGGCGGCGCCGACGGGCTCAGCGACGGGCTACGCCAGCGCGCCGACTGGCTGCTGGCACTGGGACCGATGACCTGGCCGCACATGCTGGTGCGCGCTCTGCTTGCCGAGCAGCTCTACCGCGCGCACAGCGTGCTCTCAGGCCATCCGTATCATCGCGCGTGAGGCCTTGCGCCGCCTTGAATTACCATTATATTATACGAATGGAACAACGCCCGAAACCGGTGGTATTATGCATTCTCGATGGCTGGGGTCATCGCGAGGAAACCGATCACAACGCCATCGCCGCTGCCCACACCCCGACCTGGGATCATCTGCGCGCCACCTACCCGTACGGCGTGCTTAACGCTTCGGAAAGCGCAGTCGGCCTGCCCACCGGCCAAATGGGCAATTCCGAGGTGGGTCACATGAATATCGGCGCCGGACGCGTGGTGATGCAGGACCTGCCGCGCATCGATGCCGCCATCGCCGATGACAGCCTGGCCGCCAATCCGGCCCTGCAGGCCTTTATCGAGCCGCTTAAGGCCGGCGGCGGCGCCTGCCATGTGATGGGCCTGCTCTCCGATGGCGGCGTGCATGCGCATATGGACCATATGGTAACGCTGGCCGAACAGGTGGCCAATGCAGGCGTGCCGGTACACATCCACGCCTTTCTTGATGGCCGCGATACGCCGCCGAAAAGCGCCGGCAGCTATCTTGCCCGCCTGCAAGATGCCGTTGTTGCCAATCCAATGATCACGCTGAGCACGCTGTGCGGCCGCTATTATGCAATGGACCGCGATAAGCGCTGGGAACGCGTGCAGCAGGCCTATGACCTGCTGGTCAACGGCCGCGGCGAACCGGCGGGCGATGCCGTAAGCGCTGTTCAAGCCCATTATGCGCAGGCGGTAACCGATGAATTCATGCCGCCACTGGCGCTTGGCGACTATTGCGGCATGGCTGACGGCGATGGGCTGCTGATGGCCAATTTCCGTGCCGATCGCGCGCGGCAACTGCTCACCGCGCTGCTTGAGCCTGCTTTTGAGGGTTTTACACGCCATCGGAGCGTTCAGTTCGCTGCCACCTTGGGCATGGTCGAGTATTCCGATGCGTTGAATCTGCTGATGCCGGCTTTGTTCCCGCCGGAGCCGCTGGCCGGCATACTCGGCGAACGCGTCGCCGAGGCCGGGCTGACGCAACTGCGTCTGGCGGAGACCGAAAAATATGCCCATGTTACGTTTTTTATGAATGGCGGGCGCGAAGCGCCGTTTGCCGAAGAGGCGCGTATTTTAGTGCCCTCGCCCAAAGTGGCCACCTACGATCTGATGCCGGAAATGGCCGCCGAAACCGTCACCGACGAACTGGTCACCGCCATTGAAACCCGGGCGTATGATCTGATTATCGTCAATTACGCCAACCCCGATATGGTGGGCCATAGCGGACGTATGGAAGCCGCCATACAAGCGGTTGAGGCCGTGGATCACTGCCTCGGGCGCGTCGTCGAGGCGTTGCATGCGGCAGACGCGGCCATGCTGATCACCGCCGATCACGGCAATGTCGAACAAATGCACGATGCCGCCACCGATCAGGCCCATACCGCCCACACGCTGAATCCGGTGCCGGCTATCCTAGTTGGTCAGGCGTTTGAACGCGCCGATATCACCCTGCCCGGCGGCCAGTTGTCCGATATCGCGCCGACCCTGCTCGACCTGCTGCAACTGACACAGCCCGAGGACATGACCGGTAGCTCACTCCTGACGCGGAAAACTCGCCATGTCGCCGCACGCGCCTAAACGCATTTTCTGCCTGATCTGTCTGCTGGCAGGCCTGCCGGCCTTGGCCGCCGAGCGGCCCGAGGCATCGCTCGCGCAAACGCTGGAAGCGCTCGAATCCTCGCAGGAGCAGCGCGAGGCGCTGGAGTCGATGCAGGCGGAAAATGCCGAAAAGCTGGCCGAGCTGAAAGCCCGGAGCCTGCAGCTGGCGGAGGATGTCCGCACGCTGGAAAGCCGGATCGCCGAGCAAAATACCGCCCTTAACGAACTGGAAGCAACCATCGCGGCCAAGCAAACCCGCCTTAACGCCCGCCGTGAGGAAATCGCCACGCTGCTTTACGGCATGGTCCGCATGCAACAGTTGCCGCGGCAATTCGTACTCGCCGCCCCCGGCAATGCCGACAGCCTGCTGCGCACGGCTAGCGCCTTATCGGTGAGTTTTGACGCCACCGAACAGGCCGCCGACAGCCTGCAGGAGGAGCTGCGCGCCTTTGCCGAGCTCAAGAAACAAGCCGCCGCCAGCCGGCGTAAACTGGCCGGGCAAAAAGAGGATTTAGGCGAAAAGATGGAGACGCTTAAAGCCTCCATGCAAAAGCGGCAGGCCATGCAGGCCAAAGTCGATGCCGATTTGCGCAAGCTCAAGCGACAAATCGCCATGCTCTCGGAAAAATCCTCCACCCTGCAGGAACTGCTGCAACAGCTTGACCGCGAACAAGCGCTGTTTCAGGCGCTGGGTGCGCCCAAGGCCAAGCCGCAAATGCCCGCCGCAGCCGGTAGGCCGGATACGGGCCGCGCCTTTGCCGAGCGCAAAGGCGCCCTGCCCTACCCCGCCGCCGGCACACGGCTGCACCGCTATGGCGCACGCAAAGGCCCGGGCGAAACCTATAGCGGCGAAGTGCTGCGCACCGCCCCCGGCGCCATGGTCACCGCGCCCCATCGCGGGCAGGTGGTATTTGCCGATCATTTCATGGAATACGGCAACATGCTGATTATCCGCCACGGCGACGGCTATCATACCGTGCTCGCCGGGCTCGAAGTGATGCACGCGGCGCCGGGGCAGAAAATCCGCGCCGGCGAACCCATAGGTGTGATGGGCAAGACGCCGGATGCACGAGAACTCTATCTGGAACTGCGAAAAAACAGCAAAGCTATTGACCCGACTGCCTGGATGGGTAATCTCACTAGTGACATTGCGCGTCGATAATTATACAACAGGCTATACGAAGAACATTCACAAGCCGACAGTCCGGAGATTTTAATGACGTTTAATGGCTTTTCACTGCGCCACCTGGCTTATCTCGCCAGCGCCGCCACCGCACTGTTTCTGACGCCCGCCTTCGCGCAGGAGCAAAATGACAAACCGGCGGAGTCCGATTCGGCTATTAACACCTATGAGATGCTCAATCTGTTTGGCGATGTGTTCGAGCGGGTGCGTCGCGATTATGTGGAGCCGGTGGAGGACGAAAAGCTGATCGAATCAGCTATCAACGGCATGCTGACCTCGCTGGACCCGCATTCGGGTTATTTGTCGGAAAAAAGCTTCAACGAAATGCAGGTCCAGACCAAAGGCGAGTTCGGCGGGCTGGGTATTGAGGTGACCATGGAAAACGGGCTGGTCAAGGTGGTCTCGCCCATCGACGACACCCCCGCCTTTCATGCCGGCGTCAAAGCGGGGGATTTTATCAGCGAAATTGACGGCGAAGCGGTGATGGGCATGACCCTCTCAGAAGCGGTCGAAAAGATGCGCGGCAAGGTTGGCACCGATATCGAGATCACCATCCTGCGCGAGGGGCTAACCGAGCCCAAACCAGTCACCATTACGCGAGATCTGATCAAGATCAAGTCGGTGCGCGCCCGTGCCGAAGGCGATGTGGCCTATCTGCGCGTCGTCTCATTCTCGGAAAACACCTACGACTCGCTGGAGCGCGAATTTAACCGGCAACGTCAGGAAATCGGCGACGGCATGAAGGGAATCGTACTTGATTTGCGCAATAATCCCGGCGGCCTGCTCGATCAAGCGATTGCCGTGGCCGATGCCTTTTTGGAACGTGGCGAGATCGTCTCCACCCGCGAGCGTGACCCGATCGACACCAAGCGCTACAGCGCCCGTAAGGGCGATATCGCCGACGGCCTGCCGATGGTGGTCTTGATCAATCAGGGCTCCGCCTCCGCATCGGAGATTGTCGCCGGGGCACTGAAAGATCATAAACGGGCGGTGATTCTGGGTACCAAATCCTTCGGCAAAGGGTCGGTACAGACTGTCATTCCGCTGCAGGCGCATGGCGCCATGCGCCTGACCACCGCGCGCTATTATACGCCGGCGGGCGTGTCGATTCAGGCAACCGGCATCGAGCCGGATATCAAGGTCGAGCCCGCCAAGGTCGAACTGGTGGACGGGGAGGGCAACGCGCGCACTGAGTCGAGCCTGCGCGGCCATCTGCTCAATGAACAGATCCGCAAGGAACGTGAGAAATTCCGTAAACAGCAGCAAGCCGATGAGGACAACGGCGACAATAAGGCGGAAGAGGATTATCAGCTATCGCGGGCGCTGGATTTGATCCGCGCGCTGGCCATTTATGAAAAAGTGCTCTCACAAGAAGAGGCATCGTAACCACGCGCCGTTTCACGCAGCCCGTGGGCGGCTTGATGGCGTATGACAAAGGAGGAAGCTGGGGTGGCACCCGCTTCAGGTACATCAAAACCGGCTGCGTTCTGGTTATTGGCCGTCATCAATGCCCTGCTGGCTGCCGCGTTGATCGCGCTTGTCGCATGGTTATTGCTCGCCCGTGAAGACGAGACCCTGCACGCCATTTCCACCGGGCAGCGCCTGACGATTTCCACCAAAACCGGCGAAATATCCGGCACCATGCGCTCGCTTCAGGCACAGGAAGCCGAAGAACCTGCAGAAACTCCGCCGGCCGAGTCCCCCGAGGTGGCACCAAAGACTGTTCCCGAAACGGAATCAAAAAAAAAACCGGCCTATGATATGGGCCCCCCGGAAGATGCCGCCGCACCCGTCGAGCAACCCGCCGCTGCCACTGGCGTAGCGCCGGTCACGGTGGATACCGAATCCTTGATCGGCTCGGAGGATATGCCGGTCGATAATATCAAAGCGGTGCCGCGCTCGGATAAAAGCCTGCCCCGTCCTGCCGAGGGGCTGCTGGAAGACAGCGCCTTCGGCCCCCTGCCCAAAACCGGGCCGGAAGGCACGCCCCGGCGCTATTATGCCCGTGGCTTTACCCTGCCCGATCCGCCGCAGCCCATTGTCGGGGTCTTACTGCTTGATGCTGGACTGAATCAGGATATCAGCCAGGATGCCATGCATGCATTACCGCCCGCGATTTCCTTGGCGCTGTCACCTTACGCCGCGCAGCTGGGCGAACAGGCGGATAATGCCCGCAATCTCGGTCATGAGCCCTGGCTGATGCTGCCCGCCGAACCGGCGGACTATCCGGCCAGCGACCCCGGTCCCAAAGCCCTGCTCGGCGATTTGACCAACGCGGATAATATCACGCGTATGAAACAAGTGATGGCGGCGTACCCAGGTTATGTCGGCCTGGCGCTGCCGATCAATGAGCACTTTTCTGAAACCCCAAGCCAACTGGAGCCGATCGTGCGCGAGGCCGCCGAACGCGGGCTGGCCATGCTGGCCGCCGAGGCGCCAACCAATTCCCGCACGGCGGATATGCTGCGTTCAACCAACGGGATGGGCATGGCTGACGTCGTGCTTGATGCCCGGCTGAGCGAAACGGCCGTCACCGAGCAGCTTGCCGAACTGGAACGCCGCGCAGTCACCACTGGCCATGCTCTGGCGGTGGGGCGCCCCTTCCCGCTGACCGTTGAGCAATTGACGCAATGGAGCGCGAGCCTGGTGGAGAAAAACATCGTTCTCGCCCCGGCCTCGGCCATCATCGAAATCCGGCACCGCTGATGAGTCTGACCCGTTTGCTTCCCTACCGCCCCGGCGTGGGCATGATGCTGCTTAATAACGACAAGCAGGTGTTTGTCGCCAAACGTATCGACATGACCTCGGAAGCCTGGCAGATGCCTCAGGGCGGCATCGACCCCGACGAAGATCCGCAAACCGCCGCCTTACGCGAGCTGGAAGAAGAAACCGGGGTGCGTGACGTGGAGATTGTCGCGCAGTCGCACGACTGGCTGACCTATGACCTGCCGCAAGAGCTGATTCCAAAGCTCTGGGGCGGGCAGTTCCGCGGCCAGCAGCAAAAATGGTTTTTAATGCGGCTGACCGGCGGGGACGCGCAGATCAATATTCATACCGACCATGCCGAATTTTCCGAATGGCAATGGGTATCAGCAGCGCGCCTGCCGGAGTTGATCGTCCCGTTCAAACGCGAAATGTATCGCCGCCTCGTCGAGGAGTTTCGGGATTATCTGGCGATCACAGCGCCTTAGTCCTGATATATCATGGTGCTGGCGCCGTGCGCGGTGAAAATTTCCACCAGCAGCACATGCGGTATGCGACCATCGAGAATGTGCGCCGCTTCGACATCGTTTTCCAGCGCCGCAATACAGGTTTCCACCTTGGGAATCATACCACCGGAAATGGTGCCATCCTTAATCAGGCCCTGCGCTTCCGTCACGGTCAACTCGCTGATTAATTCACTATCCGGGTTTAATATCCCCGCCACGTCGGTGAGCATCAGGAGTTTTTTGGCGGCCAGCGCCTGGGCAATCACCCCGGCGGCCGTATCGGCATTGATGTTATAGGTCTCGCCCTGTTCCCCGATACCAATCGGCGCGATAACCGGAATCACATCCGAATCCAGAAAATCATCGAAGATCGAGGGATTGACTTTCACCGGTTCGCCGACAAAACCAAGATCGAGGATTTTCTCGATGTTGGAGTCGGGGTCTTTTTTGGTGCGACGCAGCTTACGCGCCTGAATCAGATTGCCGTCCTTACCCGACAGGCCCATCGCCATGCCGCCGGCACGGTTGATTTCGCTGACAATCTGCTTGTTGATCGAGCCGGACAGCACCATTTCAACGATTTCCACGGTTTGCGCATCGGTGACGCGCAGGCCATCGATAAACTCGGACTGAATCTTAAGCCGCTCCAGCATCTGCCCGATCTGCGGTCCGCCGCCATGGACCACAACCGGATTCACCCCGATATGTTTAAGCAGCACGATATCACGGGCGAAATGCTGGGTCAGTTTGGGGTCGCCCATGGCATGCCCGCCAAATTTGATGACGAAGGTCTCGCCGGCGAATTCGCGGATATAGGGCAGTGCCTCCGATACCGTCTTGGCGATACGTAACAGATTCTCTTTGGGTTTTTCGTGTTTGATCAGCATGATATTCTTTCATCCTTGCCCGTAACCGGGTGTGGAACTCTATAGCAATTCCGCCAAAGCGTGCTGTAATTCGCTGATACCCGAGCTTTTCACGGCACTCGTAGCCAGCACATCCGGATGCATCGCGGGATAGTCGGCGCGCTGGTTCTGCAGCGAAACAATGCGCTCCGCCAGCGCCGGCGGCTTGATTTTATCCGCTTTGGTCAGCACCAACTGGTATGAAACCGCGTGGATGTCAAGCATTTCCATCATCTCACGGTCGGTGGGTTTCAGCCCGTGGCGCGCATCCACCAGCACGCACACCCGCCGCAGGGGCGCGCGCCCGCGCAGATAGCCGCTGATAAGCGCCTGCCAGCGGGCAACCGCTTTTTTAGGCGCCCTTGCATAGCCATAGCCCGGTAAATCGACCAGCATCAGCGTATCGGACAGATTAAAGAAATTGAGCTGCTGCGTACGCCCCGGCGTATTGGAGGTGCGCGCCAGTGCTTTGCGCCCGACCAGCGCATTGACCAGGCTTGATTTGCCGACATTGGAGCGGCCGATAAAAGCAATCTCCGGCAGTCCGGCCGGCAGCAGTTGAGCGATCTCGGCCACCCCCATCACAAAGGTGCAGGGTTTAAGAAACAGCGCATGCGGTTCAGGCGCGGGCATAGCGCGCTTTTTGCCGCCGCATAATCACCCATTGCTGCAGGATCGATAAGGCGTTGTTCCACGCCCAGTAAATTACCAGCCCCGCCGGGAAAGATGCAAAAATGAATAAAAAGACATACGGCAGCCATTTCATGACCATCGCCTGCGTCGGGTCGTTGGGCTTGGGATTGAGCTGCTGCTGGATGACCATGGTGATGCACATGATGATAGGCCAGGCGCCGATATGCAAAATACCGGGCGGATCCCACGGAATCAGCCCGAAGAGATTGAATATCGTGGTCGGATCGGGCGCCGACAGGTCGCTTATCCAGCCGTAAAACGGCGCGTGGCGCATTTCGATGGTGACATACAGCACCTTATACAGCGCAAAAAAGACGGGGATCTGGAGAATCAGCGGCAGGCAGCCCGAGGCGGGATTGACCTTCTCGCGCTTATAAAGCTCCATAATCTCCTGATTCATCTTCATCTTATCGTCTTCATAGCGCTCGCGGATCTCGGTGATCTTGGGCATCAGATCCTTCAGCTGGCTCATCGCCACATAGGATTTATTGGCCAGTGGGAAGAGCAGGATTTTAATGCAGATCGTTAGCAGCATGATGGCCAGCCCAAAATTACCCAGCAGATCCTGAAAATAGGTCAGCGCCAGAAAAATCGGCTTGGTCAGGAAATACAGCATGCCGAAATCCACTGCACGGTCGAACAGCGGGATATTAAGCTGTTCGGCATAGCGATCCAGTAACGAGACTTTCTTGGCCCCGGCAAACAGATGATTGGTGATGCTGACGGTCTCACCGGGCTGAATCGTAATCGCCTGCCCGCGATAATCCATCTGGTATTTATCTTTACCGTTGCTGATGAAATGGTTCATGCTGGCGGTCATGCGCTGCGTTTGATCCGGAATCAAGGAGGCCAACCAGTATTTGTCGGTGATGCCCACCCAGCCTTTGACCTGCTCATGGCTCTGCTTACCGTCGTCGCGCAGCGTATCATAATCGATTTCGGTTAAGGCCTCGTCAAACACCCCGATGGGGCCTTCATGCAGGATATAAATATGCTGGCCGGTATCAGCATAGGTGCGGCTGATCAGCCCGTAAGGATACAGCGTGACTGGCTGATCGCTGCTGTTTTCAACTTCCTGCTCGACTGCGAACAGATAATCATCCCTGGCCTGAATCCGCTGACGAAAGGTAAGCCCCTGCCCGTTATCCCAGCTGGCATGTAAGGGGCGGGTTTCGCTTAAGGTGCTCTGATCGCTTGTCCACTGGGTTTTGGCACCGGGCGTTTTTACGTCCTGACCGGCCGCCAGCCAACCGAACTCGGCGAAATAACTATCTTCCCCCCCGGCAGGTGAAAGCAGTTTGACTTCGGGGCTTGTCTCATCGGTACTTTGGTGATAACGCGCCAGCGTCAGATCATCGATGCGCAGACCGCGCAAATTGACCGAACCATGCACGGCCGACGTATTGATGTTCACCCGTCTGGACGCGGCCAACCGTTGTTTACGGCTCATCCGGGTTTGTTCGGGTTCGGGCGCAGCCTCCTGCGGCGCTTGCGGCCGCACGGCACCGTCTTCCACCCGGGTTTCCTTGAGCGCCTGCGCACGCTCCATGGCGGCCTCGCGCTTGGGCTGTTCGACAAAAACCTGCCAGCTAAACAGAATCGCCCCGCACAGCACCAAGGCGATGACAAGATTGCGTATTTCCGGCATATTATGCGACTGCATGGGACTAATCCTTAGATTCCGGCACCGGGTCAAACCCCGAACTGCCACCGGGACGGCAGGACCATACCCGCCGTATGCTCAATTTCAAGCCCCTTATGACACCATGGCCCTTAATCGCCTCCACGGCATAATGCGAACAAGTCGGATAGTGGCGGCAGGCCACCGGCAATAGCGGTGAAATCAGCCAGCGATAGAGGTAAATCGGCAACAGCAGGAGGGCTTTCAGCATGCGGCATGCACCTTTCTGAGGGCATAGGTGAGGTCCTGACACAGGGTTTCATAGGGCGCACGCAGGCAGGACTGGCGGGCGATCAGCACGTAATCGTGGCCGGCATGGCCCGCGACCGGCAGAATCTGCGCGGCCATGGCACGCAGCCGGCGCTTGGCGCGGTTGCGCATAACGGCATTTCCCAGCCGCCGCGTGGCGGTAAAACCGACCCGGCAGGCATCGGGCGGCACGCTCTGGCTATCATCGGCGGGACTTGGCACCATTTGTAACACCAGACTACGGGTCCGGCAGGTATGGCCGGATTGCGCAGCCCTGATAAAATCACGGCGGTTTTTCAATCGGATAAGGCGTAGCGACGCCATACAAGCACTAGGCGCTGAGGCGCTTTCTCCCTTTAGCGCGACGCGAGGCGATGACCTTGCGCCCGCCCACGGTCGCCATACGCGAGCGAAACCCATGGCGGCGTTTGCGTACCAGATTGCTGGGCTGAAATGTTCGTTTCACGATATCCCTCGATAATTTACACTAATTTAAGAGCTCGGGAGGTATAACGGGTAAGGGTTGCAAAGTCAAGACGGCTTTGCACCAGTGCCGGGCTCTGTGCGCCACATCCGCCCGAGAACGGCAAAACACAAGGCAAAACAGGATGTTTAGTTATCTGCGCTATGTCTACGGGGTAAGCTTCCTGCTGATTGTGATCGGCGCAATCAGTGTCGGCATGGTTATGCGCTCGATCATGGCGGACGGGCTGGAACTGGCCGTTATGCGCAGTAACGATTCGCTGTCGCACAGCTATATCAATAGCGTCTGGAGCCGTTTCACCCCGCAGAATCCGGCAAGCGATAAGGGTCAGTCGATGAAACGTTTCATCGGCCAGTCGCGCCTATTTGTCAAAGACATGACGGCCTCACGCTTTGCCGTCTATGATAAAACCGGCAAGCGCCTGTTTGTCTCGCACAGCAGCGAGCTATTTGATACCAGCGGCCAGCCCCTGCGCGTAAGCGAAGGCAACCCCGCACTGCAGGGCCAGTTAAATGGCCGGATTGTCGGCGACGCAGAATATATCGACACCGACGACAATGCCTATGACATGGCGGTGATCCAAAGCGTCTACCCCATACCCAACCCGGCTTATCGGCCGCAATCGCGCCTGTGTCTGCAGGGCGGCGCGAACCAGACCGCCTGCCAGCCGGCTGTTGGCGCGGTGGAGGTCATCACCGATATCACACCGCAATGGGAAAAGCTGGATATAATCCAGATTGTCTCCATTGTGAGCATTGTCGGGATCTTCGGCGTGCTCATACTCATCCTGATTTATACTACCCAGCGAGCGGAATCGATTATCGCCAAACAGCACGAGGTTAATCTGGAGCTGACCGCCGCCGCCGCCAGCGCCGAAGCCGAAAACCGAGATAAATCCCAGTTTCTGGCCAATATCAGCCACGAGTTGCGCACGCCGCTGAATGCCATTATCGGGTTTTCCGAGATCATCAAAAAAGAAGCAATCGACCAGCTGGAACCGTCTCATCAGGAGTATATCCGCGATATTCACGGCTCGGGCATTCATCTGCTCAGCCTGATTAACGATATTCTGGACTTCTCCAAGGCCGAGGCCGGCAAGCTGGAAGTGGATTTAACCGAAATCGATATCAATAAGCTGGTGATCAACAGTATGCGGCTGGTTATCCCGCGCGCCGAGAATGCACAGGTGACCCTCATCGAGGATCTGCCGAAAGAACACGTGATCTGTATCGCCGACGGCAAGAAGCTCAAGCAGGTAATGCTCAACCTGCTGTCCAATGCCGTGAAGTTCACACCGGCCGGCGGTGATGTACGCGTATCAGCCTGGGAGCAGGTGATCGACAACCGGGTCTGTGTGCAGGTGAAAGACAGCGGCATCGGTATCGCGCCCAAAGATATCGCCAAGGTGATGATGCCCTTTGGACAGGTTGATAATAAACTGTCACGTAAATATGAGGGTACGGGGCTAGGCTTGCCGCTTTCGAAAAAATTCATTGAAATCATGGGCGGTGAATTCGTGATCGAAAGCGAAATCAACGAGGGTACCACCATCACGCTGAAACTAAAGGGAGCCACCAACAAGGCGAATATGTATGAGCTCAAGCGCAGCTAGCTTGCATACTCGCCTGTTTGGTGCTTAAACCATTGCATGTCTGCTAATATGCCGGTTTCGCGTTTACACATCCCCGATCTGGTGGCCATGAAAGGCCATGCGCCTATCGTCTGCCTCACTGCGTATGCCGCACCGATCGCACGGCTGCTTGATGCCCATATTGATTGTTTCATCGTCGGCGATTCACTGGGCATGGTGTGCTATGGCCAATCATCCACGCTGGGAGTCAGCGTGGATACGATGATTCGGCACGGCCGGACCGTGGTCGAGCATTCGCAGCGGGCCTGTGTGATGATCGATATGCCGTTTGGCAGCTATCAGGCCTCGCCCGAAGACGCCTTTCACCACGCCGCCCGCATCATCTGTGAGACCGGGGCGCAGGCTGTCAAACTGGAAGGCGGTGAGGAAATGGCCGAAACCGTCATGTTTCTGGTGCGTCGGGGCATCCCGGTGATGGCGCATATCGGGCTCAAACCGCAGCATTATCACACGATGGGCGGCTATAAATATCAGGGACGCGATGAAGCCGGACGGGCGCAGCTTTTAGCCGACGCATACGCCATGGTCGCCGCCGGGGCGTTCGGGCTGTTGCTGGAAGGGCTGGCCGAGCCGGTGGCGCGAGAAATCACCCAGTCCATGCCCGTTCCGACGATCGGTATTGGTGCGTCACCGCAATGCGACGGTCAGGTGCTGGTCACCGATGATTTGCTGGGCCTCACCCCGTCGGCCCCGCGCTTTGCCAAGCGTTACGCTAAGCTGGATGAAACCATCAGCCAAGCGGTGCAGCGCTATAGCGAGGATGTGCGCAACCGGCACTTTCCCGAACTTGCGCATTGTTTCGGGGTTAAAAAAAGCTGAGTCAGTTAACACTAACCGCTTGCGCGGTTGCTTTCGGCTTCGCTGTAGGTGCGATATTCGGTTGGCGAACAGCCAGCGAGTAATTTGAAGACGCGATTGAACGACGCAATACTGCTAAACCCGACCTCGAAGGCGATGGCCGTCACTGGGGTGTGTTCTTCGCGCAGGCGCCTTTTTGCCTCGGCCACACGATAGCTGTTGACGAATTCATTAAAGTTGCGGCCGTAATGCTGGTTGATAACCCGCGATAAGGTATGCTCCGCCAGGCCGAGATGCCGCGCCAGGCTCTCACGGCTGAAACCCATTTCGCGATAAAGCTGCTCGTCACGCATCGCGGCTTCAATCTGCGTAATGATGGCCGGATCAATCGGCTTGGGCGGTGTAAATTGCGGCTGTCCCATGCCGAAGGGAGAAGACTGATCAAAGATACGGAATAAGGATGTCAGCATCAGATAAACAAAGCTGATACGCACCACCGTGGCGCTCAGGTCGCGCCCGCTGCGCTCGACGATGCCGCTGATCCAGGCCAGATCGAGCCCCATTAGGACTAAATATAACGATATGAGGGCAATAACCAGCCAGTATTTATGCCGGCGTAACACATCGCCGCCGCTGGCCAGGTGAATATGGGAGAAATAGCTGATTAAGAAGAGAAATATAATGCCCGTGGCGACCATACCATAAATGGTCTGCAGGGCCGTGGCGGAAAGGCAGTCTCCGCGTAATACGCAGTCCGGCTCGATCAGGTCCGCATGGTACATCCCGGCCAGAAACGCCGACAGCGGTACCAGCAGAATCAGCCAGTAATTGCGGCGGGGGATCTCGCCGGAGAGAAACTGAATGATCAGCAAAAAGCACAGGCCGGGCTGCAGGGCCTGTAAGGCGAGTAGTGCGATATGTATACCCGGCTGCTGTATCCCGAGCCAGTCACGCAAGGGCGGCATAAAACTGCACGCCAGGCAGATAAAATAAGCAACCGGTATGAGAATACGATGCGGGTCACGCGTAAGAAATGCCAGCAGGCCAATCACAAACAGGCAGGGCAATAACCCGGCTATCTGTAACGCATCAATGACACGTATCGAGTCTCCCATGGGACCACACGCAAATTATGAACCTATGGATAACCTAAATTAAATGACCGGGGAAGGGAACGAAAAAGCTGAATTTAGGGCGTTTTACTGTTCCGCTCGTGGAGCTTCTCCAGCCGGTTCAAACGCTCCTCAATAAAATACTGCATAAACCGCAACTCGCCTTCCGACAGGTTCTCCGCGTTTTCCTGAATCTCAGTAATGATGCGGTAGGCGTCCTCCATCTCACCGCGCTGTTCATGAATAAAGGCAGGTAGCTGCTGCGCCCAGATGGGAATGTCACGCATACCCTCCAGCCGTTTCGCCGCTTCCAGCGCGAGGTCTTTATCTTCCAAGCGGTGATTCGCCAGATAAACTGCCTGCACCAGCCACCACCATTTGTCTTTGGCGTCGGTGCGGGACACATGTTCCAGCAGATAATCGACAATATAACGCACGTCCTGCCTATTAGGGGTTTGCGCATAATAATAACTGGCCATGGTCGGCACGAAGTTTGAACGTGCATCCAGGGTATCAAGCAATCCGAACCATAAATAAAGCTTGCGATAATCGTATTTTTTCAGCGACGTGAAGCGCCCGAACGTATCGCCTGCCATCTGAATTTGTAAGCCCAGCAACCGGAAAAAAGATTGCGAGTCCCCTAATGCCAAGGCGCCAAGCGCCGACTCGCCGGGCACTTCGGGCACAATGTCCATATGCGGCAGCCTTTCCCGCGCGTGCTGCCAGAACACCACCTGCGCCGCGAGTATGCCGGCTATTGCGATCACCCATTTGATCATCAGAACTGACGCCGCTTGAAATCAATAATCGCCGCCATTATCAGCAGCGGAATAAAAATGGCGGCCTGGGTGGTAAACCAAGCCCATTCAAACCACGTATCCAGTCCGTATACCAGCCAACGGGTCTGGGCAAAGAAATCCAGCCGCGGAATGAGAATCGCCACCCCGTCTACAATCCGCTGAAACACAGGTACCAGCTCGGAATCACCGGTGGCCATGGTGTTTTGTGCGGTGGCAATAAAAAAACCCATCATGCGCGACAGCGCATAAAACCCCATACTCGCCAGCACGGCACTGACCGCACTGCGCAGGGCGAATCCCGCAAACAGGGCGATAGCGACTACCAGCCAGCTCTCCAGTAACAAGCTCAGCGCCCAAAACCAAAAGCCGGCTGACGACAATACACCCAGCATATAATGTAATAGCACCGTGGCACCCGCCAGCAGCGTAGCGACACAGGCAAACCCCAGCCAATAGGCTATCACGATGGCGGGGCGTGTGATTGGCCGTGAGAGCAGGACATCTATTTCCTTCGTATGAAACGCGGCGCGTAAATGAAAACAAACAAACACGATGAGTCCCACCATCAGCACCAGCCGGCTGCCGGCGGCACTGAGGCTGAGTGTCATTTCATGCGGTTCGACAAGCGCCGTTTGGCCCATCACATAGGCAATGCCTATGATCACTAACACGGCGGCGATCAGTGCGAAAAACAGCCGGTCCCGCGTGGCGGTCAGCAAGACATATCGAATCGTGGGTCCCATTGCCTGGCGTCATGCCTTGTTAGAATACGAGGGGGCGCGGATCATCGGTAAATTTATCATAAATCATTTTATCCGCCGGCTGATAGCTACCGGACGGGCTGATGATGGAGGCTTTGATAAAAATAATCAGTTCCCGCTTGGTGGTTTGTTTATTGGTGCTTTTGAAGGCGTTGCCGATCCAGGGAATGGCACTGGCATAGGGCACGCCTTCATCCGTATTCTGATTGATATCCTCCATCAAACCACCGATCACCATCACGCTGCCGCTGTTTAATTTCATTACCGAATCCAGCTCGCGCACCTCGACCACCGGCACTTCATTGACAAATTGCTGATCGGCATCCAGATCCTGATTGAGAATGGCCGAACCGGGATCCTGCACGGTATCCACCTGGCGCGACAGAGTGGGCCGGACATTCAGGGTGACCGTATTTTTATCCAGATTGATCGACGGCAGGATGCTCAGGATAATGCCAATCGGCACCGAGCGCCGGGTGGTTTCAACGGAACGGCTGCCTTCCGTGCGCGTGCCGTCCGGTAAGGTTTGATCCGCCTCTTCTTGAATATCCACCTCAAAGAAAATACGGTTCTCGGCAAAGGTTAACACCGCCTGCTGATTATTAATCGCGTGTAGCCGTGGGCTGGACAGTGTGCGCGACGTTCCAAATTGCTCGGTTAATTGTACCACTGCATCCAGATTGACGCCGAGATTATTATCCCCCTCAGGGTTGACAGCTCCTACGTTATCAGAGTCAATACCGGGACCAAGCACGGTTACAGTAGCGCCATTGGTAGAAGTGGTCGGAAAATTGAGGTTTAAATCGGTATTACCAATAACCGAAGACCAGTCTACCCCGCTTTGATAGCCTTGGTTCAGTTCAACTTCGACGATTTTTGCTTCAATCAGCACCTGAGCCGATGCATTCCGTTTGAGGTGCTGGAGATAATGCTTGAGCATTTCATGCTGACGCTGGGTAGCCGACGCCGAAAGCAGACCTGCTTGACGATTGATGATAAAATAACTGCCCGGTATCCCTCCTTGCGTTGGTTGTGCGGATGTCACCGACGAAGCGGCTTGAAATTGTCCGCCATTTTCTCCTTCTATTGGTTCCATGCCTTCGACAGGCTGTGAATTTAAAATCTGGTTCACGTGCTCTCGCACGGAATCCCAGAAATCACTTTCCGTAGTGGACGAAATGGAAGAGGATGAGCCGGTAGACAATCCTTCACCGCCGCCGCCGCTGCTGCCTCCACCACTACCGCCTCCACTGGCGGAAGAAAGCACATCGGTGGACACACTCACTTCGCTTTGACTGTTGCGCACGATATTGAGGAAATCGAGCGGATAATTTTTCAGGTAGGGTTTGTCCAGCTCAATCCGCAAAACCCCATTATGCATTTCATAACGCAGCCCAGTTAAACCCGCGATACGGGCGATGACCTCGTTAAACGGTCGGTTTTTGGCGCTGAACGAGATGCCGCCTCGAATGCCCGGACCGAGTTCGATATCGACATCCGCCAGGCGAGCCAACTCAAGCAAGACGTCCTTGATCGGCACATCGTCGGTGACGGAAACCGTCACCAATTTCTCACGGCCGACTTCCGGCGGCTTGGGCGCTGCCAGAATCTGCGCCATTTCAGGAATGGGGGGGGCGGAACTGAACGCTTCTGGCGGATTTTGTCCATATTCGGACTCTTTGGGCGCCACCATGTTCTGATAATCATCGCGGTTCAATTCCAAATCGCGATCGATAAAATCATAGCTGGCGTCATCAAATATGCCGCCCTCCGAGGCGCACGCAGCGACCAGCAGCAAGGCGCCTGCACCGATGATTTTCGTTAGCCGCTGGCGGCATCTGAAGCCGAACATGAAAACCCTTCGCAACCACTACCAATAGTATTAACAAAATATATATACCACAATATCATCGAAGCACAATCACGTAGCATGTTATCCACAACAAAGCTCACGGCGCCAACAACCGCGCCCAGTCCGGAAACAGGACGCAAAGCAGCAAGGATACGGCAAGCGCCGGGCCGAACGGGAAATAACTGCCCCGGCCACACAGGCGCCATACCAGCGCGAAGAGGATACCAAGTATACCCGATAACAGCATGAATAGCACAAAGCCGTAGCCGCCAAGCCATAGCCCGGCCACGGCAAAGAATTTGACATCGCCCAGCCCCAGCCCCTCTTTATGGCGTAACCAGCGAAAGCCGGCGCGCAGCCCCCACGCCAGGCCGCCGGCAACCCCGGCCATCAGGAGATGCGCCGCCCACGGCGCCTGCATCACATACAGATAAACAAGCCCAAGGGCGGCCATGGCAACCTGCAGTTCATCGGGCATGAGGTAATGTTCCAGATCAGTCATAATCAGCGCGATCACGCAGACCAACAGGCCCATCAGGATCAGCGTATGCCAGCTCGGCCCGTGCAACCATAACACGCCGATGAAACTCAGCGCGGTGAGCAGTTCCAGCGCCGGGTAACGCGGGGAAACAAGCGTATGACAGTAGCGGCACCGCCCGCGGCTTAACAGGTAAGACAGTACCGGTATCAGATCACGCGCCCGCAACACGGTGTCACAGTGCGGGCAGCGTGAGGGCGGCGTGACAAAGGAGATATCGCGCGGCAGCCGGTAACTCAGCGCCGAGATAAAG
Source organism: uncultured Azospirillaceae bacterium (assembly GCA_964564675.1). Lineage (GTDB taxonomy): Bacteria > Pseudomonadota > Alphaproteobacteria > Rickettsiales > UBA3002 > CAZMBI01. The sequence continues at coordinate 75,376 of CAZMBI010000006.1, forward strand.
CTTCCGCAGCACAGCCCGAACAGCACGGTTGCAGGGTAGAGAATTTCCGGAAGCAAAAGCCATTCGAGCTGCATAAGGCACCGTCATCATACCGATCCATGCCGGCACGCTGCTTGAGCATATCCTGTTTTGCGCGGGAGGGAAAACACAAGACCGTATTGTGTATAAGCGACGCAGCAGGCTGAACCGGCATAATTTTGTTGCGTACGGGTTGAATCCATGGCAATAACACATACAAAATGTAGTAGGTTAACTACACTAACATAAACAATAACGGCAAGTATAAGACGTGTGTATGATCGCAAAACCCGTGGCCATCGCCTGTGACCATGCCGGCTATGGCCTGAAACAGTTACTCATCCCGGAAGTGGAAGCGCTTGGCTACACGGTCCTCGATCTGGGCACGGATTCCGAGCAATCTGTCGATTATCCCGATTTCGGCACGAAAATAGCCGATACCATCCTGCGCGGCGGTGCCGAATATGGTATCATTGTATGCGGCTCGGGGATCGGTATTTCCATTGCCGCCAATCGCCATGCGGGCATTCGCGCCGGCGTATGCCATAACGGGCTTTCCGCCGAGCTGGCCCGCCGGCATAACGATGCCAACGTGCTGGCGCTGGGTGCGCGGCTGATTGGCCCGGATGTTGCCAAAGAATGTGTGCGCCGCTTTTTGTCCACCGCGTTTGAGGGCGGCCGTCACCAAGCCCGAGTCGATAAACTCGGATAATGCCAGACCAAGAAAAGGAGTCCCTGATGACCGTTGTTGCCATGAAAGATCAACCGCATGCCATTGATGGCTTTTTCACCCGTTCGGTAGCCGAGACCGACCCCGAACTCAATCGTGCCATTGAACAGGAGTTACGCCGTCAGCGCACCGGCATTGAGCTGATCGCCTCAGAAAATATCGTCAGCAAGGCCGTGCTGGATGTCCAAGGCTCGGTGCTGACCAACAAATACGCCGAAGGCTATCCCGGCAAGCGCTATTATGGCGGCTGCGAATATGTCGACATCGCCGAGGAGCTTGCCATCGAACGTGCCAAACAACTGTTTGGCTGTGCCTATGCCAACGTCCAGCCCAACTCCGGATCACAGGCCAACCAGGGTGTGTTCACCGCCCTCATCAAGCCGGGTGATACCATTCTCGGCCAGTCGCTGGCCGCCGGCGGGCATTTAACGCACGGTGCGGCCCCCAACCAGTCGGGTAAATGGTTTAAGGCGGTGCAATATGGCGTGCGTGAAGCCGATGCCCTCATAGATTATGACGAGGTTGAAGCGCTGGCTAAAGAACATAAGCCGCAACTGATCATTGCCGGGTTTTCCGCCTATCCGCGTGTGATCGACTGGCAGCGCTTCCGCCGCATCGCCGATGAAGTGGGCGCCTGGCTGCTGGTGGATATGGCGCATATCGCCGGGCTGGTCGCCGCCGGGGTGTATCCCTCGCCGCTGCCACATGCCCATGCTGTCACTACGACCACGCACAAAACACTGCGCGGACCGCGCGGCGGGCTGATTCTGTCGAACGAGCCAGACACGGTGGTGCGCAAAACCGCCTCAGGTAAGGAGATCACGCTGGGACAGGCGCTGAATTCAGGTATCTTCCCCGGTATCCAGGGCGGCCCGCTGATGCATGTGATCGCCGCCAAGGCCGTCGCCTTCGGCGAGGCGCTGCAGCCGACCTTCAAAACCTACGGTGCGGCGATTGTGGAAAATGCGCGCGCGCTGTCTGCCAAACTGCAATCGCGCGGGCTCGATATCGTCTCGGATGGCACCGATAACCATCTGGTGCTGGTCGATTTGCGGCCCAAAGGGCTGACCGGCGATATCGCCGAGGCGGCACTCGAGCGCGCCGGGCTGACCTGCAACAAAAACGCCATCCCGTTCGATCCGCAGCCGCCGATGACCACCTCCGGCATCCGCCTGGGCACCCCGGCCGGCACCACCCGCGGATTCGGCGTGGCCGAATTTGAGCAGGTCGGAGAGCTGATCTGCGACGTACTGGACGGGCTCGCCAGCAATGGCAGCGCCAGCAATACATCAGAGGAAGAACGGGTGTTCGCTAAGGTGGAAGCCTTGTGCGCAGAATTTCCGATTTATGAAGGATAAACGTGCGATGAAACCCCGGTGCCCGTTCGGCGGGCCTTCGGGTGGCGTCAATATCAGGTCAGGGGGAATGCATGCGCTGTCCGTTTTGTGATAATGATGATACGCAGGTTAAGGATTCGCGGCCCAGCGAAGACGGCTCCACCATTCGCCGACGGCGCTACTGCCCGGCCTGCAACTCCCGTTTTACGACGTTTGAACGCGTGCAGCTGCGCGAGCTGACCGTGCTTAAATCCAACGGCGAACGCCGCCCCTTCGACCGCGATAAAATCATGCGATCGCTATCCATCGCCTTGCGCAAACGCTCAGTCGATGAAGACGTCATTGAAAAAACCGTTAATCGCATTGTGCAGAAACTGGAAAGCCAAGGTGAAAGCGAAGTCAGGACCGAATATATCGGTGAGCTGGTGATGGAAGAGCTGATCAATATCGATAAGGTGGCCTATATCCGTTACGCGTCGGTTTACCGGAATTTCCGGGAGGCAAAGGATTTCGAGGACTTTGTCGAACAAATGGCCGGCCCGGCCGCATAACATGCTCGTTGCCGCGCAAGCGGAAATCCGGCGTCGCTCGTCCCATATGCCGGATTCCCGATACCACCTTGTTACTCAAGGCTTATCCGCTTTCGACTACGTCAGCCCGGAAATAACACGCGCACAATGAATAAGCACGAGATGTACAACCACCTTTCCCTCATGCATTACGCCCTGCGCCTGGCCGAACGCCAACTGGGTCAGGTGTGGCCCAATCCGGCGGTGGGCTGTGTCATCGTGCAGGACGGTGAAATTGTGGGCATCGGCAACACCCAGCCGGGCGGCAGGCCGCATGCCGAAACCCAGGCACTGGCCATGGCCGGCGAGCGGGCGCGTGGGTCCACGCTATATGTATCGCTTGAGCCGTGCAACCATCACGGGCAGACCCCGCCTTGCACCGAGGCGATCATCGAAGCCGGCATTAGCCGCGTGCTGATCGCCTGCGCCGACCCGGACCCGCGCGTGGCCGGCAGCGGTATGGCGGCGTTGCAGGCTGCGGACATCGAGGTGCGCATCGGCCTCGCTGAAGAGGCGGCGCGCGCGCTGAATGAAGGGTTTTTCCGCCGGATCACGCAGCAGCGCCCGCTGGTGACCGTGAAACTCGCCACTTCAGCGGACGGGAAAATGGCATACGACAAGCAGTCTCCACCGTTTATAGCTGAGGAGGGACCGCGCTGGATAACGGCGGCGCACGCCCGCGCCTATAGCCACCTCCTGCGGGCGCGGCACGATGCGATTCTCACCGGCATCGGCACCGTGCTTGCCGATGACCCGCTGCTAACCTGCCGCCTGCCGGGGCTTGCGCATCGCTCGCCGGTGCGTGTCGTGCTCGACCGCCAGGGCCGCCTGCCGGCTGAGAGCCGATTAATGCACTCGCGTGAGATCGCCCCGCTTTGGCCGATGGATGCCAGCGCAGGCGAGCTCCCCGCCGTGCTGACCGAGCTCGCCGGGCGCGGCATTACCCGCCTGCTGGTCGAGGCCGGGCCAAGCCTAACCACCGCCTTTTTAGCCTCCGGGCTGGTGGACTGGGTCTATTGGTTTGAAGCGCCGCTGGTGATCGGAGATGGTGGATTACGCGCTTTTACCATCGCCGTGCCGGCTTTTCCTAAGCCGCAGCGTCGGTTTTCGCTTGGCGTGGATAGATGCAGCGTCTATCGAATGAACTCGTTCCCCTTAAACGGGTGATAGAAAACCAAGAGAAAGACAAAGGCAATGTTTACCGGCATCATTACCGACCTTGGCACCGTCACCGCGCGGCAAACGCAAGGAGAAAACACCGCGTTTCGCATCGCCACCGGCTATCCTGCCGCCGAGATCCCCCTGGGCGCTTCGATCGCCTGTGACGGCATCTGCCTGACCGTAACGGCAACCGGCGATAACTGGTTTGGCGTGACCGCCTCACCCGAAACCCTGAGCCTGACCACCGCCGGCGCTTGGGAGGAGAACAGGCAACTCAACCTCGAGCGCGCGCTGAAAGTGGGCGATGAGCTGGGCGGTCATCTGGTCACCGGCCATATAGACGGCATGGGCACCGTCCGTTCCATCCGCGAACAGGGTGGCTCCTGGCAACTGGAGGTCAGCGCGCCGGCTGATTTGCTACCGTTTATCGCGCCCAAGGGCTCGATCGCGCTTGACGGTATCTCGCTGACCGTTAATGCCGTGGCCGATCCGGCATTTGAGTTGATGATCATCCCCCACACCTGGGCGCATACCACCTTGCAACACAAACACCCAGGCGATACCGTCAACCTGGAAATCGACCTGCTGGCACGCTATATTTCACGCCAGATGCAATGGAATCGCGCATGACCGATCGCTCCCATCTCGCCTCGATTGAAACCATTCTGGCGGACGCACGCGCCGGACGCATGTTTATACTGATCGATGACGAAGACCGCGAGAATGAGGGCGATCTCATCATCCCGGCGGAGAAGGCCACCTCCGACAGCATCAATTTTATGGCCAAGTACGGCCGCGGATTGATCTGTCTGGCACTGGCCGAGCAGCGCGTACAGCAATTGCAACTGCCGCTGATGGCCAATAAAAACAGCTCGCGCCACCAGACCGCGTTTACCGTGTCCATCGAAGCACGCGAAGGCGTGACCACCGGTATTTCTGCTGCCGACCGCGCGCATACCATCGCCACCGCCATCGACCCGCAACTGGGTGCGGACGCGCTGGCCTCGCCGGGACATGTCTTCCCGCTGATGGCGCGCGACGGCGGGGTGCTGGTACGGGCCGGGCATACCGAAGCGGCGGTGGATGTGGCGCAACTGGCCGGGCTCAACCCATCGGGCGTCATCTGCGAAATCATGAATGACGACGGCAGCATGGCCCGCCTGCCCGATCTCGTTCCCTTTGCCCGGGAACACGGACTCAATATCGCCACCATTGCCGATTTGATCGCCTATCGCCGCAAATCGGAAAAGCTGGTAGAGCGCATCGTTGAAACCCCGTTTCACAGCCGTTTCGCCGGAGAATTTGCGCTTTCGATTTATGCCACCACCATTAATTACGCCGAGCATCTGGCACTGGTGAAAGGGGACATTCACACCGAGCGCCCGCCGCTGGTGCGTATGCATGCCTTCAATATTTTGCAGGATGTGCTGGGCGACGGCGAAGGCGATAAAACCGGCGTCTTGCACGCTGCGATGCAGCAAATCGCCGAAGCTGGCAGCGGCGTCATAGTGATTATCCGCGAGCCGCGCAAACGCGCCGTCTCGGATATGCTCAAAACCCGCCTCGGCCAGCCGGTGACGCCTGAGCCGCTGCGTGACTACGGTATCGGTGCACAGATCTTGCTCGATCTGGGGGTGCGCGAGATGGTCTTGCTCACCAACGCGGCACAGCGTAGTATCATCGGGCTGGAAGGTTATGGCCTGGAGATTAAAGGATATCAACCCATCGGATAACTCATGGCACATCTGCTTATTGTCAACGCCGATTATTATCAGGAGATTGCCGCCACCCTCGAGCAGGGCGCAACCGCCGTACTGGATGCGGGCGGGCATACGCACGAGCGCATCGCGGTGCCCGGCGCATTTGAAATTCCCGGCGCCATCCGCTCGGCAATCGAATCCGCCCGCTTTGACGGCTATATTGCGCTGGGCTGCGTCATTCGCGGGGAGACATCGCATTATGATTATGTCTGCGGTGAATGCGCCAACGGCCTGCAGCATCTGGCCGTGCACTACCATGTCGCCATCGGCTTTGGTGTGCTCACGGTCGATGCCATGGGTCAGGCCCAAACCCGCGCCGACATCCGGCAGGGCAATAAAGGGGGCGAGGCGGCCGAGGCCTGCCTGCGCATGATCGAGCTGAAAGCGCATTTTGCCCATGCCTACCGGCCAAGCGGCACGCTGTTAACTGGTAAAACGCACCTTGAAGGCGAGCACCGCCCGGTGCTTGACGATCATTCCGGGCAGTAACACGAAAAGGCAGCGAATGCATGCATTAACCACCGAATCGCTTCGCCGCAAACGCGCCGCCCGTCTGGCCGCCATGCAGGCGCTGTATAACCGTCAGGTCACCGACAGCACGCTGTCAGCCGAGCGGCTGGCCGAACAGGTCAGCAGCCAGTGGCGCGACGCGCTGGCTGCAAAGGAAGCCGAATGGCCGGGCGACGAACTGCCTGAACAGGCATTGCTCAAGGAAGTGATCACCGGCGTGATGCGCCATGAGGCCGACATCGACGCCCATATCGGCTCGGTTATCAAGGAGAGCTGGCGGCCGGAGCGTATCAGCCCGGTCATGCGCAATATATTGCGCTGCGCCATTTATGAATTGCAGCATCATACGGAACGAAAAGATGCCGTTTTGATCGACGAATACGCCACTATCGCCGCCAGTTTTTTCGACGATTCGGAAATCGGCTTCGTGCACAGCGCACTGCAGCGACTGGCGCAATCGTTGCGCGCGCCGGATAATATTGCCGAAAAAGATGCATGAATTTGAGTGGATTGAAACCTATCTGCGGCCACTGACAGGGGGGCGAAAAGAGGCGCTCGCCCTGCGTGATGACGCCGCCATCATCAGCTGTGCCCCCGGGCAGGAGCTGGTTGTCACTACCGATACCATCAATGAGGCGATTCACTTTTTACGCGACACGCCGGCCGATGCCATCGCCCATAAAGCGCTTGCCACCAACCTGTCGGATCTGGCTGCCAAAGGTGCCACGCCTTATGCCTATTCGCTGGCGCTGTCACTCACCGAAGCCGAGCATGAGGCATGGCTGGCGGCGTTCTGCGACAGCCTTGCTGCACTGCAACAGGACTATGGTTGTTTTTTACTGGGCGGCGATATGACACGCAGCCGTGGCGGGCTGTCGATAGCGATCACCGCGCTCGGCTGGGTAGCACCCGACACGGCGCTGCGCCGCAGCGGGGCGCAGCCGGGCGATATGGTCTATGTCAGCGGCACCATCGGCGATGCGCTGTGCGGCCTGCACCAGTTACAGCACCACCCCAACACCGACCCCACCGGATGGTTGACCACACGTTATCAGCGCCCCACCCCGCGCTGTGCGCTTGGCCGGGCGCTGATCGGCACCGCCACCGCCTGTCTGGATATCTCCGACGGTCTGCTCCAGGACGGTGGACATATTGCGGCATGTTCGCAGGTCGCGCTGGAGCTCGATGCCACGCGTATCCCGATATCTGACCCAGCACGCGCCTACTGCCGGCAGCATCACCTCCCGCTTGGTGAGTTGTTAGCCGGCGGCGATGATTATGAATTGTTATTTACCGTCCCGGCTGAACAGCATAAAGTCCTGCCGGCTATCGCAGCGGAGACCGGCCTTGCACTGACCGCCATCGGCCACGTGGGCGAAGGTGCGGGCATCCGGCTGGTGGATGCGCACGGTCAGCCCATCGCCTATGACAAGTCGGGCTGGCAGCATTTTTGACGGAGGCTAACGCCGCGGGCGGTTGGCATCGACCGTGCGGTCTTTATTGAAACGGCCGATATTGCCGAAGACCTGCTCAAAAAAGCCCAGACTATGGCCTTCCGTCGGCGTTTCATCGTCGACAATCGCAACTTTGCGCGCATCGCCTTTGCCGTATTGATCAATGGATTTGACCGTCTGATCAGGATAAAATGTAATTTGCACTACGTCCTGTTTGGTGATTTCCGGTGCGAGGAAAGCCTTGGCTTCCTTGTGCATCTGAATGTAATACCAGGTTTCATCACCGAAATTGGAGCGGCTCGAGGGCGAGCCAAAACGGTCGCGGATGGCCGACTGGGTAGTTTCGCCGACTCTGACAAAATCAATGATCTTATCGTCGGCGACATGCCCACGATTATGCACAATCGGCTCGCAGGCCGTCAGCATGAAGGTGATTGATAATATGATAAATAGCCTGACTTGCATGTTGCATCCGTTAGCGTATAACTGGTGACATGTTCGCGCAATTCGCTCGCTGGTTAAAGCCGTCTCCTGCCATCGATCAGGCGAACAAGCTTTATATTACCTTGGTTCAGCAGGCCCGTCAGCCGGTTTTTTATGATGAATTGGGAATTCCCGATTCGCTGGACGGGCGCTTTGAAATGATCCTGATTCATTTGTTCCTGCTTACCAAGCGCCTGCAGGAGCTCGGCACAGAAGAGGCGGACGCACTAGCCCAGCACGTCACCGAGACTTTTTTCAACGATATGGACCGTTCGCTGCGCGAAATCGGGGTGGGCGATATGAGCGTTGGCAAAAAGGTCAAGGCCATGGCGAATGCTTATAATGGGCGGCTGACGGTATATGCCGACGCCATGGGCGAGCCATCGGCGCTGGCTGAGGCCCTGCGCCGTAACGCCTACGGCACGGCCCGGCCAGATGACGCACAGCCGCATCAGCTGGCAGCATATATGATGACCGCCCAAACTGAGCTTAGCAAGCAGGCGCCTGCCGACATCCTCGCGGCAACCATCACCTGGCCCACCCCGCAGCCACCGGCTGAGGGTGACGGCAGAACCGCCGGGTGAGGGCTGTAACATGAGCGGGGTGATGATTGTCGTCATACTCACCGGGCTGCTTCTGATCGCCTGCGCCTATGACGCCAGCCGTTTCATCATCCCCAACTGGCTGAACGGCCTGCTGGTTGTGCTTTATCCGCTGTGGGTCTGGCAGGCTCCGCACGCCGTGGACTGGCAATCCGGCCTGGGCTTTTTCGCCATTCTGCTGCTGACCGGCATCGTTTTACATATGTTTAAATTATTCGGCGCGGGCGACGGCAAATTACTGGCCGCCTGCGGGCTGTATTGCGGGATCACGCCGGCCGGATTTCAACTGGTGTTATATATGGCCATCCTCGGCGGGGCGCTCGCGCTGGTGCTGATTGTGATGCGCTACCTGGCGCCGATGCTGGCGCCGAAGCTCGGATGCCACACCCTGCCCCGGCTGTTGACCATGGGCGAACCGGTGCCTTATGGCCTGGCCATTGCCGGTTCATTCCTTATCCTGCTTTGGAGCGCCCGCCTGCCGGGAATGGCGACCGGTTGATGAGCCATGATTGGTCAGTTCAATTTCTTCAGAGTGCGCGGCATGCTCGCGCTCTTCCACCCGCGCGCCCGTGGCAATCAGGATCATATGATTAAATTCCGCGCCATAAATCAGAATAATATTGAGCAGAAAGAAAAACAGCAACGTTGCGATAAACCCGCCGAGACTGCCATAGATAATACTGACCTGATCGACATTGGTGATATAAAGCGTAAATAGTTCCGCGCCGTTTAGCCATAGCACCACCGCCAGCGCCGCGCCCGGCACCACCGCCAGCAGCGACTGGCGGATATTGGGCAGAAAATAATACAGGCTCGAGACAATCAGAAACAGCACGAACGCGCCGATATAAAAGAAGTACCGGTTCCACAATGCGAGCGGGCTTTCCATTTTCATGGTCAGATTGAGATATTCCGGTATCAGCGGAAACAAGACAATCGCCAGCAGTACCACAATCACCAGCAGGGTGAAAAGGATCAGCTGCATGATGCTCATCATGCGCCGGAAGATATAGGTGGGCGGATTGCTCACCTGATAGGCGCGATTGAGCACGGTGCGCAAACCTTCCACCGCCGAGGACGACGTCCAGATCGCTCCCATAATCGAAACGGTCAGCAAGCCCTGCGGCGGGCCGGACATGATTTCTTCCACCCGCGGCTTGATGGCGACCACCGCTTCCTGCGGCAGGTGTTCGATGAGCAGCGCAATAAACTGCGCCCCGAGTTCGCCCTGACCGATAAAACCGGCGGTGGCGACAATCAGCACGAGAAAGGGAAACAATGCCAGCAGGCTCAGAAAGGTCATATATCCGGCCAGTTCAATACCGTCATGCTCGATGAGATTATCACCCGCCTTATAGACGAGATACCCGCCCTGTTTGATCCACTGCCAGAGTTTCATCATGCCTCATTACTGCCTGAGCAGACGCTAAAAGTCTAGGTTTCGAAAAAAACGGGCTTCATTCTCTGGCGGAAAAATATAACCGGCTGATATATCTATCTCTTTTATAGCGGGCGCAGTCATCATTCTGTCACGCAAGTCATATAAGATGAATAGATGCAGGCCCACGCACATGATAGCGGTTTTCTGGCTCCGGGCGTCCGGCTTATCCATCAGGATGCGTTGGTGATTCTGGCGAACGGCTCATGCATGACACTGGGAAAATGGCTACCCTCTGTCACCACCGACCTTAGACACAAAACGCTGCCGAATAGAGATAAAAATAACCCGTTAGTGTTAGACGGGATTCCACTGGCCATTATCAATCCCGCAGACAATACGCCGCAAGGGTTAGCGTCTTTGTTAAACAGCGCATTTTATAAACAACAATTCGTGCGCACGGCAGATGCCCTGATCACCGGCCAAGGGCTTCGTGACGCGGCCCTGTGGGCTCGGGTATTCAATATACCGGTCCATACGATCACGCCGATAGCAGCGGATTTACCGCGTCGCCTAAATACCCAGACGCGTCAGGACACATTAGGAAAACTGTATGATCTGGCCTGCGCAGAAAAGCGCTTGACGACTGATGCAACCCACATTCAGGGCTGGCACGAAGAACTGAATACCATCTATGCCACAGGATTGGGGAACGGCCGGCGAGTGCGGGAAGACCTGCGGCGCGGCCGAAACCACCTGCGCTACAGCGAAGTGCCGGCGGAGCGCATTGAGTCGCTGCCCGTTTTTATTACCAGACCCACACTCCCTCAGTCAGATGCGCAAAACATCGCCAGAGGCGCATTAGACGGGTTCGTCAAGCACAACAGGCAATCCCGTCACCTGTTACACCCGCCCCTTGACCGCAGCCACAGCGAGGCAACCATTACCGGCCTGTTGGCACAATTGCCGCCTGCTTTTCGCACCATTCTGGCGCGCTATCCCGTCAACATCATCGTCACCGACGATATGCTGTGGCTTAAGCCGGAATTAAATCATATCGGAGAGCTGGGAGAGTCGATAGCACGGCATCAGCTCATCACTATAGAGCGCGGGCGTTCGCACGGCAAGGCAAACATCCCATGCGCCTTTCTGGAGGAGATGGTGCACCACATTGAAGATCATATCATTCAAAGCAAACCCGGAAAGGCATGGCACAAAGAATGGAAAAACGCGGTCAAACGCGATAAAGAGCACCCGCAGACAATTGAAGCGACCCGACATCTAAGACACTTAATTAGCAAGGGGGAGATTATCGGTCAGGACAAGCGGCGCGGTCCGTACACGGCAAAAGACATTCCCCACGAACTCCTGGCGGAATTATGCATCATCGATCAATTCCAGGAGCAATATGCCATTCTGCCCAACCCGCCCGCCGGGCAGAGGCAATCTTTGGCACATCGCGCATTGCTGCAGCATTACTTTCCAAACACTGCGCCGGTTTATTTTCGATTTCAGGAAGTGGTAGAGGAAATAGCAGCGCAGGACAAAGCGACTGATCCGCCGGCACAGCGCCCGCCAGCAGGCAGTCACCGCGCCCGCCTCGCAAGTGAAAGAAAACAACAGAACCACCAACGCCGCTAAGCCGCCGCCTGGCCATCCACCGCAATATGCAGCCCCAGATCATGGCCGGTGACCACGACGTGATCGCCGTCGCTGATATCACCACTTAACAGCTTGGTGGCCAGCGGATCCTGCAGCTTTTTCTGGATGACGCGTTTCAGCGGCCGCGCGCCGTAGATCGGATCATAACCCTGCTCGGCCAGCCATTTTTGCGCCGTTTCATCAAGCTCCAGCGTGATGCGTCGGTCAGCCAGCAGTTCCTCAAGGTGCTGGATTTGAATGCTCACCACTTCGGCCATATGCTCACGACTTAAGCGGCTGAACAGCAGGATTTCATCCAGCCGGTTTAAAAATTCCGGCCGGAACGAGGTCCGCACCACTTCCATCACCGATTCGCGCGCCTCTTCCACCGGTGCCTCGTCGGGCAGATCGGCGATATACTGCGCCCCCAGATTGGACGTAAGAATGATAATGGTGTTGCGGAAATCGACAGTACGCCCCTGTCCGTCGGTAAGGCGGCCATCGTCCAGCACCTGCAGTAAAATATTAAACACGTCGCTATGCGCTTTTTCGATCTCGTCGAATAAAATCACCTGATAAGGCCGCCGCCGTACGCTTTCGGTGATCACGCCGCCTTCTTCATAGCCGACATAGCCGGGTGGCGCCCCGACCAGCCGCGCCACTGCGTGTTTTTCCATATATTCAGACATATCGATGCGCTGCATGGCGCTTTCATCATCGAACAGGAATTCAGCCAGCGCTTTGGCCAGTTCGGTTTTACCCACGCCGGTGGGGCCTAAAAACAGGAAAGAGCCGATCGGCCGCGCCGGGTCTTTAAGCCCCGCGCGCGAGCGGCGCACGGCGTCACTGACCGCCTGAACCGCCTGCATCTGACCCACCACGCGGCTGCCGATGGCCGCTTCCATGCCAAGCAGTTTCTCGCGTTCGCCTTCAAGCATCTTATCGACCGGAATCCCTGTCCAGCGGGATATCACTTCGGCGATTTCCTCAGCCGTAACCACTTCTTTTACCAGATCGCCGGTTTCCTGATCCTGCGCGTCATCAGCCGCGGCAATCTGTTTTTCCAGCTGCGGAATGATGCCATAGGCCAGTTCGCCGGCACGCGCCAGATCGCCTTCGCGCTGGGCCTGTTCAAGCTCAAGCCGCGCCTGCTCCAGCTGTTCCTTCAGTTGCGAGGAGCCAGCAAGCCGCGATTTCTCCGCCTGCCATTGCTCGGTCAGCCGGTTCGACTCCGCCTCCAGTTCCTCGATCTGCTCATTGAGTTTGTCCAGACGCTCCTGCGAGGCTTTGTCGTTTTCCTTCTTGAGCGCCTCACGCTCGATTTTCATCTGGATCAGCTTGCGATCCACCTCATCGAGGGCTTCCGGCTTGCTATCGACCGCCATGCGCAACCGGCTGGCGGCCTCATCCATCAAATCGATGGCCTTATCGGGCAGGAAGCGGTCGGTAATGTAGCGATTCGACAAGGTCGCCGCCGCCACCAGTGCCGCATCGGAAATACGAATACCGTGATGCACCTCGTATTTTTCTTTCAGCCCGCGCAGGATGGAAACGGTATCCTCCACCGTTGGTTCGGAGATGAATACCGACTGAAAACGGCGGGCCAGCGCCGCGTCTTTTTCGATATGTTTGCGGTATTCGCTCAGCGTCGTTGCACCCACGCAATGCAGTTCGCCGCGCGCCAGCGCGGGTTTGAGCAGGTTGGAGGCATCCATCGCGCCTTCCGCCGCACCAGCGCCCACCAGCGTATGCAATTCGTCGATAAACAGAATAATGTCGCCTTCCGCGGCATGAATTTCCGCCAGCACCCCTTTCAGGCGTTCCTCGAACTCACCGCGGAATTTAGCGCCGGCCACCATCCCCCCCAGATCAAGGGCGAGCAGTTTTTTATCTGTCAGATTCTCCGGCACGTCGCCGGCAATAATCCGCTGCGCCAAGCCTTCGACAATCGCCGTCTTGCCCACACCCGGCTCACCGATTAATACGGGATTGTTTTTGGTCCGCCGGGAAAGCACCTGCATCGAACGGCGGATTTCTTCATCGCGGCCGATGACGGGATCGAGCTGGCCTTCTTTGGCCGCCTCGGTGAGGTCTTTGGTATATTTCTGCAAAGCCTCGTATTGGTCTTCGGCATTGGCAGTGCTCGCCGTACGCCCCTTGCGCATGTCATTGATGGCTTCATTCAGGGCCTGCGGGGTAACGCCCGCCTGTTTGAGCAATTCCGCGGCGCGGCTCTGCTCGATACTTAACGCCTGTAAGAGGCGTTCGGTGGTGACAAATTCGTCCCTGGCCTTTTCCGCTAGCTGTTCAGCCGATTCGATCACGCGCGCGGCTTCCGGTGTCAGATACAGCTGGCCGGCGCCGCCGCCTTCGACCTTTGGAATCTTGTTTAATTCGGCTTCGAGTTGCTGTTGCAGCATATCGGCCTTGCCGGCGGCGGCGATGATGAGCCGCAGTGCCATGCTGTCTTCTTCGAGCAAGCTTTTGCAGATATGCTCCGGCGAAAAACGCTGATGGTTCGAGCGCAGCGCCAGCGCCTGGGCTTCCTGGATCACCTTACGGGCCTTATCGGTATATTTTTCGAAATTCATAGGCTTATCATTAGTTTGAATTCGTTTCCTTTTCTTACATATATAACTTAAGCTATCTAAAACAAGTTTTAGACTCATATCATGCGTCTGATTTTAATGATTCTAGCTATCGCCGCGCTGGCGTTGCCCGCGCTGGCGCAAACCCCTTACAACGCGCGAGGCACCTGGTATATTGCCTGGAACGGCATTGCGTTCGCCAAGCTCTGGATTGCCGTGCAGGAGAACGCGCAAGACTATGAACTGACCGCCGCCTACAAGAATCGCGGCATTGTCAGCCTGTTCGATAAAAGCAAAAGCCTGACGCGCAGCCATGGCGTGCGGGTGGGGGGTGGTATCCAGGTGCTGGAATATGCCTATGACAACGAGGTGCGCGATAAGTCGACGCATCTGACATTTGACCGCGCCGGCGAGTTGATCCGCCGGCAGGTGGTGCCCGAAGACGATCCCGATCATCGTCCGCCGGTGCCATCCGCCGCGGTCAAAGGCGCGGCCACGCCGGGGAATCTGCTGTTCGCGCTGCGCGAAGCAGCCCGCCGCGCCAAAGACCTGCCTAACCCCACCTTCTCCTTCCGGTTTTATGACGGCAAGCGCCTGATGCAGATCAATGGCGAGATCTTGGGCCCGCGCCGCTACGAAATTGACGGGCGCGCGTATGATACGCTGCGGCTTGTCGTCTCGCGCCGGCTGCTCGGTGGATTTACGCAAAAGGAGATCGCCCGTTACCACGAGGGCGAACCGCCGCTTTATCTGTATGTTGACGACGCGACGCTGTTTCCGCTGGCCATGGAAATCGAGGTGAAACTCGGCACCCTGCGCGCCGAATGGGATGCGGAATCAGACAACGCACAGAATGAATAATGTGATAATCGTCATCAAATTGACATAATTAACATCTATACTCATTGCTATAGTAACAAGGTATTGTTCCTATGGCAAGTTACTGTCAAACACAAGCGTCAATCGCGGCTAAAAAACTGGCGGAAGAGCAGTCCGGAACTGCCTGTGCCGTTGGTAGAGTGATCGGTTTTGGCATTGATGCTGCTACTGGGGGGCAAACGTATGGCGCCGGCACCATTTTCGGTTGTCAGGTCGGAGAAACCATCCGTTATTATACTTTGAGTGAGATGGACCAAAAATCGGTAAGAGAAGAATATTACTCAGCCTTAAGGGCGTGCCAGGTTGAGGCCGGTGAAACGCCAACTCCCTTTCTACCGGCTCCCAATCCAATAAGACGACGCGAAATGGGTATTTCCTACTAGGTTACTCCGGTGTCCAGGGGACATAGTCGGCGGTATTTTTCTGCCGCTTGGCGCCGCGCAATACATGGCCTTTGGGCAGATAGCGGTGTTCGGTGCCGGTTAAATTCGGCACGTGCGGCTTCTGCCATTTATATTTGTGATAGGCATCGCTTTCGATGGGCGGCGTATCAACCGTATAATGCAACCAGCCATGCCAGTGCGCCGGTACTTTTGAAGGTTCCGCCACCCCGTTATAGACCACCCAGCGCTTACGGCGGAGCCTGTTTTTAGGCACCTTACGCTCCAGATAATACTGATTGCCAAACTCGTCGCGGCCAACAAACTGGCCGTGCAAGAATGTATAAAGCTTAGTGCCGATGGTTATCATACAGTGTGTGTAGCGCATGCCCGGCGCACGCGCAACCACAATAGCCAGCACAGTATGCTGATGAGAATCGGCCAGATCAGGTAGCGGATCTGCAGGTTGGGCACGATAAAAAACAACGGCGCGGCCATTAGCCAGGCGCTGAGATTAAGCGTCAGCCCCAGCCCGGCGTGCGGATGCCGGCGCATCTGCCAGAGCAGGCCGGCCGTGATCAGTAAACTCAGCAGATACGGCCAGCCACTCATGAGGATGGTGTGCGCGCGCAGCCAGTCGATACCCTGGCTGATACGCGTGCCCAGCGGGTTGTCGAGCGTGCGCAGCTGCACGCCGATCGATTCCGGCGGCGGGCCTTCATACCAGTGCCCCTCATAGGCGGAGTGCGGGAAACTGTGCACTAAAATGCCGCGCATGTGAAACGGGCACAGATCGAGCACGAAACAGCTAATGCGTGCGCGGTGATGCAGATAGGCCAGCGGGTGTTCGAGGATCAGCTCAACCCAGTGCCTGAACAATGGGGTGACTTCCTCCGGCGAGAGCAGCTGACCCCGGATCAGCGGGATTTTCTCCATACATGCCACTGGCCGGCCGCGCCCTGCGATATAACGGCAGATGGTGGTATTGGTCGCCGGTGAGAATTCGCGCCTGAGTTCGGCTAATGTCAGATCGGGCACCCCCCATGCCGCTTCGGGCATCAGCATGCGGTCGCTGGCCACCGAGATGGCGGCGACATCCCACAGGCCGATGGTCGGCCACATCGAGGTGCGCGCCACGCCGATATTCGTCACCGCCCAGCCGATTGTTGCGATGGCGACCGTGATGAAACTTGTGGCAGCAATATATAGTAATACCAGCCGTTTCAACCTCCCCTCACCCGGTTCGCTACGCTCACCACCCTCTCCCAAAGGGAGAGGGTTTCCATGTCCCCCATTCGCGTGAGCGTAGCGAGCGCTTCCCTCTCCCTGAGGGAGAGGGCTAGGGTGAGGGGCAAGCCAGCGCCAGCTCAGCCAGAATATCAGCGGGATCAGCGCCGGAATCGCATTGTGGCGGATGGCGGCAGCAAAAAGCAGCGCCACAAAACCCGCCACGAGGTAGCGCCGCGATGGCCTGGACAGATCGGACAGCATCGCCCATACTGCAAACAGCAGTGCGATCACCAGCCAGCTATCCTTCCAGATGGCGGTGGTGATATAAAGATGCGGCGGCCACAGCCCGAGCAGCACTGTAACGACCAGCCGCGCCCAGGTGCTTTCAAACAGGCGCCACGCCACCAGCCCCACCCCCAGCCAGTAAAGCGCCACTGCAAAGGCCCAGAACATGCCATAATCGGGATGAACGGCATCGGCCAGTTGCCACAGATAGGCCATCAGCGGCGGGTGTAGGTTGCTGATCAGGCCGGTTTTCACCTGCACATATTGAAACGCGCCGTCTCCGGACATGATGCCCGGATAATACAGCCAGCATACGAGAATGAAGCAGGCAGTCGCGCAGAATGGGGGAAGAAACCGCATAAGAACTAATTACGTCATTCCTGCGAAAGCTGTCTATCATTCTTTCCCATGACAACACCATCTGATCATAGGGTGGCAGTTGATTGGTGAATTGAGGGAATCTCTTTTGAATCTCTTTTGCACTCCGCGCCAATTCCGCGGGATCCCGGATCAATCGCGGAGCGATTGTGCGGGATGACGAATTCGTAATCTCGTTTGCTCCTC
The DNA here is from genome assembly GCA_964564675.1 of uncultured Azospirillaceae bacterium. Classification (GTDB taxonomy): domain Bacteria; phylum Pseudomonadota; class Alphaproteobacteria; order Rickettsiales; family UBA3002; genus CAZMBI01. Next base: position 92,945 of record CAZMBI010000006.1, read on the forward strand.
GCTAACGCAAATCCGTCAATTATCCAGGAAACTCCGCATTTTGCGTGAACGGCTGGGATGTTTGAGCTTGCGCAGTGCCTTGGCTTCAATCTGGCGAATCCGCTCCCGCGTGACCGAGAATTGCTGGCCAACCTCCTCCAGCGTATGGTCGGTGTTCATACCGATACCGAAACGCATACGCAGCACGCGCTCTTCACGCGGGGTCAGCGAGGCCAGCACGCGCGTGGTCACTTCGCGCAGATTGGTATGAATCGCCGAATCCACCGGCAGGACGGCGTTTTTATCCTCGATGAAATCACCCAGATGTGAGTCTTCTTCGTCACCGATAGGGGTTTCAAGCGAGACCGGCTCCTTGGCGATTTTCATCACCTTGCGCACCTTGTCCACAGGCATCACGAGGCGCTGCGCCAGTTCTTCCGGCGTCGGCTCACGCCCCATCTCATGCAGCATCTGACGGCTGGTGCGCACGATCTTGTTGATGGTTTCGATCATATGCACCGGAATACGGATGGTGCGCGCCTGATCGGCAATCGAGCGCGTAATCGCCTGGCGAATCCACCAGGTGGCGTATGTGGAGAATTTATAGCCGCGGCGATATTCGAACTTATCGACCGCTTTCATCAGGCCGATATTGCCTTCCTGAATCAGATCCAGAAATTGCAGGCCGCGGTTGGTGTATTTCTTGGCGATCGAGATCACCAGGCGCAGATTGGCCTCGATCATCTCCTTTTTAGCGCGCGTGGCGTCGCGTTCACCTTTGCTGACCGCCTGCACGATGCGTTTGAATTCGGGAATGGCGGTGCCCACCTCAAACGCAATCCGGCGGATGGCATCTCGCGTTTCGGCGATTTCCGCCTCGTGTTGCACAAAGTCTTTCCATCCTTTTTCCTTCAGCCTGGCGACTTCCGTCAGCCAGTCCGGGTCGATTTCGCGGCCCTGATAATGCTGCAGGAAGCTTTTTCGGCTAACTTTCGATTTCTCGGCGATGCGCATCAACTGCATCTCATAGCTGAGCAGCAGCTTGTGGATTTCCATCAGCGTTTCCATCAGCTCTTCCACGCGCAGATTGTTGAAGCGCAGGTTGAGCATAATCTCGACAAGTTCCGCATGCAGCTTGTCGTATTTTTTCTGATCGGCCTCGGTGAATTCTCCGTCCCCCAGCGAGGCGGCCAGCCGCTTTTCATGCAGCTTGGTCATTTTCTTGGCAGTTTTGGCAAATGCATCCAGCGTCTCGAGCACCTGTGGCATCAGGGCGTTTTCCATCGCCACCAGCGACATGGTGGTATCGTCAAACTCTTCATCCGCCTCGTCTTCAGTGGGTTTGGCCTTGACTGCTTCGTCCGTTTCTTCTTCGTCGGTTTCCGCTTCAACATACTCCTCTTCCAGACTGGCCTGCTCACGCGAGACATCGGCGAACTTATCTTCCGTTCCCGCGCCGTAGGTTGCGTCTAAATCGATAACATCGCGTAGCAGCATGTCGCCGGCGGCCAGCGCGTCACGCCAGGCCAGGATTTCGTTGATTACGGTCGGGCTTTCGCTCAGCGAGCGGATAATCATATCACGGCCGGCTTCGATGCGCTTGGCGATTTCGATTTCTCCGTCGCGCGAGAGCAGTTCGACACCGCCCATTTCGCGCAGATACATACGCACCGGATCATCGGAACGGCCATATTTATCATCGCCGCTGCTGCTGTCAGATTCCTCTTCGCTGCTGGCGACGCTGTCTTCGTCGGTCATAACTTCCAGCGCCTCTTCATCACTGCCTTCCGGCAGCTCGATGACGCGGATTTTCTCTTTCTCCAGCCGCTCGATCAGTTCTTCAATGGTCTCAGGCGTCACATCAGACGGCAGATGTTTATTGATTTCATCCAGTGTCAGCACATTTTTCTGGCTTTTGCCGATTTTCACCAGCTTGGCGATGAGGTTATCGGATGCGGGCGCAGAAACCGCTTCCTCAGCGGGAACCGCTGCGGGAGCCATTTTTGATCTTGATTGCTTGGTTTCGATCTTGGTGTTCATAGCGGTGTTTGCACTCTCCTTGTTGCTTTTGGCTGTGGTGGTTTTGGCTTTCGTTGTTTTGGACTGAGCGCGGGCTGGCTTCGCCGCCGCCGCCGGTTTCTTAGCCGCGGTCTGCTTGTTGCCGGCCTTGGCCGATGGCACGGACGCCTTAGCGGATTTAGCCGGCGGCTTGGCCGTCACAGCTGCGCGAGCGGCCGGTTTATTGGGAGCAGGCGGCGTTTTGACCGGCGTTTTTGCCTTATCTGCCGACTTGGTGGTGGATGCAGCCGTTGCTTTTTTAGTACCGGCCAATGGTTTATTGCTCGTTTTAGCCGTCGTCTTGCCGCTCGCGGCCTTACTACCGGCGGTCTTACTGCTCGTCGTTTTAGCCTTGGCTGAACGGCTGGCTGCCTGGCGCGTATTAGCCTTAGCGGCGGGCTTGGCCACCGGCTTTGTTTTCGCCGCCGGCTTGGTCTTGGCCGTACTGTTGCGTTTGGGGGCAGCGCTGGCGCTCTTGGTCACTGGTTTAACCGTTTTTTTGGAAGACGCGCCGGTTTTAGCGGCTGATTTTTTCGCCGCAATCGTTTTTTGCGTTCCGGCTTTCGATTGGCGCGTGGTTTTAGCCGCAGCGGGCTTTTTTGCGCCGGTTTTCGCCGGTGTCCTTTGTTTCGAAGCACCGGCTTTTTTTGTTGCCGCCGTTTTCTTCGTCGCCGCCGCCGGCTTAACGGTTGCGTTACCTGCGGCCGGCTTTTTGGCTGCCGGCTTCTTTGCAGCGCCCGTTTTACTGCCTTCAGCAGCCGATTTGCTGGTAGTCTGACGGATTTTCTGGGTTTTACTGGAGTTTTTAGTCGGTGATTGTGTGGTTTTGGTCGTCTTTTTCGTAGACGAAGGTTTAGCTTTCGCCATATCTTGCTCCTGCATCCACCATAGCGGATTAAAAAGTTCAAGCAGAGAGGTCATGTAATGCATGAACCTTCTGTTTCAAGTGTTTTGTGAAAAATATCAGAGCATTATGGGTGGCTGGTTGCACAAGTCAACCGCATTTGTGCCATGCAAAAGCCATGCCTTGTGGATAATCAGGACGGACTAGCCCGCCTCCTGTTCCAGCAACAGCGCATGATAGAGCCTGTCGCGGCGGACCTCCGCTTCGGCCAGCTGGTTTTTCAGCGCCATCACCTGTTGCAGGTTTTCCGGCGTCATCTCGGCGGCAAACTGCCGCTGCGCTGCCTGCAGTTCCTGTTGCAGGGTCATCAGGTGATAATGATGGCGCGTTTGCTCCCAGACCCGTTTGGCCAGCACCAGCTGCGTCGCCGACTCATCGGCCAGCAATTCGGGCGGCGCCACCGCCTGGGCAGCCTGATACAGACCGGCCAGCGCCTGCTCGCACCCGGCTTCCTCCAGGCGCCGCTGCAGCGTTTCCCGGGTTAAGGCCTCGTCGCGGCTCCACTCGCCAAGCATCGCCTGGCGCAGCGTCTCCGGCCCGCCGGAGGACAGGGGCAGGCAGGCGATAAACTCTTCGGCCTCGCCTTCGGCCAGCAGTTGCGGATATAATATTACCAGCGCCAGGCACTGGGCCGCAACCCGCTGCTGCTGAGCGGCGAGATCCGCCGGCAGATGCGGCAACTCCACTGCCTGCGGCATCTGCACACTGCCCACCCGGCGCATGCCGGCAGCATTCCCCTTTACCGGCCGCGACTGCTCCCACAGCAGCTGCTTAAAATGGGCGCGGTAATGCGCGCGTACGGTGGGGTGTGCAATCTGATCGGCCAGCTGCATCAAGTGATGCTCCTGCGCGGCGCGTGCATCCGGCCCGCTGCCTCCTGCCGCCGTGACATGCTCCCAGATGCGCTCCGGCAGTGCGCCGGCCTGCGCGATCAGTGCCTCCATCGCCGTTTTACCCTGGGTTTTGACCAGCGAGTCCGGATCCTCACCCGCCGGCAGCCGCACGAATTTGAGGCTCTTGCCCGGCTTTAGCAGGGGCAGGGCAAGCTCTATCGCACGCCACATGGCGCGCTGACCGGCGGCATCGCCATCCAGGCAGATCACCGGCTCGTCCGCCGCCTGCCAGCACAATTCAAGCTGCGCTGCGGTAATCGCCGTCCCCAGCGGCGCCACAGCATAGGTCAGCCCGGCCTGATAGAGGGCGATCACATCCATATATCCCTCGCACACCAGCAGCGTGCCCGCCTCGCGGACCACCGGCCGTGCCCGGTCATAATGATACAGCAAATGGCCCTTGTGAAATAATTCCGAGTCCGGCGAGTTGAGATATTTCGGCGCGCTCGTAGGCTGATTCGTCGGCAATAACCGCCCGCCGAAGCCCACCACCTGGGAACGGCGGTCCCGAATGGGGAAAATCAGCCGGTTGCGAAAACGCGCATAGGGCGACTTATCCGCGCTTGTGATCAACAGCCCGGCCTCCACCAGTTGCTGCTCGCCGATGCCCTCGTCGCGCATGGCCCGGGCCAGCGCCTGGCGGTCATCCGGCGCAAAGCCGAGGCGGAAATGCTCACACATCGCCTGTGATACGCCGCGATCCGCCAGATAACGGCGGGCAGGCTCGCCCGCGGCGCTTTGCAGGCGGGCTTCAAACCAGCGACAGGCGGCTTCCGCTACTTCCTGTAGACTGCGACGCGTGTGCTCGCGCCGGGCCTCCTGTGCGGTGGGCGCCGGCACCTCCATCCCGGCTTTAGCGGCCAGCTTCTCGATCGCCTCACGATAGCTGATCCCCTCTATTTCCTTGACAAAACCGATCGCATCGCCGTGCGCGCCGCACCCAAAGCAATGATAGAAGCCTTTTTCATCATTCACCGTGAAAGACGGGGTTTTTTCCTTATGAAACGGGCACAACGCCTGATATTCCCGGCCGTGGCGCTTGACCGGCAAATAGTGCCCCACTACCTCCGAAACCGGCAGGCGGGCCCGCAACCCATCCATAAAGGCTTGAGGATACAGCATATTTATGACTTTTTTCCCAAACTGGACCAATCGGCATTGACCGGATTTTCAATTCCGCCTATATCATAAGCGGATTAACGCTTCCAACTTAAGTAATTTTTTACAAATACCCTCCGCTTTCGCGAAGGCGCATTGCTTATGCAGCGCAAAAGAGAGTATAATAAGTTGAATAATAAAAAAAACGCAATTCTTTGGCAAGGAGTGGCAGGTGAGTTCCGCTGACCTTTTAAAATATCAGGACGTTCCACAATATCTGGAAGTCAACACCAACCGCATTCCGCTAGTGGTGCGGCGGAACCGACGCGCCAAGCGAATTTATCTGCGCTATAACCCCACCGATCATAATTTTTCGCTGACCCTGCCGCAGCGCGCGCGCATCGCGGACGGCATGGATTTTATCCGGCATAAAAGCGACTGGATTGCTGAAACCCTTCAGCAAATGCCGGCCAAGAAAACCCTGAAGCCGGGCGTGGTGATACCTGTACTGGGTGAAAAATGCCGCCTGCGGTATGATCCGGATATGCGCAACCTGTTCGCCCTGAAAGACGGCCAGCTCATCATCAGCGGCCCGCGCGAGCAATGGGACAAGCGCGTGGAGGATGCGCTTAAGAAAATCGTACGCAATGAAATTGCCGGTCTTGCCGAAGTCAAGGCCGCGGAAATACACCGCCGCGTGCGGCGGATTACACTTCGCGACACGCGCAGTCGCTGGGGCAGCTGTTCGTCGGATGCCAACTTGATGTTCTCCTGGCGGCTGATATTTGCGCCGTATGAGGTGCTTGACTATGTCGTCGCCCACGAAGTTGCGCATTTGCGGCATCTCAATCACAGCCCCGCCTTCTGGGATGTAGTCAGCCTGCTGTGTCCCGATTACATGGACTGGAAGGACTGGCTGCAACTGCACGGCAAAGAGCTTTACCGCTTCGTGGTATAAACGCGCCGCACCAGCGATCGTTAGGCCTGTCGCCATTTACGCTGACTGTCCCGCATCAGCGCATACGCTTTCACCAAATATTAACCTCTGTTAAGTAAGCTCTGAATTTAGACGCATAGCACATATAAACGGGGCGCAGGTAGGCGCGGTTATATGCCATAACAGAGGATGCCGCTTATGACGACGACCGCGCCGCCCGATCATCAGCCACCGGCCCACACCACTACGGACAACACGCCGCAGACCGCTTCGAGCAAGCAGTCGGAGCAGTCGGCCCCCGCCTCCAAGCAGGCGGAATCCTCGCCTTCCAAACTATCGGATTTTGCGTCATTGCTGATGCGCGCCGGCATGTAGCACGCTCAGGATCAACAACCACCTAGCGGGTGGGTTGCTGCTGCACGGCATGCTCCGCTGCGTCTGCTGAAACCCGCTCGCTGAAACTGGCCGCTTTGTCTGATATCTGCGAAAATGCCTGCTGCTGGCCGGGCTTGGCGGCCATATAGGTGGGCCGGTCGACGCGTTTTAACTGCCCCGCTGCGGCGACTGTCAACGGTCTGTCGGCAGCCGGCGGCTGCAGTTGGTACGCAGCGGGCGAATAACCCTGTGGCTGCCGCCCCCGCTGCTGATCGGGTTGCTGATCTTGCTGTTGTCCTGCCTGTGGTTGCTGGCCGGATGTGTGCTCGCCCGGCGTCTGACCGAAACCAATCGTCTGCATATGCGCCGGCAGCTGCCGCTGGCCGGATTTTATCGCCGAGACTTCCCGCTCCAGATGCGGCAGGAAATATTGATGATACATTACGGTCAACTCCGGGGTCAAAAAATGCAGCATGGCGGGCTGATTTTCCAGCTTGAAATATTTGAGTTCGGCATAACGCGAGATCAGCTCGGTCGCCCGCATCTCGGGCGAGGCGTAACCGCGGGTGAGCAAATCGCTGTGCGGATCGATGTTTTTATGCGCGTCAAACACATATTTGCGCAGCTCGCGCATACCGGCATCACTGATATCGCCACCGAGCGCCTCTTTCAGTCCCAGTCCGTTGACGCGGAAATGCTGGTCTATCTGCGCCTCGATCGCCTTACGTGCCGGCGCATCGGCGCGCTCCCAGGCTGTTAACGCTTCCTCCAGCGCGGCCAGCCGCTGCGCGTTGCCGGCGACCAGTTGCTCCATCTCGGCGATTTCCTGCGGCGTATAATGAATGCCGTACTGAATATGGTTCATCTCGTGATGCAGGATATTATACGCCACCGGCGGCTGATACATGCTGCCCACATACACCTGCAGCACGCCGCCCGGCTGCCCGCGCTCGAACGGGGCGCGGTTATGCAGCCCCAGCGCCGGTACGGGAAAGCCAAAAATATTTTCCACGGTTTTGGTCTGGGTCAGCGCAATCTCGCCGCCGCTATAGTAAAACGCTTCCAGCAGCGGTTGCGGCAGCTGGCGCAGGCTGGCAATGGTCTGGTCTTCCACTTTCTGAATATCGGCGGGCTTGACCTGCGGAAATTCATAGGCCTTGAGTTCCTCGAGCTTTTTCGCCGTGCGCACCAGCAGGCCAACCTGAATTTTTTCCTCCACGCTGCGGCCTTGCGTACCCTCGATGCTGCGACCCATATTCCAGTTTTCCACGATATTATTGGCAAACTCATGACCGGCGGCGACGTGCGCTACCTGCTCGATTTCGCCAACCAGCTGCGGATTAACCCCCAACAGCGCGCCTAATCCCTTGGCGCCGCCGCCCATGAGCGCCTGCGTCAGCTGATCGGTGCGCACACCCAAAAGCGGGGCCAGCTTGCCCACTGTGTCATCGGCCGAACGCGGCGGTTCGATATAACCGGCCGCTTCCAGATTGCGTCCGCGCATTTTCAGCCCTTCATTGACAATCAACGACACCGCCAGCGCGTTTTGCTTCATTTCCTCAAGCTCCGGCGAGGAGGTGATATCCTCTGGTTTTTTCCAGAAATTGATCTGCGCCTCATACGGCCGCTCATAACGCGCGCGGTGTTTGGCCTGTTCGGGATGCTCGCCGGTTTTTTCCTCAAGATACAAATCCATGATGGTCTTCACGGCTTTTTCCTTGCGCGTTTGCAACGACAGCGGCACGTAAGAAGCAAGTGACGCGGCAATCGCCGCGCGCGGCTGATAGCTGAAATAAGAGGGCTCGAGAATACTGTAATGTTTGAGGAGTTTGGCGGTCAGGCGCGGCTCGTTTTGCGGCGTCACCTCCTCGGGGTTGACCATCAGGTAGCTGTCACCGGTGAACAGCGACCAGTCCTTGATATAAATGCGGGAGCGCAGCAGCTCCGGATCAAACGGCAAATCCGCCCCATTCGCCGCCGCAACACGTGACAGCGGGCCGGCCGCGTGCAGCTTGTGCGCCGCGGTGGGCGGCTGGATGGTTCCCGTTGGTTGCATATCCTGTTTCATAGATTATTCCACACCATAAGCTTAGCGGATATCGAGCGCTAAAAATATGACGATTAGGTGAAATTTAACCCTGCCAGATCAGTGTGACCCAGTTGCTCATGCTCAGACGCTGCACCAGCTGCAGGCCGCAGCGTTCATAGGCTTCGATAACGCCGTCGGCCTGCCAGGTGAGCATACCGGAGACGATGACCAGTCCCTCCTCAGCCAGCAATCCGCCGATGTCGCGCGCCAGACCGACCAGGGTTTCAGCCAGAATATTGCACAAAATCAGATCATATGGCGCATTGTCCTGAATCAGCGGATGCGCACACCCTTCGCTGCGCACCGCCTGCACCTGTGCAGCCAGCGCGTTGGCCTCAGCGTTTTCCTGCACCGCGGCGATAGCTTGCGGCTGGCGGTCGGCGGCGATCAGCTGTGCGTGCCAGTGGCGCGCGGCCATCAGGCCCAAAATCCCGTTACCGCAGCCGACATCCAATACACGGCGGATACCGCCCAGCCCGGCTAAACCCTCCAGCGCCGCAATCGCCCCTTGCGTGCTCGGATGCGAACCGTCGCCAAAGGCCTGCGCGCCAGCGGTCAGCGTCAGGGAAAATCCGGAATCCGTATGCCCTGCTTGTTCCGTCATGTGGTCAGTCACCTCCTGCCGCAGCCCTTATACGCCTCAAAATATGCCTCAAACAGGTACAGGCGGCGTGACTTTTTTCTCCTGTCCCGCTATAGAATCACGCGATAAGCAAAAGCACAAGCACACGCCATGGCAGGACAAAAACCCAAAGGACGCGGCAACGGCCCCAAACTGACCAGCGGCAAGGGCGGTAAAAGCAGTGGCTCGCGAGCTAAACGCGGGCCGGCGGCGGTCTCGCCAAAAAAAGACGCGCACCGTCACCGCCGGCCCAGCAAGCGCCGCGCGCACCCGGGCAAGCCGCGCTTGTGGAAACGCCGTTCATTCTGGACCCTGCTGGGCTCGCTGTGTTTTACGATGCTGCTGATGGGTTTTGCCGTCCTGCTGTATTTCGCGCACGACTTACCCGACATCCAGGGCATCGATACCATCGATAAACAGCCCGGCATCACCATGAAAACCCGTGACGGGCTGATTATCGCCAGCTACGGCGACGTTTACGGTGATTATATCGAATATGATGAATTGCCGGCGCACCTGATCAAAGCCGTGCTTGCCACCGAAGATCGCCGCTTTTTCGAACATCCGGGTATCGATATTTTCGGTATCATGCGCGCCATGCTGGCCAACCTGCGTGCGGGTGCCGTCATGCAGGGCGGCAGCACCATCACCCAGCAAGTCGCCAAGAACGTCTTTCTGACGCCCGAGCGCACCGTGAAACGCAAGATTCAGGAAATGCTGCTTGCCTTCTGGTTGGAAGGGCGTTTCACCAAGCAGGAAATCCTCGCCATCTATCTCAACCGCGTATATCTGGGCGCCGGTACTTACGGCATTGATGCCGCGTCCGAACACTATTTCGATAAACCGGCCACCGAGGTGAACCTGATCGAATCCGCCGTGCTTACCGGTCTGCTTAAAGCCCCGTCGCGCTACTCGCCGATTGCCAATGCGGAACTGGCTAAAAAGCGCGCGCATCAGGTGCTGCTCAACATGGTCGATGCCGGCATGATCGACCGGCAGCGAGTGCAGCAGGCGCTAACCCGCTTTCAACCGCCGACCCTCTACCGCGCGGACAATCCCAGCGGCACCCGCTATTTCACCGACTGGCTGATTGATGAACTGCCCGAATATCTAGGCCAGATCGAGCAGGATCTCGTTGTCATCACCACGCTCGATCCGACGCTGCAAAAAGAAGCCGAAGATGCGGTGGGCCGGCTGATGGACGAACGTGGAGAGACCAAAAACGCCAGCCAGGCGTCGCTGGTGGCGATGAGTCCGCAAGGCGCCGTGCGCGCCATGGTCGGCGGTCGTGATTATGGTAAAAGCCAGTTCAACCGGGTCACCCAGGCCAGACGACAGCCGGGCTCGGTGTTTAAACTCTTTGTCTATCTGGCGGCACTCGATGCGGGGATGACGCCCGATACCCTCATCACCGACGAGCCGGTCGAGTATGAAGTCGGCAGCGATACCTGGACCCCGCGCAATTTCAGCGGCGATTTCCGCGGCACGGTCACCATGCGCGAGGCGCTGACCCATTCACTCAATACGGTGGCAGTGCAGCTGGCCATGGCGGTGGGCATTCCGCGCGTGGCCGATATGGCCCGCCGGCTCGGCCTGCCGCATATCGAAGCCAATCCGAGCATTGCGCTGGGCGCGGTGGAGGCGACCCTACTCGATCTGACCGCCGCCTATGCGCATCTGGCCAATCAGGGCCGTGGCGTGCAGCCCTATGGCGTGGAAGCAATTTACGCCCAGTCGGGCGAGGAGCTTTATGCACGCCGGGGCTCCGGCCTGTGGGTAGTTCTGCGCGACAGCGTGGTCAGCCAGATGAATTACATGCTGATGAACGTCCCCGTTAACGGCACCGGCCGCGCGGCGGCCATCGGCCGGCCGATGGCCGGCAAAACCGGGACCAGTTCGGAGTTTAAAGACGCCTGGTTTATCGGCTTTGTCCCGCAACTCGTGACCGGCGTGTGGATCGGCAATGATGACAACACCCCGATGAAAAACGTCACCGGCGGCAGCCTGCCCGCCCGCATCTGGCAGGCGTTTATGTCACAGGCCGTGCAGGGCCTGCCAATCGGCGTGATTTCTGCTTCCGAAGACGCTGCGGGGCGCGATCACTTTCTGCCCTGGAACGCCCCGCCGCGCAGTATCGATGAGTTTACGGACGAGCAACCGGCATCCGCATCTCCCGACAGCGCGCAGAATCCCAACCGGACGTTCTGGGATAAACTGTTCGAGCAGGAAGGCGACGTGGAATACGACTATCCAACCTCCGGCCGGCGTTAGGTGCCATAAAGCAACTGGCTATTCTTTCTTCTTAAAGATTTCCCGCAGATTATCGCGGATCACCTCGGTTTCATCTTCAAGCTGCTTAATGCCCTCTTTGATCTCGTCGCGCTTTTGTTTGACATTTTCCTCCACCTGCTTGGCGTTCTCCTTCACGGTCTCCTCGGCCTGCTTTGCTTTTTCCTCAGGCGTTTTGGGCGCTTTCGCTTCCATCTGGGCTATGTCCTTCAGGCAGGGATTGGTCTCCGCGGTAATTCCCAGCCGGTCGGTCACCTGCTCGCCCAGTACGACCGCCAGCCCCACTCCAGTGGTGGCTCCCAGCACCAGCTTGCCGATTCCGACTATGGCGCTGCCGGTATCAAGCCGCACGACCGGGTTGGCGATCGGGCCTTTGATCTTCAGCGAAGGTACGGCATCAGCCACGCCGAGAAAACCGGAGCGGGCCGTCAGCACCATATTGAGTGAGGCGGTGGGCAGGATAAACGCACCGTCCCCGGTGACAACGGCACCGGTGGTTTTCATCGCCAGCAGGTCGCTTTCGGCAATGCCCTTGGCGATTGTAAAACGGCCCACGCCACAGGCGATGTGTACTTCATTTGGCGGGTCTTCGGCGCCGCGCAGAATATTCACGAAAGACTGGGTTTCCTGCAGTGTCGCCGGCGTGCGATAGACCGCCTCATCGAAATAAAAATTGAAATGACCGCGCGCGTCGGCAACCGCTTCGCGCAGCGTGACGCCCTGGCCTTGCAGCTTGAGATCGCTTTTGACAATGCCGCCTTCAATGGCGGATTCACCAGCTAATTCCATCAACAGCGCGCTGAGCGCAATATCGTTGGTCAACAAATCCAGATGTAGCGTCGGCGGTGTGGTTTGCGCATCCAGCCCGGCCGAACCGCGCACCCAGCCCTGCGAGGTCGCCACCGCCAGTGGGTCGATACGCAGCCGACCGTCTTGTAAAGCCAGACTGGCTTTCGCCTCACTCAGATTGATATGCGGGGTCTGCAATTCGCCGATGGTTATCGTGACATCGGCATTCAATGCATGCAACGCCTCGGCGGGCAGCGGCGTATCCGGAATCGGTGAGGCAACACTGTCCGCTTTGGGTGCCTCGGCCGGCATGTTGGTGACCTCTTCCAGCGGCGGTTCGGGCGACGCAATGGTGATCTGCTCGGCGCTTAAGGATGCTTCCAGATAGGGTATTGCACTATTCAGGCTCAGCTCGCCCGAGCCGTTGATCGCATGTGCGCCATAGTACAGATCAAGCTCGGAAAACGTAACGATACGGGGATTGCCGCCGATCTTGGCATCCAGCCGCACCTGCGTCGCGTCGTCAGAAGCCACCCCGGCAATCGCCAGTGCGTCGCGCAGGGCAGCGGTTTCGGCCTGTACCCTCAGATCATAGGTGAAATCCGCCAGCGCCACGTTGCCGCTCGCCGAAACGCGCGTTTCGGCCTTGCTGACGGATGCGTCCACCTGCACCATATCTGCCTGCGCACCGGTGGCGGACAGCTCAATCCGCGCGCCTTCATAACGCGCCTGCGCGGACAATGTCTCCACCCAACGCCCGTTCAGCCCGCGCAGGCGCAGCTGACTGATCTGCACCCGGTGCCGCTGCGCCGCACCGTGTCGATAATAGCCCAGCACACTGTCGCGCAGCACCAGCTGATCGAGGGCAAAAGCCTCTGCGGATTGACCCGCCTGCGGCGCAGGCTGCGCGCCGTTTGCCGGCTGGCTTTGATTATTTTTGGCGGGCGCGTCAAACACCCAGCTGACCTGCTTGCCGCGCTCTTCAAGGTTAATGGTGGCCCCCGCTACCTGCACACCGGCGACTTCCACCGCGCCGCGAAACAGCGGCCACAGCGCGAGGCTGACCTCCAACTGTTCGGCTTCAATCAGATGCGGCGTCTCTGCCCACTCCGGATTGGCCAGACGCACGTCGCCTAAAGCCACGGTCGGCATCAGCCCGAGGCTCGGCTCGACAGCGCCGGCAATAGTGAAGGCGCGTCCCGTTTCAGCCTGCACCTGCGCTTGCACCAGGTCCTTGATACGCTGCATATCGACGAACTGAATCGCCAGATAGGCGCCGCCGATCAGCACGATGGCCAGACCGATAAGGGTGAACGCAAGTATCTTGATTAAACGCATGCCGTTATACTCCTGCATGTGACACGCCAGCATAGTCCCCGCCGTGCTGCACTGCCAAGTAAAAAGATCGGCGGTCACTAAGGGCCTGCCATCAATAAATCGTAAAGATTACCCTCTTGACGCAGGCCGCTGCTGTCCTAACTATAGATTTGGGTCGCTGATGAATCAGGGCCTAATTAATGTCAAATCTTTGCTTGTAAAAGGAGGATGAAATGAACACCTATTCCTTAACACCCTTATTGCGTCATGCGGTCGGATTCGATCATGTCGACCGGTTATTCGATTCGCTCAACCGGATGGACGAAACCTCGCCCAGCTATCCGCCCTACAACATCGAAAAAACCGGGGAGAACGATTATCTCGTCACCCTGGCGGTTGCCGGATTCGGTGAGGACGATCTGCAGATCACCCAGGAGGGCGATACGCTGAGCGTACGCGGCCGCATCGAAAACAAGGACGAGCAGGAAACCGTTGAATATCTCCATAAAGGCATCGCCACGCGCTCTTTTGAGCGCAAGTTCACGCTGGCCGATCATGTCAAAGTGACCGATGCCCGGCTGGAAAAAGGCCTGCTGCGCATCGCGCTGGAGCGTGAGATTCCGGAAACGGAAAAACCGCGCACCATCGCCATCAATCAGTCCGACGGCAATAAGCTGCTGGATACCCAAGCCGAATAAGGCTTCCCCTGCGACGGGCGGAAGCGGCTGCTCAGGCCCGCTTCCGCTTTGCCGGCCATCTGCACGGCAACCCCTATCCAATTGATATACAAGCACTATTCGCGCGCCCGAGCAGCCAATCTTCACCGAAATGTCACATTTCTCGCCCATGCCCGTGTTATAATACATATATTAAGAATCGTAGCGGAACACGGCACGCAATATGGGATTTGTTTTATTCGCAGTTTTAATGGCATCCGCCTT
>CAZMBI010000007.1:0-85 GCA_964564675.1 uncultured Azospirillaceae bacterium
AGAACGAAAGCTTCCCAAGCTTTAGACGTGGGTTCGATTCCCATCGCCCGCTCCACATATTGTCGATTAAATTTGTTAATCGACA
>CAZMBI010000007.1:185-95185 GCA_964564675.1 uncultured Azospirillaceae bacterium
GCCGCATGACGGGCGTCTTTATGCGGAGCATAAAGTTAGTTAGCTATATAGCTGAAACCGTGCAATGGCTGCCTTGGCTGGTTCATAACACGGCTGCGAACCCACGTTTTATAAGATGCGAACAATCGCTACGCGATTGCTTCGCCGGTTCGATTCCCATCGCCCGCTCCACATATTGTCGATTAAATTTGTTAATCGACAATGAAGCCCGCTCGCAAGAGCGGGATTCCGCCGCATGACGGGCGTCTTTATGCGGAGCATAAAGTTAGTTAGCTATATAGCTGATACACTTGTTAATTGGACACCCTCACCCTACCCCTCTCCCGCATGCGGGAGAGGGAAGCTGCGCTTCGCGCAGCGAAGCGCGGCAGTAAACGCGCAATGGCTGCCTTGGCTGATTAATTAATCACCGTCGGTTTGGGGCTGAATAGCGGATGCCTGAGGCGGTCACGGGGGCGGATATCAAGGCGCTCGGCGGCGCCGCCAGCGAGAAAAAGCCAGGCGCGCAAGGGCTCGGCGACGGCGATCTGCGCCTGTAATTGCGCCAGCGTGAGATTAGGCGCGATTTGCGTGATCGTACCCTGCTTGTCGACGAATAACACGTCAACCGGCACGTAAATATTCATCGGCATCAAATCCTGCTGCGCGGGCGGATCAAATAGGATCATCATCGCCTCGTTGCCGCTAAGCCCGCTCAGCGAATGCACCCATTCGAGGCGCAAGGCCTGATCCGAACGCAACTGGGCGTTGATGGTAACCGCCTGCCGCGCCGCAGGCGGCGGTTGCGCTGCTTCACCCACATCTTCCGCCGCCGCCTCGTCTGCAGCCGGTGCGGCCGGCTCGATGGTGATGGTATCGCGCTGGAACACGAGCGAATTACTCGCCGCCGCCATGCAAGGCGCCGCAAGCACGGTTATCATGAGCAGCGCCAAACCGGCCATTTTCATGAAGTGCTTCCTTCTGATTCGCGGTGTGTGATACAAAATTGATCCCCCGGCCTGATGCCGTAGCGATCGGCATCACCGGCGGGGACTTCAAGCACATAGCGCGCCGGGACCGGCGAGCGGATCAATTCCAGCGATTCCGGCTCAGCATTGTAATGTATGTGCACCACCCGCTGGTCATTGTTGAAAAACACCATATCCAGGGGAATCAGTGTATTTTTCATCCACATGGTAATCGGTTGACTGGCCTTAAAATCAAACAGCATGCCGGCAAATGGCTCCACCGTTTGGCGATGCATCAGCCCGTACTGCCGGGCAGGGGCATACTCAGCCAGCTCTACACGCAATGCGTGCACCTGCTTTTGTGTTGTCAACTCTATGGATGCAACCGGAAAATCGCCTGCCTGGGCAAAACGTAACAATACAACAAGAATAAAAGGGAATGTCAGAAGTTTAACCATGAGTCAGGGCCCGGCCTTTACGTTTTGTTAATCTCAACGTGCTAATTTAAGTGAATCAAAAATATAATCATTGTTTAAGTCGGCCCCAGGGCGATTCATTATTCCCGCGAAGGCGGAAAACTGGTGAAGCCAGGCGCCGGCCTGGAAAGAATCCCCGCTTCTGCAGGGATGATACGCCAAAAGCCGACTGATGCAATGGTCTCAAAATGTCATAAAACTGTCATAATTGGTTGGTATATTACTGGTATAATCTTAATTGGAAAAGTACAAAAAACAATAGATGTTAGGGATTACAATTTATGCGTTTCATTCAGGAATTACCCAAGCAATTCAAAGACAAAAACTCCCAGAACAGCGCCAAGTCTATGTTCATGGACGCTATC
Organism: uncultured Azospirillaceae bacterium; assembly: GCA_964564675.1. Taxonomy (GTDB): domain Bacteria; phylum Pseudomonadota; class Alphaproteobacteria; order Rickettsiales; family UBA3002; genus CAZMBI01. Next base: position 1,974 of record CAZMBI010000007.1, read on the forward strand.
AAAAAGGGCTCCAAAAAACCCCAGCAATCGCACGATGAGCGCTATCAGAAAATTTACAAGGAAAAACTGTCCGAAGTGCGCACCAATGCGATGAAGGGAGGAAAATATACCTTCAACCTGCCCGGCACCGATCCCAGTGAAGCGCAGCAGCTTTCCAAGGGCGCTCAGGATATTATCGCCAAAATCGCCGAGAAAAAAGCCAAGCGTGAGGAGAAAAAACTCAAACGCGCCGATGTGGTGAAGGTCCAGCCGAAATATTTTATGGGACCGCAAGGCGGCCGCATCGACAGTAAGGGCTATATTTTTGACTCCGCCGGCCAGTGGATTATGACGGTGGATAAGAAGACCGGTAAAATCAAGAACCGCAAAAACGGCTGCACGGTCGGCAAATACAACCCGAACGACAATTTTAGCGAACACCGTCTCACGGAGTTAATCGCACAGCACGACACCGCCAAGCAGAGCGGCTGGTATGCTGGCACACAGGGCCATGGCAGTTCGACGCCGGCCGACTCCGTCTGGGGCAAGGAAAGCGGCTCGGTTGGCACCGGCTCCATATGGGGCGGCGACAGCAGCGGCTTCTGGGGCGGCAGCAACGACAATAAAAACAGCGGCTGGTGGTAGACCACCCTGCCTGCTGACGCGTAAAATCGTTGATTCCTTACGGGAAACCCATTACTTTTCCACCTTCAGCACGAAAGGTGGCGACATGGCGCAGCCCAAACATATTCTCTTGCTTCCCGGTGACGGAATCGGCCCGGAAGTCGTCAATGAAGTCAAAAAGCTGCTCGCGTGGTTTACCAAATATACCGCTGCAGACTTCACCTATTCCATCGAACTGATCGGCGGCGCGGCGTATGAGGATTCGGGCACGCCCCTGCCGGAGCGCACGCTCAAGGCGGCGCACATGGCGGATGCGATTTTGCTGGGCGCCGTTGGCGGTCCGCAATGGGAGGCGTTGGATTATGACGTGCGTCCGGAGCGCGGCCTGCTCGGGATTCGCAAAGCACTGTCATTATTTGCCAATCTGCGCCCCGCCATCTGCTTCGATGCGCTGGCCGGCGCATCCAGCCTGAAGCATGCGGTAATTTCCGGACTGGATATCATGATTGTGCGCGAGCTGACCGGCGGCATCTATTTCGGTGAACCGCGCGGAATCACCACCGACGAGCAGGGCCGCCGGGTGGGAGTGAACACACAAATATATGCGGATGTTGAGATTCAGCGTATCGCCCGCGTGGCGTTCGATCTGGCACAGAAACGCCGGGGCAAGGTCTGCTCGGTCGATAAGGCCAACGTGCTGGAGTGTACCGAATTGTGGCGGCAGGAAGTGCAGGCCATTGGCGATGCCGAATTCCCGGGCGTGGAGCTGACGCATATGTATGTCGATAATGCGGCGATGCAGCTGGTGCGCAACCCCAAACAGTTTGATGTGCTGGTGACTACCAACATGTTCGGCGATATTCTCTCCGACTGCGCGGCGATGCTGACCGGATCGCTGGGCATGCTGCCCTCGGCGTCGCTGGGTGCGGAAATCGACGGCAAACGGATCGGCCTGTATGAGCCGGTACACGGGTCGGCCCCCGATATTGCCGAACACAATATCGCCAACCCGCTGGCAACTATCCTGAGTTTCGCCATGATGCTGCGCTACAGCTTTGATATGCAGGCCGAGGCCGATATGCTTGAACTGGCGGTGAATAACGTGCTGGCCCAGGGCAAGCGCACTGCCGATATTATGGCCGACGGCTGCACGCAGCTTAGCACCTCGGAAATGGGCGATGCCGTGCTTGGTGCGTTGAAGCAGTTACAAGTGAAAAAAGCCGCCTGATGTGGCGGATGATCTTTTTTGAACGAGCGACAGGAACACATTCATGAGCTATAAAATTGCAGTGGTTGGCGCGACGGGAAATGTCGGCCGGGAAATTTTGGAAATTCTTGATGAGCGGCGCTTTCCGGCGCGCGAAGTGGTGGCGCTGGCCTCAGAACGCTCGGCAGGCAAGCAGATCAGTTTCGGCGACGATACCGTCCTCACCTGCAGCAGACTGGCGGATTATGATTTCCGCGGCACCGATATCGCTCTGTTTTCACCGGGTTCGGCTATTTCCGCCAAGTTTGCCCCCAAAGCCGCGGCGGCGGGGTGCATCGTGATTGATAACACCTCGCATTTCCGCATGATGGAAGATGTGCCGCTGGTGGTGCCGGAAGTCAATCCGCATGCGTTGCAAGCATACGGCAAACGCAACATCATCGCTAATCCCAATTGCTCGACGATTCAGATGGTTATCGCACTTAAGCCGCTGCATGACGCGCTGGGCATTCAGCGTGTGGTGGTGTCGACCTATCAATCCGTGTCTGGTTCCGGCAAAGATGCCATGGATGAATTGTATGACCAGACCAAGGCGCTTTATGCCAACGAGCATCAGGAGCCCTCGCAATTCACCAAACGGATTGCCTTTAACGTGATCCCACATATCGATCGTTTTATGGATGACGGGCTGACAAGGGAAGAATGGAAAATGGCCGTTGAAACCAAAAAAATCATGGAGGCAGATATTGCGGTGACCGCCACCTGTGTCCGGGTGCCGGTATTTGTCGGCCACGGGGAAGCCGTGAATATCCAGTTTGAAAAACCGTTCGAGATCGAGGATATCTATGAAATGCTGGAAGATGCGGACGGTTTGGTGGTGATGGACCCCCAGGAAGGCGGCGGCTATGTCACTCCGGCCGAATGTGTCGGCGAGGATGCCACCTTCGTCTCGCGCGTGCGCCGTGACCCGACGATCGAAAACGGTCTGAATATGTGGGTGGTGTGCGATAATGTGCGTAAAGGCGCGGCATTAAACGCCATCCAGATTGCCGAAACCCTGATTGCCGACTATCGCCTGATACCGCAGGCAGCCTGAAGCGCTTCCCTTCATTCGGAACCGTGATTTAGTGGCCGGATGGATACAGATTACCACTTCCATCCATGCACTAAGTGGCATACATTAGCGGTAATGCAATAACGGGTGGCTACACGGAATGGTGTTAACCTTGCGGTTTTTGAGCGTACTGTGTGTGCTGGTGCTGGCGCTGGGCCTGTATCAGGTGGCCCATGCCGCGCTCAGCCCGACCGTAAGCGCCATGGAGGTGCGGGACTTTACGCGCATTACCTTCAACTGGCCGCAGAAAGTCCGCTTCAAGGTGAAAGAAAATGACGCGGGGGTTACCCTCACCTTCAGTGAACCCGCCGACATTAACCTGCAGGCCATCAAGCAGAGGCTGGGGCCGCGGTTGCAGGGCTCCAGCGTATCCGGCGACAGCCGCAGTATTACTCTGAACTTCGATAAACCGTATCGCATCCGTCATTTTATCAGCGGCAACGCCAACGGTATCGATATTATCGGGGTGAAACCGCAAGCGGAGCCGCAAGCGGAGCCGCAACCGGAGCCGCAAACGCCATCACCACCCGAACCACAGGGCAACACACAAGAAGCGCAGGGCGAAGCACAACAAACCCGAGTCAGCGCCTATACCCCACCAGCCTCCCCGCCTGCCCCGGCGGCTCCTGAAGCGGAGCCCGCACCGATTCCGGTTATGGCACCCACGCCCAAACCGACGCCGCCGCGGCAAGCGGCCGTTGAGGCGCCGACACCCCGGCAAATCGCGCAGGCGGATACGTCAGGTGAGACCGATTCGCCGACTTACAGCACGAAAGAGACCAACCGGCCCGTCGACGAGGCGGCGCAACCGGTGCCGGATGTGGCGAATGCGCCGCCACAGCCGATCACCACGCAGGCGACAGATGCCGAAGAGCCCGCGCCGGCGGACGCCGCGCAGGAGGCGCCGGCGGATGATCCTTTTGCCGAGTTTGTGGGCTCGACGGAGCCGGCGGTCGACACGCAAACGACACGAACCGGCGCCCCCGTGCCGGAAGTGGGGGTGGAAGAAACGGAAGCCTCCGGCTCTGATCGACCGTTTGTGATTACCACTAAAACCACCTCCACCGGTATCGAAATCCGCTTCCCCTGGACCAAGCGCACGGCGGCGGCGGTGTTTTTCCGTGATCATTATTTGTGGATCGTGTTTGACGCCAAGCAGAATATGAACCTGACGCTGCTGGAGAGCATTTTACCCGCGTCCGTGACATCCATTGAAGAAATCCCACACGCCACCCATACGATTTTACGCATGCAAACCGACGGCAGTCTCTATGCCCAGGTCGGACGACCGCGCGGTTCAGTTGAATGGTGGGTCACGCTGTCGCCCTATCAGCAGGTGCCAACCCAGCTGGTTAGTGTGGAGCTTCGGCCCGGGGCGCGGACTCCCAATATTTTCCTGCCGGTCCTGCAATATGCCCCGCCGATTACCGTACGCGACCCCAGCGCGGGCGATCGCATCGTGGTGACGCCGTTTTTCAAACCCGGCGAAGGCCTGTATCCCGGGCGGGAATTCGTTGAGTTGGAAATTCTACCCTCGCCGCAGGGGCTGGCGGTGGTGAAACGCTCGAATCAGGCGCGGGTGGTGCCGCTGCGAAACGGCATCCGGCTGACGGCGCAGCAGACCGGACTCAGCCTCTCGGCCGATCTGCCCAAACTGGCACTGGAAGAGCTGCAGGTCTTGAGTTCGCTGACCTGGTTTCCGTATCAACAGTTTAAAACGCCGGATAATGACATCATCGCGCTGCGCCGCGACATCGAACAAAAACTGATCGATGCCCAGCCCCTGCGCGCTAACAGCTTGCGGCTGCGGCTGGCGCAGGCCCATTTTGCCGAAGGCCATGCCCATGAAACGCTGGGGCTGCTGGAGCTGATCCGCGCCAGTGACCCGAATTTTTACGATGCTCGCCGGCTGGCGGCGTTGGAAGGAGCGGCGAATTTCCTCATCAACCGCCACCCGGAAGCCATAGAGGCTTTTGCCAGCCCGGCCTTACGGGATTCGCAGGAAAGCAAATTATGGGAACAGGTGCTGAATGTGCTGCAAGAGGAGCGGCCGCGCTTTGATTATCTCGAGCAGTATGATGCGTTTATAAGCAAATACCCGCCGCGCCTGCGCGAAAAGCTGGCGATTCTGGCGGCCGATAATTACATTAATCGCAAAAGCTATAACCGCGCGCTCAAAACATTCGATACGCTGAGTGTCACCGGTGTGGATGAACGGGTGATGCCCTATGTTGACTTCCTGCTGGGCAAGATTTCCGCCGAGAATGAACAATATGAGTCTGCGCAAAATATCTGGAAGCCGTTAACCGAACAGGCGGATAATCGCTTTATCCGCGCCCGCGCCGAATTCGCACTGACCACGCTGCAATATAATCTGGACGAAATCAGCGCGCAGGAGGCGATCGACCGGCTTGACCGCCTGCGGATCGTGTGGCGCGGGGATTCGTTTGAATTAAGCCTGCTGCAATATCTCGGCGAGTTATATGTTGATAACGGGGATTATCTGGCGGGGCTGCGCGCTTGGCGCGAAGTGGTCAATCATTTCCCCGACTCGGCTATTGCCAGTTCGGTGGCGCGCGATATGGCCGAGGCCTTCAATTATCTGTTCGCCGAAGGCGGGGCCGATCAGCTTGAACCCCTGCAAGCGCTGGCGACGTTTTATGAGTTTCGCGAATTAACCCCGGTGGGGCGCGCGGGCGACAAGATGATACAGGGACTAGCAGACCGGCTGGCCAGTGTGGACCTGCTGGGCCGGGCGGCGGCATTACTGGAGCATCAGATCAAATTCCGCCAGGAAGGCGAAGCCAGAAGCGCCATGGGCGCGCAGCTGGCATTGATTTATATCCTCAACGAGCAACCCGCCCGCGCGCTGGATGTGCTTGAGCTGACCGGCTACGGCGAAAACCCGGCCGAGCTGGACCGCAAGCGTACCCTGCTGGGGGCCATGGCGCTGTCGGAGACTGGCCGGACGCAGCAGGCGCTGGATATGCTGGCCAGCGATGTCAGCCGGGAGGCGGATGCCCTGCGGCTGAATATTTACTGGAAGGAGCGTGACTGGGATCAGGTGATTAATATCGCGGAAGGCCTGCTGGCCGATCGCGATAATGCGCTCGCCCCGCTTGATGAGGAGGAAACCGAACAATTGCTGCAACTGGCGATCGCTTACATGTTTGAACGCGATACGATCCAGCTGCAATATCTGCGCAATTATTTCGGCCCTCTGGTCTCCGAGGGCCCCAATCGTGATATTTTCATGTACGTCACCGATGCCAGCGGGCCGATCGATCCGTACCGGTTTGATCAGGTCAATCAGCAGATCAGCCGCATTGAAAGCTTTATGCAAACCTATCGTGACCGTGTGGCCAGGGGTGGACTTAGCGCCGTCGTGAACTAAATAGAATTAGTATAATTTTATATCACCGGTAACCACTTATGAATCACACTACCTTTAAACCGCCGTCCGCCTTCAAAACCGCCGCGCACGCTACACCCAGCGCAGACCGGCTGATTCGTATCTGGCTATACAGCTGCCTGACCTGCGTGGTGTTTATGGTATTTGTCGGAGGCGTGACGCGGCTGACCGAATCCGGGCTTTCCATCGTGGAATGGGATCTGATCAGCGGCATTCTGCCGCCAATGAGCCGCGAAACCTGGGAGGCGGAGTTGGAAGCCTACCGCGATACACCGGAATATCAGCAGATTAACCGCGGGATGTCGGTGGAGCAGTTCAAGCAGATTTACTGGCTGGAGTGGCTGCACCGCCTGCTCGGGCGCATTACCGGCCTCGTCTTTTTAGTACCGTATCTGTATTTTCTTGTACGCCGACAGCTCAACCCGATGCTCATACGCCGCGGCCTGATCGCCGGGTTGCTGGTTGCCGCTCAGGGCGGTGTTGGCTGGGTGATGGTACAAAGCGGGCTGGTCGACGATCCACGCGTCAGCCCGGTGAAACTGGCCATGCATCTGAGCCTTGCTTTTGCCGTATTTGGCTATACGTTATGGACGTTATGGCTCTTGCGCCCGCCTGCAGCCGCCGAATCGGGGCTGCACCCCCCTGCCCCGCAACGCGCCTTCTGGCCGGCGCTGGGGCTGACCGGACTGTTGTTCGTGCAGATTGTACTGGGCGCGATTGTCGCCGGGATGGATGCCGGCCTAACCTATAACACCTGGCCGCTGATGGACGGCCGGTTTATCCCCGACGGACTGATGCTGCTGGAGCCCTGGTATCGCAACCTGCTGGCCAATGTCACTATGGTGCAGTTCCAGCACCGTATGGGCGCTTATGTGCTGACCGCCTGCGTGCTGCTATTCGTCGGCTGGCGCTGGGCGATGGCGCCTATCGGGGAACGGCGGCGACTGATCATGCTTACCAGTGCTATTTTTGCACAAATGATTCTGGGTATTGCCACCGTACTGTATATCGTGCCTATCGGACTGGCCTCCGCGCATCAGCTACTGGCGCTGGTTTTGTGGGTGTTGATGTTGCGCGAGTGCTTTTTGCGGCAACGATTAATATTCAGTAAATAATGAGAAATCAATTCATTAGCCTGGCATTTTTTTAACTGAATCGGTTGCAATCCTGGCTATGAAGTGGCATAGTAACAAACTACAAAATGATAATTTTTAAGACACCGTGATCGATTACCATTCGCATTTTACCGACGCGATAACACGCCTGCACGCCGAAGGGCGCTACCGCCAGTTTAATGATCTGGAACGTATTGTCGGGCGCTTTCCCGTCGCCGTCAGTCATCGCACCAACAGGGAAGTCGTTGTCTGGTGCGCCAATGATTATCTGGGCATGGGCCAGCATCCAGACGTTATCGCCGCCATGACCGGCACGATTGAAGCCATGGGCGCCGGCTCCGGCGGTACGCGCAACATCTCGGGCACCCACCACAAGCTAGTCGAGCTGGAAAACACCCTGGCCGAATTACACGGCAAGGAATCGGCGCTGGTGTTTACCTCTGGCTACATCGCTAATGAGGCATCGCTGAGCACGATCGGTTCGATCTTAAAGGACTGTGTGATTTTTTCAGATTCGCTGAATCATGCCTCAATGATTAACGGCATCCGCCACAGCCCGGCGGAAAAGAAAATCTTCCGGCATAATGATGTCGCGCATCTGGAAACCCTGTTGGCGAATACGCCGCATCGCTGCCCGAAAATCATCGCGTTTGAATCGGTCTATTCGATGGATGGCGATATCGGCCCGATTGCCGAGATATGCGCTCTGGCACGCAAATATAACGCGATGACCTATCTTGACGAAGTCCATGCCGTAGGTATGTATGGTCCGCGCGGCGCAGGCGTCGCCGAACGCGACGGATTGATGGACGAAGTGGATATCATACAGGGCACGCTGGCCAAGGCATTCGGCCTGATGGGCGGATATATCGCTGCCTCCGCTGCGATTATCGATACCATTCGCTCCTATGCGCCCGGCTTTATTTTCACCACCTCGCTGCCGCCGGCGCTGGCCGCCGGCGCCAATGCAAGCATCCGCTATTTGATGGAAAGCAACAGCGAACGCGCGGCGCATCAGGAAAGGGCCCAGACCTTCAAGGCCATGCTGGCGCAGGCCGGTATCCCGCAGATTGATAACAACACGCACATCGTGCCGGTGCTCATCGGTGATCCGGTATTGTGCAAACAAGCTTCCGATCTGCTGATCGAGGAGCACGGCATTTATGTGCAGCCGATCAATTATCCGACCGTGCCCAAAGGTACCGAGCGGCTGCGCTTTACCCCGACACCGTTCCACAGCCATGCGATGATGGAACAGGCCACCGAAGCGCTGGTCGCCGTTTTTGAAACGCTGGGTATTCAGCGGCGCTCCAGCGCTGTTGCCCAATGCCGCCGCCACGCTTAAGCGCGACCTCGCCCGCAAAGACGGATGGGGTGCGATGATGATACATCTCCTCCCCCATCGCTAGCCCTGTTGTGCAAACACGGGGTTAATAAAAAACGCGCCAACGACGATCATTATGCATAAAATACACCTAGAATTTTTTCTGACGAAAAATTCGGGGAATGACATGTAAGAAGAGCTTTTGCGAAAGGTTTCTATATGAGCATGCATGGTGCTGGCCATTGTCACTGTCCGAATCAATCGGGCAATGACATTAAGGGCGTGCAGCTGCCACTGATAAGTGCGACGCGACACGTCCATCATTTTCGCGGTCACTGATCTGTAACTCCGGCTCATTATATGCATCAATAAACGGCTCAATCATTTCTTTTGTGTCGCGCTCTGCCCATTCTTTTATCCCGCTGGCATTATAAACATGACGTAACACCGGCACATTTTCAATCTGCTGGATGGTATCTTTATTCTTCTCCAGCAAGCCAAAAAAGCTATGAACCATATGCATACATAAATAAGCCACACCAATTGAGACCATGGCACCAAGCGGGTGAAGCAAACCCATCACCGTTAGCATCGTGCCACGTGCAGCCAGCGTATGCCACATTTCCGGATGGGTGGCAATTTTGCCGGTGCGTTTGGCATAAGCCATTGCCTGCCCCAGTGGCGTATCATCTTCGGCCTGCGCATGTTCGGCCAGCTCCTGCCATAAATCCTGAAATGTGCGCCCCGTATCATAAAGCGCCATTCCCATATGCGCGAAATGTGCCAGCTCACCGTAAGGCAAATCCGGCAGACCTATTTTTTCCCCCACAGTGTGCGCATCATAGATCGGACTGTGATGTATTGATTCAGCGCCTTGCAACTGATTCCAGAAATCTACGAAGTCTAATCCGAACAACGTGAAATTTTCAGCCGATAAATCAAACAGCGGATGATTATCCAGCCCCCAGCTTCCGGGATTCAGATAATCCAGATTATTTGAGGCGATTGCCGCAGCATCCGCTGGCAGATGGCCTTCTGCACTGGGCACGCCCATTTCTAGCGCCGCCAGACCCACCGAGCTATTGAGAATGGTTTTGTTACTGCGGCCACGTAGAAGCTCATCAGCAAACTGGCTGAATCCTTTGGCCATATCTGTTGTCATACCATCATGATTAACTTTCATCATGTCGTCGTGCTTCATCGACTTGCAGCTTTCCTGCAGCTCAATTCTTTTTCAGTTGGAGTATAGCTGGCACAAAAATTTTCCATCAACTCTATGCTACCTTCGATAATGTCATCTGCTAAAAAAGGTGCCATCGTATTTAGATTCACCTGCTCTACCACATCGCGTGCACGATTAGGATACATACCCTGCAATTCTGTAACCTGATAACGATCGACAATGCCATTGGCTTGCTCGCCTTCGTAATCAACCAGCCCAGCCAGGACCCCTCCTGCTACCTGATCCCACTGTTGCGCGAGTTCTTCGCCCATATTCTGCTTTAAGTCTGAAAACGTCTGTGCATTACCATTTGGTGACAGTAACAATGAAAAACTTTGAATATGGCTAAGTTCGCCACTGTCTAACAAACCATCTGCTGCAGCACGGGCAAAACGATATAGCACAAGTTGATCTGATGAATCAGGCACGGCTGTTGCGTTAAGAAAGCTGATCATCAACCCGTCATACGCATCAATAAAGGCCTGTTGTTGCGAAGTCAGTTCGTTACGGCTGATCTGTCCATCCAGATAATTGCCAAGCCACTTTTCACCATCTGCGCCCATTATATCACGTAGGCGCTGTGTGCGGTTGTCATTGTCGATGGGTTCGAAATAATGCGGGCAATCCTGATTCATATGCGTATCCTGTTAAAAAAGTATTTTACACAGCTATTTTTTATATAACAATGCATCATGACAATTTGATTACAATGACGCCTATTTTTCTGATATTTTATATTGGAAAATATTGCTAACTGACTTTATCCTCCGCACAAAGACGCTCGCTGCGCGGCGGAATCCCGCCTCACGGGTGGCTTCATTGTCGATTAACAACATTAATCGACAATATCTGTGGTTTACGTCCGGCGAACATTCGAACGCGGTTGGGGTGTTATGAGCAATGATCCTGAACCGTGCTCAGGATGACGGGGCTTGCATCGCGTGAGCTTTTTTATAAAAATTCTTATAATACTCACAATGTAACCAAATTTGCGCTAATTTGCTTTTCGCCAGCCTATAAATGGTAATGAGTGTGATGCCTCCGCCTTTGTATCGTTCCGGCTTGTATGTGCCCTGCGACCATGCGCGCGCCATGGCGAAAGCGGTCAGCCTGCACGCCGATCTCATCATCTTCGATCTGGAAGACGGCGTCGCACCGGAGCAAAAAGCAACCGGCCGCCACCACCTGGCTGAATGGTTTAATACCTATGCCGGTCAGCGCCGGCAGCATGTGCATTATCTGTTGCGCGTGAATCATCACAACACCCTAGATTATGAGCAGGATCTGGCCCTGGCGCAAGATTTACCGCTTGATGGGCTGATGCTTTCCAAAACCGGCGGCAAGAATGATATTGACCGGATAATCGCCGCCCTGAGTCAGGCTAATCGCGGCGATCTGCCGATCTGGTGCAATATTGAAACGCCGCGCGGCGTCTGTCACGCGCAGGCTATCGCCGCGCATCCACATGTGAGCGGTATGGTCGTGGGCACCAATGACCTGGCCAATGATCTGCGTGTTCGGCGTACGCCTGAACGTACGGAGCTGATGTATTGCCTGCAGGCCGTGCTGACAGCCGCCCGCGCCTTTCGGCGCCCGGTGCTGGACGGCACCTATGTCGCACTTGAGGACGAAGCCGGGCTGCGAGCAGAGGCCGAACAGGGCCGCATGCTCGGCTTTGACGGGAAAACGCTGATCCACCCCAAACAGATCCCGGTGGCGAATGCGGTGTTCGGACCGACGCCGGCGGATATTGCTGAAGCCGAGGCAATCATTGCTGCCTATGAGCAGGCCATGCAGGAGGGCAAGGCAGTCACACTGTTAAACGGACGGATGATCGAACGGTTGCATTATGAGCGGGCGCAGGAGACGCTGGCGATTGCCGAAGCGGCATAATCGGCCGATCAGTCAACCGAGCGGCCGCCTGCACCTCTTTCGATTTCCGGCCTGATTGTCGGCCAGTCAATTATCGCGTCGCGCACCGTGTGATACGGATATTTGCTTTCCGCTTCAGGCGTTAGCGGTTTGCGCTCCTCCAGCGCTTTTTGTACTTGCTTGAGAATATCCATTTTGGATTCGCCGTCCTTTTCCATGCCGTTTACCAGATCAATATAGCCACGGTCATACATGGCCGTTTCATATAACGGATGCTGGTTAGCAATTTCGGCAATACGCACCATATATTCCCTGAAAGGCAGCACCTCCGCGCCTTCGGTAAAGCGCCGCAACCAGCGCAGCTTATCATCCAGTTTGGGGCCTTTCTCATCATTGATGATGCCTGTTTCTTCAAAATAGTTTCGAATGCGACGCACCTGGGCGATTAAGGGGCTTAGCGCCGACTCGCTGAAAAACTCCTGAAATATCTTATCCAGATCCTCGCGGGTGCTGGCTTTTTCCATCTTTTTATCTTCATATGCCGCAAAAACCCTATCGTATATGGGATTGCCCCGTTCGTTATGATTGGCCGGATCAGACAAGGCATAGTCAAGCTGACGCCAGTTATACGCCTCTACAAAGACAGGAAGCAGCGGGTCTTTGATGATGCGCTTATCCTCATTACCGGTGATGCTGGCGGGCACAATGCCGGTTTGCAAAATGGCCAGTCGGTCTTTAAATGCCGGGAGCTGATCCAGTCTGGCTTGCTCCGCTTCACTCAGCTGCTTCTTCTGTTTGAAATGCGGCTTCAGCTTCTCAAGCCCTTTCACTTCAATGACAAACATGGTCAGGGAAGTGGGCTGGCTTTGATGTGACGATTGGACGGAGTGCGTAAACGGTTCCGGGGGGAATTGCGTAGGTTCAACGAGTGTAACCCCTTCATATTCATCCCGCTGCAACGCGTTCAGGTCAATGCCTGTTTCTTCGCGCAGTTCATCGCAGGCCGTTTTCCAGTGTCGGTCCGGATCTTCTTTATATTTTTTTTCAACCGTGCCCTTGGCGATATTATACCCTTTGACGTTTTCCCCGTAACGCCCGAGCGAATACGGGGCAAGGACATACCATTCGCCGTTTGTATGCTCGGCAAGCACGACTCCTGCCTTCTCGCTTTTGTATCTAGTGGGTGAGGTGTCTAGCGCTGATGCCCTCATAGGGATTATCGCGTCACTTCAGCCGGCGTCTGCGACTGATGATGACCTTGTTTGCGTCGCTGCGGATAAAAATGCGGCGAGTTCTGGTTGTGAGGACCGGCAAGCTTCTCAATCGAGCCCAAATGATAGGAAGTGTCAAACTGAATATCCGCGATTTCCGTACCGGGCTTGTCGACCGTCTGTTCGCGCATTTTTTCTTTTTCACGGTTGACGATGCTCATCCCCACTTTTGCCACCACGTCGGCCGTTGAATCACACACCTGCAACTGCTGGTTTTCTTTATCGATATAGCGCTGATCAAACGTCGCCAGGGAATAAAGCGGATTTTTCTGGGCCAGCGCATACATGCGATAGAGGTATTCGTCCAGCGGCAGGATATCGGCGCTTTCCTGAAAATAACGTAGGGGTCGGTTCTTGGTGTCCAGATTAATCCCGTCTTTGCGCGTAATGATGCCTTCCTTGAGCAAATGTCTCTTGATCTGATCCATTTGCACTTTCAGCTCGCCCAGGATTTTTTTACCAGAAAAATCTTGCCACAGCATATCGAGTTCTTCCGGCGTATCGATCACATCTTTTTTAGCCGTGGGTCGGTAATAAGCAAACAGAGCATCGTAAATGGTGCTGAGCAACGGATATTGAAATAGTTCGACATCCTGCGGGAACTGACTGTATTCATCCATCTGTAACGGCACAATGCCGTTGCGCGCAATCTCTATGAGACGCTGGGTTGAGGGATATTTAAACTTTTCGGCGAGCGTATTAGCCCATATTTCCTTGGGAATGCTCTGATCATCATCCGTGACCTTATGCTGCTTTTGCAGATCACGGCGCTGGATATAAGGCGCCAGGCCGTGGATATTATCGACTTTAACAGCAAACAAATGCAATTGTTGCGGGTTGCGCCCGTTGGATTGCACGAGCGTAGAAATCAGCGGCGCTTCAAAGTCGCATTCGAGCATGCGCACGCCCGGATAATTATTGGTTAGCAGCCGCGTCAGATTGAGGCCGACTTCTTCTTCAAATTCGCGGGTGGCCGCTTTGAAGGCGTCGCCGCGGTCGAGCCGATCAACATCCCCCTTACCGATGCCATACGCCTTATCACCGTCCGAAAACCGTCCTTCGGACCAGGGCGCAACGACCATGATCTGATTTTTGCCGTTTTCATCCTTTTCCACACTGTAAATGATCAGCCCGGCTTTTTGCGGGTAGCGCGTGTTCATATATCCATCGTGCGATATCATATATGCTTCCTTACTTATTAAGACATTAGCAGATGCGAAACGACCTGTTCGTGAACCTTTTGTTAAAGTTGCAAAGAAATCAGCGGCCTTCGTCGAAATTGTATTTTGGACGCCAGGCGCCCTGAATAATCGCTGGATTCCTACTTGAATTTAGCTATAATTCCGATTAACTTATAATTATTCCAAAGTAGAAAGGAAGAAGCATGCCTGCGGCGAAACATCAACGTCCCCTATCCCCGCATTTACAGATTTATAAGCCCCAGATATCTTCTGTTTTATCGATTTTTCATCGCATTACCGGTGCCGCCTTGGCGGCAGGTACGCTAGTACTCGTCGCCTGGCTTTGGGCAGCGGCGTATGACGGTGAATATTTTGCCGACTGGCAGTCTTTTTTCGGGCACTGGCTCGGTCAGGTGCTGCTTATTGGCTGGACATTCGCCCTGAGCTATCATTTCGCTAACGGCATTCGCCATCTGTTCTGGGATATGGGCAAAGGCTTTGAGTTGCAGAATATGGCGCGCAGCGGTATCGCCGTGGTACTGTTTGCCGGCGCGGCCACCGCCGGCATCTGGGTTGCCGTATTTAATCACATCAGTGGAGCGTAACCGGTTATGGCACAGAAATCCTCTTCCATTCGTTCCCCGCTGGCTAAAGCCCGCCATCTGGGCTCGGCGAAAGACGGCGTCGGCCACTGGTGGTGGCAGCGCATCACGGCGATTATCATGGCGCCGCTGATGGTGTGGTTTGTGTATTCCCTGCTGGCGCAGGTGATGGGCCAAAGCCGTGAGGGCGTGGCGGACTGGTTCGCCTCGCCGCTGGTGGCGGTGGCCAGCCTGGTATTGCTCAGCGCCATGTTTTTTCACGCGCGCCTAGGCGTGCAGGTGATCGTTGAGGATTATGTTCACCAGCCGGTAGCGAAATATATCCTGTTAATCGGGAGTATTATCGGTTTTGCGCTGCTGGCTGTCATCAGCTGGATCGCCATTTTAAAGCTGCATATTTTAGGCATATAACAACCAAAACACGATTGGAGACACGCTATGGCAACCAACGGACATCATGCCGCCCCCACCTATCCGATTCAGGACCATTATTACGATGTGGTGGTCGTCGGCGCCGGCGGCGCCGGTTTGCGCGCGACATTCGGCATGGCGATTGAAGGATTGTCCACCGCCTGTATCACCAAAGTATTCCCCACGCGCTCGCATACCGTGGCGGCACAGGGCGGTATTTCCGCCGCACTGGGCAATATGAGCGAGGATGACTGGCGCTGGCATATGTATGATACCGTGAAAGGATCGGACTGGCTGGGTGATCAGGATGCAATCGAGTATATGTGCAAAAACGCGATGGAGTCAGTCATCGAGCTGGAACATTACGGCGTGCCGTTCTCGCGCACGACGGAAGGTAAAATCTATCAGCGGCCCTTCGGCGGGATGACCACGCGCTATGGTGAGGGCACTGCCGTGCGCACCTGCGCCGCCGCCGATCGCACCGGACATGCCATCTTACACACGCTGTATACTCAGGCCCTGCGCCATGATGCGGCGTTTTTTATCGAATATTTCGCACTCGATCTGCTGATGGACGATGAAGGAGCCTGCCGCGGCATCATCGCCTTAAATTTGGAAGACGGCTCCCTGCACCGCTTTTATGGGCAGCAGACGGTGTTGGCTACCGGCGGTTATGGCCGGGCTTATTTCTCCTGCACCTCGGCGCACACCTGCACCGGCGATGGGGGTGGCATGGCCGTACGCGCCGGCATTCCCCTGCAGGATATGGAATTTGTGCAGTTTCATCCCACCGGCGTGTATGGCGCGGGCTGCCTGATTACCGAAGGGGTGCGCGGCGAAGGCGGCTATCTCGTGAACTCCGAGGGTGAACGCTTTATGGAGCGTTATGCGCCATCGGCCAAGGATCTTGCCTCGCGTGACGTGGTCAGCCGTTCGATGACGATGGAAATCCGTGAAGGTCGCGGCGTCGGCCCGAATAAGGATCATATCTATCTGCATCTGGATCACCTGGATGCCGGCGTCATTCATGAACGCCTGCCAGGCATCGCCGAGACGGCCAAGATTTTCGCCGGGGTAGATGTTACGCGCGAGCCTATTCCGGTATTGCCGACGGTGCATTACAATATGGGCGGTATTCCCACCAATTATCACGGCGAGGTGGTCACGCTTAATAACGGTAATCCGGATGCGATCGTGCCGGGGTTGATGGCCATTGGCGAGGCCGGCTGCGTATCGGTCCACGGGGCCAATCGCCTGGGCTCCAATTCGCTGCTGGATCTGGTGGTATTTGGCCGGGCAGCCGCACACCGTGCGCGCGAGACGGTCAAGCCCGGCGCCTCGCATGCCCCCTGCCCGCAGGCCGCCACCGACAAGGCGCTTGCCCGATTTGACAGGATTCGTCATGCCGACGGCGGTTCGCCCACCTCCCAGATTCGCCTGAATATGCAAAAGGCCATGCAGGAGCATGCCGCCGTGTTCCGTACCGAAGCGTTGCTAGAGGAAGGCGTGCAGAAAATGGATACGATTTATCATGCCTATGACGATTTACGGATTAATGATCGCGGCTTGATCTGGAACAGCGATCTGGTGGAAGCGCTGGAGCTGGATAATCTACGCTCGCAATCGATGGCAACTATCGTCTCGGCGGCCAATCGCAAGGAAACGCGCGGCGCACATGCGCATGAGGATCATCCCGACCGTAATGACGAGGAATGGATGAAACATACGCTGTGCTGGGTGGATGAGGATGGCCGCTCGATGATTGATTACCGGCCGGTGCATCTGAACACGCTGACCAATGAAGTGCAGGCGTTCCCACCGAAAAAAAGGGTATATTAGTGAAAGCACAGCGTTCAGCGTTCAACGTTCAGAAAAGGAAGCGACCGAGGCGCATTCTTTCTGCGCTTTATATTCTGAACACCGTATTCTTCCTGGCCGCCTGCGCCCAGCCGGTAACGCAAATACCGGCGATTCATCCGGATGAGGTGGCCCACGAGCGCGTGCAACAGCGCCAGCTGGCGCATGCCACGGTACGTCAGCCGTATGAAGAGCTCAGCTACAGTAAGCGCGAACGCGTGGCAATGCAGGAAAAACTGCAAAAGCTGGTGGACCGGCTGGCTCCGGAGGCGACCACGCTGTGTCGCGAACTCAACGGACCGGGCGCTAACTGTGATATGCATATTGAGCTTGCCAACAAGATAAAAGGTGTCAACGCCGCCGCTGACGGCGAAAAAGTCCTGATTTCGCCGGCCATGGTGGATTTTGCCAAAAGCGATACCCACCTGGCGATGGTGCTGGCGCACGAATATACCCATCATATGATGGGGCATGTCGGCGCCACGCGCACCAATATGCTGGGCGGCGCGCTGATGGGTACGGTGGTAGACGTACTGGCGGCGCATGGCGGCACCAGCACCGGCGGGCAATTCGGCAAACTCGGTGCCAGCGCGGCGCTGTTAACTTATTCACCCGATTTTGAATATGAGGCGGATTATATCGGGCTGTATATGCTGGCGCGGGCCGGGTTTTCGATCGAAGAGGCTTCGGAGTTCTGGCGGCAGATGGCGCGCTATAACCCGCAAGGGATTTATAACCGCACCACGCATCCCACCACGCCCGAGCGCTTCGTGATGCTGGAAAAAACCGTGGAGGAAATTAAACAAAAACAGGCAGCCGGGCAGAAGCTATTGCCCAATTTATTGCCGCAAGACGGATGAAAACGCCAGATTATTGCATCATCGAAGAGAGGGACACATGGTCGAATTTACCTTGCCGAAACATTCAAAAATTCAACCGGGGCAACACTTCCCCGCGCCTGAAGGGGCGACAAGCACCAAGCGGTTTCATGTTTATCGCTGGAACCCGGAAGCGCTGGATGCGCAAGGCGAACCTGAAAACCCGCGCCTCGACAGCTATGACGTGGACCTGGGCAACTGCGGGCCGATGGTGCTGGATGCCATCATCAAGATTAAGGATCAGATGGACTCCACCCTCACTTTCCGCCGTTCGTGCCGCGAAGGGATTTGCGGCAGTTGCGCCATGAATATCGACGGCACCAACACGCTGGCCTGCACCAAGGGGATTGACGAGGTGAAAGGCGATATCAAGATTTACCCGCTGCCGCATATGCCGGTGGTTAAAGACCTGGTGCCGGATCTGAGTAATTTTTATGCGCAGTACGAATCCATCATGCCGTGGATGCAGACGCAAAGCGTGGCACCGCAGGGCAAGGAGCGGCTGCAGTCACCGGAGGACCGCGAACAACTCGACGGGCTGTATGAATGTATTTTATGCGCCTGCTGCTCCACCTCATGCCCGAGTTACTGGTGGAATTCCGACCGTTTTCTGGGACCGGCGATTTTGCTGCAGGCCTATCGCTGGATTGCCGACAGCCGCGATGAAATGACTGGCGAGCGGCTCGATCAGCTGGAAGATCCTTTCCGGCTGTATCGCTGCCATACCATTATGAATTGCGCCAAAAGCTGCCCCAAGGGGCTGAACCCGGCCAAGGCGATTGCCGAGATCAAAAAGCTGATGGTTGAGCGGCGCTACTAAGGGCGCGCAAAAGCACTACAGCCGCGGCAATCAGCCCGATAGCCAGCATAGTTTGATAGCAGTAATTGTGACGGGCCAGATCGGTATAGCCATCGCCCAGCAGCGAGACGGCAAATCTCAGATGGCCCATACCGCCAATGAGGGCGGTGATTGCCAGCCAGTCAGGCACCGGACGGGCCAGAATCGCCGCGCCGAACAAAGCCAGGCCGCTGCTCCAGTAACAATGATCGTGCGAATAGGGATGGTGGTAACGGTATTGCGCTGCCGGCATCTGCGCATGCTGACCGGCCGCAATGGTTTCCACCCCCTGGGGCCATAAGCCGAAACAGGACTGGATGCGGCGGAAATCGCCGTTATTACCGTAGCCCATCAAAGGGTCGGCAAAGACCACCGCGCCCATGCGCAGCGCCCCCAACAGCAGGATAAGCCATAAAAAAAACGGCCATGCGGGAGACCCGATGACCGTTTTTCTTACTAAGGGAGGTTACCAAACCGTTATGCCGCAGCGGCGGCTTCTTCTTGCTTTTTCAGGGCCCGCAGCAATTTCTCGTGCGCTTTGTCGCTGTCGATCTTCTCCGAGGCCGCTACTTCGCCAATCAGGCGGTTCATCGCGGTTTCGTAAATCATGCGCTCAGAATAGGAACGTTCGGACTGATCGACATTTTTATGCAGATCGCGCACTACTTCAGCCACAGAAACGATGCAGCCGGAGTTGATCTTGGCTTCATATTCCTGCGCCCGGCGGCTCCACATGCCGCGGGAGATACGGGCGCGGCCCTTGAGGGTGCTTAATGCCTTTTTGACATCGCCCTCACCGGATACGGAACGCAGCCCGGCCGCTTCCGCGCGGTGAACCGGTACGCGCAAGGTCATTTTATCTTTCTGGAAATTAATGACAAATACTTCCAGCTGGTATTCACCAATGGTTTCCACTTCCTTGCCGGTAATTTTACCAACCCCGTGGGTCGGATACACAACATACTCACCTACTTTGAACAGAGCATTAGCCATAGCTTACCCTTTTTACGTTACATGCCTGCAGCGGCTTGCCGTTACAGAGGCAACATTAAACACACTGCGCCCCAGTACAGAAGCGCGTTAAACTCACATCACATGGTAGGATGATTCACTTCGCTTAAAACGAAAGGTTTTATAACATAAAATTCAGATAAAAAAAACAGGAAAATGTAGGAAGCAAAGCAGTATATGGATAAATATTTAAATTTCCGTTAATGGGTCGATTGTTTTAAGTCAGCCGGTTGGCTTGATTTTCTTATGCATAACCGTGTACGCCACCTTCATGACTTGGTGAGCGCGCTGCATCAGTCGCCCCCTCCTACCCGGTTCCGCCACTAATCGCCCTGGCCGGGATTAGGGCTGAAAAAACGCTCAAACTTACCCTGCTCGCCCTTGTATTGATCAGCGTCCGCCGGCGGGTCTTTCTTCTGGGTGATGTTCGGCCACTGCATGGCATATTCCCGGTTGACCTCCACCCACTTCAAATCCTCTTCCGATTCCGGCTTAATGGCTTCCACCGGGCATTCGGGCTCGCACACCCCGCAATCGATGCATTCATCGGGATGGATCGCGAGCATATTCTCCCCTTCGTAAAAGCAATCTACCGGGCAGACTTCCACACAGTCCGTGTATTTGCATTTTACGCAGGCATCCGTCACAATAAAAGTCATATCCAAATAACTAATCTATCGGCGCATCGTTTGCAAGAGTAGCCGACGCCATTTTTGCCGGTTGAGCGCGGCTTGCACGCGCAGAATCAGGCAGATCAGAAACAAGCCAACAAAGCCCGCGCACATGACC
Organism: uncultured Azospirillaceae bacterium; assembly: GCA_964564675.1. Classification (GTDB taxonomy): domain Bacteria; phylum Pseudomonadota; class Alphaproteobacteria; order Rickettsiales; family UBA3002; genus CAZMBI01. The sequence goes on from CAZMBI010000007.1 coordinate 22,681, forward strand.
ATTAAAGGGGTGAGCATTGCCGGGTCGATGGTGGGGCCATCCAGGCGTAGCACGCTGGCCGGCTGATGCAATGTGTTCCACCATTCCACCGAAAATTTGATAATGGGCAGATTGATCGCGCCGATCAGCGAAAGAATCGCCGCCGCGGTGCGGTTTTTGTCATCGATATAATCCACGGTGGTCAGCGATATATAGCCGACATATAGAAAAAACAATATTAGCACCGACGTCAGCCGGGCATCCCACACCCACCATGCCCCCCAGGTGGGTTTGCCCCAGAGCGCGCCGGTAATCAGTACGATCAGCGTAAACGCCGCGCCGACAGGCGCCGCGCAGCGGGCGATCAGATCCGCCAGCGGGTGTTTATATATCAGCCAGAATATCGAACACAGCGCCATCAGGCCATAAATCGCTATACTCAGCCAGGCCGACGGTACATGCACATACATAATGCGTACCGTTTCGCCCTGCTGATAATCCGGCGGTGAGGCAAACAAACCCAGATACAGACCGTAAGCCAGCAACGCCACGGTCAACGGCACCAGCCAGGGCAGTATGCGCGCGGCCAAGCGGCCAAACGCAGCCGGACGAGCAAGCATGTGAAATGATGCAGCCATCACCCGTTACCGACTAGCGCGATCAGCCGGCTTTGCAAAGCAAATTCTCAGGCGATGCGACAGCCACCGGTTTTTCTGGATTCCCTCAAAATTTGCGTTAGGCTAGCGTGTTATTCAAAAGCAGGAAATAATAAAGCAACGACATGTCTGATGCACTCACCGAACTGCTGGCCATCATGGCCCGGCTGCGCGACCCGGAAATCGGCTGCCCGTGGGACGTTGAACAGGATTTTCATAGCATTGCGCCGTATACCATCGAAGAAGCTTACGAAGTGGCCGAGGCGATTCATCGCGCCGAACCGGAGGAGCTTAAGCAGGAGCTGGGCGATTTACTCTTCCAGGTCGTGTTTCATGCACAAATGGCCCGCGAAAAGGGCTGGTTTGACTTTGAGGCGGTGACACGCGCCATCGCGGAGAAGATGCTCCGCCGCCATCCGCACGTATTCGGTGAAGCGGAAATTGACTCGGCGGAAGCCCAAACTGCCAACTGGGAGGCGTTGAAAGCCGCAGAACGCGAGGCCAAAGGCTGCAGCGTGCTCGATGACGTGCCGCATGCCCTGCCCGCGCTGATGCGCGCGGAAAAGCTGCAAAAACGCGCCGCGCGCCTGGGATTTGACTGGCCGGAGGCCGACCCGGTTTATAACAAAGTGCTGGAGGAGCTGGAAGAGGTGCGCCAGGCAGACGCGAATAGCAAAGCGCGCGAGGAAGAAATCGGCGATCTGCTGTTTGCCTGCGCCAATCTCGCACGCCATTACGGGCTGGACCCGGAGGAGGCACTGCGTCAGGCCAACCGCAAATTCGAGCGACGTTTCCGTGCGATAGAGCCAAGCATTGGCGAGCGCACCACTTTAGAGGAAATGGAAGCCGAATGGATGAAAGTGAAAACCGCACAGCGCGGATAGCGTCCATTCGCGGCGTTATGATCACCGCCTATCTTGCCGCTTGCATCCCCTCTTTCGTTCTGGCATGTTCCTGATTTCGCATCGCAAGAATAATAATCACAGGAGAATTTATGGACCAGGCCGACGTGCAGTATTTCATTCTGGGCTGCGGAATGCTCGCTCTGCTTTACGGGATTGTCACGATCCGCATGATTCTCAAGTCCGGACGCGGGTCCGAAAAAATGATTGATATTGCCGCAGCGATTCAGGAAGGGGCGACGGCTTATCTCAGCCGCCAGTACCAGACAATCACGGCGGTGGGGCTGGTGATTTTCCTGCTGCTGGGCTTCCAGCTAAACTGGTTCGTCGGCACCGGCTTTGGCATCGGGGCAATTTTGTCCGGCCTGGCCGGTTATATCGGTATGAGCATTTCGGTGCGTGCCAATGTGCGTACGACGGAAGCCGCCAAGCACGGCGTGCAAAAGGCGCTTAACATCGCATTTCGCTCCGGCGCGGTCACCGGTATGTTCGTCGTCGGCCTCGGCCTGCTGGGTACGGCCGGATATTACTTTGCCCTGCAACATTTGGGCATTGCGCAGCGCGCCATCCTTGAATCGCTGGTAGCGCTGTCTTTCGGCGCCTCGCTGATTTCGATCTTTGCGCGGCTGGGCGGCGGGATTTTCACTAAAGGGGCCGATGTCGGCGCCGATCTGGTTGGTAAGGTGGAAGCCGGCATTCCCGAAGATGACCCGCGCAATCCAGCGGTGATTGCCGATAATGTCGGCGACAATGTCGGCGATTGCGCCGGCATGGCGGCGGATTTATTCGAAACCTACGTGGTGACGCTGGTGGCCACCATGCTGCTGGCGGCGATTTATTTCAGTGGGACAGCGCAGGAACTGTTCATGCTCTATCCGCTGGCGATCGGCGCGGTATGTATTGTCGGCAGCGTACTGAGCACCTTTGCCGTTAAGCTGGGACCGAAGCAGAATATTATGGGCGCGCTGTATAAAGGCTTCATCGCCTCGGCGATATTATCCGCCATCGGCATCTGGTTCCTAACCGATAAACTGCTGGGGCTTGAGACCGAATTTTCGATCATCTCCACCGCATTTACCGGACAGGATGTATTCTTCTGCACGCTGATCGGCCTTGCCGTGACCGGCGCCATGGTGTGGATTACCGAATATTACACCTCGACCAGCTATCGCCCGGTGAGAAGCGTGGCGCAGGCCTCCGTCACCGGCCACGGCACCAACGTGATTCAGGGACTGGCGGTTTCTATGGAAGCCACGGTGATGCCAATTTTGGTGATTTGTGCCGGGATTATCGGGGCATATCTGCTGTGCGGCGTGATCGGTATCGGAATTGCCGCGACCACCATGCTGGCGCTGGCGGGTATGGTCGTTGCGCTGGATGCTTACGGTCCGGTGACCGACAATGCCGGGGGTATCGCCGAAATGGCCGAGCTGCCCGATGACGTCCGCGAGACGACCGATGCGCTCGATGCGGTGGGTAATACTACCAAGGCCGTCACCAAAGGCTATGCCATCGGCTCGGCGGCACTGGCTGCGCTGGTTCTGTTTACGGCCTATACCGAGGATTTACGCTATTATTTCCCGGATGTGTATGTCGATTTCTCATTAAGTGATCCTTATGTACTGATCGGCCTGTTTATCGGCGGCCTGCTGCCTTATGCCTTCGGCGGCATGGCGATGATGGCTGTCGGTCGCGCCGCCGGCGCCGTGGTTGTTGAAGTGCGTCGGCAGTTTAAGGAAATCGCCGGGATTATGGAGGGCAAGGCCAAACCGGAATACGGCAAGTGCGTCGATATGCTGACCAAAGCGGCAATCAGGGAAATGATTGTGCCCTCCTTATTGCCGGTTGCCGCGCCGGTTGCCTTGTATTTCGTAGTTGATGCCATCGGCGGTCAGGAAGCCGCTTTTGCCGCGCTGGGCGCACTGCTTCTGGGGATTATCGTCACCGGCTTGTTTGTGGCGATTTCCATGACCTCCGGCGGTGGGGCGTGGGATAATGCCAAGAAATACATTGAGGAAGGCCATCATGGCGGCAAAGGGTCGGAAGCCCACAAAGCCGCTGTCACCGGCGATACGGTCGGCGATCCGTATAAGGATACAGCCGGCCCGGCGGTCAACCCGCTAATCAAGATTGCCAATATCGTGGCCATCCTGCTGCTGGCCTTGCTGGCGGGACATTGATGCGAAGACGTGGCGAGTAGATGCGCTTTTCCCTTAAACGACAGGCACAGGCTGAATGTGATGCATTTGTCTTTTCTGATGCGCAGTTACAAGACATAGCAGCCCGCTATCAGCCGGGCTATGGGGTTGCCGCGCCTTTCCCGCATTGCGTCATCGATGATTTTTTACCCGTCTGGGCGGCGGATGAACTGATCGCCCGCTTTCCCGGACCGGAGGCGCCCTTCTGGTTCGACTGGAGCACGGGTGATACCACCAACCAGCCGAAAAAACAGGGACTCGGCCATATCAGCCGGCTGGAGGGAGCGGATCCGTTTATCTTCAGCGTCCTGTTCGCCTTTAATTCCTACCCGTTTATTCATTTTCTCGAACGCTTAACCGGCATTGACGGACTGATTCCAGACCCGCATTATCACGGCGGCGGGCTGCATCAGATTTTACCGGGCGGGAAACTCAAGGTGCATGCTGATTTCAATTACCTGGAGAAGCTGAAGCTTTATCGGCGTATCAACGTGCTGCTTTATCTGAATAAGCACTGGAAAGCTGAATATGGCGGCGATATTGAACTATGGAACCGTGACATGAGCGCCTGCGAACAAAAAATCGCCCCGCTGTTTAACCGCTGCGTGATTTTCAACACCGACAGCCATTCCTATCACGGCCATCCTGAACCGCTGAACTGTCCGCCGGGGATGACGCGTAAATCCATCGCCTTATATTACTACACGCGGGAAGCGCGGGCCGACGAATCCCCACCGCACTCCACGCTGTGGCAAGCATAATGAAAGGGATGACACAATGGATAGGGATGGAATATGGTCATTAGCTGGCCGCTTGCTTAAACCCGCTGCCCTACACCCGGAACCGTCGCGACGATGTTTTTAGACCTAAGCGATAAATATCATGAGAAAGTACTCGCGGACCGCGGCCATGTGGCTGCCAGCGGCTCGTTCCGCGAACGCGTACGTTATGATCTGGTGGACCGCCCGCATTATGCGGCGGGCCTGCTGGCAGCCGCTGATATGGCGCGGTTTTGCGGTGAGCATACCATCACCGCGATTGAATTCGGCGTCGCCGAAGGCCACGGCCTGCATAATATGAGTCAGCTGGCCGCCCAGGTGACGGAAGAAACCGGTATTCACTTCGAGATTTTAGGATTCGATACGGGCAAGGGCCTGCCCGAGCTCGAGGATTATCGCGATCACCCGGAAATCTGGCGCGCCGGGGATTTCGGCAGTGGCGATCGCGCGGCATTAAAAATGGCCCTGAACGCCAACACGCAGATTATCTGGGGGGATATCCGCGACACGCTGAGCGAGGCCATGACCCGACTCAATGCCCCGGTCGGCTTCCTTGCTAATGATCTGGATTTATACAGCTCCACCAAAGCCAGCTTCGAATTACTGAAAGGTGACAGCGGCCACCTGATGCCGGTGGTGATCACGTATTTCGATGACACGCTGGGCAGTCCGACGCGAATCGGTTCGCTGTTTCGCAATCGCTGGTGCGGACAACTGGCGGCGATCGACGAATTTAACCGCGAGCATGATGAGCGCAAAATCGATCCGCTGCGGACATTGAAGGCGCGCCGCCCGCTCGATAAGGAGCTGTGGCTTGATCAAATGTATGGCGTGCATGTGCTGGACCATCCGCTGCGCCAGCCGGGCGCCACCCGCGAACCGCTGACCATGGACGCGCACGGTGACTATGACCCGATGGCCTGGCCCTTATAAAGATCATTAAGCACCACCGGAACAACAGCGGGAAGATCCTCCGCGATCAGTCCCGGACCGAAACGGCGGGCCGCTTCGCCGTGTATCCATGCTCCGGCGCAAGCGGCGTGCAGCGGGGCAAGCCCCTGCGCCAGCAACCCACCGCATAAGCCGGCCAGCACATCGCCGGTGCCGGCGGTGGCCAGATAGGGCGAAGCGTGGCGATGGCTGATGCACGCACCGTCCGGCCCGGCGATAACGGTATCCGCCCCTTTATGCAATACCACGGCTCCGCAGAGCGCAGCCGCCCGTTGGGTGATGGCCGGTTTATCACCTTCGGCAGGAAACAGCCGGGCAAACTCGCCGGCATGGGGCGTCAGAAGCGCGCGCGCGTGCAGTACGGCGAATAGTGCCGGCGGGTCGTCTGCGAAACTGTTCAGGGCATCGGCATCAAGCAGCACCGGCTTTTGCGAATCCAGCACGGATAAAACATGCCGGCGGGTGGCCTCCCCGACTCCCAGGCCCGGCCCGATGATGCAGGCGCTGATCCTTGCATCATCCAACCAGTCATCCAGGGATGCATCGTCCCAGCGGCGCACCAGCACCGACGTCAACGCCGCCGCATAAATCGTAAACGCCGCCGGCGGGGCCAGCAACACCACCATACCCGAGCCGATACGCAGGGCGGCTGTGGCCGCCAGCCGCGCCGCGCCGGTCATTTCCGCGCCGCCGATCACAAGCGTATAACCGCGACTGTATTTGTGGTCGTGCATACCCGGCGCACACCACTGTTGCCGCCACAAGTCAGGATGATTGATCTGCATCGCAGGTACCTATTGTTTCCATTATTCTTATTGCATCGCAGGCAGGCTTGCCAGTATCAATCTCGGCATGGGGATGTTGTTACGGTTTTGGTGTGTGGTGGTACTCGTGGGAGTGGCTGGCCAAGCCGACGCATCCGAATTCGCTGAAGCTGTTGAAAAACGGCAGTGGGCTGCTGCCGAACGGGCGGCGGCGGGTGATGTATACCTTCGCACCTACGCCCATTGGCGGCGGCTGAAAGACCATTACAGCGATGTCTCGTTTGACGAGCTGGCGCGCTTTATCCGCGGCAATCCCGACTGGCCGGACCTGAATATCCTGCGTCAGCGGGCAGAGAAGCTGTTATTCGTGGAAAACCGGCGCGAAGAAAGTAAGGACTGGCTGATCGATTATCCGCCGATTTCCGGTTATGGCAAGCTGGCGCTGGCGCGGCTGGAAAAAGGCAATGTCGCCGCACTGGTGAAAGACGGCTGGATTGAGGGGGATTTCGACGCTCGGGACGAGCCCAGCATCCTCGATGATTTCGGGCATTACCTCAGCCGCGCCGACCACCTGGCACGCATCAAGCGCCTGTTGCGGGACGATCGCGCCAGTATCGCCGAGCGCCATTTACATCTGGTGGATAAGGCGCATCAAAAACTGTTCCGCGCCCGGATTGCGCTGATTCGTTTTGATGTCGGTGTCGATACCAAAATTGCCGCCGTCCCTGACTCGCTGAAGCAGGATCACGGGCTGGTGGCCGACCGTATCCGCTGGCGCGCCAAGAAAGGGCTGGAGCAACGCACCCTGGCGCTGCTACGGCAGATGGACCCGCAAAGCCCGTATACGCAGAAGGTCTGGCATGTGCGCGCCTGGCATGTGCGTGAATTTCTGGAATCCAGACAGTACGACAACGCGCTGGAACTGCTGGAGCGCGCCGGCACGCTTGACCCCGGCGCCAATGCCGAGCGGTTGTGGCTGAAAGGCTGGATTTATCTGGAATATCGCAAGGCACCGCGTACGGCCTATGAAGCGTTCGCCCATATGTTTCAGGACGTGAATTTTCCGGTCAGCAAGGCGCGCGCAGCTTATTGGGCGGCGCGCTCGGCGCAGGTGGCCGGGCAGAATGCCCTCGCCGATCGCTGGTATGATCAGGCGGCGCGCTACCCCACCGTGTTTTACGGTCAGCTGGCCTATGCCCGGCAGTTTCACGGTCAGCCGCTGCGTTTTCCCGATCCGCCGCGGGTGAATGATAATCAGGTGGAGCGGTATATGCGCCACCCGGTGTTTATCACGGCGCAGCGCCTTACCGACCGGCAGGAGCCCAATCTTGCGGTCAAGCTGATCAGCCACCTGGCCGAAATTGCCGCCACACCGGGCGATATCGTGTCGCTGGTGCGGGCCTGCGCGCGCTCGGACATGCCGCTGGCACAGGTGCGCGCCATTAAAGCCGCCATCAAGCAGAATATTATTATGGCGGCGGAAGGCTGGCCGATAATTGAGCTCGGTGTCGGCATACCGATCGAGCCGGCGCTGGCCTTCGCCATTGCCCGGCAGGAAAGCGAATTTAATCCGCAGGCAGTCAGCCCCGCCGGCGCGCGCGGGCTAATGCAGATTATGCCGGCGACCGGCCGCCGGCTGGCACGCAAGATGAATTTGCGCTATTCGCCGGAGCGGCTGTTCAACCCGGCCTATAACCTGCGCATGGGTGGCTGGTATCTGGGCAGCCTGATCGACCGCTTTGCCGGGTCGTATATTCTGGCGATTGCCGGATATAATGCCGGTCCGGGCCGCTCCGAGCAGTGGGTGCGGCGCTTTGCCCAACCGGGACGCGATCTGCGAGCGACGCTGAACTGGATGGAGACGATTCCGTTTAAGGAAACGCGCAATTACGTGCAGCGTGTGCTGGAAAATCTGCAGGTATACCGGGCACGGCTAAACCCCGATGCGCCACTGATGATCGAAAGCGATTTATTGCGCTGAATTGCAACAATCTGGCTATGAAAAAGCAGCACTAATTGATTGCTTAAGCCTGAATATCCATACACCACAGCAAAATCGCCTTTTGCACATGCAGGCGGTTTTCTGCTTCGTCAAATACCACCGATTGCGGCCCGTCCAGCACCTCGTCGGTAACCTCCTCACCGCGATGCGCCGGCAGGCAATGCATGAATATGGCCGTGTCTTTGGCCAGCGCCATCAATTCGGCATTGATCTGATAGTCAATAAAGCTCTGGCGGCGCGACAGCGTGTCATCATCGCCCATCGACACCCAGGTATCGGTTACGACCACATCGGCATCACGCACGGCCTCGCGCGGGTTAGTGCAATACACCAGGGCGTCGGGATCGCCGAAATCCAGTCGCGGCGGGAAATTCTCCGGCGTCGCGATGCGCAGCGTAAAGCCCAGCATAATAGCCGCTTCCATCCAGCTATGGCAGACATTATTGCCGTCACCGCACCAAGCGACGACCTTGCCGGCGATTTCGCCGAACTGCTCGCGGATGGTGAACAGGTCCGCCATCAATTGACAAGGGTGATGCAGGTCCGTCAGGCCGTTGATCACCGGGATACTGGCATATTCGGCCAGCTCCTCCAGCGTGGCGTGATAATTTGAGCGCAGCATGAGGGCGTGCACATAGCGCGAGAGCACTTGCGCCGTATCGGCCACCGTTTCCCCGCGACCCAGCTGTAAATCCTGCTTTTGTAAAACGATCGCCTGCCCGCCAAGCTCCTGTATTGCCACTTCGAACGATACCCGCGTGCGGGTGGAGGGTTTTTCAAAGATCATCGCCAGCGTCCTGCCGGTTAGTTCACGGCGTAAAACGCCCTGCCGACGCTCGGCCTTCAGTGTTGCGGCAAGCGCGAACATCGCTTCCAGCTCATCGGCCGACTGGCCCATCAAATGGATAAAATCACGACTCATCGGGCTTCCTCCTGTAATACACGGTGCAGGATGTCCATCGCCTGATCGATGTGCTCGGATGCCACAATCAACGGCGGCACGAAGCGCAGCACATCGCCGTAAGCCGGCGCCACCAGCAGGCCGTGCGGGCGCAGCCTGTCAGCAACCGTGCGCGCCGGCACGTGCAGGGCCAGCCCCTGCATCAAGCCCCAACCACGCACCTCGGCCACCAGCGCCGGATGCTCGGCGGCGCAGGCGCGCAGGCGCGCGTGCAGATATTCGCCCATGGCGCGTACATGATCAAAAAACCCTTCGGCCAGCATGACATCAAGCACGGCGTTGGCAACCGCCATCGCCAGCGGGTTGCTGCCATAGGTAGAGCCGTGACAGCCCGGTGTAAGACTTTCGGCAACGGCCGCAGACACCAGACACGCCCCGAGCGGAAATCCGTTTCCGATGCCTTTAGCGCAGGTGATGATATCCGGGTGCACGCCCGATTGCTCGCTGGTGAACAGCGCACCAGTCCGACCATAACCGCACTGTACTTCGTCAAAACAAAGCAGCAGCCCGTGCGCATCACACAGTGCTCGCAGACCAGCAAGAAATTCCGGCGCGGCCACATGCACCCCACCCTCGCCCTGGACCGGTTCAAGCAATATGCCGGCGGTCTCCCCGGTAACAGCCGCCTTGACCGCTTCCAGATCGTTCAGCGGTACTTGGTCAAAACCTTCCAGCAGCGGGGCAAAGCCCTCGCGGGCAATGGCGTTGCCGCCGGCGGAAATGCACGCCATCGAGCGCCCGTGAAAGCCGTTTTCAAAGGTGATGAGGCGATAGCGTTTCGCATCACCCGTGGCATAGTGGTAGCGGCGGCTGAATTTGATCGCCGCTTCCAGCGCTTCCGCCCCGGAGGAACAGAAAAACGCCGATTCCAACGGGCTGTTGGCGATCAGGCGCGCGGCAAAGTCTGCGAGTGGCTGGTTAAGATAATTATTGGAGCAATGCCACAGAAGCTCTGCCTGATCCTTTAATGCCGCCACCACATGCGGGTGGCCATGCCCCAGCGCGTTCACCGCGATACCGGCGGCGAAATCGAGATAGGGTGTCTCGTCGGTATCATACAGATACATCCCTTCGCCGCGCGCCATGGTAATCTCGGCACGCCGGTAAACCGGCAGATAGGGCGTCAGGCGGTGCATAAAAGACGTTTAGGAGGACGACGGGGGAAAATCAATCATTATCCCGGAAAGCGGGCAACAAAAAGCCCCCGGCGACGGTTACCTTGGATGGAGAGGCTACGTGCTGGTCGGGGGCTCTTGTCAATGGGGCAAGGTATTGCCCCTCTCGTATGCCGGGACTATGTTGCCGCCGGCACATTCACATAATCCTTACGCGATGTCACCGCCGCTCTGGCTCTGGCGATGATGATGCGGCAGGATGCGTTCCAGTTCTTCCTTTATCAGCAGCTTTTGCTTTTTCAACGTTTGAATGACCGTAAAATCCGGCAGCGGTCGGTGCGATTCTTCATCCACCATAGCGCTTAATTTGGCATGCTTGTTTTCTAACGCCGAAATATGAGCTGCGAGCGACATAAACTCTCCATTCTTTATCTAATTAAACAACGACATAAATTGCGGAAATGTGGCGGTGCCGGATGTGCTTCCGACATGAACTGAAGCCAACTAACTAACCTCTTATATAAAAGCAAATCGGTCTTTGTATTTCAAGCAAAAAAAACGTCAAGTTTTAATTATATTTTTTCAACGGGTATTGACATATCCGCTATCCCTTTGTGGCATTTAGGTTCTGCTCATAGAATGAACGCTCGTTAAAAATCCATTAGATGGACCGGCGCGTTTCTGCTATAATCTGGTGTTGCAATGCAATATCACCTTAAGCGCTAACCAAATGGATGAATCAGACTATGGACGACGAAGTAGTTCTCGTGCGGGAGCTTGACGACCTGCGTACACAACATCGGCAAATTGACCATGCCATACATGACCTGCTTGAAGCACCTTACGCCGACCAATTGCAACTGGCGCGGCTGAAGCGCGAGAAATTACGACTCAAAGACGCCATCTGCCAGCTGGAAGAGCAGATTTATCCGGACATTATCGCGTAAATCGCAGGCAGCTCAGGCCAGCAATGCATTCATCCGCTGCGCAAAAGCGGCGGGGTCCGCCGGCGGTTCGCCTTCCAGCAGTTTGGCCTGATCAAGCAACAGCCAGCCCATCCGCTCAAAATCCGCGCCGTCGCTGGTTGCCTCGAGCTTTTTGATCACGGCATGTTCCGGATTGATTTCCAGAATCTTGGGCATCGCTTGCGGCAGCTGCTTGTTTTCCAGCAGGAAGCGCTCAAGACGCAATTCCATATCACCGGCGCCGATGCCAAGACACACCGGGCTTTCGGAGAGTTTATCCGTGACCCGCACTTCGCGCACAGCCTCGCCATATAGCTGCTTCAGGCGCTCAATAAGCGAAGACACGTCTGGCTTGTCGGTTGCGGTTTCAGCCGTCTCCGAGGTGTCTTGTGCCTCCTCCTCAGGCGCAAATTGCTTGAGGTCTTCTCCGGCTCGGGTCACCGATTTGAAATCCTTGCCCTGATATTTGGGGTGCACGCTGAGCCAGAAATCATCGACATGATCGGCCAGCAGCAATACCTCCACACCGTATTTACGGAAACCCTCCAGCTGCGGGCTGCGCCGCAAAGACGCCACGTCATCGCCGGTGATCACATAAATCGCTTCCTGCCCCTCCTTCATGCGGGCGATATAGTCTTCCAGACTGACCATTTGGCTGTCGCTGTGGGTGCTCCAGAAACGGCAGGTTTCTAAAATCTTGTCTTTGGGTACATCGCTTTCGCACAGCCCTTCCTTGATGACCGGGCCGAAATTGTTCCAAAAGCCGATATAGTCGACCGGCTCCTTCTTCGCTTTTTTGATCAGCTCGTTGAGCACCTTGTTGACGATCCCGTCACGGATTTTGCGCACGACCGGATTGGCCTGCAGGGTTTCTCGGCTGATATTCAGCGGCAGGTCTTCCGAATCGATAATCCCGCGCAGAAAACGCAGATATTGCGGGATCAGTTCGATACCCTCATCGGTGATGAATACGCGTTTAACGTATAATTTCACACGCCGGCGGCGTTCGGGATGATACAGATCAAACGGCTTCATCGACGGGATGAACAGCAGGCTGGTATATTCAATCACCCCTTCCGCCTTGTTATGTAGCGTCAGCCAGGGCTCATCAGGCATATGGCTGACATGGTGATAAAACTCCTTATATTGCTCGGGCGTGATCTCGGATTTCGAGCGTGCCCACAGGGCCGAGCCGGTATTGACGATTTCTTCCGTGCCGTCTTCCTGTATCAGCGCGATGGGAAAGGAAATATGGTCGGAGTAGGTCTGCGCGATATGGCGCAGCTTGAAGCGGTCGAGATAGGTGGCGCGCTCGTCTTCTTTAATGTGCAAGATGATGCTGGTGCCGCGCGGGCGGTCTGCAGCCGGTTCCACCGTAAAGCTGCCGCTGCCATCTGATAGCCAGTGCCAGGCCTGCTCCTCGCCGGCTTTGCGGCTTAAGACTTCTACTTTTTCCGCCACCATAAAGCTGGAATAAAACCCGACGCCGAACTGTCCGATCAGGCTCATATCCTTCTGATTGTCGCCGGTCATTTGCGAGACGAATTCCTGCGTGCCGGATTTGGCGATGGTACCCAAATCGGTGATGAGGTTATCGCGGTTCATGCCGATGCCGTTATCGGTCACAGTGATGGTATTGGCCTCGCTATCGATCGACAGCGTGATTTTAAGCTCCTTATCGTCGCCGTACAGGCTGTCATCCTGCAGTGCTTCGTAACGCAGCTTGTCGCAGGCATCGGAGGCGTTGGAGATTAATTCGCGAAGGAAAATGTCCTTATTGGTGTATAAGGAATGGATCATCAACTGCAACACTTTGGCGATTTCAGCTGAAAACTGAACGGATTCGGCGGCCGGTTGATCTTCCGGTTTGGATTTAGTCGCGGTTGCCATACACTATGCTCCTGATTGCGGGTTGTTTTATACAACCCAGATATGGGACGGCTTAACAAAAATGCAAGTTGCTGCTACAATGGGAATTAATAAAACAGAAAGATTTCCTGTTATCATGCCTTTACGCATCTGCATGGCACTATGCGCCGCGTTGTTAATGACTATGCCAGCGCATGGCGGCCAGCCCTCCAAGCCAATGCACAAAACCCTCAAAGATGAAGTGGTCTATCGGGTCTCGCTTGGTAAGCCTGAAGACGTCAAAATGCTGGTGGAGCGCCTGGGCAACCCCAATGCAGTGGATAATATGGGCTGGCCGTTGCTGGCGATTGCCGCCTCACGCACGGATGAAGCGGCGCTGGATGTGGTCAAAGCGCTTGTCGAGTTAGGAGCGGACGTGAATTATCACGGCGGGCGGATGAATTATCCGCTGATGTTTGCCGTGCAAAGCGGGCAACCGGAAGTTGTCAAATACCTGCTGGAACAGGGCGCCAACTACCGCGTCACCGACCCGTATGGGGTGAAAGTCGTAGATTTCGCCCGACAAAGCGGTAATGAGGAAGTCATCGACCTGATCGAAACCGCCATCAACGAAGATGTGATGAATCTGGCGCGTGTGCGTAGCCAGAAATATTTAGACAAAATCACCCGTGAGCTCGCATTTCATGCCTGCGCCATGCAATATTACACGTATTATTATGCCTCGGAACAAGATCCCATTCCCAAGGGAGAGCAGAAAGCAACCCTAGAAAAACACAAACATAAAATAGGCCGCAGTATCGGCGATTTGACCACGCTGTTCCGGGTACCTAAACCGGAAACCGATGAGATTTTTCATGAAGCGCGCAGCCGCATATTTAATGAGCTGGAAAACCTGATTTCCAACCGCTGGCGGCGGATTAAAGGAGTCGGCAAGCCCGGCGATATGGAAGAACGCTGCAACCGCCTGACCGAAGAATGGCACGAAGGCATCTTCGATAAGGAACAGCTGGATAAAGAGCTGTAATCACAAGAGTGTTATTGTTTTTTCGCTATCAGCTTAATCTCTAACGGAATTTTCAGCGAGACCCATTCGCCGGTGGGATCGGACGCTTTCCCGATATGAAAATCCATACGGTTCAGCATGGTGGCGGCATTCACCTCGGCGCGCTCGCCTTCTATGGCGATGCTGGCATCAAGCGTTACCGGCACCGAGTGGCCGCGCATGGATAACATTCCCTCCACACGATAGCGATCATCACCTTTTTCCAGCGGCACAAAAGTTTCCGCCAGATAGGTCGCCCTGGGATTGTTTTTACTGTTCAGCCAGTCCGATTGCGGCAGGGTTTTATCGTAGGTGGTATCACCGGTGACGGCTGAGGTCAGATCGACCGTGATCATAACCCGCGATTCATCCAGCTGGTGCGGGTTAAACCGGATATCACCGCTGAATTGGCTGAACCGGCCGGTAAACTCACTACCGGCATGGGTGCCGCTAAAACGGATATGGCTTTGCTCCGGCTTGATTTGCCACTGCGCTGCCATAGCCGCTACCGGCAGCAGCATCGCCATCAACCAGAAAGTCAGCAAGTATTTCATGACGGCCTCCGTGGCGTGATGAACGGCACCATTCGCGCAAGCACGGCATCGCGGTCAATAAAATGATGTTTCAGCGCCGCGCCGATATGGATGCACAATAAACCCAGCGTCGCCAGTGCCATATATTCATGGCCCGCTTTAAACCAGCCTTCATAAAGCTGTTTGTGCTGCGCTTCGGCCAGCCAGGGAATATGCGGCCACTCGAACAGGCCGAATACCACCGTCGGCAGGCCGAGCGGGCTTGAGGAGACCATCGCCCAGCCCAGCAGCGGTATGGTAATCATAAACACATAAAAGGTGACATGCGACGTGTGAGCGGCCACACGCTCCCAACGCGGCATATGCGAGGGCAAGGCCGGGGCCGCATGGGTTAAGCGCCAACCCAGCCGGACCACGCTGAGCAGCAAAACCGTCAGGCCAAGCGATTTATGCCATTGATATATCTTATAGGCCAGCGCCTGAGTTTGTTTATCCTTGATGGCGTCTTCCATCCACAAACCGGAGGCCAGTTGCAGAATGATCGCCAGCGCAATTACCCAATGCAGCAATATGGCGATTCGCGTGTAGCGAGTGCTCATAATCGGCTACTCTTGACGCAGAAATTCAGCTTCAATCAAGAGCTTGACTTCATCTCCTACATTAGGCACCAGGTAATCCATCCCCCATTGCGACCGCCTGAGCGTGCCCTCCGCTGAAAACCCGAGCGCGGCGACATCGGCATACGGATGTTCTGCCATCGAGCCGTTGAACGTGACATCCAGTGTCACCGGCTGAGTCTCACCCAGCATGGTGAGTTCACCATGCACTTTGCCGGAACGCTCGCCCGTTTTCTCGATTTTCGTCGAAGTGAACATGATCTGCGGATATTGACCGGCATTAAAGAAATTCTCGCTGGTTTGCAGTTTCTTATCAAAATCTTTTTCTTTCGGTTTGGGATAGTCGGTTTCAACTGACATCGGGTCAACCGTCACATCAAGCCGGCTGTCCGTGATATTGCCCGGATCGAAAGCAAGCGTCGCATCAAATGCGGTAAACCGCGCCGTATAATCCGACAACCCCAGATGATTCACTTTCCAGATCAGGCTGGCATGGGTTGGATCCAGCTTATAAGTACCGGCGGGCGCTTCAATTTCCACTTCGGCGCGCGCCGTAAACGCCACCAAAGCAGCAGACAACAAACTGACTAAAACTGTTTTCATCACAAACCTCCCTTGATGTTAAGCAGCAAATAAACCATACGGTGTCGCCTCAGCCCGGCGCTTATCGGCCAGCGCCCCGGCGTACCATTTCAATTCTTTCAAAAAGCGATCCGTCGCCTTGCTCAGCCCGGCCGCCCCTTCACCCACCGGCGCACCCTGCTCATCCAGCGCAGTCTGAACGGGCCCGATGCCTAAAATGCTGGGAATGCAGACCATGCCCAGTTCCGCCAATAGCACACGCAAATGCATGGCCACACGCATCCCGGAAAAGCGACCGGCGGAATAGCTAGCGATACCCACCGGCCGCCATCCCCACTCTTCCAAATAGTGGTCTAGCATGTTTTTCAGTCCCGGCTGGATGGAGTGATTATATTCTCCGGCTAACACAATGAACGCATCGGCGGCTTTGATCTGCCGGGCGAGCCGCTCCATATTGTCGGGCGCCTCACCGGCTGGGTATTCTTTATACATGCGATCCAGCATCGGTAAATCCACCGCTTTGGCATTGGCCACTTCCACCTGAAAGCCGTGCCGGGCTGCCTCCTGCTGCAAAAACGGGATAATACGCGCGCCGTTACTGTTGCGCCGGTAAGAGCCGAATAGAACCAACAATTTCATAGCCACTCCCTGATTGATAGATCTAGAACTTAATCAGATTTCAACCGTGCGGCAAGTGGCAATAGCGGACTCAGATTGATTCTGAACTGCGAACAATCATGCCTGACGCGCGCGATGTTGTAAGAATGCGTCAGCCAGCACGCAGGCCATCATCGCCTCGCCCACCGGCACGGCGCGAATACCCACGCAGGGATCATGCCGGCCCTTGGTCTTAATGGTTGTATTATTGCCGTCGCAATCGATCGTTTGTACAGGCGTGAGAATCGAGCTTGTCGGCTTGACTGCAAAGCGCGCCACCAGTGGCTGGCCGGTGGTGATCCCGCCCATAACGCCGCCGGCATGGTTGGAATGAAAATGCACCCGGCCATCGCGCATTTCCATGGCATCGCTATTTGCTTCACCCGGAATGGCGGCGGCGCCAAATCCGTCGCCGATTTCCACCCCCTTAACGGCGTTTATACTCATCAACGCGCGGGCCAGTTCGGCATCAAGCTTGCCATAGACCGGCTCCCCCAGCCCGGGCGGCACGCCCTCGGCAATGACCTCTATCACCGCCCCCACGGAAGAGCCGGCCTTGCGTACACTGTCAATATATGCCCCCCATTCACTGGCCGCCTGTGCATCCGGGCAGAAAAACGGGTTCTGGTTAAGCGCATCCCAGTCCCACCGGTCCCGGTTGATGAGTTGATCACCAAGCTGCACCAGTGCGCCGCGAATGCGCAGCCCCTCGCCTAATATCTTGCGGGCGATGGCGCCGGCGGCGACCCGCATTGCGGTTTCGCGAGCGGAGGAACGCCCGCCGCCACGATAATCGCGGATGCCGTATTTGACCTGATAGGTATAGTCTGCATGACCGGGCCGGAAAGTGTCTTTGATCTCGCCGTAATCTTTCGACTTCTGGTCGGTGTTTTCGATGATCAGGCTGATCGGGTGCCCCGTTGACTGGCCTTCGAACACGCCGGAGAGGATACGCACCTCGTCGGTTTCTTTGCGTTGGGTGGTATAGCGCGACTGCGCCGGACGCCGCTTATCCAGCCACGGCTGAATATCGGCCTCGCTCAGCGGGATACCGGCCGGGCAGCCATCCACTACGCAGCCAATGGCCGTACCGTGGCTTTCGCCCCAGCTGGTAAAGGAAAACAGGATGCCAAATGTGTTATGCGGCATGGCTAGACAATGGTTGGGTTGGGCGCGTCGCCGTATACCGCTTTCGGATCAAAGCGTTTATCCGATTCGCGGTATTCCAGCTTCAGTTCCGGGCTCAGGGTCTGACCGGTGGGTACAGCGCGGTAAAAACAGCTGCGATAGCCGACATGGCAGCTGGCATCACCCGGAATATCCACCATCAGCCAGACGGCATCCTGATCGTCATCGATGCGCATTTCTACCACCTTTTGCACCAAACCGCTGGTTGCGCCCTTGTGCCATAGCACCTTACGGCTACGGCTGTAATAATGCGCTTCGCCGGTTTCGATGGTCATGCTAAGCGCTTCCTGATTCATATAGCCGAGCATCAGCACTTCACCGGTGCCCGCTGCCGTCGTAATACACGGGATCAGCCCCTCGGCATCGAATTTGGGCGCGAGTTCGCTCCCTTCCTCGACCTGTTCGACCGATACCCGTTTGGCAAATTGACTGTTCATCTCCTTATCCTTTGAGTTGGCTTTAGTGTTTGTTAATAATTCACTGGCATATTCGGAAAATACAACTATAGCAAGTCTGAAGCCAATGAAAAGGGAGTATTGTTATGGCCAAAGCTGCTGTTAAGCTGAACGATCCGTCGACTAGGAAACTCTGGCACGCCATTAACCGCATTCCTGACGAGGTGCTGGAAGCGTATTTGGCGGATAACATCATCGATGAACGGGAAATCGAGGATATTACCAATCGCCTCGCTTCCATATGCCGCGAACAGGGACTGGGTCTGGGCCACAGCGTGAAGGATCATAAGCTGATTCGCAGTCTGGTTCATCATGCGGTTCATCATATAAGGCACAACCGCAAACAGGGCCAGGTGATCGAGTCACAGCTGAACCAGGTAAGCCTGCGCGAGATTAAACAGGCGATGGGCGATCTGCTCAATAGCGGGCAGATCAAGCTGGGCACGCAGCATTTGAGCCGTGATACGCATGAGTTCGATTATGGTAATATCCCCGAACCGCCGGAAGAAGAGGAAGGTGAAAAAGAATAGCCGCTACATCCGGAACGCGTCGCCGCTGCTTACCTTATCCCAAAAGCCCGGCGCCGGCGGTAATGCTTCATGTGTCATGGCCTCATTGTAAACACACAGAATATACGCCCCGCGCCGCAGGGTGAACATTGGCGCTACCCGCTCCACCACGATGTAGTTACCGCGCGTGCGGAAATTGACCAGCTCTTCGTTACCGGCGGCATCGACATAAAAGAAGGCCGGAATATCAGCATTTTTGTCGCGGAATTCAAAGTAGGTAAATTCGCCGTCATCAAAGATGCGAATGGGCGCAATGGTATCCGACCCCTGAATGGAATAATTGAAATTATGTTTATCGGGGTTACTCTCAAAATCGGGAATATCGTCACCCCCACCATAATTGATGGCCGCCATATCTTCTTCAGGATAGGAAAAACGCATAACAAACAGCATATTGCCGTCGCGGATATCCTCCGTTTCGCGAGCATGCAGCTCAAAATGGTACGTCCGCTTATCGGTAATCACCGTCATATTGGTCAGGGCGTCCTGCTCCACCGGTTTGATAAACAACCGGTTTTGCAATGGGTTCACCAGCCAGGCGATGGAATCGCCGACGGAAACCGTCTCAATGGTTTCATCGGGATGAAACTCAATACTGGACTGATAGCCATAATGCCCGGTGAACTTAAACACTTCGTTGGAACTGTAACGCACTTTCTGCAGGCGGAAATCCGTCGGCAGCGCGCGCGGTTCCTGCAGCGCGTGTACCTGCCCCGCCGAAAGAACGCACAGTGACAGCAGCAGACATGGTATCAGGGCGCCCCTTATCATTCACCTACTCCCTTTCAAACACCAGGCGTTCACGAACGTCATAGGATACGACGCGGAAAGTGGGCTCTTCATATTCCAGCACGTAGTCCCCGTATTTTTCACTGTAGTAAGACGTTTCCTTCAAATCTGTATACTCAAAGCTGATCGTTGCCGTCCAGTTTGTTTTGTTTTTTTGGTTGTTTCCGATCACTTCTGTGGAAAAGTTGACCGTTCCGCGATAGGGCGTGACGCTTTTGTCATAGGTCACAGACTGAATCGCCACCTCGACATCGGCATATTTGCCATACTGACGGATGGGGCTGCGCGGATTGTTAGGGTTGGTCAGGCGATCATATTCCTGAAAGGTTTTGGCATCGTTATAATGCTGCATAAACGCCCATTGCATAAGAAAACGGTCTTCATTGTAGGACTCGCGCATCCGGACATAGGTTTTGAGATAATATTTGATTAATGCCGGATTGGACTCTTCATTGGCGGCCTTCAAACGAATCATATGCGGGATTTCTCCGATAAAATCCTTCGCCCGGTAGACAAACGGAATACGTGGCTTGATCGGCAGCAGGTTGATTACCGACATGGTAGCGAAAATCGTAATCAACACCGCAATAAAGGTAATGATAATAAAGAAAATCCGCTCCGAAATGGGGCCGATATACAATATGTCATACCATTTACGGGCTTCATCAAAATAGGAGCCGTCAGCAATTTTCGCAGCCACTTCATCTTGTTCTTCGGTCGGATCAGCCTGGTGCGATTTAGCATTCATAGCGCGCGTTACTTTTAATTTTTAAAAAATTTCCACAACTGTCATCAAATTGAAACAAAAATATGCTAAACTGGTTGTTCAGTTAAAATTCGGCTTTATGCTGATGCGAATATAAAACATATCATTGTGATTTAGGGGTCTTAAGGCTATGCGTGCTTTCTTGCCGGCTTTATCTTTGTTGGCCATATCCGCTTGTTTTTCGCTTTTTTTTATTGCTCCCGCTCAGGCGCAAAACCCAAGCCAGGTCTATATTGAAACTGAACAGAGCGGCTCGGATTCGAATTGTACCTATATTGACTCAAAAGGTCAGAAGCAGCAAGCGGATCCTGCCGTTTGCAAAATGATTTATGGCTGTAATATCGAAGGCAAAATGCTGCCTTATGGCACCAAATGCAAAAGCGTGATCGACGGGCAAACCTATGACGCCGATACCGTCTGGGCGCCGGTCCCGCATCCAAAGAATAAAAAAGTCCCGGTAGAATGCCTGCGCGGTGACGAGCCGATCACCGCCGGCATTAACAAGGCGGTGCTCGATGAAACCGATTCGGCGGCCTATTGCCGGCAGATCATGGTGTCTGACCTGGAAAATTCCGCCGGTTGCCAGCCCTCGCAAAGCGGCGACCCCTGGCGCTGCCGCGGGTTTGAAAAGGTTTTGGAAAAGAAAAAGGACCCCCAGAAATACTGGGTGGAAGCACGCGAAGGCGCAGCGCTGGATGTGGCTTCCGCCGCACCGATGGCGGGGCAAACAACTGGGTATACCTGCAAAACCTTCGCCAGTGAAGATAAAATCTGCGTCCAGCAGACCCAGCTCAAACCGACGCCGAGCCCTAAGGGTAGCTATCATGAAGACCCCACCTCGCCCGCCAATTATCCCATGGCAGAACATCATGAGAGTGAAGGGCAGCGCATGGCAAAAGTCATCAAAAATCGCCAAGCGGGGATGCCAAAGTATACCGGAGGAACCACAGGCGCAGCCGGGGAAAAGCCCGATACGCCCTATCCGGAAAACGACAATGCCCGCCCCAGTGGCCAGCGCACGCTTGCCACGTTTAAAAGCGGGCGTGATTGTCAGCGGCCCGGCCAGAAATGCGATGAATTTGATGCCATCCGGCCCATTCAGTTCGATGCCGCTTATTTAAACACGCCTGCTTACGCCACCTATGACCCAAATGCCTACCCGCCCGGCTATGAAATGAAACTGGCCGACCAACTGCGCGGTAAAACGGTCGATGAAGTGGCGGCGGAAAAGGCCTTCGGTAACCGCCTGATCAGTGAAAGTGTGGCCGCCGCCATCCCCGGCGGCAGCCAGATGCAGGGCATTTTCAAGCGACTGAATGCCATGTCGAAATATTACAGCAATACTGACAAAACCCTGAGCCGTACCGCCGGTGAAGTGCTGAAAAGCGAAGACGGACTGGACTACCTGACCGCCTACGGTCCCGGCGCTAACGGACTGACCAGTTTTCTAAACGGCGGCGGTGGTACCGGCAAGGCAAATTTTAACAGCGTCATCCAGGGCATATTCCAGCAGTTCGGCGGTGGTGGTGGTGGTGCCGGTGGTGGTGGTGGTGGCGGTGGCGGTAACAACTGCACCCCCGGTATGTTCGGAAATTTCGACCAGTGCCTGAATAACCTTATGTTGCCGCCGCAAGGCGGCGTCGCCGCCAGCACGGCCGGCTGCCCGCCACAGGTGCTCACGTGCGCCTCACAGGCTAGCGGTGGAGTCACCCCGAGCGTATTGCAGCAGTGCTTTAACCAGCTCATTAATCAGAACTGCAGCAGTAGCGGCGGCGGCGGCGGCGGCAATAATCAACTGCTTAACGCTCTGCAGGGTCTGTTGCAAAATATCGGCAGCTTTGGCTCCATGCAGCAGATGAAAAGCGCCCTGGCCGAACCGGTCAAGATGGACAAGCTGCACAGCCCTTCCAGTAACAGCACCCAGATGTTCAGCGGTAATGGGTTTTTTGCCAATTTTCATGAGCAGGATATTTATCCCATACGTCCCGAATATTCTGAATGCGCCAACTATAACCGCAGCAAGTGCACAATCTCTCGAATGAATGCTTCATATAACAGGAATCACAGCACGTGGGGCCCGACCTCGCCGCCGCTGAGCGCCGTGCGCCTTGCCGGCCAGCTAGATAAGAATATCCGCGTGCGTCTCAAACAGTCGCGCTATGACTTTGTTAACACGCAACTGGCCATGCGCATCGCCTATTGCCGCTGGTGCGACCATGACCGCGATGAAGGCAAGCAACGCTGTACGCCGGGACATGAATGCGCCAATAAAGACTGCCCGTGTCCAGTCAATTGCTGGAGCTCCAAATGCTGGGGCGTCGCTATCGACGATAACTCGAATTACCCGTCCGCATTAGTCTGGAACGCCAGCAACAATGATCCGGCGCGCCGCCCGAATATCGGATGCCCCGGCTCCAACAAACCGATGGGCCCGGATGGCGGCAGATATTTTAACAGTGGCAAAGTGACTGGCATGTTGTTAGATGAAGGCGTGCAGGCGGTCTTTACCGCTTATAACATGCAGCCGTTCCACATCCATACCGTGGCTCAGCATGCGGCCAAGCCGATGCGCTCGACCAATAAAACCTGCCTGGCGGATGCGCGGCATTTAGACCAAAAAAAACAGCCGATGGGGGAAGGCTATGCGTTCTGGAATTATCACGGGCCGGACTTCCCGCATCCCGAACTATCGACGACTGCGGATGAACTAGGCGGCCAGGGAAACGGCCGGGTCAACCTCGATTCGTATGAAGGCGCGCTGGCCGTGGTTGATACCAGCTGTTTAAACTCGTATGGCAATAAGCATGACTGGGGATATGGCGTACAGGCGATGCATCAGCCCAACCCGATTATGGACCGCATGATCGATTTCGGCTTCAATGACCGTGAGCTTGGGTTTGTCAAAGACGTGCTGGCAGGTGTGGCTGGCGCTGGCGGCGGCGGCCAGCACAGTGACAGCCAGATGTGCTGCCTGGGCGGGCCCGGCGAGGCCACCGGCGGCTCGCTCGGCGAAGGCAACAACGCCATAAACGTGATGACCGAAGTCAATCTGGCGCAAAGCAATACCAAGCGCCATGATTGTCATGCCTGCCTGCCGAATTTTTATCGCACGGCCAGTGCACGCGGGCCCATGTCGTTTGCAGCCAATGCGGGCGGCGGTGTGGTTAATGTGTTGCTGGAGGATACCGAATTTTCCAGCGGCGCGGCTGATTCCGGCGGCGGCGGCAGCGGCGAGCAGGCGATGTTACGCTCAGCCGTCTGGCCGCTGGCCTGTGCCGGCTGGCCCAACGACCCGAAATCGGCCAATCAATTCGGGTTTGACTATCCGATGGAAAGCGGCCTGGAAAAGGTTGCGGATATGCGGCGCAATGCCGCCGGGTGCTTCATCTATATGGAAGAAGGCAAATCTGCGCTCAAGCAGCCAGGCGGATTCGGTAACGTGGCGGTCGTGCGTAATGCCGGGGAAGATGATCACGGTCCCTATCTTGATGTGGATGTGACCAACTATGGCCGTAATGCGGATATGTGCGGCACAACCGATAAAAACGGTATGGTGAGCAAGCTGACCTTCCGGCTGAAGGAAATTCCTCCAGACGAGAAACAGGCCATGGAAAAAGCGGGCGTTAAGCGGTTTGATTTTGTGAACGGTAATCCGGCGGGAACCATCAAGGTTCCCAAGCAACTCTCGTTTTTCTGTCCGCATAAAGATGAGGATCTGGGCATTCAGGCTTCGGCTGAACCAAACGACAACACGGAGGTGGCGCGAAACGAATGAAACAGCGGGGCTTCATAGCA
Organism: uncultured Azospirillaceae bacterium; assembly: GCA_964564675.1. Lineage (GTDB taxonomy): Bacteria > Pseudomonadota > Alphaproteobacteria > Rickettsiales > UBA3002 > CAZMBI01. The sequence continues at coordinate 46,815 of CAZMBI010000007.1, forward strand.
TTATTGGCAGCAGCCGGCCTGTTATGGTCGACCGATCAGGCTATGGCCGCCCAGTGTCCGCAGAATCCTAGTTACAGCGACCTGAAAAACTGTAAATTTGCCCCGATTGACTTTGCAAAATTCAAACAATGGACGCGCGAGGGCAAACAACCGCCGCGCGCTTTGACCATTTGCGGCATTAACGGCGAAGACGAAGCCAAGGGCTGTTATAACAGCGGCGGTATGGGCAGTATCGTCAAAGGCGGTATCCGCCAACCCGGCACCGTCCCTGCGCAAAGCCCGCCTGGCAGCGGCGGCGGCGGAGGAGGAGGGGGGTTTCCCGGCGGACTGCCCGGCCTCCCCGGCGGCGGGGGTGGTGGCGGCGGCGGTGGTGGCGGCGGCGGCTCAGCACCCAGCCCTGCCTGCGTTGCCGCACAGTCGAGTGCGCTGGCCCCTTGCTCCAATTCCCTTAATGCCGCTGCCGGCTCGATCGTACCGCTGAATCCGACCTATTTTCCCAGTTGTTCCGGTGCGATGCTCGGCTGCATGTCCGCCTCAACGGGCGGTACCGCCATTACTTCCACGCTGGTGAATAATTGCGTGACGCAAGTGGCAACGGGTGCTTGCAGTTCGGGCGCCGCCGGCGCCGGCGGCGTTGTTTTACCAGGCGCCCCGGGAGGGGCCGGTTCCGGTGGTGGTGGCGCTGTGCCATAAACAACAAATATTTTTAAAATTTAATCAGTTAACGCCAGAAATTTATGATATAATAATGTGTGTTAGGGGGTTGGTATCATGACTGTACCGGTATTCGCGTGGGCTGTGCTTTTTAGTTTATCGCTGGCCATTGCATCATCTCATGCGCAAAATGTGAATTGCCCGACACCGCATATCACCGACGATGGCTGTATAATGAAGGGCCAGCGCGATGCTATTACGCCGGGCAGTTACAGCGATCAGTGCGGCGTATCGGTAGAAGTGGCGGGAAACTGGGTGACACTGACCGAAGGCGCCAATGTCGGCCTGGTGGTGAATGAAGACGACAGCACATTATACGCCTATCAGATCGTCGGCGATAATATGCAATTCCGCAAGGCGAATCCGTTCCCCGAGTTTTATTGTGAAGTGCAGGGGAATAACCTCGCCATGATTCCGGTGCCGCCGGTGCATGAGTTCATCGCGGCCTCAAACGGTAATAGCAAGGCCGCCGTTGGTGTTGATATCCCGATGGCGCAAGGGGAGTTTATCGTCTTGGAGCGGGCCAGCCCGCCGCTTCCCAATCAAAAAACCTTAACCATCGATAACTTCATTTATGAAGCGCCGGAGCCAAACCCGGGCGCGTTTCCCTGCCAAAACACCCCGCCGGAATGTATTACCAAAGACAAGCTGTTATCTTCTTTGCCGGTGGATTTCGGCGATATGCGTTTTCGTAATGACTCCGCACCCGCCTGTATGATTTTTTCGATCGCTCCTGGCACCCAGGATGTGGAAAACTGCCAGCGTCGGCAGCATTATTATAACCTGCAACATACCAACGTATATGCCGGCGTCGGCGAGTCGTTTTCGGTGGGCCGGGTCAGTGGCGGCGGCAGCCAGGTGACGCATACCGTGCGCCCCAATGGCGGCTCATTCACCGCCGGGCCGACCGGACTGGAGTTTAGCGGGGCGAAAGCGTTGATCGGCGGCGGCAATCGCATTTATTTAAGCACCGCAGCCGGTACGCGCAGCCATAGTTTTTTAAACGGCGCGCGTTTTGAAATTAACGACAATTACAGCCTGCATCTGAATCCGCCGGGACGTATCCGCCTGAACCGTAGCGGTGATATGCAATTGCTGGATGGCGGCACAGTGCAGGACAGCCGGGGGCGAACTATGCGCGTGATTTCGCCGATGGCCTATGTGCGCTTTGGCTCCAACCGGATTATTGAAGGCACCACATTCGGTGATCTGGCGCTCTCGGACGGCATATTATTACCCGCCTTAGCGGACGGCGCCATTCAATACGCCGCGTACACGGATTATGATATGTATTGCCCAACACCCGAGCCGCCGGAAGAGGAAATACTCAATGATCAGTTTGACCCAAGACCGCAGAATTTTCCATGGATCAAGTCCGGCGGTACGGGCGTCCCCACCCGCTACATGAAAGCCAGCCAGGCACCCAAGGTCATGCCCTGTATCCGCAAAAAATCTGCTGGCGGAAGCGGAAGTTCAGGCGGCAGCGGCAGGTCAGGCGGCAGCGGCGGTGGGCCTTAAGCTTCCTCTTCGCCCGTATTTAATATCGCCTCGGCCTGCGCCAGCCCTTGCGGGTCGCCGACATGCAACCAGTCGCCTGCATGAATCAGATATCCCAGACGGTTAAAATAACCTTCCTCCGCCAGCAACCGATCATATAAGACGTTCATCGAAAACGGCCCGTCGGGACATGCGGCAAACAGGCGGGGATGCAGCAGCTGGATACCCGTGAACACATAAGGCGCCAGCTCGCCCGCTCGGCGCCGACGCATCCTGCCCTGCTCAATGACAAAATCCCCCTGCCCGTCATATCCCACCGCCCGGTCAACCGGATGCAACAGTAACAGCCCATCCATGCTTTCAGGCTGCCAGGTGGCTTGCAGGCGCGCCAGCGCCGGGGGCTGGTCGGTCGAATCAAGGCAGATCGTGTCGCTGTTCAAGACAAAAAAAGCGTCCTCGCCCAACAGGGGCAGGGCATTGGTGATGCCGCCTCCGGTTTCCAACGCCCGCTCTTCGCGTATCACATGCACGGCAGGTTGCCGGCGGTTACTGACATGCGCCATAATCAACTCGGCCTTATAACAGACATTGACCACCACCTCCGCCAATCCGTGGCGTTGCAGCTGGTCCAGCGCGCGATCCAGCAAGGTGCGCCCGGCAACCGGTACTAACGGTTTGGGAATCTGATCGGTCAGCGGGCGTAAGCGTTTACCGCGACCGGCGGCCAGTATCATCGCCCGCGCAGCTGTCATGCCACGGCCTGGGGACTGAAATTGGTGGTTTCGCGCGCCGCCGGCGGCACATGCGCGTCCAGCCAGAGTTTAACCGGCTCCAGCGCATCATGGTTTAGATTCTTACTCAGCAGGCGCCAGACACGCGGCAGGTAATGCAGATAGTCCGCCTTACCATCGCGCACGCACAGACGGATAAAAATGCCAATAATCTTAAGGTTGCGCTGGGCTCCGAGGATGGCGTAGCGGCGCCTGAATTCCTTCCAGTCCTCGCCGGTGTGCCGCACGTAATGCTCCATACACATGGCAACGGTTTCCGGAGCCACATCTCGCCTTGCATCCTGCAGGACAGACATCATATCATATGCCCCGTCCCCCCACAGAGCATCCTGATAATCCAGCAACCCAACACGTGCTTTGTCCCGGCGATCATCCAGCCACATCAAATTGTCGGCATGAAAGTCGCGCAATACCAGCACATTTTGATTTAAACCGGCCGAACCCAGCAGGTTTTGCCATAGCTGAAGAAACTCCGGCGCCGCCTGTTCCAGGCGCTCCGCCTCCATGATCTGCGGTAAAAACCAGTCGCTGAATATTGCTATCTCTTTGAGCAGTGTCGCCGTACCATACGGGCTGATTTTTTCCGCAATTTGCGGTGTGCTTTGCTGTTTCAGTGTCAGCAATACGTCAGTAGCCGCCAGATAGAGCCGGGCCTCATCATCTGGCTGGGCCTGCAGATATTGGGTATAGAGCATCTCTCCGAAATCCTCCAGCAGCAGCAAGCCATTGGCCTCGTCCTCGGCATAAATCTCCGGCGCTGAAAGGCCGAATTCACGCAATAAGCCGGTAATTTTGACAAAGGGCTGAATGTGCTCATCGGGCGGCGGAGCATCCATCAGAATCAATGAGCGCGCACCGTCCTGGATACGCTCGTACCGGCGGAAGGACGCATCCGCCTTGATGGGTGTACGCTGCACGTGCGCCAGATCATGTGCCGTTAAAAACTGATCGATGATGTCGGAACGCGCCATATGCCCTCTTAATAATTATTAAATCGGGATTATCTCACAAAGCGTTCAGGAACTCAATCCGGCCGATTGCAGGCGTTGTTTCGCCTCGCGTTCTGCCATAAACGTTACTTCGCGGTTATGCTCGCCCTCTCCGAAATCGATCGTCAGGCTGATGCGGTTTTGCGGTAATTGATGCAGCACGATTTCCGGCCATTCGATCAGCGCGATATCGCCATCCAGCGCATCTTCCAGGCCGAGTTCCTGCATATCCGTTATATCTTCCATCCGGTACAGATCATAGTGCCAGATTGTCACCGGCACGCCATCGCTTAGTGTGACATCATAGGTCTGCAACAAGGTAAAGGTAGGGCTGGTGACCCCTATTATGGCATCGCTGAGATGATGAATAAAAGCCTGAATAAACGTGGTTTTACCCGACCCTAAATCGCCTGAAAGCGTGATACAGTCACCGGGGCGCACGATATCGGCCAGGTGAACCGCCAGCGCTTGCATCTCTTCCACACTAAAAATCAGCATCGAGCAAACCGCTCCGTAAAATCAGGCAGGTGCACGAGATGCGCCCGGTTTATCAACATCCAGAAGGTTTATTGCGTGCCAATATACAATATCTTGTATAGGCCGGCCATTCATTGTAGGATCGCACCTGATGCGTCGCCACAAGATTAGCCGTAATTTTTAACCATGTATTAAAGCATTTATCGTACTTTAGTGACATTGCGCTGAAAAACAAGATATAAGGAACACGTAACACAGGGAATGAGGTTCGTATGGCTCTGAACAAAAATATGCCGGTTCTAATCGTCGACGACTATAAAACCATGCTGCGCATCATTAAGAACCTACTGAAACAGCTTGGTTTTGAGAATGTCGATGAAGCCACAGACGGCACCATGGCATATGAGAAAATTAAGGAAAAGGCCTATGGTCTGGTGATTTCCGACTGGAATATGGAACCTATGTCCGGCTACGAACTGCTGCAAAAAATCCGCGCCGATGACGCGCATAAGCAATTGCCTTTTATCATGATTACCGCGGAAAGCAAAACTGAGAACGTGGTGGCGGCCAAACAAGCGGGCGTCAGTAATTATATTGTCAAACCCTTTAATGCGGGCACATTAAAACAAAAAATTGAAGCCGTGTTCGGAGAGGCGATGTAAAAAACAATGCTCAGGAGGCATCGTGTTGGATACACAGCAAAAACTCGGAAATTCCCTGCTTAAGAACCTGATTGGACTGCGCGAAACCAAAGGGGAAATCCGCATTGAGGATGTCGGCGCCATTCTTCAGGGCATGGCCTCCAGCCTGCAAAGTGAAACCCAAGCCGACCAGTTTTTGCGTGAGGAAATCGAGCGGATGGCAGAGTATATTGTCAGCGCGCGTAATGAAATCATCGCCATGGTTCCCACCCCAGAGACAGGAGCGCCGGAAAATATCAATGCCGCCAGTGAGGAGCTGGAAGAAGTCGTCAAAGCCACTGAGCAGGCGACCAATACAATTATGGATGCAGCGGATAAAATCCAGGATTCGGCAAGCGGCCTGAATGATACGGACGCCAGCGCTAAGATTATGGATGAAACCATGAAAATCTATGATGCCTGTTCGTTCCAAGACATTACCGGCCAGCGGATTACGAAAGTTGTAAAAACCCTTGAGCAGGTGGAAGAGCGCGTCGTCACGCTGGTGCAGCTGTTTGGCGGCAAATTACCGGACGAGTATCAGGCCCCGGATGCGAATAAAAACCGGCGGAGCCGCCCGGACGAGGGATTAATGAGCGGTCCTCAGCGCGCCAATGAAGCGCCCAGCCAGGAAGAAATCGACAAGCTGTTCGACAGCATCCGCTGAGCGTGCGCTGAGAAATAGGCTGCGAATTTAGCAAAATGTTAACCTGGGTCGCCCTATGCTTGCAGCATATCCTAACGCAGATGGTCCGGACGTGATATAGTATTGCCATGAACGCACCCAACAACAGCGCCGGCAGCGGCGGCATCGATACCGACAGCGTTACCAAGGAACTGGCGCTTATCTGGGCCGGGCATCAGGCCGTCGGCCTTAAGGGTAAAATGGCGCTTTATACCTTAAAAGGTCAGGACCCCTGGCGAACGCAACACGAGAATGTCTGCTTCTGGTTTGGCCCGGATGAAACCGATAAAGCCATCATCAAACTCAAAGAATATTATAATGACGGCGAATTGCCGAATACTCCCTTACTGCTTAATCCCATTGTGCATGAGGTCAGTGAGGACGGTAAGGAGGCCACCCCGCTGGGTACGGGCATTATGTGGAGCACGACTTTTGCGCTTGGTATTTATCGCCTGGATGATGAGGCAATTGACCGTATCGATGAGCTCGGCGTGTACTATTCCCCCTTCCAGCGCGTTGATAACCAGCGCGCCGGCTTAAAAATCCTGGCTTTCTCGAAGAAAAAAATAGAGCCGCTGGAAGATGGCCGCTCGCTGGAAACCAACAAGGCCTTTTACGATCTGGTCGGCATGGATGCCCCGCTTTATTACCCGTATTACCTGCTTTCCGGAGTCAAATACCTATCCCTACACGGCCTGTTTAATCACTCACATGTGGATTTGCTGGTTCCACCCGAAGACCAGCAGGATCTGACAAAACTGGTCAAGCAAAAGTGGATGGACCCGCAACTGATTCTCGACGCCCGCTATTGCTGGGATTCTTATGACCGGATTCATTCGCTGTACAAGAAATGGGGGCGCGATCCGAATGATGTCAAACACAACAACCGTTTTTTCAATCTGTGCGCCCGTGATGTCATGCTGTTTGACGCCACCGGACCCATGCGCCAAGGCTCGGATGAAAGCTTTGAATTCCTGGTGCCGGGGCTGATTCCACGCGGGGCGATTACCGTAATCGCCGCCTCCGGAGGGTGCGGGAAAAGCTCGGTGGCCCACGAGCTGTGCGTGGACTGTGCGATAGATTACACGCCTGAGGATACCAAACCCTTTTGGCTGGGCCAGCCGGTGAATGTGAACGTTGCCAAAGGGATTTGCGTATATTTCTCCGGGGAAGACGGGCCGGCCATTATTAACGCACGGGGTGAATTGTTCGACCCAGAACGCCGGGCGCTGCGCCTGCAGTTCCACCGCGCCGAGTTCGGCAGCGACGATACCACCTTCGCCGAATTCGTTACCTCCCGCCTGCGCAAGATGCCCGATATTCCGGTGATGGTGGTTGACCCGGCGCGGAAATATCTCTCCGGAGACGAAGAAGACTCACAGGTCGTCAGTGAATTTTTCTTTGCGCTGGAAGAGCTTGCCATGACGAAAAACTGCGCGGTCATCGTCGTGCACCACCTGAAAAAAGGAGCCAAGCCGCAATCGATCCCGGAAGTGCTGGATGAATTGCGCGGCAGCCAGGTCTTTATTGACCGCGCGCGGGTGGTGCTGGGCATGTTCCGCAACGGCATTCACACCCATGTCGGGCTGGCGAAAAATAATATCCCACCCTCGCTGGGCATGGTCACCGAAGAACGGGTGTTCGTGCGTAACCCGAAAACGCTACGTCTGATGTGGCTGCCGGGTGAAGACGGTGTGCGCCGCGATACGATGTCGCAGGAAGAGCTCGACCGTATTGAGTATGAATCCTTTATGCAGCAGGTGGAGCGGGCCAAAAGCGGTGGCGCAATCGCCGCCGACGAGGTGGATGATTATATCCCGCCGAGCCAGCGGTGATTATTATTTCGCAGGGCTTTTTTCTACCTGCCTTCCATCGCTTGCAGTACCAGGCGTTAGCTCGCACAATTCCTCGATCGGCCTGCCATCAACTTTGAATTTCCCTTGCGTATCAATTCTTGAATATAAGGGGGCAGTAGGATCAGTCGTTGCCCTTTCCCCTGCTTCTAGTAAAGCCTTTATTGTCTGGTTTTCTTCGGGATTAAAAATAGCAGTTTTCCCATCCGGCGTTTTCATTATATCTCTATCAATGTTTTTCTCTTCCTTTAATTCTTGCATCGAATATTCAGGAATCGATTCTTCAGTGTTGCCTTTAGTACAATCTGCCACGGCATAACCCAATTTACTTACCGGGTATCTAAGATTATCGTCCAACCACTTTAAACCGGTTTTAACCGATGGTTCAGCCCACTCGGTTTCATTATATATCTCTAACATATTACCAGCGTCATCTGTAAAAGAGTGTCGCGCAACACCACCCAATTTGCCTGCAATTTCACTTTCATAATCTATAGTCGATTGCCCTTGCTCTGATTGCCCATCAGTCATGGCGTCCTCCATTAATTAAGATTGTTTAATTAAGGATTATTTTATTGTGTGATGATGTCAGTTTGATGACCGCAGCATGACATTTTGATGACGTTACCGGCAAATCCATTGCTCATGGGCGCTTATTGCCTAGTGAATCGACGCGCCAGGGGGGACTTCGAGGTTTTTAGAGAACTCCTCACGCAACGAGCGATCTTGCCAGTTAATCGGTGTCTGGGAATATTCAATGGGTGGATAGTGGCGGGTTTCCGTGTCTTTGTCGGCCTGTTTGCCATCCTGCAGTTGCACATCCGCCACCTTCGGCCGCGGCGTCTGGGGCAATTGCCGGGCAGACTCACGGATTTCTTCCTTTTGCGCTTTCAGTGCTTTGGCTTCCGCTCTTTCCTGTTCGCGTTCTTGCTGCTCTTCTCTTACCACGCTTGCCACCTTGCGGGGACTGGCAGGCTCCAGAACCTGTTCCCGGATATCGCTCAGCGCACCCTTAACCTCACCGGCCTTCAAAGCGGCGGCGCCGTCAATCAGGCGATAGATCGCCTTATCCATGGTCGGTTTATCCCAGCGCAGCGCCGTTTCGGCTTTGGCGATCATATACGGGGTATAGCTGATCGATGCATTGACCCAGTCATGAACATATTCCTGTTGCGCTTTCGAAGTGGCCAGTCCCAGCCGTTGCAAGTTCTTAATTGTGCGGCGGCCGGCCTCATAACATTGCTTACCGTTCCAGTCGAGCATCTTATCCAGCACGCCGGCGCTAGCCTTGGGGCCATGCGGATAGAAATCTTTATTGAAGCTGGTGTTAGGCAGTACACGTCCGTTTAACGTAACCTGGCCGCCTTTACGCACCTGCTCATGGTGATCGAAATAATTATAATGAACACCGTCCGGCCCCATCACCAGGCCGCTGTTACGACGCTGCGCGAGATCGGAATAATCAGGCGCCAAGTGATATCCTACCCCTTTATATTTCGCCTGAGGCACCCGGAACATCCAGAAAAACGGGACGGCCGGCGTCATATAGATAGTTGCTTTGATAGCGCTTTTGGTAATGTAGCGGAAACTGTAAGCGGCGGCATCGAGAACGGCATGGAACGGATCGCCCGGAATATGTGGAGACGGTAACGCTCCTTCTTTGCGGAAATCGTCAATAGTATCCGCCACCTCTTCATACATATCACGATACATTAGTGTATACCAGTTATAGCCCGTAAAGCGCAGCTGAAAGTCAAGCGCCAGGGACGGAGTGAAGCTACCGATGATCTGCCCTTCTTTATTGACCTGCCAGCCGGCGCGCACCCGGTCGGATAAAAATTTAAAGCCCGGCGTAAAACGGTTGATCGCCTGACGTTGCCAGCGCATCTGATATACATAAGGTAATGCGGCGGCCCAGTCCTCACCCTGGTTTTTGGTCAGAATTTTCCAGGCCTGTTTGCCTACCGCCTTAGCGAATTGCCGGGTGTCGAAATAACCGTCTTTATACCAGCTGTTGGTGATATTGGGATCGAGGCTGTTCGCAATCTGACGACCCCAGGCATCCCCCGTGCTGCCCATGGCGAAATCAAATGTTATGGCAACGATTTCATGGCCCAGACTCCGACCCGAACCTGACGGATTGGTCAATGTTTTCTGATAGCCTTCGTAAAAACTTTTTGGCCGAAAGCGCACTACATCGTTGGCCAGCAGGTTTTTATTGATATGCGGGTTAGCGATCGGCATCGCGCGCACAAAGCTTTTTATCGGCGGAGCGGCTATCCGATCAAACGCACGCGCGACATAGCGCAGCGGATAATGGGTGAGGTCTTTCGTGGTCAGCGCCAGCTCTGGATGATAACCCGGTAACTGCTTACGGATCGCCGCCTGCCCCATCGCATAAAATGTGGCCCCCATGATACCGCGCGAGAACAGGCGAACCAGAATCCGGTTAGCAGTGTAACTGGTCCAGTTCGGCTTTTTGACGATATCGTCGCTAATATCCTCATAGCCTGAGCCGAAGAGAAATTCACCGTAGGATTCCCGGTTCTCGCGTTCAGCCTCCGGACTGCGCGAACCCTTCTCATATCGTAAAAACGCCGAAAACGGATTCCGGTCTTCTTCACGTGTTATGTCGTCATCATCTGCCATGTCATATAGCTCGGTTGGCAGGCGCACGCCATCATGCGCACACTTTTCGCCTTACATACTGTTATATCACGATATTGAGAGGCGAATTGTGAAGCTTTTATGACAAGCTTTTGCAGAAAAACCGAACGGTTAGAAGGGAATACGGATAAAGGCTTCCAGATTATGGCCGTCATAGCTGTACTCCATCGACTGGCCGGCGGTGGTGGAAAAATTAGGATCAGCGGTGCCAAAATAACGGTAACCCACACCAATCAATGCGTTTTTTAGGCGCTCAGACGACAGTTTATAAGCCACGCCAGCCATGCCCTGATAGGCCAGCGCAGTATCCTCATCGGCGACATTAATGGTGAGGCTGTCAAATTTGTGTTGTGCAACACCCAACCCTGCGCCCAGATACGGCAGCCACTCGGAACCCGTATCAAAGTCATAATAGCCGTTGACCATGCCAACATATGATTCAATGCTGCCGCCGACGCCCTCAGGAGCGATTGTACCGCCATCGAGCTCATCGAAATCGCTTTCACGGTACATTATTTCCAGCTCCAGGCGCGTCTGACTGAGCCGACCTTCCATCTGCGGCGAATAACCCACAGATAACCCGACGGCGTATTCCAGATCATGCTCCAGATCGCCAACATCGGTGCCGCCGATGTCAAGCTGCGTATCCTGCATAAAACTGAGTTCGCCATGTGCCCCGATATAAAACGGTGACTGAGTGTTTGCCGAAGCACTCGCTGCGTGAGCCATATATACTAAAACGGCCGTTATGACCAACACTGATTGATACACGAATATACCCTGATGCCGTAGTGTGAAGCGTATGTGATTAGAAGCGGAAACGGGCGTTAAGCTCGAGATTATGGGAATCATAATCATGCTCCAGCGAACCGCCAGCCTGGGTATCGAATTCCGGATCTAATGTGGCGAAGTAGCGATAGCCAATGCCCCAATCGGTGTTGGGAATGCTTTGCGGTGAATAATACAACCCCAGCATACCCTGGTAGGAAAAGACGGTATCATCATTATCCACACCAACCGCCGCACTGTCGAAATCCCAGAATGTGGCACCAAGCCCCGCCCCAACATAGGGCGTCAGCTGGCTGTTATTATGAAAGTCATAAAACGCGTTGGCCATGAGCGAACTGCCAGATAGGTCGCCATTGAGGCTGATACTGGCCGGCACGCCACCGACCGAGCCGTTGAGCGAATCAAAATCTTGCGAGCGGTAGGTATATTCCAACTCGAAGCGCGCGTTATCGAGTGCGGAACCCGAGCGATAGGGACGGTATCCGATGGAGCCGCCGACGCCATAACCTTCCTTAAACCCGACTTCAACACCGCTTAAGCCATCGCCCTCAACATCAACATCGGGGATATAAGCCAGCTGACCGTGCAGCCCGACATACCAATTGGGCCAATTGTCCTGGTACTGGTTGGCCAAGGCGGTGGCAGGAAGGACAAGAGAAATAGCATAAATCAGAACATATTTGATCGTAGACATCGGATCGCTCCTTATTTTTTGTGCTTTTCTCATTTATGCGGATTCGGGCCGGCTTTTGCAATTGCTATTGGTGCCGGCTATCGCTTATAACCCTTTTTATCCCCAACTGTGGGATTTTGACCATGGAAATATCAGGATATGAGCCCTCGTGGCGGAATTTGGTAGACGCTGCGGACTTAAAATCCGTTTCCCGTAAGGGAGTGCCGGTTCGAGTCCGGCCGAGGGCACCACGCCTCGCTCTTCACGCTACGCCCAGCGCAGCCCGTGTGGGCGAAAGCGGGCGCTGCGGCGTCATCTGTTTTTATTGCTCGAATAGGGCGCGCAGTGTATGCGACAGATCATGTTGGCGGAACGGTTTGCGCAGCAGCCGCACATGCTGGGCCAGTGTGCCCTCTTCCAGCACATCCTGATCGGCATAACCGGTATTCAACACGATTTTTAAGTCCGGATATAACGCGAGGGCTTTTTCCGCCAGTTTGGGGCCATTCAGCCCGCCAGCCAGCATGACATCCGACAGCAGCGCATCCACCGTGTGCGCCTGCAGCATATCCAGCGCCCGTTCTCCCGATTCACAGGACAGCACCTGATAGCCGAGCTGTTCCACCATTTGCGTGGTCATATGCCGCACCTCTGCCTCGTCCTCGACTACCAGCACCGTTTTAAGGCGAGGATTCATCTCCAGCCGTCGATATTCCTCATGCGACCTGTAGACCTTGTCGGCTTCCAGCTCGCCATGGGTGCGCGGAAAATACAGCCGGACCGTTGTGCCCTTGCCGACTTCGCTGTCGAGATGAATATAGCCCTGGCTTTGCTTGATAAAGCCATAAACCATGCTCAAGCCCATACCGGTGCCTTTGCCAAGCCCTTTGGTGGAAAAAAACGGCTCGAACACCTTGTCGATATGTTCCTGCGCTATCCCCTGACCGGTATCGATAATCGACAGCATCACATAATCGCCGGGCACTATGGTTTTCACCGGTTGTTCGTGCAACGAATCCTGTTTAATATTTAGCGTGCGTAACACCAGCGAACCGCCCTCTGGCATGGCATCGCGCGCATTGACCGACAAATTCAGAATCGCATTTTGCAATTGCAACGAATCGGCCTCAATCGGCCATAAATCGGAAGAAAAATCTGTTATAATCTCAATATTCGGGCCAAGCGTACGCTTCATCAGCGCTGAGAGATAAAACACCATGTCGTTAAGCTGCAGCACCTCCACCTTGAAGGTCTGCTTACGCGCAAACCCGAGCAATTGATCGATGAGGGAGGCGCCCTGCTCCGCCGCGTGGATACAGGGCTGCACACGCGCGCGGAGTGGATCGTCAGTGGGCAGATGTTCCATCAACAAATCCAGATTGCCCAGCATGACAGCCAGAAGATTATTAAAATCATGGGCGATGCCGGAAGTCAGGTGGCCGATGGCCTCCATTTTCTGAAGCTGGCGCAACTGTCTGCGCTCCTCTTCCGCCCGCTTTTGTTCTGTAGAGTCCTGAATAATAATGACAAAAGCGTGCTCACCTGCTTCGCCGGTGGCCCCGACGGCCAGATCCATCGGAAACATCGACCCGTCTTTGCGCCGACCCGATACTTCGCGGCCAATCCCGGTAATTTTGGGTTCTTCAGAACGCAAATAATTGTCGATATAGCAATCATGCGCGCTATGATAAAGCTCTGGCATCAGCATGCTAACATTGCAGCCGACCACCTCATCTGCACGATATCCGAACAAATATTGGCAGGCACGGTTATAGGACTGCACAATTCCATTATGATTGATCGTGATGACTCCGTCGACAATCGTATCCAGCAACGTGTTGAGCAGATCCTGCAAGCCCTCACACCGCTGAATGCTCTGCGTTTGAGAAGAGCCCTCCATATCAGGCCAATTGCCGCGCGCCGCCCGAGGCCTGGTTTTTGACTTGTGTAAACAGTTCACGCAGTTGCTTGACCCGCATCGGCTTGGCAAAATTGGCAATCACATGCAGCCCCAAGGCCTTACCCATGCGTTCGGCCATCTCGCGGCTTTCAGCGTAGCTGCCGCTGAGAATGGCGATTTGCGCCGCTGAATAGGTCTGAGATAAATATTGCATCACCTCCAGGCCGTCTATATCGGGCATCAATAAATCCATGATGATGAGATCGGGTTGGAATTCGCTGTGGTGAGATTCGATTTCTCGCGGCGTGGACGCATGCCTTGTATCAAAACCTTCCAACTCCGCCACTTCCTTTACCATATTCGCGAGATGGGCTTCATCTTCGATAATCAAAGCCTTCATGCACCCCCCCTTATATTTATATATATATTGTATAATTCATATTAATAATAGATCGTGTGCTGTCAAGAAAGATAAGGAAAGGCTTTACTAACAATTTTATTAACTTAGATTGCTAACTCCTAATAAACTGATTTATTTTCTTTTATTTTTATTATGTATCATATCGGAACATGTGCGCGTACTAGACAGTCCCGCAGGCTTCTGCTATGGCCTAGCATTTACAAAACTGCAGGAGTATTGTCAGCCATGCCCAGTCCTTACTATGAAAATAATCTAAAAGAACGGGTTAGCTCAGGTAGTCATCGCGATGTGGTCGGTGGCTTCTGGGATGAACTCGGCAAAATGCAACTTGATTTTCTCACCGGTCAGGGACTTCAACCGCACCATTATCTGCTGGATATCGGCTGCGGCGCGCTGCGGCTTGGTACGATGGCCGTGGATTATCTGGAACCGCGCCATTATTTCGGCACCGATATCAGCGAAGAACTGCTCGATGCCGGTTACAATAAAGAGTTAACCGACCGCCAGCGCGAGCGGTTGCCGCGTAGCAATCTGGTGGTCAACAGCGATTTTGACTTCAGTTTTCTGGCGGATCAGAAAGTCGATGTCGCCATCGCCCAGTCTGTCTTTACACATCTGCCAATGAACCATATCCGCCACTGCCTGCATATGCTACACCCATATATGAAGCCAAGCAGCGCATTTTACGCCTCGTTTTCGCTGTGCCCGGATCATCACCCGATTGTCGAGAAGCTGGTGCACCCGACCGCGGAGGAACTGGTTACGGAAGTGGCCACCTATGACATCAAGGATCCGTATCACTATACGCTGGAAGACCTGGAATATTGCGCCAAAAATACGCCGTGGAAATTCCAGTTTCTGGGAGACTGGGGCCATCCGCGCAACCTGCAGATGGCGGCCTTCATATTAGAGGGATAAACGGGCTTTGGCGGCGAGCAGTCGCTCCCGCAGACGCCACCAACGTGTTTGCCTGATGGCCTTGCATTCATGCGCCAGAGGCTCCAGCGTGCTGACATAGCGTTTCAGCTCGTCCAGCTCATGACTGATTAAATGCGTTTGCTCCAGAAGTTCGCTGATGCGGGCCTCCTGCTCTTCGACGGTGGTCATCGCCCGGTCCATCGCCTCCTTTTGTGTATGCAATTCCATGCGGGTCGCATATTCCGCGGCGAAACCCCCCATAATTTCCTGTGCATGCCGGCTGAATGTTAGCGGCGCCGTGCACGTAATCCGCTCATGCGCCAGATCATCGGCAAGCCGGGCCTGATAACCGGTCATCAGTTCCGTCGGACTAAACGCCTCCGCCCGTGAGCGATACAAAGCCGGCTCAATAAAATCGGTGACCGTTTCCGCTTCAAGTGCGTGCAGTGGGCTCACCCCGGCTTCGGCCAGTCCATCATACAGACGACCGGCCGTAGACACGGGCCGCTCGATAATATCACGGTAATGGGTGACAATCGTGCGCGCCGGATCAATGGCATTGAGCACGCCGACAATGGCGTACTCCCATAAAGCCAGGCCGTAGAACAGCGGCATCTGATTGCGTGTTTGCAGGGAACGGGCAACCTCGAGCGGATCGCGGTGTACGACGACAAAGACTGGATGATTCAGATGTGGTAGCCAGTACGGTAGGGTATGGCACAGGCGCGGGTCTTTGATAACTGCCGGTTCATCAAGCCGTGCGAGGATGGTTTGCATCGTCTCTTGTAACGATTCCGGCGGCGCCGCATCCGTTTCATCCCCGTGCAGCGGCCACCCGCTCAAATCATGCCAATGGCAGCCGTGATGCGCCAACAGGGCGTCATTACAGTCAATCACGTCTTGACGCTCCCAGAATCCTTTGGGGTTTTCATCATTGGCGGCAATCAGGTCATCTTCGTGGCCGGCATGCGCACCCATCAGATTGATCAGCCGCGTCACCGTGGAGGTGCCGGAGCGGTGCATGCCAAGGACAATAATATGCATACGCGTGACGCCGTAAGTGATTTGAGGCCAGCGTAACGCAGATTCGGATGCCGGCAAGTGCTTTTTAAAGCGTAGTATGCTGCTGGAAATGCAAACGCTTGAGCTCACGGCGCACATGCGACTGGCTATGCAGCAACAGTCCCGACAAGGCGCCGGCAAAGGCCATCAGGCCAAAACTGGCCACGCCGATAATGCTGACTGACTCGCTCACCCATGAACTGAAGCCAAAATAATGCATCAGGAAAAACAGTTTATAAATAAGCGCGATGCCCAGACAGATCGCCGTCAGCAAACCGAACCATTTGAGCGGCCGCGCCTGCAGGTTCAGAATCAGCCGGGTCAACGAATAATGAAAGGCTTCGGGCCCGCTTGGCTCCGCCTGAGCGGAAAAGCCGGCCGGATGATCAAAGGTAAATTCACGATAGGGAATATCCAGTTCGAGCGCGTGGATGCTCCATTCCAAAGCGATGGGAAAGCCGCGCTCAAACGCAGCGAACGATTTGACAAACCGGCGCGAGAACACACGGTATTCCGAAAGTGGGGCGATGAGACGGCGGCCATATAGCCCCTCACACATGCGGCGCATATTGGCTTCTTCGCCGGTGGCTTCACTATCGATCACCGCCGAGGCCATATCCAGCCGGGTCTCGACCAATTGATGCACCATGGTGGCCGCAGCTGCCGGCGGATAAGCCGGATCGCCGGCATATACGAAAATATCGGCATCAACTTCGGTAAACATCCGGCGCACCACTTCAAAGCGGTTGCCGCTATCGTCTTGACGGATGGTCACATCCAGCTTCTGCAGCGCCAAGCGGATACCGTCGCTGGGCGTTTGCCCATAAAAATAAATCGTAGCAAACGGTAAATGCTGGCGAAAGCCCTGCACTTGCTCTAGCAGGCTGGACGCTTCCGAGTCAGCATGTAACAACAACGCAATGGAATATGACGGCATAATGCATGCTCTTTCCAATTTTTCGCCAGCATTAACCCAGCTGCGGACGAAACGCCACCATTAAATATGGTGCGCCGTACTTGAACTTATAGGCGGTGGCGGTTACATAAGAAGCCATGTTAACAAGCCGGCTGGGACATACCGACATTGAAGTGAGCCTCATCTGCCTGGGCACCATGACCTGGGGTGAGCAAAACAGCGAGGCGGACGCGCACGAACAGCTTGATTATGCCGTGGCCAACGGTGTCAACTTCATCGATCTGGCGGAGATGTATCCCGTGCCGCCACACGCAGAAACGCAGGGCCTGACCGAAACCTACACCGGTAACTGGCTGAAACATCAGGCGCGTGATAAGCTGGTGATCGCCACCAAGATAACCGGTCGCTCCCGGGGTTTTGATTATCTCGGGCGCGGCGAGACACGGCTGAATAAGGCGCAAATCGGTCAGGCGCTTGATGCCAGCCTGAAACGGCTGCAAACGGATTACATCGATTTATATCAGCTGCACTGGCCCGAACGCAGCACAAATTTTTTCGGCCAGCTGGGCTATACCCATCGGCCGGAACAGGACGGCATCGCGCTGGAGGAAACCTTAAGCGCGCTACAGGATTTTATCAAAGAAGGAAAAATCCGCTATGTCGGCCTGTCCAATGAAACACCCTGGGGCATTATGCGCTGTATGCATCTGGCCGAAACCAAAGGCCTGCCGCGTATGGTCAGCGTGCAAAACCCTTATAACCTGCTGAACCGGACGTTTGAGATCGGCTCGGCCGAATGCGCCATTCGCGAGCAATGCGGGCTGCTTGCCTATTCGCCGCTGGGATTCGGCGTCTTATCCGGCAAATACCTCAACAACCAAAAACCGGAAGGCGCGCGGCTGACCCTGTTTGAACGATTCCAGCGCTATACCACGCTTAAGGCGCAGGAAGCCACCACGCGATATGTCGCACTGGCGCGAGAATATGGCATTGCTCCGGCGCAGATGGCGCTGGCCTACGTCAATCAGCGGCCGTTTGTGACAAGCAATATCATCGGCGCCACCAAGATCCGTCAAATAAAGGAAAATATCGCCAGCGCCGAACTCCAGCTGTCGGATGAATTACTCGCCGCCATTGAGCGTATCCATCAGGATATCCCAAACCCCTGTCCGTAATGATCGGCGTCGCCACCATAGCGGGGGACGACCATCCAGAATAATAATAAAAGCCATTTAAACCATAGGCAAATACCCCACGCTTCATTATACCTAAGGTATGTCCGGACTGCTTATTCTGCTTGCCCATCCCCGTTTGCAGCATTCGCGCGTCAGCCGCGCCATGGCCGAAGCAGCCAAGACGGTCGATCGCGTGGTGGTGCACGACCTGTATGAGCTGTATCCCGATTGTCATATTTATGTGAAACGCGAGCAGGAACTGGCCGCCAGCGTCAATCACCTGGTGCTGCAATTTCCGCTGCAATGGTATAGCTGCCCTTCCCTGCTCAAAGAATGGCTGGATGTCGTGCTGGAATGGGGCTGGGCCTACGGCGAATCGGAAAAGGCGCTGGCCGGCAAAACTCTCACCTGCGCCATTACTATCGGCGGCTCAGCGAGGGGCTACCAGCCTGACGGGCCGCACCGCTATCCGCTGGAAGATTTTCTAAGACCCTTTGAACAAAGTGCCGAAATATGCGGTATGATTTATAAGCCGCCGTTCGTGTTTTATCACTCGCGCAAGGCGGATGAGGATGCGGTACGCCGTCATGCGCAGGCGTATCAACACGTATTATCCGATCTGTTGGAAGGCACCTGATGGACAGCGATATCCTGTTCAGTACATTCGTATTTTTAGCGGCTACCTGCCTGGTGGTGCCGCTGGCGGATAGGCTGCGCCTGGGTTCGGTGCTTGGTTATTTAATCGCCGGCGTCGTGATCGGGCCCTTTGGCTTCGCGCTGATTCGTAACCCGCAAGAAATACTGCATTTTGCCGAATTCGGCGTGGTCATGATGCTGTTTATCATCGGCCTCGAGCTGGAACCGATGCGCCTGTGGCGTCTGCGGCGGGCGATTATCGGGCTGGGCGGCCTGCAGGTGCTAATCACCTCGGCTGCATTCACCGCACTGGGGCTGGCATTTGGCTATGACTGGCGGACCAGTCTTGCGGTAAGCATGGCGCTTTCACTGTCTTCCACGGCGCTGGTGCTACAAATGCTCGAGGAAAAAGGCCTGCGCCAGACTTCGGCGGGTCAGGCCGGGTTTTCGGTGCTGCTGTTTCAGGATATCGCCGTCATCCTGATTCTTATCATCATGCCGCTGCTGGCCACGGACTCCGCCACGGAGGCGATGCCGCACAACGGGGACTGGGTCTCCCACATGCCCGGCTGGGCGCATGCGCTGACCATTGCCGGCGTGGTCGGCGGCATTATTCTTATCGGACGCTATCTGGCGCGCTATATCTTCCGCTTTATCGCCAACACCAACCTGCGCGAAGTGTTTACCGCCATTTCACTGGCGCTGGTGGTGGGTATCACCCTGCTGATGCAACAAGTCGGGGTTTCGCCGGCGCTTGGCGCATTCGTGGCGGGAGTGGTGCTTGCCAACTCCGAATACCGCCACACCATCATCACCGATATCGAGCCGTTTAAAGGGTTGCTGCTGGGCCTGTTTTTTATCTCTATCGGTATGGGCATCGATTTCAACATGCTCAGCCAAGATACGGCACGCATCGCAATTACCGTGTTTTTGATTATGGCCACCAAACTGACGATTTTATGTGTGCTCGGTAAACAGTTCGAGCTGAACGGCGGCCAGCATATTCTGTTTGCCATTGCGCTGGCTCAAGGCGGCGAATTTGCATTCGTCCTGTTTCAGTTCGCCGGCGTGCTTAATATCCTCTCGCCTGATCAGATGAGCTTTTTAACCTTAAGCGTGGTGCTTTCGATGGCGGCCACGCCGTTTTTGATGATTCTGGATGATCGCTTCGTCGTGCCCCGATTTATGAGCCGCCTGCCTGAGAAAAGCGAGCAGGCGGTCGAACCCGCCGACAATCCTGTGGTTATTGTCGGCTATGGGCGCTTTGGCCAGATTATCGGCCGCTTTATGAGCGCGCAGGGCATCAAGCTGACGATACTGGAAAAAGACCCCGATCAGATCGAGTTGCTGCGGCGCTTCGGCTCAAAAGTCTATTTCGGTGACGCCAGCCGGTTCGAACTGCTGGAAAACGCCGGTGTCGGCAAAGCCAAACTATTGATTATCACCATTGATGATGCCGATAAAATACTTGATATTGTGCGTATCGCGCGTGAGCATTTCCCACAGGTGAAAATTCTGGCACGCGCACGCAATCGCCGCCACGCCTATGAGTTATACAAGGCCGGGGTTGATTATTTCCGGCGGGAGACGTTTGATTCCGCATTGCTCGTCGGTCGCCATGCCATGGAGCTGTTGGGTCGGCGCGCCTATGATATGCGTTACAAAGCGATGGAATTCGCCCGCCATGATGAAGAAATCATGAGCAAATCATTCGGCTTTTTCGAACGCGAGCCGGAACTTATCAACTTTGCGCGGCAGGCGCATTCCGAGCTTGAGCATATTCTAGCCGACGATCAGCGCGCCGACGGCGGTTATAAGGATGACGGCTGGGGCAGTGACGGCGAAGATCAGAAAAAAACGTGACCGGATGCACGCTTCATCCATCACCTTGTGACATAAGCTCGCTTACAAATGCCGGCACGATCTGCGTTGCCGGGCCGTAGCGCTGCTCATGAAACGAGCCGGCACCCATTGAAGGCTCCAGATTCAGCTCCACCGTGTGCGCACCGAAATGCCTGGCTTCGTCAACGAACCCGGCCGCCGGATAGACGTGACCGGACGTACCGATAGCGATAAACAGGTCGCAATCGCGCAGCGCGCGGTAGATCACCTCCATTTCAAGCGGCATTTCACCGAACCATACGATATGGGGCCGGAAACCGCACGCCGGATCCATATCCCCTTCCCAGTCAACCACTCGCCCGGTATTGAGGCACCGCCCCTTTTTCAACTCGCCATGCATGTGGATTAGGCAATCGTGGGCTTTATCGCGCCCCTCGCCAGGGGAAAGCGGGTTGGCGTACGGGACAGGTTTCGTATCGGCAGCACTCACCTGCCCGTATGCTCGCTCATGCAGATCGTCAACATTCTGGGTAACCAGCAGCACCTCGCCCGGCCATTGCATCGCCAGTTCGGCCAGCGCCAGATGCGCTGCATTGGGCTGCACTTCGGGGAGTTGCCGGCGGCGGGCATTATAAAACGCGTGCACTTGCTGCGGATCGGCGGCAAACGCCTCCAGTGTGGCCACTTCCTCCGGCCGGTGGCCGAACCACAATCCATCCGCCGTACGGAACGTGGGCACGCCCGATTCCGCCGAAATACCGGAACCGGTTAAAATCACGATTGATTCATAGGCCATATTGATTGCATAGTTTTAGAGATTATCTAAGGTATCACACGTGTATTATGCAACAGAGGCAAAACCGATGCACATACTGATTTTAGGTTCCGGCGCGCTTGGCGTGCTGTCTGCGTATTTTCTCGGCCGCGCCGGCCATAAGGTAACCGTTGTTGACCGCCAGCCCGAAGCCGCGCGCGAAACGTCGTTTGCCAATGGCGGGCAGCTTTCTTATTCACATGCTGAGCCATGGGCCAATCCGTATGTGTTTCCCAAACTGTTCAAATGGATGTGGATGGATGATGCTCCGCTGGTGCTACGCTTTAGGGCCGATCCGCATATGATCGGCTGGGGGCTGCGTTTTTTGTGGAACTGCCGGAAATCGACCGCCGACCAAAACAGTCTGACCATGCTGCGCCTCGGCCTGCACAGCAAGCAGAAAATGCAGGAAGTGATGCAGGACACGCAGATTGATTTTGATCATATCGACAAAGGCATTTTGCATGTGTTCAGTCACGAAAAGGAATTTGAGCACGCTCAGAAACAGGCGGAATTTCAACGACAGCACGGCTGCGATGAAAAAGTGCTGAATTGGCAGGAATGCCTGGCCATGGAGCCGGCACTGCAACATACCACCAAAACCATCTATGGCGGCATTCATGCACCGCTGGATGAAAGCGGCGATATCTGTGTATTCACGCAAAAACTGGCGGCGTATTGCCAACAGCACTTCGGCACCGAATTTAGCTACGATACGGAAATTCTCTCGCTTAATGATGAAAATACCGAAATCACCCATGTCTCCACCAACAAGGGTAATCTGCGCGCGGATGCCTATGTGATGGCGATGGGCTCATACAGCCCGGTATATCTGCGGCCGATCGGCGTTCCCGTACCCATTTACCCGATGAAGGGCTACAGCGTCACCTTCCCGGCAAATGAACACACACCAACCCTCAGTGTAACCGACGATGCGCTGAAAATCGTCTATAGCCGGCTCGGTGATCGGATTCGGGTGGCGGGTACGGCAGAGTTTGCCGGCTATAACACCGATGTCCGGCAAAAGCGGATTGATCCGATTGTGCGCGGGATCAAAAGCCTGTTTCCCAACGCCGATCTCAGCGACCTATTTAAATGGGCGTGTCTACGGCCTTCCACACCCGACGGCCCGCCGATTATCGGTAAAACCAAATACCGCAACCTGTATCTCAATACCGGCCATGGCACGCTGGGGTGGACACAGGGTGCCGCCAGCGCTAGCCTGCTGGCTGATGTCATCAACAATAAACCCACCGAGATTGCCATGAATGGCCTGACCATTGAGCGCTACGCGTGAGCTTGCAACCGCAACAGCACCATTTTCATGCGCCTAACCTCGAAGGGCCGGAGGACACGCACCGCGTGGCCTGGCTGGAATGGGGCGATCCGAATAATCCCCGCACCATTGTCTGTGTCCATGGGCTGACGCGCAACGCCCACGATTTCGATTTTCTGGCGGCGGCGCTGGCGGCGGATTACCGTGTGATAGCGCCCGATATGCCCGGCCGCGGCGATAGCGATTATATGAGCAATACCGCCAATTACAGCTATGGCGCATACATGGCGGATGCGCTGGCCTTGCTGGATTCGCTGGAACTGGAAACGGTCGATTGGATCGGCACCTCGATGGGCGGTATTCTCGGGATGATGATCGCCGCACTCCATCCGGAGCGTATCAGCCGGCTGGTGCTCAACGATATCGGGGCATTTATTCCCAAAGCCGGGCTGGAGCGGATTGTCGAGTATGTCGGGGCCACGCCGGAGTCTTTCCCCACACGTGAAGCGGCGGAAGCGCGCTTGCGCGAGATTTTCACCGCCTTCGGCGTGCGCCATGAGGCGCATTGGCAGCACCTGTTCCGTTACTCAATCAAGCAAGATAACGGCACCTTTCACCTCAGCTTTGACCCGAATATCCTGGCGCCTTTTCAGGAAGCGGAAATCGACGATGTGGACTTACACGAATTATGGGACGCCGTTGCCGTGCCCACACTGATTCTGCGCGGCGCCAACTCAGATATTCTCACCCATGAAACAGCGCAATTAATGGTCCAAAATCGGACTGATGTTACACTCCACGCGTTTGCTGGCATCGGCCATGCGCCGACGCTGATGGAAGACGAGCAGATTCGCGTGGTGCGTGAGTGGCTGAACCGGCCTACTGCATAACGCATGGACCGGCGCCGCTGCCGAGCTGGCCATAGACCTGAAGCAATACCAATGCAAGAAATGACAGGCTGATGCTGCGTTGCGCGCGCTCATGCGTGCCATAGAGAAAATCGTTTACCTTGTGAGCGCTGGCTTTCAGGGTTTCAAGCGCATATTCAACGGGGGTGATAGATTTTGCATGCATGACAGACTCCTCCAAAAACAATAATTAAGGCTAAACGTTAACATAAATTTACTAATATGACCAGAGCCAGATGCACCGCACCGCCATTTTATTTGTCTGGAAAACTGGACGCCGCACAGCCCCTTTGGTATGTTTATAAAAAGAGAGGCTCCCATGAACGATATCAGCCGGCTTGGCATTAATCTGACACCGCCGCGGCTTGACGGCAAGCGCACGGACGATACCAAAAGACAGGAAGTCGAAGATAAATCAAAATATTACCCCAGCCGACGGGCGCGGGAAAACGTTATACCCGGCTCTGATGAACTGGCCCGCCTGATCGATCGCGCGCTGAATGCGCTGTCGCAGGGCGTGTATTGGGACCGCGGCAGTATTGTCAACATCGTGCTGTAGCCTATGTCCTTTTCCTGGCACGATCCGCTCCATTTCGAATCACAACTTTCCGATGAAGAACGGATGATCTGGCATACCGCGCGCGATTTTGCGCAAGAAACCCTTTTGCCGGGCATTATTGAAGCCAACCGCCACGAACGGTTCGATCCCCAGCTGATGGTGGAAATGGGCAAACTCGGGCTGCTCGGCGGCACTATTGAAGGCTATGGCTGCGCCGGGATCAACCATGTTGCCTATGGGCTGGTTAATCGCGCGGTGGAAGCCGTCGATAGCGGCTATCGTTCGGCGCTGTCGGTGCAATCGAGTCTGGTCATGCACCCAATTGACCGCTTTGGCTCGGAAGCGTTGAAATCCGAATACGTGCCCCGGCTAGCCACGGCCGAGCTGATCGGCTGTTTCGGGCTGACCGAGCCCGATCACGGCTCGGATCCCGGCTCGATGAAAACACGTGCCGTCAAAGTGGACGGCGGCTATGAGCTGACCGGCTCGAAAACCTGGATTACCAATTCCCCGATTGCACATCTGTGTGTGGTATGGGCGAAAGTATATGGCGATGAGGCGCTGGAAGACGGTACTATCAGCGGGTTTGTCGTCGAACGTGGCAAGGGGGTGGAAACTCCCAAGCTGGAAGGCAAGCTTTCCCTGCGCGCCTCCAGCACCGGGATGATCGTGCTCGATCAGGTGTTTGTGCCCGACTCGCACCGGCTGACCGTCACCGGGCTTAAAGGTCCCTTCTCATGCCTAAACAAGGCGCGCTACGGTATCGGCTGGGGCACGATGGGCGCGGCGGAAACCTGCTATGGCATCGCTCGCGAATATGTGCTGGCGCGCGAACAGTTTGGCCGGCCGCTGGCCGCTAACCAGCTGATTCAGAAAAAACTCACCGATATGCTGACGTCCATTACGCTGGGTCTACAGGCCTGCCTGCGGGTCGGCCGCCTGATCGATGCTGGCGAGTGGCAGCCGGAAATGATTTCGCTGATTAAGCGTAATTCCTGCGGCGTGGCGCTTGATATCGCCCGCACCGCGCGCGATATGCTAGGCGGCAACGGCATTTCCGACGAATACCACGTCATGCGCCATATGGTGAATCTGGAAGCCGTCAACACGTATGAAGGCACGCACGATATCCATGCCCTGATCCTCGGCCGTGCCATTACCGGCATCCAGGCGTTTATAGAACAGCCGACATAATACTCATCTGCATAATACTCGAATTGTCAAAATTCTGTCATGATGATCCGCTATGACAATGCTATTAACTCGCGAGAAAATGATGACCTCCAATCCCAACCTGTCCATCGAGCGCTTGCAGGAAATGCTTGAACGCGATTTTCAACCTGCGCCTGATCCCAAACATTGCACGCCACTGCCAAATAAACATTTCTCATCGCCTGATATCGAAGAAGATTTTTGTCCGATTCCCAATACTCCGAAAAAAACCAAGGATTCTAAAATTTTGTGCTGCTAAGGGCGGTGGGATGGGGTCATTTTACATCTGCAACAATTTCTGCCATAGTATCGAACATGCGTTATCTTTTTGTTATCACCATATTATTTTTCGCTTCCAGCTGCCTCTCTCCGGCCGAGCAGGCAAAGCGCGAGCAGATGCGGGCCCAAGCCGACCATGAAGAATGCCTGTCACTGGGATTCAAGCCGGATACGCCGGAATATGGCGACTGTCGACTACGCTTGAAAGAGATGCGCATCAATGCTAATCGACCCGTTTATTATCCCTATGTCGGGGTTGGTTATCATCACCGCTATCATCATTGGTAATTTGTGTTTCCGGATTTAGATAAAAACGAACTGGCGGGTCTGGCGTTGTTTTCGCTGCGCCTGGCCGATATGGCGCGCACCATCGGGCAGCATTTCTTCAGGGCACAGCTCGATATCTCCACTAAGGAAGATGACAGCCCCGTTACTCAGGCCGATGAAACGATCGAGCAGGCACTGATTGCGCTGATCAGCGAACATTATCCACAGCACGGGATTTATGGCGAGGAAAGCGAGCGCATCAACGAAGACGCCGAATGGCAATGGGTAATCGACCCGATCGACGGCACCCGCGCCTTTATCGCCGGCCACCCTACCTTTGTCACGCTGATCGCGCTGTGTCACCGTGATATCCCGGTATTGGGCGTGATCGAGCAGCCGATCACGCAGGACCGCTGGCTGGGGTGCCATAGCCAGCCGACCCTGTATAACGGCCAGGCGGTCAGTTGCCCGCCGGCCCCGTCCCTGCGCGACTGTCAGATCGCTACCACCTCGCACCGCTATTTCGATTCGGAACAGGAGCAGGCATTCAGCCGGCTGAAGGTGGCCTGCGCCGAAGAAACGCCGGGACAGGACGGCTACAGCTACGGGCTGCTCACTCGCGGCGCGCCACAGCTGGTGGCGGATGCCGGGTTAAAACCTTATGATTTCTGCGCTTTGGCGCCTGTTATCGAGGGCGCCGGCGGCGTGATTACCGACTGGCAAGGCGAATCGCTGAACCTGAATTCTGGCGGCACTGCGCTGGCCGCGCCGGACGCACGATTGCACGCAGAGGCGCTGCAACATCTTCAGCACAGCAAGCCGGTACTCCACTAGCCGCTTGCACCCGGTAAAAACCTAGTTATAGTGCGGGTTTTCCCCTTTGGCCTTGGCTGCTGCCGGAAACGTCGCAGCTGCGCAAGGGCATGTACGCATGGATGCGTTCACCCAAGCGGGTGACAGGAGGATTATGAGCGATTTATTCAACGGCAATCAGGCACGTAAACGCAACATCCCGCAGGCGGAGTATTCGGCCAAGGATATTGAAGTCCTGGAAGGGCTGGAGCCAGTGCGACGGCGCCCGGGCATGTATATCGGCGGCAATGACGAGCTGGCCATGCACCACCTGGTCAGCGAGGTGTTCGACAACGCCATGGATGAGGCGGTCGCCGGACATGCCTCGCGTATCGAGGTCGAAATGGCGCCGGATAATACCATCACGGTTCAGGATAACGGCCGCGGCATTCCCATTGACCCGCACCCCAAATTCAAAAACAAATCCGCGCTTGAAGTCATTTTGATGACCCTGCATGCCGGTGGCAAGTTCTCGGATAAAATCTACCATACGGCCGGCGGGCTGCATGGGGTGGGCATTTCCGTGGTCAATGCCCTTTCGGAGTATATGGAAGTGGAAGTGGTACGCGAACAGGCCCTGTATAAACAGGAGTTTACGCGCGGGCAGGTGCATTCCAAACTGAAAAAGCTGGGAACGATTAAAAATCGTAAAGGCACGCGCATCACGTTTCGCCCGGACCCGGACATTTTCGGCAAAAAAGCCAGCTTCCGCCCGCGCCATATTTATAAACTCATCCGCGCCAAGGCCTATTTATTCCACGATGTCCAAATCCGCTGGCAATGTGATCCGTTGCTGCTGGAAGACATCAAGGACGTGCCGACCGAGGAGACGATTCATTTCCCCGGCGGGCTGCAGGATTTCCTGAAACAGGAAATTAACGGCCGCCATACCGTCACCGGCGAACCGTTCAGCGGCGAGGCCGAACTAGCAGGCGGCATGGGACGAATTGAATGGGCTATGGCCTGGCCGATGGACGTGGAAGGGGCGCTGTCCACCTATTGCAATACCATTCCCACGCCGGAAGGCGGCACGCATGAAACCGGCCTGCGCGCCGCATTGCTCAAAGGGATTAAATCGTTCGGTGAAATGACCAACAATAAAAAAGCCGCACAGATTACCGCCGATGATATAATGGGTGGGGCTGTGGCCGTGCTGTCGCTGTTCCTCAAAGATCCGCAATTCCAGGGACAGACAAAGGAAAAACTGGTTTCAAGCAATGCCGCCAAGCTGGTGGAAAATGCCATGCGCGATCATTTCGACAACTGGCTTTCCGCCCGGCCGGAAGAGGCGAACGCCTTGTTGGCGCATTTTGTCGAGCGTGTGGAAGAACGCCTGCGCCGGCGTCAGGATCGTACCGTCGCCCGTAAAGCGGCTACCCAGCGTCTGCGCCTGCCGGGCAAACTGGCCGATTGCACGCGGCACGGGCATCACGGCAGCGAGATTTTTCTGGTAGAAGGAGACTCCGCCGGCGGCTCGGCCAAGCAGGCACGGATGCGCGAGACGCAGGCCGTATTGCCGCTGCGCGGGAAAATCCTCAATGTCGCCTCCGCCACCGTCGATAAAATCCGCGCCAATCAGGAGATCGCCGATATGTTGCTGGCGCTGGGCTGCGGTTCGGGCAAGGACTATAACGAAGCCGCCCTGCGTTATGAGAAAGTCAT
Source organism: uncultured Azospirillaceae bacterium (assembly GCA_964564675.1). Taxonomy (GTDB): domain Bacteria; phylum Pseudomonadota; class Alphaproteobacteria; order Rickettsiales; family UBA3002; genus CAZMBI01. Next base: position 75,329 of record CAZMBI010000007.1, read on the forward strand.
CATCATGACCGATGCCGATGTGGACGGCGCCCATATCGCCTCGCTGCTCATGACGTTTTTTTACAAAGAAATGCCGCAGTTGATTACCGGCGGGCATTTATACCTGGCGCAGCCACCGCTTTATCGTGTGACACAGAGTAATCACAGCCATTATGCGCTGACCGATGACGAAAAGGATAAACTGGTGGCCAAGCTCAACAAAGGCCGCGGCAAGGTGGAGGTCGCTCGCTTTAAGGGGCTTGGCGAAATGACTGCCGCACAACTCAAAGAAACCACCATGAACCCGGAGCGGCGAATATTGTTCCGCGTGATGATTGCCGATGACGAAGCAGCGGATACCAGCGAACGCGTCAATCAACTGATGGGCAAAAAACCCGAGCTGCGTTTTCAGTTCATCCGCGAGCAAACCGAACTTTACGGTGACGAAGTGGTAAAGCAGCTGGATGTATGAGCATGACAAACAAGGAGATATTCGCCATCCTGTTGACCGGTCAAACCGATAAACCAAGATTACGAATGCGATAATGAGAGTAACACTGCATATCATCGGCGGCGGACTGGCGGGCAGTGAGGCAGCCTGGCAGGCGGCTAATCGGGGCGTTGAAGTGGTGATCCACGAAATGCGCCCGGCCGTTGCAACTGAGGCGCATCACACCGGCCATTGCGCCGAGCTGGTGTGCTCCAATTCCTTCCGCTCCGACGACCATGAAACATCCGCCATCGGCTTGCTGCATGAAGAAATGCGCCGCTGTGACTCGCTGATTATGGCCATGGGCGACAGCCATCAGTTGCCGGCTGGCGGCGCGCTGGCGGTGGACCGGGAAGGTTTCGCGCAGGCCGTTACCGAAAAACTGCGCGCGCATCCGAATATCCGGTTTGAGGCGGGGGAGGTAAAAGAAATCCCCTCCCCCATTTATGGGGTAGGGTTAGGGTGGGGGCAACAAGCGCCCGAGGATGCCCCCCTCCTAATCTCCCCCCGTAAACGGGGCGAGGAAGCGTTGTGGATCATCGCCACCGGCCCGCTGACCTCTTCCAAACTGGCTGAGAGCATTCTGGCTCATACCGGCGAGGAATATCTTGCGTTTTTCGATGCTATCGCGCCGATTGTTTATCTGGATTCGGTGAATATGAATGTGGCGTGGTTTCAGTCGCGTTATGACAAACCCGGCCCCGGCGGTGACGGCAAAGACTATCTCAACTGCCCGATGAACAGGGCGCAATATGAAGCCTTTATCGACGCGCTGCAGGCGGCGGAAAAAACCGAATTCAAGGAATGGGAGAAGAATACACCGTATTTCAACGGCTGCCTGCCGATCGAGGTGATGGCCGAGCGCGGGCCGGAGACGCTGCGCTATGGCCCGATGAAACCGGTCGGTCTCACCAACCCGCATTGTCCGGACGAAAAACCTTATGCCGTGGTCCAGCTGCGTCAGGATAACAAGCTCGGCACGCTATATAATATCGTCGGCTTCCAGACCAAGCTCAAATGGGGCGAACAAAAGCGTATTTTTCGGCTGATTCCGGGGCTGGAAGAAGCGGAGTTCGCCCGACTCGGCGGCATTCACCGCAATACGTTCATCAACAGCCCCAAACTGCTCGATAGCCAGTTGCGCCTACAGCGCGCCCCGCATCTGCGCTTCGCCGGGCAGATCACCGGCGTGGAAGGCTATGTCGAATCCGCCGCTTGCGGTCTACTGGCCGGGCGCTTCGCCGCCGCCGAACTGCTGCAGGAACCGCTTGAAACTCCGCCTGCCACCACGGCGCTGGGCGCGCTACTCGCCCATATCACCGGCGGCGCCAATGCCAGCCATTTCCAGCCGATGAACATCAATTTCGGCCTGATGCCGCCGCTGGCGCACAAAACCCGCAAAAATGACCGGCCGCTGGCGTACACAAGCCGGGCAAAAGCGGATTTGGGGGAGTGGTTGCGGGAGAATGAGAGGAAGGTGGCTTAACGCCTACCTTACCGCACCTTTTGTGCCAGCCATTTTTACGTTGGCTGATTTGAAAGCTTGCTCAACTTCTGCATCAATAATTCCAAACAAATTTTTAGCAAAGCTATGTATGACATGCTCACCCACCTCATCCGATGCTTTCTCTTTCAATAAATCAGAAAGCCCTTCTCTGACGGCTTGCTCAGAATCACGTTCAATTCCAACACCCAAGCCAGATAAAACTTTCTGTTTGATCGTGAGCAATAGCAACTCCTCCCATTCCCCAAATGTCCAGAGCATCGGTAACCTTAGATCAGCTTTATATGGCAAAATAGAAAACTTATGATCAACTTGCTTTTTTATTTCGAAAACATCTATGTTTTTCTTAGGTGAAATCGGCACACTTACGTTGAGCGTTTTTTTTACTTCACTTTTTATAATATTATAAGCTTCTTCAGCCGCTTTAACCATATTGGGGCTAAGATCCTCTCTGTCATCCCCCATAAGGGCCCGAACGTAATCTCCAAGACTAACAAGCTCTCTAGGTTCATTTTCACCGCCATTAAGCGCCTTTCCTAGCAAAAGAGTTGGAAAATCATTGCCCGAAGTCACTCCCAACTCATCCAACAAGACATCATAGACGACAAGCTGAATCGCCTCATCTAAAAGCGGTTTCGTCTTATCATTCACCTTAAATTTTAAGTTTGAAGAAGTACTGCTAGCCTCAAATTGGGTATAAACTTTACTTTTGATATCAGAAACGTTTATTCTTTTCATCAGAACCCATAAGAAAAATTTTATCTATAAATTATCAGAAAAATATGCACCATGGTATTAAGATTTGATGAAACCCACCATCCACATCATCGGCGCAGGGCTGGCGGGACTCTCGGCGGCGGTGCGCTGCGCGCCCCACGCGCGTGTTATCCTCTATGAAGCCAGTGGCCAGGCGGGCGGACGCTGCCGATCGTATCACGACGTACAGCTGGGACGGGTGATCGATAACGGCAATCACCTGATTCTCGGCGCCAACCGGGAGACGTGGGATTATCTTCGCACCATTGGCGCAGCCGATAGCTTACAACCTATCGGCTATCGCTACCCGTTCCTTGATTTGCCAAGCAGCAAGTGTTGGGAAACCGCCCTGCCCTTTGGCCTGCCCTACCGCCACCTGCGTGCGCGCTTCCTCACCCCGTTTTGCATCTCGGCACTTAACACCCCTACGGCGCAGGCCTCTTCTGCCTTACTCGGCGCGCTGGCCTGGCAGCTCCTCATACGTGGCAGACAGGGGGCAACCGGCTGGCTGCCCAAAGACAATCTGCAAGCCAGCCTGATCGACCCCGCACTGGCCCATATCCGTCACCATGGCGGCGAGCTGCATACCCGCCGTCGCATCACGACGCTTGATTTCGGTGATGATGCGGTGATTATCGCCACACCCGCGCCGATTACCGCCGAACTCCTGCCCGGCCTCAGCGTGCCCGACCGATTCGAGCCCATCATCAACGGCCATTTTCTCTGCGAGCACGGCCAGCCGCCGGGTACTGTCTTAGGCCTTACGGGCGGCACCGCCGACTGGCTGTTTTTTAAGAACGGCATGGTTTCCACCACCACCAGCGCCGCATCGCGGCTCGCTGATTTCGATCATTCCAAACTGGCGCACGGATTGTGGACAGATATTTGTATGGCCTTATTTTCGGTGCATACCCCCCTACCATCCTCTCCCCATAAATGGGGGGAGGAGACGGTTCCCTCCCCCGTTCACGGGGGAGGGTTAGGGTGGGGGAAAAAACCACCTCCACATCGCATTTTGATAGAAAAACGCGCTACATTCGCAGCAACATCAACGCAGCAGGCACGCCGCCCCCGCACGATAACCAACCAGCCTAATACCTGGCTGGCCGGGGATTATACCGCCACCGGCCTGCCCGCCACCATCGAAGGCAGCATCCGCTCGGGCACGCGTGCCGCCAGCCTGGCCTTGAAATATTTGGGTAAAAAGGCTACATAAGAAGTGTTTTAAAGAAAGGCACGCCCATGACCGTATTAACAAGACGTGCATTTTGCCAAAGCGCCGCTGTGTTGGTTGCCGCCAGCACCGCGCCGTTTCCGATATTTGCAAACACTCTAACTAGTGAGGACACCATGGCTTTCACCCTTCCCGATTTACCGTATGATAAAAGTGCACTAGAGCCGCACATCTCTGCCCAGACGCTGGAATTTCATCACGGCAAACACCACAACACCTATGTCACCAATCTCAATAAGCTGATTGAAGGCAGTGACATGGCCAATGCCTCTCTGGAAGATATCATCCAGCAAACCGCTGGCAAATCCGATCAGAAAGGCATTTTCAACAACAGCGCTCAGGTGTGGAATCATACCTTTTATTGGCATTCGATGAAGCCCCATGGCGGTGGCTCGCCCTCCGGTGAGCTGGCTGATAAAATCGCCAATGATTTCGGCTCTTATGAGCAGTTTGTTGAAGAATTCAAGCAGGCGGGCGCAACGCAGTTCGGCAGTGGCTGGGCCTGGCTGGTACTGGCCAAGGACGGAAGCCTGAAAGTTACCAAAACGCCGAATGCGGAAAACCCGATGACCGATGGGCATACCCCGCTTTTGACCATGGATGTGTGGGAACACGCCTATTATCTGGATTATCAGAACCGCCGCCCGGATTACATCGCCACGTTCCTTAATGAACTGGTGAACTGGGATTTTGCGGCGGAGAATTTTGCCTACGCCAAGCAAAAGCAGGCGGCTTAACCTGTCTGCTACATCACCCTGCCCTCTTCCACCAGGGAGAGAGGCAGGGTTCGCGTCGCGCAGCATGCTGACAGAAATTTACGCTGCCTTCTGTGCTAACCGCCGATAAAGTGTCAGCCAGCAATCAGTAAATCGGCTCAGCTCTTCGGGGCTGGTGTTCCACCCGGCGCTAACACGAATCGCACACTGTGCATCGTCTTCGCTATGCCCCATGGCGCGTAGTACGTGCGACGGCTCAATCCGCCCGGAACTGCATGCCGAACCGGCGCTGATGGCGAAGCCTTCCAGATCGCAATGCATCAGCTGGGTTTCGCTTTGCACGCCCGGCATGATGATACTGGCGGTATTGCCCAGGCGCTTGCTTTGGCCGCCGACAATCGCCTCCCCTCCGGCGGCGTCGATGATGCGGCGCTCCATTTCCTGTTTTGCAGTTTCAACCGGCCCCAGCCACGCGCGGCCAGCGCTGGACTCTACCACTTTGGCGAACCCAAGGGCCAGCGCCACGGCCTGTGTGCCGGCGCGGCGGTTCAATTCCTGCCCGCCGCCGGTGATAAACGGTTTAATCGGTAAATCCTGACGCACCACCAGCACTCCGATCCCCACAGGCCCGCCGCATTTATGCGCACACAGCGTTAACATATCGGCCCCGAGCATGCACATATCAAAGGTCAGCTTACCCAGCGCCTGGACGGCATCGCAATGCAATAGCCCGTTGTGTTCGTGTACTATACGCGAAATATCGGCAACGGGTTGAATGACGCCGGTTTCGTTATTGGCCAGCATGACGGAGACCAGCGCCGGGCGGCCCAGATGATGCAGCTTGGAAGCGAGTATTTCCTGATCGATCAGCCCGTTTGCATCCACCGGCACGATGTCTCCGCCCAGACGCCTGGCGGTTTCAAGCACCGAACTGTGTTCGCTTGCTCCCACCAGCAGCGGCCGGTCTACGGCGCGCAGGGCGGTGTTGTTGGCTTCGCTGCCCGAACTGGTAAATATCACCTCATCCGGCCAGGCCCCGATGGCATCGGCCAGGATGCGGCGGGAATCCTCCAGCAGCTGCCGGGCCTTGCGACCGTGCGCATGCACGGAAGATGGGTTATAGGGATGCGCCCAGCCCTCCTGCATCGCGGCAACCACCTCGGGCATGAGTGGGGCGGTGGCGTTATAATCCAGATAGGTCATAATAAACCCATATCCGCGCTTAATTTAATTTTAATATTTAAACTCATTATCCGCTTCCCAGTGCGTCGCTGACATGGCCGCGTCGTCGGTCAGTCCGTGGGTCTGGCCTTCAAGCGCCTGTACCCGCTTGCTTAACCGTGCGATCTCTTCGCGCAACGCCGTTAATTCCCCGCCGATAGGGTCCACCGGCTCCTCAGCAGGCGCGCCGTAGGCATCGAAATGATCCGTCTCCGGCGCGGAAGGCTTGGCCACTACCACCTGCCCCGGAATACCTACCACGGTGGAATGCTCCGGCACGTCTTTAACCACGACCGCGTTGGAGCCGATGCGCGCGCCGCTGCCGATATGAATCGGGCCCAGTAATTGCGCGCCGGCGCCGATGACCACATCGTCACCCACCTGCGGATGACGCACCCCCTTGCTCCATGACGTGCCGCCCAGCGTTACATCATGATAGATCGTTACATTATCCCCTATTCTGGCCGTCTCCCCGATCACCACGCCCATCCCGTGATCGATAAAAAACCGCGCGCCTATGTGCGCGCCCGGATGAATTTCGATCCCAGTCAGAAAGCGCCCGATATGGGAAACAAAACGCCCAAGCAATTTCAGATTTTTCCGCCACAGCCAATGGCCGATGCGATATGTGCACAGCGCATGAAATCCCGGATAGCACAGTACCACCTCCACCCGGCTGCGCGCCGCCGGGTCACGACCGAAATATGAATCAATATCGCTGAACATCCGCTTGAGCATTGCATTTCATCCAGGCTTACGCTATGTGTACACAGTTAATCCTAAGGGGTGTTGCCTTTGGGGACAGTGGTTTATATAAAAATCCCCGATTACCAGCCTGTTAAGGATTGAAGCTAATATTATAAATTACCACGGTACAACGGTCAATCATCTAGAACTTATGCCTGAAGTCATTATACCAGGCCCGGAAGGGCGCATCGAGGGCCGCTACCATCAAGCCGAAGACTCCACCTCGCCGGTGGCGGTGATACTGCATCCGCACCCGCTTTACGGCGGCACGATGAATAACAAAATTGTCTATCAACTGTATCAGAGCTTTGCGCGAGCCGGTTTTTCGGTTCTACGGTTTAACTTTCGCGGCGTGGGCCGCTCACTCGGCAAATTTGACGACGGCGTGGGCGAGCTGACCGATGCCGCGGCCGCACTGGACTGGGTTCAGCAACAAAATTCCGGCGCCTCGCATTGCTGGATCGGCGGCTTTTCCTTCGGTGCCTGGATTGCGCTGCAGCTGTTGATGCGCCGCCCGGAAATAGAAGGTTACATCGCGGTCTCCCCGCCAGCGAATATGTATGATTTTGGTTTCCTCTCCCCCTGCCCGGCTCATGGCCTTGTTATCCAGGGCGATCAGGACGAAATCGTGCAGGAGCCGGCCGTATCACTGCTGGTCAACCGGTTATCGTCGCAAAAAGGCCTGCGCGTGGATTATCAGGTGATCCCCAAAGCGGATCACTATTTCCGCAACGCAATGGATCATCTGATTACCAATGTTGATGATTACCTGGAGCGCAAACTCAAAGAACACGCCAGCCAGCCACGCATCAGGCCGGATAAAAAGCGCCGCCCGATGTCGAATGACGAGCCCCTGTTAACTGCGGAAGAGTAACCGGCAGGCGCTTAAGCGCGCGCACTGCGAGGTAAGCGAAAGCCTGCGCCTCCATTGCCTCGCCGTCCCAGCCCAGCGACTCCACCGGCTCGACCGGCCCCAAATGCTCCCGTAATGCGCACATCATGGTGGCGTTATGCCGACCGCCACCGGTAACCAGCCAGTGTTTGGGCGATGTGGGTAAAAAGTCTACCCCTTTGACAATCGCCTCCACCGTAAACCGGGTTAAGGTCGCCGCGGCATCAGCGGTGTTTAAATGCATCACCGGCTCCAGACCGAAATCGTGACGATCGAGTGATTTGGGCGGCGGCGCGGCGAAAAACGCATCATAAAAATACCCGGCAAGCGCCGTGCCATCGACCGTACCGGAAGCCGCCGTCTCGCCGTTGTGATCATATGCGCGACCGGTACGGTGTTGCATGAGCTGGTTAATCAGACCGTTGCCGGGGCCGGTATCAAAGGCCAGAATCCATGGATTATTATGCTTGTCCTCAATCCAGGTGATATTCGCAATGCCGCCGATATTGACAATCGCCACAGGTTTGCTCAACCCGCGTGCCAGCGCCGCCTGATATAGCGGCACAAACGGCGCGCCCTGCCCGCCTTCGGCCATATCGCGGCGGCGAAAATCGGCAACCACGTCCATGCCCGTTAAGGCATTGAGCAGCGCCGGATCCCCGATCTGCCAGGTGATGCCCTCTTGCGGGCGGTGGTCGATGGTCTGACCGTGAAACCCGATGACGGCCACTTGCTCGGGCTTCATGCCGGCCTGCGCCAGCAATTGATGTACGGCCTCGGCATGCAGGCGGGTTAAATCCCGCGCAACGAGTGAAATATCGCCCTCGCGCCGGGTGGCCAGCGCCAGCCGCTCCTGAAACGCCGCCGTATAAGGCAGGCTGAGCCATGCCCCGCGTTCTAGCACATCATGCCCGTCCGTGCGGATAAGCGCGGCATCGATGCCATCCAGCGAAGTACCGCTCATCAGCCCGAGGGCCCAAATTGTATCATCCGTGATTAATTGTCGGTTGCCAGCCATGTGTAAGACGCATACAAGAAATGCCGTTGCCGGAAAAGCGTAATCAGCGATGACAGATAACAGCGCGTCCGCTTTTATAATGAATGATGCCGGATAATAATGACGCCATGACGGATAAAGATTTCTTAACCATCTGCCGCGAACGCGGCTTTATCCATCAATGCACCGACGAAGCGGGGCTACAAAGTCTGCTCCATCGAGAGAAGCCGGTCGCCGCTTATATCGGGTTTGATTGCACCGCGCCCAGCCTGCATGCAGGCAGCCTGCTGCAGATTATGATGCTGCGCTGGTGGCAGCGCTGCGGCCATAAGCCGATTGTGCTGATAGGCGGAGCAACCACCAAAATCGGCGACCCCTCGGGCAAGGATCACTCGCGCCAGCTGCTTGATGATGCCGCAATTGAACGCAATATGGCCGGCATAAAACAGGTATTTGCCAAATTTCTGGAATTTGAAGATTCTTCCGATGATTCCAGCGCAAGCAGGAATGAGAAAAAGCCTGCTCTCGCCGGCATGACATATAAAGCCCGCATGGTTAATAATGACGATTGGCTAAAAGACGTTCGCTACATCGACTTACTGCGCGAAGTCGGGCCGCATTTTTCCGTGAACCGGATGCTGACGATGGACAGTGTGCGCCAGCGACTGGAGCGCGAATCGCACCTAAGCTTTCTGGAATTTAATTATATGGTCCTGCAAGCATACGATTTTGTAAAGCTCGGCGGGGCATATGATTGCCGCGTGCAGTTCGGCGGTTCCGATCAATGGGGAAATATTGTGATGGGGTGTGAGCTCAATCGCCGGCTCATGTCATTGCGAGGAAGCGCTGCCGACGAAGCCGCCGAGCTTAAAACCGGATTGCCCAGCTCCGCTCGCGATACCGAGTTATTCGGCCTCACCACACCGTTATTGACCACCGCTTCCGGTGCCAAAATGGGTAAAACGGCGGCAGGCGCCATCTGGTTGAATGATGACCCGGATCATCCCGAATATTCCTGTAGCCCGTATGATTATTGGCAATACTGGCGCAATACAGAAGATGCCGATGTTGAGCGCTTCCTGAAACTCTTTACCGAGCTGGAGCTGGAGAATATCACCGCGCTGATGCAGGGCAATATCAATGATGCCAAAACCGTGCTGGCCACCGAGACCACCGCCCTGCTTCACGGTCGCAAGGCGGCGGAGAATGCCGCAAAGACGGCCGCCCGCGTGTTCGGAAGCGGCGGCACGCAAGGACTGCCGGAGGTGACGATCACCCGCGCCGAGCTTGTAGCCGGCATTCCCGCTTTCAAATTGCTTCAAATGGCGGGGCTGGCCGAATCCGGCGGCGCCGCGCGGCGGCTAATCAAGGGCAAGGGGGCGCGGCTTAATAACGAGGTGATTGAACAGGACGACCAACTCATCACGCTTGAAGCGATGGAACCGGACGGGGTGATCAAACTGTCGTCGGGTAAGAAAAAACACATCCTGCTACGGCCGGTTTAAACCGTGTGATTAATTCAGCTCACCCGATGGCTCGGCCCGGCCTGGTGCGCTTTCACCGGCAGCTTTATTATTTTCAAACATCTCAAAAAACTTGCGGGTGAAGCCGGGCGTCAGGACCGAAAGCGGATTGGCGCCGACCACTGGATCGCCATAATCGCCAGATACACTGAAATTCACAGCAAAGATGCCTTCGCCGCGGCCGCCTGCGAGCAGTTCGCCAAACACCGGAATCCGGCTGACAAAAGTATTAAGCGCATAGGCCGGCGCCAGATTGCCGCTTACATCGATAACGCCGGTGGCGATGTTCGCCGTGCCATCCATAATCACGCCCAGCGACGGGCCGACCCAGCGCCCGTCCTTGATTTCCAGCTTATCGTTTAAAAACACGAAGTCTGATTTCATGCGGCTAAAAGCGATTCCTTCACCCTGCAGCGTATCCAGCATACCGGTCAACGAGCTGAGATTGAGAATCCGGCTGAGAATTGGCGCTTTTTTGAGCACAAAATCCTGCAAAATGATGCGCCCCACCAGCGGATTACCGAGTTTGCCGTCATCATATTCACCGCGCACCTCTAGCACGCCGCCATACATCTCCTCGACGATATCCAACGTGCGTAGCAAATTACCGGCGCGATCGGAATGTAAATGGAAATAGCGCCGATTATCCTCGTAGGCGATTTTCATGAGCATACTACCGGCTTCTTTAAAGGTGGCGGTGATATCCGCCGAACGGCAGCGCCGGCCTGTACAATCGACATGACCTGTCAGGTTACGCAATTCCTGCTCCTGCGGCAGGTAAACGCGCTCCAGATCCAGATCAAGCCGCATACGGGGAAAGCCGCTGATGGTGCGCTTACCATCTTCACGGCCCGCCATAAAGGGAACCAGATCAAGCGCCTGACCTTTCAGCGTTAGATAGTCACCATCTTGGCGGATGGCATAACGCATCGCCAGATCGTGGCGCCCGTAGGTGAAACGATCAAGCGTAACAGACTCCAGTGCCTGCTTGTCCAGATCGGCTACAACGGTCCCTTTGGTGGAAAGCGCGTCCGATTCATAGGTCAGCAACCAACCGGGTACTTCGGCCTCGGATACGATACTTAAAGACGCCGCCTGTCCGCGCGGCTTATGATAGCCGATCAACGGCATGCGGTAACTAGCCTCAGCCAGATCGAAGCGGGCATCCAAAGCGGGCTTGCCGCGTGCCGACTGGCTGATGCTTGCTTGCACGCCCAGCGCTCCTTTCAGTGGTGTATCCTGCGGCATGCCAAGCTGATACAACGCCTCATCTTCCACTGTTCCGCTGAAAGCCAGATTCATCGCGCTGTTGGCGTTTTCATCATAGGCGATGCTGGCCGGCCGGCCATTGACCTGTCCATTCAACTGCAGCGCCATGGCATCATTCGACGCGGTAAAGGTGCCATCGCCCCGCTTCAGCGTGAAGGCCTCGCGATAGTTCAGATGATTGACATAATCCAGCCGGGCTTCGATGTCATAAGCCACCCGATCCCAGTCAATAACGGCCTGGCCGGCATTATCGTCACGGAAGGCATCGAACGTCAGCGATATGTCCGCTTCGGCCTCTCCGGTAACCGGGGACAGATCAACCGGCAGTCGCGACAGAAAGTCAAAGCGCGGCGGCTGTATAAAGGTTTTGATATCCGAAGCGGAGCTGGCTAGCGATAAGTCAATTTCCACCGGCGCACCCGCCCGGTTCAAGTCACTAAATAAAATATCGGCCTGTTTAATTTCGGTTTCTTCAAGCACCGTGCCGCGATGGATATTGGCCGCCATGGTGGTGCCGGTAAATACGACCATGGCATCCACCTCGCGAGCGGGCGGAAAGTTCGGCAAATACGTGACGGTGGCCCCTTCCACCTTGATGCTACTGTTTAAAAACGTGTCGGGAAAATAGGGTGATTCAAAATCTTCCGGCTGCAGTATGATGCTGATGTCGGCTTCCGTGGCCATGCCGTCTTTGATCGCAGTGGTCGCCCATTCCCGCGAGTTAGGCGCCAGCCCCACCGGCCAGTATTTATACAAATCCTCCACTGGCATGCGGATGGCTCTGGCATCCAGCTTTATCTGATAGCCCGCCGCTTTCATGGTGACGTCGCCGGAGGCCTCAACTGCCGTCTCGTCCAGCACCGCCTCCAGGTGCTCGATATGCAGCGTTTGCTCGGGTGGCAGCAATTTCCCGCGGATGGCAAATCGGTCCAGCTGCAATGTATCGGGAAAATGCGGTTTAAACGTAAATGAGCCGCTTTCGCCGCTGAGCGAAAATAAGACATTCTCCGGCGCATAACCGGAGGCAAGCTTCAGCCCGATACGTCCGCTTAACGGCATATCCAGCACGGGGCGCTCGGCGCAGGCCATCACCAGTTCGCACAGGGCAGCTGGGTTAGCCTGCGTCATATTCAGCACCAGCCCGCCGGATTCCTCAACGGCATCGAGCTTCAGGGTTAGCGCCGCCTGCATGCGGCGCTCGCCGATACGCAATGCCACCTCACCGCGCACCCGGTGCTGATTGGGCTTGGTTTCCACCCACTCTGCCTCTAGTGCCTCGGTTCGAAGCGAGACATCACTGGATTCGTCATAAACCATTAAAGCTGATGAGGTTACGGCAATCCCCTCGATATGGGTTGCCCGCTGATCTTTGGCGTGATCGTTGTTTAACAATGCCTTAACTGGCAGCCCGCGGCCCTCCATGCCGACGATCACCCATTCCCCGCTTTGCCGGCGCACCAGCGTCGCATCCAGCGAGTCGAACGTGACCTGATGAATCACAACCTCGTCGAACAGGCTGTCAACCAGATTAAACGTTGCCTTGGCACGGGGTACTTCCAGAAAGTCCGCTTGCCGCTTAAGTAGTTTCACATCGCGCAATTCGACTACGGCCGGCTGCTGCCAGCTTGACCAGCGCAACCGGCTGCTGCCGATCTGTGCGCTAATTTCAGCTTGTGGCAGCGTCAATGCTGATTCAATGTAGGGATTGACGAAGCTGATGTCGCGTTCGGCGGCAATAAACCAGTAAACCAGCGCAAACAGGCCCAGCCCGGCAATAAGGCCGCACAGCAAGAAATATTTGCAGCAGCGATAAACAATTTTGAAATTCATTAAACCACCGGCGACGAATGAGCGACACCTACACACTATTAACTAGCATTGACCAACAAATTAAGGCAAGCGGCCTACCGCTGCCTACGCCTTATGACCCTGATGAAGCCAAACATCAACGAGAATCGTATCCGCCCAGCCTGGGCCAGTCGGCTTCGCTTCAACAGGAATGGACGGCAATCGGCAAGCATCCCGTTGGCCAGCAGCTGATTGACGCGCTGAGCGGAAACTCCCCGTATCTGGCGCACCTTTTACGATTGCAGGCACCGTTTTTTATAAATACATGCAGGCACAGCCCGGAGACAACCTTTCAGGCCATTTTAAATGAGCTGCCGCCAACGGATCTAAAAGCCTGCAGCCGCGCGGAGATAATGACGCGCCTGCGCCGTGCCAAGCAGCAAGTGGCGCTATTGGCGGCCATCTCAGATATCGGCGGGCTCTGGGAGGTGATGACCCTGACCCGGCATCTGTCGGATTTCGCCGATGCCGCCATTGGTTTAAGCGTTCATTATCTGCTGTTAGAAGCTGCCCAGCGCGGTGAGTGCCGCCTGCCTGAGCCGCATAATCCGCAGGCCGGCACCGGCTTGTTGATTCTCGGGATGGGCAAGCTCGGCGCACATGAGCTTAATTACTCCAGCGATATCGACCTGATCATGCTGTATGACGATAGAACGGGCTTATATACCGGCCCGCGCACTATCCAGTATTTTTTTACCAAGCTGGCGCAGGATATGGTCAGCCTGCTTCAGGACCGCACCGCCGAGGGCTACGTCTTCCGCACCGATCTGCGCCTGCGCCCGGACCCGCGCTCCACGCCTCTGGCGGTGAGTCTCCACTCTGCCATTGCCTATTATGAAAGCCTGGGCCAGAACTGGGAACGCGCGGCGATGATCAAGGCTCGGCCCATTCTCGCCGACCCGCAGACGGCGGAAACCTTACGGCAGCATCTCAACCCGTTTATCTGGCGCAAACATCTCGATTTCGCCGCGATTGCCGATATTAATTCGATCAAACGCCAGATGGCCGCCAAGGCCGGTGAGCGCATCGGTATTTATGGCCATAACATTAAAATCGGACGCGGTGGGATTCGTGAGATTGAATTTTATGTACAAACCCAGCAACTGGTTTGGGGCGGTCGCCTCCCCGAATTACGCACCAAGGCTACGCTGGAAACACTTGAGGCTTTGGTGGAGGCCGAGCTGATTCAACCGTCGCTTGCAAATACGCTGGACCGCGCCTACCGCTTCTTACGACGCGTCGAACATTACCTGCAAATGATCCGCGATGAACAAACCCACACCCTGCCCACAGACGATACGGGGTTTGCCCATCTTGCGACCTTTTTAGGTTATAAAGAGACCAACTGGCTGATTAACGAGCTGACCAATACCTGCGAACAGGTATACGACATTTATCTGCAATCGGTGGAAGGCGCACCGCCGCTGACGGTCGACGGCAATCTGGTATTCACCGGTGTTGAAGCCGACCCTGAGACTCTGCAAACTCTGGCGCGGCTGGGCTATCAGCAGCCCGAAGGCGTGTCCGACATCATCCAAAGCTGGCACCGCGGCAGCCGCCGAGCCACGCGCAGTAAACGCGCGCGGCAGATTCTCACCGAACTGATTCCCAATATCCTGGTTGAAATGGCCGATACCGCCAATCCCGACAATGCGCTTTTCCGTTTTGACGATTTCCTCGCCAACCTGCCTTCCGGCGTCCAGATATTTTCACTGTTTGCCGCCCGCCCCGAACTGCTGGACCTGATGGCGCATATTATGGGCAGCGCCCCCGCCCTTGCCGATATATTGGGTAAACAGCCGCATCTGCTCGATGTTGTGCTGCACGGCGGTTTTTATGAATCATTGTCGGATACAAAAGCCCTGCGTGAGGCACTAACGCATCAGCTGACGCAGGCGCATGATTATGAAGCCGTTTTAAGTACGTTGCGGACATTTAAAAGCGAGCGCCAGTTTCAGGCCGGCGTACAGATGTTGCGCGGTATCACAAGGCCGCGCCAGATCGGCAACTTCCTGTCTGATCTGGCGGATGTGATCGTCTCGCAGACCATCACGCTCGCCTGGCAGGAATTCAGCCAGACGCACGGTGAAGTTCCGGAAAGCGAACTGGCTGTGGTTGCGCTTGGCAAGCTGGGAAGCCGCGAACTGACCTTCGGCTCTGATCTTGATTTGATTTTCATCTATCACAGCCCGGACAGTACAGCTTCCAACGGCCCCAAATCAGTTGACAACCGCACGTATTACAGCCGCCTGTGCTCACGCTTTATCAGCGCGTTTACGGTGTTGATGCAGGAGGGCGTGCTCTATGAAATCGATACAAGGCTGCGCCCCTCGGGCGGCGACAGCCCACTGGCCACGCCATTGCAAAGCTTTGATCAATACTTTGAAACGCTGGCCTGGACGTTCGAATATATGGCATTGACCCGGGCGCGGGTGATTTATGCCTCATCGCCAACGCTGCATAATCAGCTAACGCACAGCATGCATCATCACCTGCAGCGCCACCACGAGCCAGCGCAACTGAAAAGCGACGTGATCCGCATGCGGGAGAAAATCTTCGCCCAGCACCGCACGATCAACCCATGGGATATCAAGCAGGTGCGAGGCGGGCTGATAGACCTGGATTTTCTGGCGCAATATCTGGTGTTGCGCCATGCCGCCGAGATACCCGCCATCATTCAGACCAATACCTCCGACGTATTAGCCCAATCCGGTGCTGCCGGGCTGCTATCGCCCGCGATGGCGGATGAACTGATTGAAGCCGAGCGCTTCCTGAGTGACCTGTTGAGCTTTTTGCGGCTGTGCAGCCCCAACGCGGTCATCGAAGCCACCACGCCCCTGGGCCTGAAAAACCTACTGGTGGAACGATTTCAGGCCAAGGACTTTGCCCAGCTGCATCAACGGCTGGTAGAAACGGAATCTTTGATTTTATGGCAATTCCAACAATTAAGCCGGGAATGAGCGCGCAGCATTTGCTATTGCATCCGGCAAAAATCCGCCTATATAAGAATGAAACGTATAAAGGAGATTGATATATGGCACGTGCAGCAAAGCAGATCGATTTAGGCCTGAATATCGGCGATAAGGCCCCGGTATTTACCCTGCCTACCGACGCTGGCGATGAGGTCAGCCTCGCGCAATTCGAAGGGAAACAAAACGTCGCGCTGTATTTTTATCCGAAGGACGATACGCCGGGCTGCACGACGGAAGCCAAGGATTTCCGGGATCTGCATGAGGCATTCGCAGCCGCTGATACGGTGGTTATCGGCGTCTCCAAAGATGATGTGAAAAGCCACGATAAATTTAAAGCTAAACACGCATTACCCTTTATGCTGGCTTCGGATGCCGAAGGCGATGTCTGCGAACGCTACGGCGTGTGGGTCGAGAAGAATATGTATGGTAAAAAATATATGGGCATCCAGCGCGCCACCTTCCTGATCGACAGACAGGGAACCATCACGCAGATATGGCCCAAAGTGAAGGTGGATAATCACGCGCAGGAGGTATTGGAAGCGGCGAAGGCCTTGTAATCCGTTGCCCGTTTATTGATCCCGCCACAGGAGCCACAGGAGTTCTCGCATGCCGCCATGTTTTACCATTACCATACCTTCACCCGTGGGCATGCTGCAATTGATTGCAACACATAAACACTTGATCTGGCTGTCATGCGAAACCAGAAGCTTAACCGCCATAGGCGGCATCCCGCTGCAACGGGATGACAAACACCCGATACTCCGGCAGACCGTGCGTGAGCTACAGGAATATTTTGATGGCACCCGCACCAGGTTTTCGGTGCCTGTCCAACTGGCCGGCACAGCGTTTCAGGAAACCGTGTGGGAGGCGCTGCAATCCATCCCGTATGGCCATACCTGCAGCTATGCCGATCTGGCGCGCATGATCGGCAAACCCAGCGCGTTTCGCGCAGTGGGGTCGGCCAACGGTTGCAACCCCATCGCCATTATCGTGCCCTGTCACCGCGTTATCGCAGCTGATCACTCGCTTGGCGGTTATGGCGGCGGGCTTGAGGTCAAACAGCAATTGCTTGAACTCGAGGGATGCGACATCCTTGACGGGTCCGTGAAGCAGGCGGCATGAAACACGCATACCGTATCGGCGCACATTCCTTATGGTATCTTTATGCGACGTTTAATACATACGTATGGATTTTTTAGAAAAGGATAATGTATGAGCGCCAATAATAAGAGAAGCACTATTCTCGTCATCGAAGATGATCCCTCCATCCGCAAGCTGCACAGCATTACACTGGAGAACCACGATTATAAAGTCATCACCGCCAATGACGGGCATGAGGGCGTGCGTTTGGTGGCTTCCACCAAGCCGGAACTCATCGTGTTGGATCTAGGCTTGCCGGATTTCGACGGCAAAGATGTCATTCGCTTAATCCGCGACAGCTCGCAGGCGCCGATTATTGTATGCACCGTGCGCGACAGCGACAGCGAGTTGATCGCCTGCCTGGATGAGGGAGCGGATGATTACCTGACCAAGCCCTTCAACCCGGATGTATTGCTCGCACGGGTGCATGCCAATCTGCGCAAATCCGTAACCCAGGCTGCCGGCCAGCCGGAACTGCAAAACGGCGATATCCATATGGATTTAATCCGCCATGAAGTTTTTTTCAAAGGCGAGAAATTGTCGCTCACACCCAAGGAGTATGACCTGTTGCGTTATTTCATGATCAACCGCGGCAAGATGCTGACCCACCCCCAGATTCTGCGCGAAGTCTGGGGCCCGGCGCACAGCGACGATATGCAGTATCTGCGGGTATATATCAGCCAGCTTCGCGAGAAGCTTGAAGGCCCCAACCCGGAGACAACCTATATCTTCACCGAACCGGGCATCGGGTATCGTATGGAAACCATGGAGAGCGCCACGTCTGCCGCTCATGCCGATGAACCGGAAGCGGCACAGGCAGCCGGGGCATAATCACGGGTTTCAAATATTTTAAGCATCCGCCATCATTCCACTTTATTTCCCCTTCTAGGTCGTGGCAGCATCAGCGTAAATTACCTAAGCGATCCGCACGCAGCCAGCCTTGCCGGGATATCACGGAGAATATGAAAATGCCGTGATGGATAGCGGTGAGAGGATTCGAACCAGCCAAGCACGCCCGCAAGGCGTGTTGGCACTTTAAAAAACAGGAGGTCTCGAATCCTCCGGCACTGGCTGGTCAATTAAACGTGGTCGGGGTGAGTGAACGCATTTCGAACCATTCCCGAGTTACGTTTGCTTGTTTTTCAACTCGAAAGTCAACACCCAATTTACAAGTAATATTAAAGCTGCTCCACCAAATTTCGTTAATTAATTATTAACCTCGATTTAGTATCTTAATTTCATGATCGATTTTAATGATCTGTTTGTTATTGATTCCTCGCTGAATGCTGAACAGCAAGCACTATTGCGTGCTTCTTTTGAAGAGTATGCGATTTTACCAACAATTGCAGCAGAATTGGCAGAACTCAAATCCAGGCTCGATAACTTGCCTGAGCCTCACAATAGAATAACAATACGCAATGCAGCAGATGGACATGAAGTAATTAAATTTGATTACTTTGATTACGAAGCGTATCTCAAAAAACAGAGTGTGCAAACTTTAGTGATCAATTTTGATCAACTTAAATCTACCAAATCATGTAACCTCGAAACTGGTGAAGTAGCTACAGTATTTTCGCCTGGTATTATTCTCTGGGGTCATGAGATTGCAGGACATGCCGCAGACCCAATATTGCACGAGGTTCAGGATCGTCTTCTAGCGAGCCCTGAGATGACTGAAATAGCAGGCAAATACAGGCTCGCTGATGTTGCCGATAAGGACAAGATCCTCTCCGACGCATCGATGATTCGCCTTCGTATGGTAGAAAATGTTGTAAATGCTCACGAAGAGCATGAAACTCCTATTATATTTGGTGATTATCTTGAAGTGCGGGCAGTTGACATCACGGATCGCGTTCGTGGTGAATTGCCAGAGCCCATGACTCTGAGGCAGTATTACTCCAATGGTGCGTTGAAAAGTGCGGAGCAAATGATTGGTACGTTTCACGATAAAGGATCACTTAAACAATCGCTAATAAATAGCCTGACAAAATCGGGAACAATCACTGACAATACTGATGGACTAACACTGGATGATCTTGTTGAAAAGTTACATACAAGAGATTGCAAAGATATGCAGGAGCTAATTACAGAAGAATTACAGAATCTGCCAATGCATAAAACAGACTATAAACGCGGAATCTAATTAATTACCAAAAACCAAACCGACAAGATTTGAGACAAAAAAATATATTCTATCAATGACTTATGTTTAAAAATCAAAAGCATGAGCAAGCTAACAAATAAGACAAAGCGTAAAGAAAACCCGTTATGGCTACCTCTAAAAAACGCATCGGACGGCTGTTTTTAGCCCCTGAGCGCGCAGTGGGCAGGCCCAGAAAACGACGGAACGACAGGCGGTCCCGGATCTGGTATTCCGTCTGGTCGTCCGAAAGATTATACAGCGATTGCAGAACCAGAACCTTGAACATCAGCACGCAATCAAATGGCGGACGCCCCCCCGGAGCCACGCTTCTCAGCCCGCTTCTGCGCCTTGTGCAAGCGATACCGGAATGCCTCCCACGGCACCGCCGCTTCCAGCGCTTCCAGCGGATCGCCGTTCCGGCTCAGC
>CAZMBI010000008.1:0-12230 GCA_964564675.1 uncultured Azospirillaceae bacterium
ACCTCAATGGTTTCGCGGCCGGCAGGCGTGCGCAGTTCGACGCGGTCGCCGGCCTGCGCTTTCATCAGGGCGCGCGCCACCGGCGACAGCCAGCTGATCCGCCCGGCGCCGGCATCGGCCTCGTCGACACCGACCAGCGTCACCGTGTGCTCGGAGTCGTCGGTGCGAGCATAGGTTACCGTCGCGCCGAAAAACACCTGTTGCAGATGCTGCTGGCGCTCAGGGTCCACCACCTCGGCGCGATCAAGCTGTTTGCTGAGATAGCGCAGGCGGCGGTCGATCTCGCGCAGGCGCTTTTTACCATAGATATAATCGCCGTTTTCCGAACGGTCCCCATTGCCCGCCGCCCAGGCAACCACTTCGACCACCTTGGGCCGCTCCTCACGCCGCAAATGCTGCCACTCCGACTGCATCGCGGCAAAGCCGGCGGGTGTCATGTAATTTTTGCCTCCCCGCGGAATCGGATCGGGCGCGTCGTCCGCCTCGGCTTCCGGGGGGTCGTCATGTTCACTGGTGAATGCTTTGCTCATAGCCGTGTTTTTAGCGTATGGCGCGCGCTGAGGCCAGCCCGGCGAAAGCACAGCGGCGGCACGTTATGCCGCCTGATGCGCCAGCCCGCCATGAGACGGCTTGCGGCGCCTGCTTCTGTAGGAGCTTTTGCGCGGCGGACGCTTGCTGCCTTTCGGAGCTTGTTCATCGGGCGCCTGCGGGTCCATCAGGCGTTTGATTGCCTGCCATTTGTCGGTATCACCCGGAGCCACCAGACAGATCGCCGCACCCTGCGCGCCGGCGCGCGCGGTCCTGCCGATGCGGTGAATATAATCTTCGGCGCATTGCGGCAGATCGTAATTGATAACATGCTCGATATGCGGAATGTCCAGCCCACGCGCGGCCAGATCGGTGCCCACTAAAATGCGGTATTTCTGATCGCGAAAGCGAGCGATCACCTGGTCGCGTTTGCTCTGGCGCAGATCGCCATGAATCGCGCTGGCGCTAAAGCCTGCTTTTGCAAGCCGGGCGGCCATCTTTTCGGTGGCATATTTGGTCTTCACAAACAGCAGGACAGAGCCTGTGCGGGCTTTTAGTTCGGTAATCAGGCGATCATATTTCTCACCGTCGCTGACCCGCACCATCTCGTGCGCGATATTCTCGGCAGGCGCGGAGGTGGCGCTCACCGCTACCCGCACCGGATCATTCAGGTATTTCTCCGATATCTTGACGATATTCTTGGGAATGGTCGCAGAAAACAGCATCGTCTGACGGGTTTTCGGCATGAAATGCATAATTTTTTCAATCTGGATGGTGAACCCCATATCGAGCATGCGATCGGTTTCATCAAGCACCAGAAAACCGGTGTCATGCAGCATCAGGTTGCCGCGCTCCAGATGATCATTGATCCGCCCGGGCGTTCCGACCAGCAGGCGCGGCCGATTGCGCAGCTGCTCGAGCTGCTTGGGCATCGACTCGCCGCCAATCAGCAGCGCGGTTTTGATCGGGCTGGTTTTGCCCAGCATCGCCTCAAGCTGCGTCATGACCTGTGTGGCCAGTTCCCGCGTCGGTGTCATTACCAGCGCGGACCCCCGGGAGTTTGACAGTAGGCGCGCCACCAGTGGAATACCGAAGGCACCGGTCTTGCCGGTTCCGGTTTGCGCCGAGCCGAGGATGTCTCTGCCCTCCAGCGCGTGCGGAATGGCCTGCTGCTGAATGGGTGTGGGTGTCGTAAACTGCATCGCCTGCAGGGTCTTATTAAGGGCGGCAGGCAGCCCGAGTTCATTAAAATGTTGCATATTATTCTCTCTATATTTGTGATTACAGATCGGCTTGCTTGCGCTTTACACGCAAAGGCAAGGGACGCCTGATGATGTAGCTAATCGGGTGAATGTCGCCGGCTTAAGCCGCTTCATCCAGCTTCAGATTGGCAGCAGCGGTTTTGCCCTTGTTTTTGGCAATCTCGTAGCTGACCTTCTGGCCTTCGTTCAGGCTGAGCAGTCCGGCTTTTTCCACGGTGCTGATATGCACGAATACATCGCTCGTGCCGTCCTGCGGGGCGATAAAGCCGTACCCTTTGGCGGGGTTAAACCATTTGACCGTACCATTTGCCATATTGTCTCCTTTGGCGTTGGTGATTCAGAGTGCTCATACCGGCGCATCTGCCCCATGCAGGTGCCGGGATACTCTTGTTCAAACGCCTTAGATCCACAGCTAAAAGGAAGATCGTCAGAGCTTTTTATCTTAAAAAGCCAGCTGCTTATGCAGTCTCAAATGGTAAGAGTAACGTAAACACATCCCTTTTATACAGCAACCAGCAGAAATAGCAACCCTATTGCGCGGCGGCGCACGCCTTGCCCCGGCTTAAGCGGTAGGGGACACAACGCTATCGCCCGGCCTGGCGGGCCGCCTCCACCAGCGCGCGGAACAGGCGGCGGGCGGAAGGGGCATGCAGCATCAGCTCAGGATGCCACTGCACGCCGATAAGAAAGGGGTGCTGGGTGCGGTCGATTCCCTCGATGGCCTGCACCACATCGTTTTTCTCGCGCGCGACGATATGCAGCCCCTCACCCAGCCGGTTGACCGCCTGATGATGAATGCTGTTGACCCAATAGCAATCATAGGCGCCTAGCAGCTCGTGCAGGTGACTGGGCGCATATACTGCCACCTCGCGGCGGCCGATCAGCTTGCTGAGCAGGCTCTCATTGGGCAGGAAATCCTCGAGCACGTCCTTGGCCTCCTGATGTAGCGTCCCGCCGCGGGTGACATTCAGCATCTGCATGCCGCGGCAGATGGCCAGCAACGGTGCGCGCTCGGCGATGGCGTGCGCGACGATCTCGCGTTCGAGGGCGTCGCGCGCGGGGTCGTAGGTGTGTTCAGGGGCGATGGGTTGCTCGCCATACTGGCCGGGGTGGATATCGCTGCCCCCGGAGATGATAAAGCCGGCACACCGCGCGCGGCGTTCGGGCGGGGCGCCCGGGGCCAGACGCACCGCCCGGCCACCGCCCAGGCGCACGCCCAGCCAGTTGCAAAACCAAAGGAAATGGCGTTTGTGCCTGGGGCCGGTAACCCCGATCAGTGGTTTACAGGCGGGTGCTGGCATAGGGTTTCATGTCCGCGGCAACGTGACGGATCCATTCATCGCTAAAACTATGCAACGGGCGGTCTAAAAAAGCCAGGTAATCCTTGGCCATCCGCGCCAGACGGGGCTTGTTGGCGGCCAGTTTTTCCACCTCCACCCATAAATTCCAGCTGGTGGCAATACGCCAGTCCGGATCGTCAATCTCGCAGTTGGGCAGGCGGTAATGAAAGGTCGGCCGCGCTTTGATCAGCCGCCGCTGGCTTTCTTCAAGCCGCTCGACGCTTTCGGGCATCATATAGGCAAACAGGGGCCATAAATCGAGTGCGCGGTTGCGGGTGGGGTTGGCGCTGCGGTAATCGGCGATGAACTCGGGCCAGTCCGGCGTATAATCCTCGGCCAGGAGGCGCGCGACATAGCGCTCGGGAAACGGCTCGGCAAACGTCAGCAACCGGCGCGAAAAATCAATGCGCATTTCCTCCTGCAGCCAGGGCAGCAAGATGAGAAAGGCGCGCAGCATATCGCGCGTGTAGTCAATCTGCGAAGATGCAATCTCTGGATTAAACTGCAGCCCGAAGGCGTATAAAAAAGCGGTGTTGGTGCCCTGCGCCTTATGCCGGCGCAGGCTCTCGCGTAATTCCTCCAGTTTGGGTAAATGCTCGAACGTCAGCGGCGCGGTGACGATTTCTATCGGGATCAGCTGAGCGGCGGTCTGCCCCAGCCACTGGCTGATGCGCGTACGCAGGGTGTAACTATCGAGGATATCGTGGTGCTCCCCCCCCTCGGGCTGCTCCAGCCGCTCGGCCAGCCGCTGAAAGGCGGTGGTATCCAGCTCGATCACCAGATGACCCAGCGCCGAGCTGTCAATCTCGGTGAGCAGGGAATGATGGCGCGTGATCTGGCCGCCGAGCAATTCGTGCACGACGCGCACACAGGTTTCAATCTCGATGCCGGCCAACTCCAGCTCAAAACCGGTCCGGCGCGGTTCGCCGTGATGATTCTGGCGCAGCGGCGGCGGGTGGAATTCCGTCATTCGCGATGCGTCCTTTCTTCCGATCGCATGGCATGCAAAATAGGCAACAGCTCATGGTAATCAAACGGTTTGCGTAAATAATGCTGTGCACCAAGCTGTTTGGCTTTATGGCGCGAGTGCCGGTCATTGCGTACGGACAGTACCAGCACCGGTAAATACGGATGACTCGTGCGCACTTCGGCCAGCAGGTCGAGCCCGTCGTAATCGGGCAGTCCGAGATCGAGCGTCATCATATCGATCGGCGCTTCGGCCAGTACCGACAGCGCCTCGCTGCCGCTTGCGGCTTGATAGACCACAAACCCTTCCGCCTGCAATACCACCCGCAAAAACACGCGAATGGCATCGGCATCATCGACAACCAGAATCTGCGTCCGGTCATGTCCGTTTCGCTCTTGTTCGTCATGTTTGCTCATGCCGCCTGCTCCAGTTGCTTGTGCGCATCGGGGAAACACAGCGTAAAGCGCGTGCCTGGCATATCGTCACCGGGATAGGCTTCGCTGACATCGATCGAGCCGCCATGCATCTGCATGATCGCCTGGCAGATGGAAAGCCCCAGCCCCGTGCCGGCAACCGCATGGTCGCGCTTGCTCGTGCGATAAAATTTATCAAAGATTTTACGCTTCAGATCCTGCGGAATGCCCGGCCCGTGATTGGAGACCGCAATACAGCCCTGATCCGGCTTTTTCCAGATATCCACCTCGATCGCCGTGCCCGGGGCGCCGTATTTGGCGGCGTTGTCAATCAGGTTTTGGATCACCTGCTCAATCAGGTGGTTGTCAATATAAAGCTGCACGTCTTCATCATGCACTGTCACCTTGACCTGCCGGTCCTGCAGGAAGTACTGCAGGCGCCTCGTTACCCGCTGCACCAGCGCCGCCGGGTAATGCCAGTCCTTTTCCACATCGATCGTGCCCGCCTCAATCTTGGTCATCTCGAGAATGTTATGGATAAATCCATCAAGCCGTTTGGCCTCTTCGTGGGCGGTGACAATCAGTTCCTGCCGGGCGCTTTCGTTAAGCGAAGGCAGATGGCGAATCGAAGACAGCGAGCCGATTACCGAGGCCAGCGGGGTTTTCAGATCATGCGTAACCGAGGCCAGCAGGGCGGCGCGTAATTCCTCGCGCTCTTTTTGCGAACGCTCGGCATGCAGCGCATTTTCGAGCCGCTCCTTTTCGATCTGGGCGCGGGTTTTCATCCCGATGCGTGCGGCAATCACCGAGGCGGCAATAAAAATCGCGGCAGTAATCCATTCATACGGGGTAAACATAAACGCCTGCCTGGCCGAGGCGAGAAAAACAACCTGATACAGCGCAATACCGCACAGCGCCGTCAACAGGCTGTGCCAGATCCCCCAATTGACCGCGCTGAAGACGGTGGCCACCAGATAAATCATCGCGATATTAGCCTGATTGTCGGCGCGATAGGCATCGGGCAGGAGGCTGAGGGCAAGCGCCAGCAGCGTCGCCAGCCCGAGTACGATGAGCGGGCGCACGGCATGCCGGAAAGTGCTCAGCCGATCTGGCCGGATGTATTTCTTAAAGAACATAGACCACACTTCATACAGCCATAACTTGCATAAAAAAACCGTTGGTTTTCGCCGGCGCTGCCGCGCGGTTTATTCATGTGCGGGTGTATCTGCTGGCCGGGCGCAGCGAGGGCGAGCAGCAGGCCTTAAGCCAGCGGATCCTGCACGCCTTGCGCGAATTAACGCCGACCGCGGAGCAATTGACAGTGGATATCCGCGAGATGAATCGCGAGACGTTCAGCAAGCGCACGCGGGATTAGGGCCTGCTGACTTAAGCGGCATGGGTAATCTCGCCGTGACTGGTGCAGGTGGCATCCGCCAGTTTCAGCAGCTGGTTGGCCACAACCGCCGGATCGGGCAGGGTCTGCGGGTTTTCACCCGGGAAGGCCTGGGCGCGCATGGCAGTGCGCACCGTGCCCGGATCAAACAGATTCACCTTAATCGGCGTATCGCGCACCTCTTCGGCATAGGTGTGCCCCATCACCTCCAGCGCCGCCTTGCTGATGCTATACGGCCCCCAATAAGCGAAATTGCGGCGCGCCACGCCGGAGGTGACAAAGATCACTCGACCGGCGTCAGACCGCCGCAACAGCGGATCCATACTGCGGATCAGGCGGTAATTAGCGGTCAGGTTGACATCCATCACTTCCTGCCAGAGGGAGGGCTCAACGTGGTGCAGCGGCGTCAGCTGCCCGAGCATCGCGGCATTGCCCAGCAGAATATCCAGCTTGCCCCAGCGTTCATAAATACTGGCCCCGAGCTGATCGATCAGCTCGTGCTGGCGCAGATCCAGCGGCACCAGCGTAGCCTGGCCGCCGGCCTCTCGGATGGCGTCATCCACCGCTTCCAGCCCGCCGACCGTACGCGCCACCAAAATGACATGCGCCCCGGCGGCAGCGAATAATTTAGCCGCTTCCGCACCGATGCCGCGCGAGGCCCCGGTAATCACCGCCACACGGTCTTTCAGAATGGGTAAGGCTGCATCCATCGGCGCTCATGCCGCGTTATCAATTAATTATTCCGTTTATCGCTATCATAATTGGAGATAGATTGGCACCATTTTTGTGCCACCTCCTCGCAGGCCCGCGGCGTGTCGGCGGCAATCCCGCACACCAACAGTAACGCCAGGTTATATTTCCGCATAACCATACGCGGTCTCCGTGCGACTGGCGGAGTTGCCGCCTTCGTGATCGGTCAGTGGAATCGGATAATCACCGGTAAAGCAGGCGTCGCAATATTGCGGCCGGTCCTGATTGCGCCCGGTTTCGCCCATCGCGCGGTACAAGCCGTCAATCGATAAAAACCCCAGCGTATCGGCTTCGATCAGCCGGCACATTTCGTCCACCGAATGCTGCGCCGCCAGTAATTTTTCGCGATCCGGCGTATCCACGCCGTAAAAACATGAATGCGTTGTCGGCGGGCTGGCAATCCGCATATGCACCGCCGCCGCACCGGCATCGCGCACCATGGCGACGATTTTACGCGAGGTGGTGCCGCGCACGATACTGTCATCGACCAGGATGACACGCCGGCCTTTCAGTGAATGGGTATTGGCGTTGTGCTTGAGTTTTACCCCGAGGTGGCGCACTTGATCGGTGGGTTCGATAAAGGTACGGCCGACGTAATGATTGCGGATGATGCCCAGTTCGAGCGGCAGGCCGGAGGCTTCAGAATAGCCGATCGCAGCGGGCACGCCGGAATCCGGCACCGGCACCACGATATCGGCCTCAATCGGCGTCTCGCGGGCGAGCTCCACGCCGATCTGCTTGCGCGCCATATAGACATTGCGGTTTTCCATAAAACTGTCGGGCCGGGCGAAATAGACATATTCGAAAATACAGAAACGCTGCAACTTATCAGCAAAAGGCTTGAGGCTTTGAATTCCCTGGGCGTTGATGATGACCATCTCGCCGGCTTCCACTTCGCGGATATAGGTGGCGTCGATAATATCAAGCGCACAGCTTTCGGAGGCCATGACATAGGCATCGCCCAGCTTGCCAATCACCAATGGCCGCACGCCGCTGGGATCGCGCACGCCGATAATGCCCTCTTTGGTCAGCACCACCAGCGAATAAGCGCCTTCGATCTGGCGCAGGGCATCGATCAGACGGTCTTCCACCGTGGCCTCCTGACTGGTGGCAATCAGATGGATGATGACTTCGGTATCGGAGGTGGACTGAAAAATCGAGCCGCGCTCAATCAACCGGCGGCGCAGGGTATAGGCATTGGTCAGATTGCCGTTATGCGCCAGTGAAAAGCCGCCGAAACTGAACTCCGCAAACAGCGGCTGGACATTTCGCAGCAGGGTTTCACCCGTGGTCGAATAGCGGTTATGGCCAATGGCCGCATGGCCTTTGAGCTTAGCGATGGTTTCCGCCGAATTGAAATTATCGCCGACCAGCCCCAGCGCGCGATGCGAATAAAACTGCCGGCCATCATAGCTGACGATGCCGGCGGCTTCCTGCCCGCGGTGCTGCAGCGCGTGCAGGCCCAATGCCGTCAGAGCGGCGGCTTCCTCGTGGCTGTATAAGCCAAAGACGCCGCACTCATCACGGAACTTATCGGAGGGCTCGCTGCCGTACATGGGTAATGGGTTCCCTATGGTTGACGCGTTATTGCTGGGGCTCTTCCGCCCGGTTTTCGATCATGCGCTCGAGTTCCTCGACCCGCATCCAGTTATATCCCGGTTCCCCGGACGGGTTTTCCGCCTGCTCCGGCCCACTTAGCGGGCTGTCGCCCGGCTGCTGCAGCGGCGCTTCGGGCGCGCTCAGATTTTCCAGATAGCTGGGCGCTAACTTCGCCACAAACTGCGCCCCGGATGCTACATACGGCCGGGTTTTGGCAGTTTGCATCCACTCCGGATAGCTTTCCTCCGGCATGAAGAAGCTAAAAATAAAATAGGCAAGTGAAATCAATAAACAAGCGCGCAACACGCCGAAACCGAGCCCGAGCAGATTATCGAGCATGCCGACATCTTTGCCGGTTTTAAACAACCGCATGAACAAGGCATTGAGAATGGAAATAGCCATCAGCGAAAAAATGAACACGCCCATGGCTGCCAGGCCGCTGGCGATGGTTGGGTTGCCGACCTGTGGACCGAGCCACTGCGCCACGTCCATAAAGGTATAAAGCGTAATCAGCGAGGCACCCACCCAGGCGCCCAGCGAGAGAATCTCCCGCACAAAGCCGCGGAAAAAAGACAGCAGAGCGGACAATAAAATGATGCCGATCACGGCAACATCAAAAATATTCAACGTGGTTTCGACCATGGCTTTCGTATACCACCCGTTCCCAGTGGTTATGCGGCAATATGCGCTTTCACATACAGAAATAGCAGATACGGGGTAGCGAATACTACCCGAAAACGCAAAGGGCGCTGCCGAATTGCCGGCAACGCCCCTGCTTCAGTATTGTGGTCAATGGGTTATTAGACGCAGCTTCCTTGACCGCCGAGGTCGTCAACGATTTCAGCCGCCCCGAAGATCACGGCCACGCCGACACCGACGATGATGGCCATACCCCAGGATACTTTACCCATCAGGGCCCCCACGCCGATAATGATGATGGCGAGGGTGGCGATCCCTTTACCGACGTTCCCGGTGAACCAGCCGACCACTTCGCACAGTACTTCGGCAATGGTGTCACCCGATGCGGCTAGCGCCATATCCGGCACCAACAGCAAGCCCAGCGCCATGGTCAGGCACAGGGAAAACGCCCAGGGATTATTCATGATATCTTTAAGCATTGGATTCTTCTCCCTAATTTATTTGCACAGAGCACCCATGGCGGGGCAATGTGTGATTACAGTTGTACATCCTAGTATGTATATATATACCACAGGAATGTGACAGTTTGTTTACAATACTCCTAAAAAGTTAACATTTTTTTATCCTAATGACTACTATTATAACACTGAAATTGTTTAATAAATCGTAAAGAGAGGGCAAAATGAGCGATATTGCTGCAAAATTGACACAGATGGGGCTGGAATTGCCGGATGTAGCGGCGCCGGCGGCGAAATATGTACCGGTGGTAATCAGCGGCAACCAGCTGATTGTTTCCGGCCAGTTGCCAATGCAGGATGGCAAGCCGCAATATATCGGCAAAGTGGGAGAGAATATCTCGCTGGAGGAGGCGCAGGCCTGCGCCAAGCTCTGCGGGCTCAATATCCTGGGCCATGTCAAACTGGCTCTGGGCGGTGATTTCAACCGCATCGAGCGGTTGGTGCGGCTGGGCGTATTCGTCAACGCGGTGGACAGTTACACCGATCACCCCAAGGTCGCGAATGGCGTCTCGGAGCTGATGGTGGAGTTGATGGGCGATGCCGGTCAACACGCACGCTTTGCCGTCGGCGTCTCCGGGCTGCCGTTCGGCGTGGCGGTCGAAGTCGATGCGATTTTTGCGCTGAAATAAGCGGTTAGCGGATAACCGCTACCGGCTCAGCGATAGCGATCCAGCGAATGGGTGGTCAGATCGTCAGTATAAATGGTGCGATCATCCGAGTGATTGTTTTTTTTGTGCACAAAGAGGATGTTGACCAACGGATCCTGGGGCGCCCACAAATCCACCGGCTGCAACACCTGACGGAAATGATGCGGAAAGACGTGGTCGAACGTGTTGGCGATCCGCCCGGAAAAGCGATCGCGGAAGCTTGCGTGGCCGATGATATTGGCGATCAGAATACCGTCATGGTTTAAATGCGCATCAATCGACTGCCAGAATTCGCGCGTGGTAGTCTCCATCGGAATGGCGTATTCATTGGTGTAGACATCGACGATGATCACATCGAACCGCTTGTCGGTATGTTCCAGAAAGGCACGGGCGGACTGAGCGACAAACCGTTTATTGTCGTGCAGCGCCCCGGGCAGCAGGTGCTTTTCCGCCAGCTCTTTCAGATCGGGGTCGATATCGACAAAGGTGAAGGGATTGTCCGTGTTCTCCCAGCCCAGGCCGAAGCCGCCGGCGCCGATCACCAGCACGGATTTACCCGGCGGCAGGTTATCAAGCGCCGCCTGCTCGATAAAGCGGATATAGGGATAGCGCTGATTCGGATCGGCCGAAAACTTGGCGCTACGGCTGTGATTCAGCCACATCTCGCGGGCATGTTCATCGGCCGTGATCATCACCGTATTATAAGCGTTCTGGGCCACAATATTGAACCGCGCCATCATATCGGGGCTGTTGAGAAAGACCATTGCGCCAAGAGCCAGCAGGGCAATCAGCTTGTCGAACCAGCGGCGGCGCCAGCCGGAAAGCAAAAACACCGCAAGCGTCAGCAGGCCGATCGTGATCACCGCCGTCAGATGCACGCCGACCGTATTCATCAACACGATCGTAGCGAATACCGAACCAAGGAACGACCCGACGGTGGAGATAAACAGCAGGCGACCGGCGACGCGGCTGATTTCGCCGCGGCTGAAATAATGCATCACCAGCGGCACGGTCTGGGCCAGCAAATATACCGGATAGACCAGAAAGCACACGCTGTAGATGGCAGCCTGCAACAGGGTATGCGTTATCCCCAGCACTTCCATCACGGCAAATAACAGATGAATGAAAAAATAGGAGAGCGTGCAGACGAGAATCACCAGTGCCGACAGCAGGTTGCGCAGCAACAGCCGGCGGATGGAAACAGCGCCCGGCAGCGCGGCGGCCGCCGCGACACGGCCTCCCGCCGCCTTATCGGGGGATGGCGGGTGCGCGGATAACCGTTTGGACTCTGATAATAATTTTTGATAGCGCATGCCGCCGACATGATAGCCCGCCGCCAGCGGCAGCAGCACGGCGCTGATGACAATCGCCACCACCTCCACCCCGCTGCCGGCAAAGGGGACCAGCAGGCGAATGGCGAGCAGTTCGCTGGCCAGCACGCAATAGCCCTCGATAAGGACAATGATATATAAGAGGAGGTTACGCTGCCGCACCGGACGACCGTTTCAGCGAGACGGTGTAGGCGGCCTCGGTGGACTGGGCGATGTCTTCCTGCGTGACACCTTCGGCCAGTTCAATCAGGTGCAGCGCACCATTACGAAACTCAAACACGCCGAGATTGGTGATCACCAGATTGACCGCCTGCGTACCGGTCAGCGGCAGGGTGCATTCCTTAACCAGCTTGGGCGTGCCGTCCTTGGCGGTATGATCCATAATCACCACCACGCGCTTAACGCCGGCAACCAGATCCATCGCCCCGCCCATGCCTTTGACCATCTTGCCGGGCACCATCCAGTTAGCCAGATCGGCGTTTTGCGAAACCTGCAGTGCGCCGAGAATGGTCAGATCAATATGGCCGCCGCGGATCATGGCAAAGGAAAAGGAACTGTCGAAAAAGGACGAATGCGCCAGCTCAGAAATGGTCTGTTTGCCGGCATTGATCAGATCGGAATCTTCCTCGCCTTCATAAGGAAACGGTCCCATGCCAAGCATGCCGTTTTCACTTTGCAGCGTCACCTGCATGCCTTCCGGAATATAATTGGCCACCAGCGTCGGGATGCCGATGCCGAGATTGACATAAAACCCGTCCTGCAATTCTTTCGCGGCGCGGCGCGCCATCTGATCTCTGTCCCAGGGCATTCGTTACCTCATCACGTCGTTAGCGGCTGGCCGTT
>CAZMBI010000008.1:12330-89475 GCA_964564675.1 uncultured Azospirillaceae bacterium
CGTTAGCGGCTGGCCGTTGGCGGCTGGTCGTTAGCGGAAAGCTATCAGCCGCAGCATACGTACGGCCGGCGCTTGTGCCCTCACGCCGCCTGTGGCCGCGTGGTCCGCATCTCGATGCGTTTTTCAAACGCCTCGCCGACAACCAGGCGATGCACAAAAATCTCCGGCGTATGGATGAGATCGCCGGCCAATTCGTCCGGCTCGACCAACTCTTCCACCTCCGCCACCGTCACTTCGGCGGCCATCGCCATCATCGGGTTGAAGTTGCGCGCGGTTTTGCGATAGATCAGGTTGCCGCGCGTATCACCC
Source organism: uncultured Azospirillaceae bacterium (assembly GCA_964564675.1). GTDB lineage: Bacteria > Pseudomonadota > Alphaproteobacteria > Rickettsiales > UBA3002 > CAZMBI01. The sequence goes on from CAZMBI010000008.1 coordinate 12,640, forward strand.
TTCCATGCTTTGACGATGGCCAGGTCCGCTGTCAGTGCGGTTTCCATCACATACCATTCGCCATTGAATTTCCGGGTTTCCTTGCCTTCGGCCACCACCGTACCATAGCCGGTTTTGGTATAAAACGCCGGAATACCCGCCCCACCGGCGCGGATGCGCTCGGCCAGCGTGCCCTGCGGGTTGAATTCGATGTCCAGCTCGCCGTCGAGATATTGTTTCTCAAATGTTTTATTCTCCCCTACGTAAGAGGAAACCATCTTTTTGATCTGCCGCTCCTTTAGCAACAGCCCCAGCCCGAAATCATCGACCCCGCAATTATTGGAAATGATGGTCAGCCCCGTCACGCCCGATTCGCGAATCGCGGCGATGCAATGCTCGGGAATCCCGCACAGGCCAAACCCGCCGGACATAATGGTCATACCGTCGCGTAACAGGTCTTTGAGGGCTCTATTAGCGTCAGGATAGCGTTTGTCGACCATACTTATTTCTACCTATTTCTGGCGCCGAAGTCACGAAATTAGCAGGACATGATTAAAATTTCGTGAGCCCATTGCATATATCGGCTCTGCCCCCATTCCGTCATCTCTGCAAAGGCGGGAATCTTGTGAAGCCATGCGCTTACCTGGATAAGATGCGCGCTAGTGCGGGGATGACGGGCGAAAAGCCGGCGAAGCCATGGTCTCTTCCTGACTTCGTAACTTCGTGATTTCGTATTTTCTATTGCAATGCCCGCCAGCCGATATCGCGGCGGCAGACACCTTGCGGCCAGTCAATGGCATCCACCGCGCGATAGGCGACGGCCTGGGCTTCGACAAGCGTATCCGCCAGGGCGCTAATGCCCAGCACCCGGCCACCCTGCGCCGTAAGCGGCCCGTCGGCCGACTCGCGCCGCGTGCCGGCATGATAGACGATGACACCGGGGATGGTTTCGGCCACCTCCAGACCGCTGATCACGCTGCCTTTTTCATAGGCGCCGGGATATCCCTTGCTGGCCATCACCACGCACAGCGCCGACTGCTCGGACAATGCCAGCGAAAGGCCTGCCAGCCCTTGCGTGGTGGCTCGATAAAGCAGCGCCGCCAGATCACCCTGTACGCGCGGCAGCACCACTTGCGCTTCCGGATCGCCAAAGCGGCAGTTATATTCGATCAGCTTCGGCCCGCCCGGGGTAATCATCAGCCCGGCAAACAGAATGCCGTGATAGGGCACGCCGTCGGCTTTCATGCCGTGCACGGTGGGCAGAATGATCTCCTCCATCACCCGGCTGCGCAGGGCAGGTGTCATCACCGGCGCCGGGGAGTAGGCGCCCATGCCGCCGGTATTGGGGCCTGTGTCGCCCTCGCCGATGCGTTTGTGATCCTGCGCCGAGCCGATTTCAATGGCCGTCTCGCCGTCGCACAAGGCAAAAAAACTGGCTTCCTCACCCTGCAGATAATCTTCGATCACCACCCGGCTGCCGGCTGCGCCGAAGCTTCCGGCAAAACACTGATCCACCGCCTGCCAGGCTTCTTCTTTACTCATCGCTACCGTCACGCCCTTGCCGGCGGCCAGCCCGTCGGCTTTGACGACAATCGGCGCGCCCTGCCCGTCGATATAAATCTGCGCCTCTTCGGCATTGTCGAAGGTGGCGAAACCGGCCGTTGGAATATGGTATTTGCGGCAGAGCTGCTTGGTGAAATCTTTGGAACCTTCAAGCCGGGCGGCGGCCTGGCTCGGCCCGATCACCGCCACATCCGCCGCGCGCAGATGATCGGCCAGCCCGTCCACCAGCGGCTGTTCGGGGCCGATGACCACGAGATCGATCCGCCTGGTTTTGCAGAAACCGACGATCGCTTCGACATCCTTTAGTTCCACGCACTCGGCGCACTGCGCTATGCCGGGATTGCCCGGCGCGGCATAAAGCGCCTGCAGCGAAGGCGACTGTTTCAGTTTCCATGCCCAGGCATGTTCGCGGCCTCCGGAGCCGATAATCAGGATTTGCATGATCTTCCTCTAACGATACAAAGGGGACACAATCAGGATTGTGTCCCCATAAATTCGACGATAGGCTATGCGCATGATTCCATCAAGCCATAACCAGCCCGAATATACGGTGAGCGAACTCTCCGGCGCGTTGAAGCGCGTCGTGGAAGACAATTTTGGCCATATCCGGCTGCGTGGGGAAGTTTCGGGCTATCGCGGGGCGCACAGTTCGGGCCATTGTTATTTCACGATCAAGGATGAAAAAGCCAGGATTGATGCCGTCATCTGGCGCGGGGTATTTGGCCGGCTGAACATCAAACCTGAAGAAGGCATGGAAGTCATCGCCACCGGGCGGATTTCGACCTATGCCGGTAAATCGTCCTATCAGATTATTATTGAGTCGCTGGAGCCGGCCGGCGTGGGCGCGCTGATGGCCATGTTAGAGAAGCGCAAAAAGGCACTGGCCAAAGCGGGCCTGTTCGATCCGGCACGCAAGCGCAAGCTGCCTTTTATGCCGCAAACCGTCGGCGTGGTGACCTCGCCGACGGGAGCGGTAATCCGTGATATCCTCCACCGGCTTGCCGACCGCTTCCCCTGCCATGTGCTGGTATGGCCGGTACGCGTGCAGGGAGACGGCGCGGCGGAGGAGATTGCCGCTGCTATTAATGGGTTTAACCAGCTTTCCCCCAACCTAACCTCCTCCCGCATGCAGGGGGAGGAAGTCGAGCGCTTCGCGCGTGACGGAGGGGGGAATATTCCACGCCCTGATGTGCTCATCGTCGCGCGCGGTGGTGGCTCACTCGAAGACCTGTGGTGCTTTAACGAGGAAATTGTGGTGCGCTCGGCGGCGGCTTCCGATATTCCGCTGATCTCCGCAGTGGGGCACGAGACCGATACCACGCTGATTGATTATGCCGCCGATCAGCGCGCGCCGACGCCTACGGCGGCCGCCGAGCTCGCCGTACCAGTGCGCCAGGAATGGCTGCTGACGGTGGCCGAGCGCGGCCAGCAACTGCAGCACACCATGGTGCGCAACCTGATGCGCCGGCGGGAAAAAATTGAAGGGCTGGCACGCGGTATTCCCAAACCGCAACGCCTGCTGGAATATGCCAATCAGCGGCTCGACGATATGATCGATCGGCTGGGGCGCAGTCTGCCCGCTTTTATCGAGCGCAAAAAACAGCGACTGCAGCTGGCCACCGCACAACACCGGCCACAGCCGTTATTACAACATATTTCGCGTGAGCAGGACCGGGTCAGCCGGCTCGCGCAGCGGCTTTACCCGCTGATGCAGCGGCAGTTACGCGATCGACATGAAGCGCTCAACCTGCAGGCCAAACTGTTTGACAGCCTTAATTATCGCCAGGTTCTGGCGCGCGGATTTGCCATTGTGCGCAGCAAAGACGGCCAGCTGCTAACCACAAGCCAGGCCGTGCAGGAGGCCGGGCAGTTCCGCCTGCTGCTGCAAGACGGCGAGGTGGCGGCCAAAGCCGGCACCGCAGGGGATAACAAAACCCGCCCGCGCGCCTCCGCCAAGCAGCAGGAGCTGTTTTAATTTTAAAAGCAGCTACACCTTAAACAGATTACGTATGTAGCGAATCAGCATAAAGGTGAGGATGGCGCTGACCAGTGCGCCGAAGGCCGGCGGGCCGAACAGCGGCAGGGTGAAGCTGCGAAAATCCAGCTGGTCATGATTAACCTGCCAATATTCCAGCAGATTAAGATATTGCTCGATCACCCGCCCGGGATCGAACTTGATGGCCTGCACCTGCGCCACCTTGTCCGGATCGCCCTGATAAATCCAATACAGCGACGCCCACATGCTGATATAAACCGGCCCGCAGATCGAAAAAAACAGCCCCACCGCCAGCAGGAAAGCAAATATCCCGAGCAGAACAAATGGGTCCATAGCGATATCCTTTATTGTCTGGGCCAGCGCTTATGCACCCAGAACCACTGCGCCGGGTCATCGCGAATCCAGCGTTCGATCCGGCCATTGACCTGTTCCATAATATGCCGCGTATCGGTGCCGGCGTCACCGCTTAATGCGAATTCCATGGGCGGCTCGACACAAATTTCATAGTTTGTGCCCCGCAGGCGACGGCAATAGGCGGGTACAATAATCGGATTATATTTAAGCACGAATTGCGCCACGGCGGTGGTGGTCATGGCGTTTGCCCCGAAAAAGGGGATGGGCAGCCCGTCACTGGTTTTCTGATCCACCAGCATGCAAACCGGCTCGCCCTGTTTCATGGCATGCGTCACCGCGCGCGCGCTTTGCATACCCTTGGCGTGCAGGCCCAGGCTGTAAGGCTCGCGGATGCGTGCCAGCAGCCGGTCCACCCAGGGATTGTTGGCCGGTCGGTACAGCATGTGCTGCTTATAGCCCAGCGCTGCGCTGACCAGCGGCAACAGCTCCCAGTTGCCCATATGCGCGGAGATGCACAGGACCGGGCGGCCGCTGCGCATGGCCTGCAGCAGATAATCCAGCTGGTGGACCGCTTTAACGCGGCGCAGCATGCCCGGCCGCGGCAGGTGGGGATATTCGCATAATACGCGCCCCAGATTCTCCCACATACCCCGCAAGACCGTCTGGCGCCTGTCGTCTGGGAGTTCCGGCATCGCCCGGCGCAGATTGTCCACAGCCACGCCATGCACCCGCGTGCGCGGCCCCACCGTGCGTCCCAGCCAGCCGCCAAGCGCCGAGGCCGCCGCCAGGGGCAGCACCCGCAAAAAGGCAAAAGTCAGCAGTGCCCCGGCGGCCTCAAAACCGTATCGGATGGATTTCATGCGCGACACCATGTTTCCTCATGTGATGGCGGATGCCCTGTTGTCATAAACGGGTTTGCAGAAAGGATGCAAATGAATCCGCCGGTTCAATATGCAGCGTTACGGCAATGGCGCAGACCTTGGCACGAAACGGCTCGGGCAGACGCACCCAGTCTTTTTCGGTGGTGACCAGCTTTGCCTCGTGCGCCCGGGCTTCACGCAAAAGCCGCTCGATATCGCGCGCGGTGTAGACATGATGATCGGCAAAGGCGCTGGTCCGTGTGATCAACGCCCCGAGCTGCTTAACCGTCTCAAAAAATTTCTGCGGATGGCCGATGCCCGCAAACGGGTGAACGCGCACGTCCCGCCAGTCATCTGCGTTTTGCGGCACCAGCCGACCTTCAAATACCGGCATGTCCGGCGGGATATGCCCCACCAGCGCCGGATCGCGGCGCTCACCCATAACCAATACCGCATCGGCCTTGCGCATACTGCGGCGGACGGGCTCACGACACGGCCCGGCCGGCAGCATCAGCCGGTTGCCGAACCCATAGCTGCCGTTGACAACCAGAATCGACAGGTCTTTGTGCAGGCTAGGGTTTTGCAGGCCGTCATCCATCACCACTACATCCGCCCCCTCGGCGATGGCCGCACGCGCGGCATGCAGCCGGCGGCGCGCCACCCAGCACGGGGCAACGCGGGCGATCAATAACGGCTCGTCACCGACCTCCTCGGCGATATGCACGCCCGGGTCCACCCGCGCCGTGCCTTCATAGCGTCCTTTATATCCGCGGCTGATGACATGCGGCGTATAACCCATAGCCTGTAATTGGCGGCACACAGCGATCACCGTCGGCGTTTTACCGGTGCCGCCGACGGTATTATTACCGACACAAATGACCGGTACGCCAAGACGTTGCGGCGTGATGCGCCAGGTGCGCAGCAAGACCACGCCATGATATATGTGCGACAGCGGCCAGCATAACCAGCTGACAAGCGAGCGAGACTGCCAGTGAGCGGGGGCGCGCATGCTACCCCTCCCGGGCGCTGACAAGTGGCAGGTTTAAAAGCGGCGCCAGATCGGTAATCATCAAATCCACCGCACCCTGACGGGATTCCACCGATTTTTGCGCGGCGCGGGCGTGCTGCTCCTGTTTATCCTGATCGCGCAGCAAATCACCCACCGCGCTGGTCAGTTCCGCCGTATTCTGTACCTGCAACAGAGCCTGTTCATCGAGCAACTCGCGGGTGATGCCCAGGAAATTGTGCATATACGGACCACAAATCACCGCGCAATCCAGTTGCGAGGGTTCGATCGGATTGTGACCGCCATGCGGCACCAGTGAGCCGCCGACAAAGACAATGCCGCTGATGCGATAAAAGATACCCAGCTCCCCGAGCGTATCGGCGATATAAATATCGGTTTCCGGAAGAATCATCTGCGCACGGCTGCGGCAACTCACCGTCAATTTATGGCCGGTCAGCTCCTGCACAATCTGCTCGCCGCGATAGGGATGACGCGGTGCAATAATCGTCAGTAAATCGGTAAAGGTTTCCTGTAATGCGGTATGGACTTCGGCAATCAGCTGTTCTTCCCCTTCATGGGTGCTGGCCGCCAGCCACAAAGGCCGGTCACCGACCTTGGCCAGCACCTGCGCGGTGATTTTGGGATCGGCCGTCAGGGGCGAGGCGTCATATTTGAGATTCCCGGCCAGGCGCACCTCATGCACGCCGAGTTGCAGCAGGCGGCGGCGATCTTCCGCACTGCCGGCATAGATCACCTGAAAACACTGCGCCAGTTTCATGAAAAAGCCGCGAAAATGCCGCCAGCGGCGATAGGAACGCTCGGAAATGCGGGCATTGATCAGCGCCATGGGAATCCCGCGCTTATAGGTGCCGTAAATCAGGTTGGGCCATAATTCGGATTCGACCCAGATCGCCAGATCGGGCTGCCAGTGGCGCAGGAAACGGCCGACCGCCCATGGCAGATCCGCCGGCACGTAATGGTGGAAGGCGCGCTCGGGCAGCCGGCTGCCGATTACCCTGGCCGAACTGACGGTGCCGGTGGTGAGCACAAAATACAGATCCGCATAATGGGTGTGCAGGTAGCGCAACAGCGGCATAGCCGAGTTGGCCTCGCCGACGCTGGCGGCATGAATCCACACCAGCTTACCGTGCGGGCGCGGCAGTCCGGCTACACCTAAACGCTCGCGAAACCGCTCTGCATCTTCCTTGCCCTGACGGATCCGGTGGCGCAGCCATAACAGCACAAACGGTGAAAAGATCAGGGAGAGCAGGCGATACAGATGCAGCATTATCGACTCACGCGGTGACCGCCGCATCGGCGCGATCAGTTAACTGGTTTAATGTCTGCTCAAGCACCGTCCGGTGCGTGTCAAAACGGGCGGCGTCACCATCCACGGCGATCGGTTCCCCCACCTGTACCACAACACGGGTGAATGGCAATGGAATCATCAAACGGTCCCAGCTGCGCAGCCGGCGGTGGCCTCTGGCGGCATAACTGATAGGAATAATCGGCAGATGGGCCAGCCTGGCAAGCATGATGGCCCCCTTTTGCGCCTGCTGAAACGGCCCGCGCGGACCATCCGGCGTAATCGAGACATTGTGCCCGGCCTGCAGCATACGGACCAGTTCGCGGGTGGCGGTGCTCGCCCTGCGACTTGAGGATCCGCGCACGGCATCGATGCCGAAATGCCGGATGAGTTTGGCGACCAGCTCGCCGTCACGATGCTGCGAAATGAGCGCATGCATCGGCCGTCCGGGCGGCGTGATGGAGGGAAAAATCAGCATGCGGCCATGCCAGAAACAAAACACCGCCTGGCGCTCACCGTCTATATAGGGCTGGGCCAGCGCGTTGGCGCGGATCTCAATGCGGCAAGTCGGCAAGCTTGCTTTTAACAGGCACGCCAGTAGCCAGCATACCACATCCTGAAACCAGGGATGGGTAAAAATCCGCTTGTACAATGGCAGGCGAAAGGGTTTGCTCATTCCTGCCCCGGTGCAAATTGCAGTTGATAGAGTTGATGATAACGCCCGCGTCTGGCCAGCAATGCCTCATGGGCGCCGGATTCGACGATGCGCCCGCCCTCCAGCACATAAATCACATCGGCATGGCGAACGGTGGACAGGCGATGGGCGATGACCAGCGTGGTGCGCTGACGCATGAGCGCCTCCAGCGCGTGCTGAACGCTGCGCTCCGATTCGGAATCCAGCGATGAGGTGGCCTCGTCCAGCAATAAAATCGGCGCATCTTTAAGCATGGCGCGCGCAATCGACAGGCGCTGGCGCTGCCCGCCGGAGAGTTTGACGCCGTGCGGGCCGATCAGCGTGTCATAGCCTTTGGGCAACTGCATGATGAAGGCATGCGCATCGGCGCGTTTGGCAACTTCGATGATCTCATCATCGCTGGCATCGAGCCGGCCATAGGCAATATTGGCGCGCACCGTATCGTCAAATAACACCACCTCCTGAGACACCAGCGCGATATGCCCACGTAACGACGCCAGCGTGACCTGACGAATATCCTGCCCGTCAATGCTGATCCGGCCGCTTTCGACATCGTAAAAGCGCAATATCAGATTAATCAGGGTCGATTTCCCGCTGCCCGACGGCCCGACCAGCGCCACCGTGGAGCCCGCCGGCACTTCCAGGTCAATATCCGCCACGCCCGCCTCGTTCTCGCCGTAGCGAAACGTCACCTGCTGCAGACTCAGCGCTCCCTGAGATACCTTAAGCGGTGCGGCATCATGCGCATCATGAATCACCGGTGGCTGGTCGAGCACGCTGAAGAAACGATTCGCCGCCGCCATCCCTTCCTGCAGGTGAGTGTTCAGGCTGGCCAGGCTTTTCACCGGTTTATACGCCATCAGCATGGCCGTCATAAAGGAAAAGAAGGCACCGGGAGTGGTCACGTCGTTAATCACTTTATAACCGCCATACCAGATGACCGCCGCCACCGCGAAACCGCCCAGCGTTTCCATCATGGGGCTGGCTGCCGCTTGTACCCGCGCTGCTTTGAAATACAGCGTAAACAGTCGTTCGATGGCGCTTCGGGCGCGCGTTAATTCAAATTCTTCGCGGCCATAGGCTTTGACCACCCGCACACCCTGAAAGCTTTCATCCAGTTGGGCAGTGAATTCGCCGAGCTCGGACTGCGTGTTGTCGGAGAGTTTACGCATGCGCCGGCCCAGCCGGGCGATGGGGAAAATGGCCAGCGGAAAAGCCACCAGCGCAATCAGCGAAAGCTGCCAGCTGGCATTGATCATAACGCCGACCAGAAAAATCATGGTCAGGCTTTCGCGCGCCAGCCCGGTCAGCACGTTGGAGATGGAGTGCCGCATCATCTGGATATCGTTGGTAAAACGCGAGATAAGGCGGCCGGATGCCTGATCGTGAAACGTGCCTAAATCGGCGCGCATGAGATGGGCAAACAGGTCCAGCTGCATATCGGCGATGGTGCGCTGGCCGATATAGCGCATCAGCATGGTCTGCCCGAAAGTGGCCACCCCGTTGAGCAGCGCAATGAAAATAATGGCGATGGGGATGAGCAGCAGCTTGTCTTCATCTTTATTGATGAAGATTTCATCCAGCGCCGGCTGCATCAGCCAGGCATAGGTCGCCGTACAGGCTGCGGCCACCAACATGCAGGCTACCGCCAGGATCAGCTTGGGTTTATGTCGTAAGACATAAGCCCGGAGCAGGCGGCGCAGCAGTTGAATCGAAGAAGCGCTGAGGTCTCCCGATGACATGGCGCTTACGTCCCCGCAATGGTCATGCCGTCGATGCGCAGGGTGGGCACGTTGGTGGCATAGCGGAAGATGAGATCATCCGCCGGGGTCAGCCGCGCGAACATCTCACCCAGATGCCCGGCGATGGTCAATTCGCTGACCGGATAGGCGATGGCGCCGTTTTCAATCCAAAAGCCCGAGGCACCCTGGCTGTAATCCCCAGTGACCAGATTGATGCCCATGCCGAACGTCTCGGTGACGTATAATCCCTCGCTGATATCCTGCATCAATGCCTGCGGGCTGCATGCGCCCGCCTGCAGATACAGATTGCTCGGCGCCGGGCTGGTGCCGCTTAAGCCGCGGCTGGCATGGCCGGTCGTGGCTAGGCCCAGCTGATTGGCCGCGCGCAGGTCCAAAAACCAGCTCTGCAATACGCCATCTTCCACCATGGCACGTCGCTGATTGGCCACGCCCTCGCCATCGAACGGGCGCGAGCCCAGCCCGCGTACACGGTGGGGGTCGTCGATGATGGTTATGCCGGGCGCAAACACCGCCGCCCCCTTTTTATCCTGCAGAAACGATGTGCCGCGTGCCACCGACTGGCCATTAATGGCGGCGGCAAAACTGCTCAGCAGTGAGCGCCCCACGCGCGGATCAAACACCACCGGCGCCTGCAAGGTTTTCACACGGCGCGGATGTAGGCGGGCCAGCGTGCGCTCGGCGGCGGTTTGCGCCACCGTTTCTGCGGCGAGCAAATCGCTGCGATAGCGTGCGGCGGTATAGTCGTAGTCACGCTCCTTATGTTCCCCTTCGCCGGCCACCAGCGCCACCGACAGGGCGCAGGAACCGGACGCATAGGCGCGCGCAAAACCGGCCGAGGTTGCCAGCGCCAGGTCATGACGGGTAAACCCGGCGGTAGCGCCTTCGGAATTGGTGATCCCGGCATGTGCCAGCGCCTTCCCCTCGCAGATCGCCGCCTGTTCGCGCAGCCATTCGATAGGCGGCTCTTCGCTTTCGCATAAATCAAGCGCCGGCGGATCTTCGGCCCAAAGCGCCGGCTCCGCAAGGGCGGCATACGGGTCTTCGGTGGCGGCACGCGCCATCGCCACGGCGCGTTCGCAAGCCTCTTCCACCGCATCCTGGTTTAAATCGTTGGAGGAGACACTCGCCGTGCGCCGGCCGCAGAAAACGCGCAGGCCCAGATCGGAGGACTCGGCCCGCTCGATGTCTTCGGGCTTGCCCATGCGCTGGGAAACCGAGAGATCACGGCTGTGCACCAGTACCGCATCCGCCGCATCGGCGCCGGCTCGCCTGGCCTGTGTGAGCACGTCCTGCAAAAACTCCAGTGGCGCGGCCTTGTTCATGTGCGAAGGTATAACGGGGCCGAGCCACGTATGCCAGTCTTTATTTTCCGCCATGATGCGGCGCTCGCCCTAACGTACTGAGAAGGGGGATTGAGCGGATTAATCGAATTGCTTCCACAGCTGAGTCGGCACCTCGGCACCCACTTCCTTATCAATCACGGCCATTTCCTCGCCGTTCCACTGATAGCGCTGATATATCACCTGATAACCGACCTCGCCGCGCACCCAGACATCGAAATAGGGCAACTGACCGTAACCATCCTTGACCTGATATTCAAAGATATAGGCGTTATAGGTTTTCTCCCATTCGCCGTCTCCCTGCGATAAATACATATAAAGCGGGGTACCGGAATTGCTCTGAAAGAGCGCCTCGCTGGTGCGCTTGCCGCAGTCATAGCCGCGGGTATCGAGGATATAGTCCTGTATGCCGTCGTCATTGAAATCGACCGTTTCGATATAGGCTTTGTCAAACTGAAAAAGCCGCCCCAATGCCCGGCACATCTCGCGGCTGTATTCGATATCGGAGCGCACGGCCAGAGGCAGTTCGCTCATCATGGCCAAAGCCGCCAGCGCGGCACCTGTTGCAATCATGGTATGTACCTTTCTTTACTTTTTGTTGTACGGAGTATAGCGGCTTTTCCTTCGCGGATCAAAGCCAACCGGCGGCGCCAGTCTCAGGCGCTCATGCCGCGTGCGGCCTGATAGAAGGCGATCGCCGCGGCGTTGGAGACATTGAGGCTTTCCATTTCGCCGCGGATGGGTATGGAGACGATCAGATCGCACTGCTCGGCGCTTAAGCGGCGCAGGCCGCGCCCTTCGGCGCCCAGCACCAGGCAAAGCGGCGCCAATTCGCCCACGGTCGCCACCGGTCGGCTGCCACCGGCGTCAAGCCCGGCAATCCAGTAATCCGCCTTTTTCAGCACTTTCAGCGTGCTGGACAGATTGGTCACGCGCACCAGCGGCACCCGCTCCAGCGCGCCGCTGGCGGCCTTAGCCATCACCGCGCTTTCCGCCGGCGCATGGTCTTTGGGCAGGATGAGGGCGGCAATACCGAACGCCGCTGCCGAGCGCAGGATGGCTCCGACATTGTGCGGATCGGTAATCTGATCGAGCGCGGCCAGCGTACCGGCGCCTATCACCTGCTCAAGCGCTACGGGATCAAGCGGCTCCACCTCGAGGGCGACTCCCTGATGCACGGCTCCTTCCGGCAGCAGCCGCGCCAGCCGGTCGCCGTCTACCGGCTCAGGCGTCACCCGGCCTTTAAGCCAGTCGGTATCGGCGTGTTTCATCACCACCGCGCGGCGGATGGTGCGCGCCGGATTGGCCGCTGCCGCCGCACAGGCATGCTGACCATATAGCCAGTAAGTCAACGGGCGTTTGGTTTTATGCGATCTGTTCGGCTTTTTCGGCTGCGAACGGCTCATGAGGCCGGCTCCTGATGAATCATGATATCGGCACGCGGAAAGGCTGCGCGCAAATCCGCTTCCAGCGCGTCGGTTAAGGCATGCGCCTCGGCCAGTAATTCGCGCGCCGACTCGACGATGACCAGCAGCATCATGCCGAGCATAAAGGTGAACTGGGCAAGGCCGACAATATCCTCGATACTGTTATGGCCGAAGCGGTGTTCTTCATCGGCGGGCCTGAGCGCATAGCGCACGGCGAACAGATTGAGCCCCGACATGCCGACATCGAACAGCGAATCCAGCAGCCAGGAAAGCAGGTTGGTCGCCTCCGTCTTAATCTCACCCGGGGCGCTTTATGCGTTGGTGAAGCATTAGGTTATCCTTCACCATTGCGCTAAACACATTTAGCGGCCGTTGATTTTAGGCCCACCTTTTTCAATCGGAGGGAGAGCCTGTGATTCAATACCCTGTTCCGCAAGATTCTCCTGACGCTGCTTATCATTATCACGCAAACGCTGTAGATTATCAGGTTGAGTAAAGTATTCGCGAATATTTCCGATATAAGTTTCTTCATTTTCGGCTGCAAGCTTAGGGTCTAATCCAAACCCGCTATCTTGCCGCATCGATTCAAGGTTACTGTAAACTTGTGCATCAACCAGCAAACGATCTGCTTCGCTTAATTGTTCATAGTCAGACATACTACCCTCTTTTTTTATTTAATCAATTGATAAAGCCTATTTTTATATCTTCCACAAAATACGGATAATTGTCAATAATAAACAGATAGGCGATTAATAAAAAGTTAATGCGTGCTCAAAGAACCGGTAATAGCCCCAGAGCTTGGCCACCACCAGCAGGGCTGCTGCCGCCACCGCCAGCGCGGTGACGCGTCTGAGCGCCGGCGCCGCCTCCTGCATTGGCGCAAGATACGGCGATTGCTCCGCCACGCCCCCGGCCTGCCCCTTAATCGTTGACATATCCGGGCTTATACAGTAGCACGGAGCCCCTTACTATTCGTTTTTTTATAAAGGCGAATGTGACGAATCCGGCGTCGCCGTGTCCTATGCGACCCGGCAACGCATGCATCGGAGGGGTGGCTGAGCGGTCAAAAGCAGCGGACTGTAAATCCGCCGGATTTTCCTACGTAGGTTCGAATCCTACCCCCTCCACCATTTGAACGGCGTTGTCTGTATGTTATAGCCGATACGCCAGCCCGACGCCGACAATCCACGGGTCCAGATTGACATCGCCGCGTAGCGGGCGTCTTTATGCGAAGCATAAAGTCAGTTAGCTATAAAGTCGGGTATCGGGTGTGGCTTACTGGTGCCATATCAGTACAGCCAGGCACAGCACGATAATGCCGGTGATGCGCCGGCGTAGGGTATAAAACCAGGCGGGCCAGATAGCGGCGCGCCACAGCCGCCAGTCGAGCAGCAGCACATAGCAAAAGGCCAGCGCCAGCAACAGCAGCGACCCTGTGACCGGGGTGGCGAGCAGGCCGATCCAGGCGGCCAGTGCGATGGCGTTACTGGTCAGCAGCAAAGGGCGCGGGCAGCGCGCGGCATATAACAGATACACCGCCCAGTGCATGCCGCTGAGAAACGCCAGGATCACCGCAGCGTAGGTGCGCGCCAGCCAGGTCGCCGCCTCACTGCCGAGCATGGCGGCGGCGACAAAGGGCAGGGCGCCGGCATAGGTCAGCCATTGCGCGGTGCGTTGCGTGCGCTGTGTCTGCGGTTGCGGCAGCGTGTTGAGCAATAGATCACCTCCTCCCATACAGCGGCCCATTTTTTCCGCCAGGTAAATGCCCGTTTGCATACGGGACAGATTTTACGCGGCAGCGGCGGTTTGCGCGGCGCCTTAGCCATGGCCTGCATCGTGCCGCCGGGCGGTGGCTTTGGCGTGTTTCCAGTAAGCAAAAAAACGGCGAAATTCAGTATCCGTATCCAGCACTACCAGCGGTTCGTCGGGGATGACATGCACCGGCAGCGTCTCGCTCAACTGCGCCGCCACCTGTTTGATAAACGGGTTGGGGCTGGCGGGAATCCACAGCGCCTGCGTCGGCTGTGCGCGCAGCATGTCAGCGGTGTTTCCGGCCAGAATCGGGATTGCCAGCGCGCACAGTGTTTCATACAGAAACACCAGCCGCTTGAGGCTGTAGTGTTGCGCCCGTAGATAGGCATCGTCCCATATATGAACGGCCTGCGCCTCCGGTGCCCGGGCAAATACCGGATGATCCACACGCAGCGCGTCCTCATGCAGCCAGATCCGGTTCATGCCGCCTCCCGCCGCGGGAACAGCCGCCGGTTCAGCGTGTCATAGCTGGCATCCAGCGGGGCATTGCGCGCCGGCGTGCAATCCACCAGCTCGCCGAAATATTTGCGCACATTCTCCAGATTGAAAATATAGGGCTTATTGGCAAAGGTGCTTGCAATCCATTGCCAGGAAAGGTTGTTGCTCGCCGGATCGCCGTCAAGCAGGTGATGCAGGAACCAGCGGGCGCCGGCTTGCCATTTCACGCGGCGGAAATGCACGACATAAGACGCCAGATACATCCGCGCGTGATTATGCACATAGCCGGTGTGGCGTAAGTCGTTTGCGAAATGGTCAATCACGGCGACGCCGGTTTGCCCAAAGGCGATGTCTTCGGGCAGTTCGTCGGCATAGTCGGCGGCGGTGAAACCGGTTTTATAGGCTTCGATATCCTGCCAGATCCATTGCGGATGCGCGTCGTATATCCGCTGCCAGAAATCGCGCCAGGCGAGCTCCTGCAGGAATTTCTCTATGTGCTGCGCCTTGTCGCAACGCTGCAATGCCTCATTACGCACGCGGTTTAAGCTCACAATACCGTGGCGGATATACGGCGAAAGCTGCGTCACCTTGCCGTCACCGAAATTACGGGTGCGGCCATAATCCAGCGGGTCGATAGCGGCCAGCCGGGCCTGCGCCTCGGCTGGACCGCCGCGCCAGTCGCTGGCCTCGCCTTCGGCCCACGGCGCCAGCTGTTTGACATGGGCGATCAGCGCCGCGCGGTCGGCGAAGTGCTGCGGCAGGGGCTCGGTCATGGCGCTTGCATCTCACGCTGGCGCATGGGCATGGCATCGATCGTGGCAAACAGGTCGGCCACTGGCAGCATCGCGTGGCGGCGGATTTTTTCTTCGCCGTCCTTGCCCAGCAGGATCACCGTGAACGCCTCGCGGGCGATGCCAAAATGCTCATAAAAGGGCGGGGTGGACAAATGCGGCTTGGATTCGTCGTCCACCGTCACTGCGGTCTGATGCACCACGGTCCAGGTCACTATATCGCGATCGGCCAGGCCTGCTTCGGCGTCGCTAAGCTGCGTGCGCATCGCCTCAAGCCGTGGGTCGTCACCTGCGGGGGCAAAGATCAGCAGGACCCGTTTCTCCCACAGATAGCCGTCCATGATTTTGGCGACATCGGCGGCCTCGCAGCCGGTAGCCAGCAGCAGCACGGCGGCGGCGGCGGCGATGGCCTTCATTGCGCCCGCCCTTTCAGCTGATGGCTTTCCAGCACGTGCAGCGGGATATATTTCAGCGCTTTTTCATGGGTGGATTCAAGCAAGACTGGCGGCGCTACATCCGCTTCATACGCTTCCAGCCAGCGCATCGCGCACAGGCACCAGCCGTCGCCGGCTTTCAGGCCGGGAAATTGCCACTCCGGCTTAGGGGTGATCAAATCGTTGCCGCGGCGCTTGCTGAATTGCAGGAATTCGTCGGTTACCATGGCGCACACCACGTGCGTACCCAGATCCTGGGCGTTGGTGCGGCAGAACCCGTCGCGGAAAAACCCGGTCATCGGCTCCTGGCAGCATAATTGCAGCGGATCGCCGAACACATTTTTTGCCTCATCATCAGCCATACTATCCTCTTTTACCGTCCATATAAGGGCGATCATGAACATTACCAAGAGGATTTTCGTCACGATCCGCTCCATCCTGTTTCGCAATCCTCTGCTTTCCGGTGTCACAGCGCATCCTCTTCCAGCCGCTCCAGCAGATGCCGCGCCTTGGTGCGTACGGCGCTTTTTTTATCCGCCGGCATTTTATCCCACGTACCGTAAATCAACGCCATGCGCTGGTTGCCACGCAAATGGGCGGCGTGTCGCGCCAGAAAGTCCCAGTACAACGCGTTGAACGGGCAGGCGTCCTCCTCGGTCAGCGCGTTCGGATTATAGGCGCATTGTGCGCAGAAATTCGACATGCGATTGATGTATTTACCGCTGGCAGCATAGGGTTTGGAGGCCATGATCCCGTCATCGCCGAACAGCGCCATACCGAGCGTGTTGGGCAGCTCCACCCATTCATAGGCATCGGCATACACGGCCAGATACCATTCGCACACCGCCTGCGGGTCAAGACCGGCCAGCAGCGCGAAATTGCCGGTGACCATCAGCCGCTGAATATGATGCGAATAGGCATGCTCGCGGGTATGGCGCACGGCTTCCGACAGGCAGAACATCTGCGTTGGCCCGCCCCAGTAAAGCGCCGGCAGCTTGCGTTGCGCATCGAGCGCGTTGAGTTCGGCATAATCCGGCATGTGGCGCCAGTAAATCCCGCGCACATACTCGCGCCAGCCGAGAATCTGGCGGATAAAGCCCTCCGCTGCGTTCAGCGGGGCGTCGCCCCGGCGATAGGCGTCCTCGGCCAGCTCGCACAGTTCAAGCGGCAATAACAGGCCGGCATTGAGATACGCCGACAGCCGCGAATGATATAAAAATGGCTCGCCGGCGACCATCGCATCCTGATAATCGCCGAAATGCGGCAGTAAGCGGTCAATGAAATAGCGCGCATCCTGCCATGCGCCGTCGCGGGTGACGGCGAAGGCGAATCGCTCAAGCGAGCCGAAATGCGCGCCGAAATGTGCCTCAACCAGCTTAAGCACGGCGCTGGTCGCCGCATCCGGTGCGTGCGCTGGGCGCTTTGGCACCTGCATGCCGGCGGCGGGGGGTTTGCGATTTTGCGCGTCATAATTCCATTTGCCGCCGACCGGCTTATCGCCCTCCATCAAGATCGTATAGCGCCGACGCATCTGGCGGTAAAAAAACTCCATGCGCAGCTGTTTCTTGTCGCCGGCCCACTCGGCAAAGTCTGCGTGTGAGCATAAAAACCGATCATCGCGTCGTATCTCAACTGGCAGCTCCCACGTGCGCTGCCACTCGGCAAACTGCGTATATAATCGCCATTCGCCGGGTTCGGTTACAATCAGCCGCTGCGGCTTAAGCGCCGTGATGGCGCGGGTTACCTCGCCGTGCAGATCGCCGCGATTGGCCGCATCATCGAGCGTCACATAGCGCACGCGGTGGCCCTGCGCGCGCAAGGTCTCGGCGAAATGGCGCATGGCGGCGAAAATAAAGGCGATTTTTTGCGGGTGGTGCGGCACGTAGCGGGCCTCCTGCATCACCTCGCACATCAGGATGGTGTCATCCGCCGCGCAATCGGCAAGCGTGGCAAGCGAGCTGCTGAGTTGGTCGCCCAGAATCAGCCGCAGCGCCGACACGAGCTAGACTTTCAGCTTGGGGCGGACGGTGGACAGCCCGCCATCGACGCCGATCACCTGCCCGGTAATCCAGTCATTGGCCGGGTCGAGCAAAAAGACGATGGCGCGGGCGATATCCTCCGGTTTACCCAGCCGGCCGAGCGCATGCATGGCTTCGGAGAATTTGCGCGCTGTGTTATTGCCGGTGAGCTGTTCGGTCATCGGGGTTTCGGTCAACCCCGGCGCAATCGCGTTCACCCGCAAATGATTGCCGGCATAGGTGGCTGCTGCCGCCATGGTCAGGCCGATCACCCCGCCCTTGGCGGCGGCGATCGCTTCGTGATTGGCAAAGCCGCCCATTGCCGCGGCGGAGGAAATCAGCACCACTGATCCGCCCTGGCTCATCTGTTTACCGGCCGCATGCAAGGTGGCAAACGCGGTGGTCAGCGAGGCGTCGATCACCGCCTGAAACTGGTCTTTGCTGGTTTGATGCGCTGATTTTAGCCACAGCGACCCGGCGCAGGTGACCACGCCGTCAAGCCCGCCGAGCTGTTCGCCGGCCTGTTTAAACACGGCTAGCACCGCGTCGAAATCGGTGACATCCAGCGTCGCATCCGGTGTGATTTTACTGTCATCCCGTGCGGTGGTGAACACGTCATGCCCGCCATCACGCAACAGTTGCGTGGTGGCCTGGCCTATGCTGCTCGAGGCAGCGAGAATGAGATAATGTGCCATGCGCCAAGCGTTAGCGGATTCCTGCACGGGATGCAACCAGCTTTATTTGCGCCCGAATTTAACCCTCTTTAGAAATGATACAATTCAATTATTTGTCAAAGATCAAATCGGGCGCGTTGTCAGAAAAAGGCACAAAAAACGAGAATAGCTATTGGATATTAAACCTATGGTTGTGATTGCGGGGCAGTTGCAGTATAACCTGTAACGAAGCAACCGGGAGTGGAGCATTCCATTTTTCTTACCATCGGCGACGGTTTCAGCGCCACCGCATGCCGGCCAGACGGTAGCGGGCGAGTCGGCTTTGTGCCGTTCACGGCACATCTTTTATTGCCGCACGCTCGAGGATATCGACCGTCTGGTGCCCGTCATCGCCGCCTTATTCCCCGACCCGCAGCGCGTGCAGCTGGGTATCATCGAATTACTGGTCAACGCCGTTGAACACGGCAATCTTGGCATCGGCTATGCGCTGAAAACCCATTTGATGCGTGAGGGCGGCTGGCACGAGGAAATCGCGCGCCGTTTCGGCCTGCCCCGCCAAGCCCATAAATATGTGGAGATTGTAGTATCTTACCATACTGACGGGGTGTGTTTGCAGGTGACAGACAGCGGCGCCGGGTTTCACTGGCCTGCCTTTCTCCATAGCGAGCCGGGCGGCTCGCGCCGTTCGCATGGCCGCGGGATCGCCCTGGCCCGCCGCTTCAGTTTCGATCATCTGCGGTATAACGCGCGCGGTAATCAGGCCAGCGCCTGGGTTTACACTGCCCGTTATCGCCGCGATTAACGTCAGTGAACGGGGCTTGCCTCACCGGCAAAAATCCGTAGTCTGCGCGCCGTGTTACTCTTTCATCACAGGTGGGTGATAAGCACCGGTTGGTTACTGGTTGCTGCGCTGGCAGTTGATCACGCTTCCGCCCAGCCGTATTACCGCCAGCTTAATCCGGACTACCGGCCACCGACCGTGATACTGCCACATCGCCGCGCACCCCGGCCGGCTGCGCCGCCAACAACAACCTCGATACCGATGTGTATCTCAACATGGCATATGAATATTGATCCGCTGGTCTCATACACCTATTGCAGCCTAGATTTTCAGTATGCTTGACAGTGTGTCATCATGGAAGGGATAAAATGCAGGCAGCGGTTAATATTTTTTTAGCTAGCAGCCGCTAAAAGTTAATGGCTATCCACTACCTGCTTCCGCCGGCATCGGCAAAAAACTGCTCGGCCCAGCGTTCCTCGGCAAAATCAATATCGATCAGCAGGGCCTCCTCGGTGATCCGCTTGGGTGTTTCGGGCGGTGAGGTGACCATGCCGATCATGATGAACACCCCGACCATTGCCGCCATAATCACATAGCGCATGGCCGGGATATACACCCAGGCGCGCAACTGGCGCAGGGCGGCGACCCAGCGCCACAGGCGGCGGGGGTTGTCACGGGCGGCGGCCTGAATGCGCATCACCGCATCCGGCGAGGCGCGCGGCACGCGCAGCGTACGCAGAATCGACCGCAATTCGTCATGTTGTTCAGGCATACTGCGTCATCCTTTCCCGCAGGCCGGCTTTCGCGCGCGACAGCAGCGATTCCAGAGCCTTCACCGAAATGCCCATCATTTTTGCAATCTGTTTTTGCGGCAGGTCTTCAAAATAAAACAGATTCACCGCAATACGCTGATTATCGGGCAGCAAACACAGCGCATCGCGCAGGGCACGTTGGGCCTGTTGTTCCATTTCGTCCTGCTCGGCGGAGCGTTCGCCGCTTGGAATATCGTCCACCAGTTCGGCGCTGGCGCGTTTGCGCGCGCGCAGGCAATCCATCGCCTGATTATACAAAATCCGGTAAAACCAGGTGACGAAGCGCGCCTTGCGGTTACCCTTCCAGCGCGCCTTACCGGACCATAATTTCATAAACGCGTCCTGCACGATATCTTCCGCATCCTGCTGGTTCATCACCCAGCGATAGACCATCACGTAAAACCGCCGGTGGTGACGCGCCACCAGCGTATCAAAGGCGGTTTGGTTGCCGCCGCGGATGAAATCCATCAGGCTTTCATCGGGCATCTCGCTGAAACGGAACAAGCCGCCTGTCTCCTTATCCGGTCATAACGCTAACGCATGTCGCACTCACGACGTTACCATCGCCATAGGGGCTTGCAGCGAAGAAAAATCAGTAGATTTTTCTGATGGCCGCGGTGCGCTGATCGCCAGGCTTCGGATCCCCGCGTGACAATACCTCCACAGGTTTGCTCCCGCCATTTATTCCCCGTCGCCGCGACGTTCCTGCCGGCGTTCGGCTTTTCGCTGCATGCGGCGCTCGACATGTTCGATTTTTTCCTGATCCGACATGTTCTCCCAGCGCTCTTCCAGATATTTCATCCGCTCCGCCCGGCGTTTTTCAATAAGTTCAACCTTTTCCGCATTGCTCATCGATTCCCACTGAGCCCTGCGGTCCTGCAGAAACTCGCGGCGTTCCTCTGGCGACATGGCCTCGATTTTGGCGCGTCGTTCCTCCGGGCTGAGGTTGTCGAGATTATCCTGCGCATAAGCTGCAGGGGTGGCGGCCAGCAGGCCAGCCAGCGCGGCGGTAAGCATCCTGTGTGTCATGGGGTCCTCCTGTATTGTCTGACTATTATCATACGCCGGTAACCGTGCAACCCTTCGCCATTTACTTATGCCCGTTTTACACCTATAAATCCATGAGAAACAACCAGTAAAAGAATAGGATGGGACGGATCTGTCCAGTGATATTGTGCGGCGGACCTGGTCGGCGCCTGTGGCCGCTGGTCGATACGCACACCCCCAAGCCGGTATTGACGGTTGGCGGGCGCAGCCTGCTGTCACACACCATCCGCCGCGTGGCCGATAGCGGACATTACGCCCCGCCGCTGATTGTCACCTCGGCGGACAGTGTCGGCGCCATTGCCCGCGAATTAACCGCTATCGGATGCGCCGATCTGCCCGTACTGATCGAGCCGGCCCCGCGTGATACGGCGGCGGCCATTCTGTCTGCCGCGCTGTATCTCCGCCAGACGCAGCCGGATGCGACGTTGCTTGTCCTGCCGGCCGATCATGCCATAAACGAGGAGGCGGCCTTTCATGCTGCGATGCAGCAAAGTATCGCTGCGGCGGCGGCGGGTTTTCTGGTATGTTTCGGTATCACGCCGCATTCTCCGGAAACCGCCTATGGCTATATCCGCCCGGGCGCGGCCTGCGATGCGCATGCCCGTCATGTGCAGGCCTTCGTGGAAAAACCGGATGCTGCCAGCGCCGCGGCGTACCTGGCCGAGGGCTATCTCTGGAACAGCGGCATGTTTGTATTTTCCGTCGAACGCATCATCGAGGAGGCCGAAATCCACGCTGTGGCCACGCTGGCCGCCTGCGAACAGGCAATCGCCCACAGCTGGCGCGAGGGGGTGCGCACCTATCTGGGCCGCGCGCTGAACCACGCGCCGCGTCAGCCGATTGACCGCGCCATTATGGAGCGCACATCACATGCGGCAGTGGTGCCGCTGGCGTGCGCATGGTCCGATCTGGGCAGCTATGCCAGCCTGTGGCGCGCCGCGGCGAAAGACGAGGCCGGCAACGCGTTCAACGGCCGCGTTCGCGCTCGGCACGCGCAGCATAATTTCGTCGATGTGCCGCAGCAGGAAACCCTTCTGCTCGGCGTGTCGGATCTGGTGGTGGTGCAGCGCAACGAGAGGTTACTGATTGCGCATAAGGACCAGCTGGATGGCCTTAAGCAGCTGGCAGACAGCAGCGAGGCGGCCGCTGTGATGTCCCATGCAACGGAATCATCCGGCTGACCGCCTCGCGTGCGCTCGCCCCTTATCCTCAGATGAGGGCCTCCTCCACGATTTCCACGTTGCGGAACCAGCTGTCGGCCTGCGCCGTGGCGTCGTCGTCATTGATGAAGGTGAGATACTGCATCGCGCTGCCCACATCGTAGAAATCGGCCAGCTGCAGTTCATAGGCCTGCCAGTCACCGCCGCCGCTGTAGGCTTCAATATCCTGGCCGTAATCCTGCGTGCCGGCCAGCTGGATGAAGGACTGCGCATCATAATGATGGTCGTTCTCCAGCCCGATACCATGGATTTCGCCCACCGAATCGGATTTGAACTCGAAACGCAGCACCGTATCCTCGGTGACGGTGACCTGTTCGTTGGCCTTTTTCCAGGTGTTGCCGCTCAAATGTAGCGTGCCCTCATCGACGATGGCATAACCCCCGGGCTGATGGTCCTGATCGCTGTAGCCGGTGACAATCGCCTCGGCGAAATTGAACGTATCGCTGTCTTCGAGCACCGTTTCATCCTGCACCAGTTCTATGTTACGGAACCAGCTGTCGGCCTGAGCGCTGGCGTCGTCATCATTGATAAAGGTGAGAAACGCCATTTCCTCGCCGATATCGTAGAAATCGGCCAGGCGCAGCTCGTAAGACTGCCAGTCGCCGCCGCCGTTATATTGCGGGCCGGTAATGGCATAATCCTGCGTGCCGGCCAGCTGGACGAAGGCGGTCGGTGAATAGCGATCATCGGCGCTTAATCCGATCCCGTGAATCTCCGCTTCCGATTCCGTTTTGAAATCAAAGCGCAATACGGTATCGGCTTCAACCGTGACCGACTCGGCGAACTTCTTCCAGCCATTGCCGTTTAAATGCAGCATGTGCGCATCGGGCATGGCATAGCCGTCGGGCTGATGATCCTGATCGCTGTAGGAGGTCATCTCGGCTGCCATAAAATCAAACAGTTCGCTTGTGACCACCGCCGGCTCGTCGACTGGATCGCTGCCGCCGACCGTGTCTTCGCCGGTGAGGGTATCGTCGCCGGGCACGCTGTCATCGCCGGTGAGCGTGTCGTCACCGCCAACGGTATCGTCAGCGGAGCCGCCGCCCGTTGTATCGTCGGCCGGCTGGCCGGGTTCATACAGTCGGACATTGCGGAACCAGCTATCCCCGGCGGCGGCGGCATCATCATCATTAATAAAAGTCAGATAATTCATGGTTTTACCGACATCAAACACATCGGACAGCTTGATGTCGTATTGCTGCCAATCGCCGTCTCCTTCATAGCTTAGCTGCGTATCGGCAAAGTCCTGCGTGCCGTGCAGCTGGATGAAGGTATAGCGTGCATGCCCGTTATCGTGGTGCAGGCCGATGCCGTGGACCTCGCCTTCGACATCGGATTTGAAATCGAAGGAAAGCATGGTGTCTTCGCCGATCACCTGCTTGTTATACAGTTTCTTCCAGGTATTGCCTTCCAGTTGCAGGGTGCTGTTGTCGTCATGGGTTTGCACCACCTGCGGGTCCAGATCCTGGTCGGAATACGATGTCAGGGCGTTTTCGTATAACGGCACGTAATCCGGCTCGTTATCGAATGCGCTTTCATCGACATCCATGACCACCGGCGCATTCGCCGGCGCGGCTACCGAATCGGAAAAGATGAACTGCTCGGGCGAGAGCTCGCTGATTTGAAGATTTTTGAGCAGCGCCGCCTGGTCTTCATCCAGCCGGAACAGGATATCATCGCCCACCTGCGTCATGAAGGGCAACACATCCTCGAAATGCGTGAAGTGAAAGCCGTACAGCTTGATCTTGTCGTGATTGCCCGGCTCATTGGTCAGATCGAGGATCACGTCGTTGCCGTCGCCGTCGCGCAGTACGAAATGATCCGCCCCGGCGCCGCCTTTGAGCACGTCATTGCCGCCGCGGCCGTCCAGATTATTGTACTTGCCTTCGGCGCCCTCTAGGTAATTATCGAGATCGTTGCCATTGAGATGATGCGCCCACGTGCCATACATTTTACCGCCGACACTGGTGTCCCACATGGTGTTGGCAAACTGCCAGGCCTGATAATGCTGCGTGCCGTCGCCCAGCACGTCGGCGCGCAGGGTCGAGAAGCTGTTCATATCAATGGGCTGCCAGTCGGTGGGCATGCCTACCACGTCATGGTCCACCTGTTGCTGATAGACGCGGATGTAATCGATTTCCATTTCCGCCGGGAAAATGGACGGATCCTCCGGCGTGCGCGCCCAGCCGCCAAGCGCCAGGTTAGCGATGACGTGCATGCTGTGATCGAAAATATAATTATCGACCTCATACACTTTCACGCCGTCGACATACCAGGTGATGGTGTCTTCCTGCCAGTCCATGCCGTAGGTGTGAAACCCGTCGGACGTGTCGATCAGCGTGTTACTGTGGGTTTGCAGCGTGTTGTGCCAGTTGGCGTCGCGCCCGTGGGCCGAGGTATGCACGCGGTCCGGCTCATGGCCGAGCACTTCCACCACATCCAGCTCCGAGGGCCAGTCGCCGTCGGACTGCAGCAGCCAGAAGGCGGGCCAGGCGCCCTGTCCGGCGGGCATTTTGGCGCTCATTTCGAAATAGCCGTACTGCACGGCGAACATTTCCTCCGAGGTGATCAGGCCGGAGGTGTATTGTTTGCCGTCGAGTTCGCCGCCGGGGGCGTGATCGGCGGTGATGGTCAGCACGCCGTCATCGATGGAAAACGGATTCAGGCCCAGGCCCTTATAATCCGGATCGACATAGATCTGGTCCTCGTTATTCAAATAGCGGTCGCCGTAATGATATTCGGTGTTCCATCCCTGGTTGCCGCTTTTAGTGGTTACGTTGAGATCGTTGAATTCGTCTTCGAACAATACATCATAATTACCGAGCTGCATGGTTTTCTCCCTGTATGAATGGTGTCATTGTGTGGAGCCGACACCGAACCTCATTGGGTTTACGTGTAGGATAAGAAAGACGGGTTAAAAAAAGATGTATAATTACGCGAGTCTGATTCAAATTTAGACAGAATGCTGACGGAGTTATCGCGGTGTGCGCGATAAAAGATTAACGCGGGCGTGAAAAATTAACACATCGAAAGCGCGCGATCGGAACAAAGAAAACAGGTGCGCGCGCAGGTCTCAGCGCGCCATGTCGGGTGATGTTTGAGAGATGAATCAGGCGCCGGTTTATAATCCGAGCGGTTGCCAGCGACGGGGTGGAATGTCGAGCTCATCCGTTAACATATTTGGGCCCAACGCTCCGGGGTGCGGGCTGCGGTTAAGCGGCAGCGCCGGCGGTGCTTTTAATTGTTGGGTGCGTTCATCGACTTCGATGGTGGTTTTTTCCACGCGCTGCGGGTGGCCCGCGGGCAGTTTATGGCCAACGCCCCACAGATCGAGCCATTTGCGTTGAATCCGGATATTGCAAAAGCCGGCATCGGCAAATTGTTTGGCGAGCGTCTGCGCGGTGAACGCGGTTTTATGCGCCATAAAATAATTCCCGCGGGAAATGGAGGCGCGGAAACCGTACATAATGTCAATCGGCGAAATCGGCCCGGCGGGAGAATCATAGACCGGGTCGTCGAGCTGGCCGTTGGCGACATAGGTGGCTACCGACTGGATATCGGGCATGGTCACTAAAAACAGCCCGCCCGGCTTCAGGATACGAAACAGCGACTGAAAGACGCCTGCCACCTGATGGGCATGCAAATGTTCGATATTATGCGATGACCAGACGGCATCGACCGCGGCATCGGGAATCATCGACAAATCGGTCATATCGGCGACGATATCGGGCTCAACCTTGGGGTCGATATCGAGGCGTATTTCATGCCATTCCTCGCCGTGGAAAGACTGGTGCAACTTGGCCTTGTTCGCCGCGCCGCAGCCGATATGCAGCACCCGTTTTTTGTCGCCGGCAGCTTTGGCAATTTTTGCAAAGTCGGCTTTGGTGGACCATTTCCCCGCACCGGCGGGCGCTTTCACCGCGGGTTTTTTGGCGGTGGTGTCTCCGGTTTTTTTCGCGCTCGCGGTTTGCGCCGCGGCTTTCTTTTTAGCCGGGGCCTTGCCGGCTTTTTTCGTGGTGGTGGTTTTTTTCATGCGGCCTCCCGGTTCCTGACCGTATACAGCGACTGAATCGCTTCCTGCGTTGGCGGCGGCAGTTTACGCGCCGCCACGTCGCGCACCAGCTGCATATGCAAAGGCAGCAGTTTCTTCAGGTCGTACTGGTCACACATCGACTGGCGGGCGGCATCGCGCACATGCTGCATGCGGGTGGGGTGATCTAGAATTTCGCTGACCTGCGCGGCCACCGCTTCCGGCGAGAAGAAATCGACTAAAAAGCCGGTTTCGCCATGGGTGATCACTTCGCGTACCGGCTGGGTGTCGGAGCCGACTACGGCGCAGCCGATCGCCATCGCCTCCATGCACGACCAGGACAGCACAAACGGATAGGTCAGATAAATATGCGCCGCAGAGACCTGCAGGACACGCACCAGCTGCTCATACTGCACGGTGCCGACAAAATGGATGCGGTTTAAATCCAGATCGACTTCATCCATCAGCATTTTGCGATAGGTGGTGCCTTTCGGCGGCCGCCTGCCATAACTGACATCATCGGCACCAATGGCGATGATATGACAGTTGGGGCGTTCTTTCAGGATACGCTCGGCGGCGCGCATAAAGGTGGGAAAGCCACGATACGGTTCAAAGTTGCGCGCGATGTAGGTGACGATTTCGTCACCTTTTTTCAGCGTTACGTTCTGGTTGACCTTTACGGTCATCTCTTCGGCGGGTTTAGCCACATCGCAATTGATGCCGTCATGAATCACCGAGATCTTCGACTGATACTCCGGCGGATGCAACGCATGCTGCCAGAAGGTGGGGCTTGTGCCCCAGTCGGCGCTAGTCAGGTTGAGCAGGTGATGCATGTTTTTGGTGCGCACGCGGGCGAGATCGTCCGGCTTGGGCATATCGGCTGGATCAAATCCCACATCCGCGCCCCGCGCGTGGTAATAAAACTCGAAAAACGATAAAAGCGGCGTATCGGGATAGACATCCTTGACATACAGCGCATCGCCCCAGCCCGGATGGGCGCAGATAACATCGGGTACGAAGCCTTCTTCGTGTTTCAGCCGGTTCAGGCAGCGCCACACTTCCTGGCCCTGGATCACCGCCTGTTCGGCGTGCACCAGATAGCGGTGGCAATGCGGCGAGGGCTTGCGGTTGACTTCATATTGTATTTTGTGGACATTCGGCAGCGTGGCGGTCTTGTTCTTGGTGATAAAGACGACCTGATTGGCCGGGTCTTCGGCAAAAGCCGGGCACAGATATTTATACTGCCCTGGCATATTGGGATGCATGAAGAGGATTTTCATGGCTCCGAAATTAATCATAAATCAGCGAAACGCAACGAAATACTGCGGCGACTCGGCAACAGCGAAAGGCAAACGCGCGCCGCCGGAGAAAATCCGCCAGGAACGGGCAAAAATTCAGCAACCGTTAACGATTTCATGCTATAACCGAACATATGTGCTTTGTATGTCTATCGCAACATTATGATCAGGGCACCGGTTCCGGCCACATCGCGCTGGCTAATGGCGGCGCCGGCGGCGGGGTGATTCGCCAGGCCTCCTTCACCGGCAATGAATATTATATCGATGCCCTGCTCAACGGCCTTTCCTGGACCGGCCAGACCGATCTGGGCGCCACGATCACCTATAATTTCAATTATTCGGCCGAAGGCGGCGAGCCGTTCGGCGTGGCTGAGCGGGCGCTGGCTCTGGATGCCATGCAGCAATGGGCGAAAGTAGCCAATATCGATTTTCAGGCAACCACGGGGATCTCCGATATCACCTTCTCGCAGGAGGATTTGGGGCCGGGGCTGGCCGGGCTGGCGACCACCTTCTTCAATGGCAGCCAGATCACCTCGTCTGAAGCGCAGATCGATGATGACATTACCCAGCTCGCGCCTAACAGTTTCGGCTACCTCACCATATTACACGAAATCGGCCATACGCTGGGGCTCAAACATCCCGGCCAGTACAGCGAATCGGATGTGCCGCCGTTCTTGCCCGAGGCCGAAGACAATATTCAAAACAGTGTCATGTCCTATAATAACGGGCCACTGGTGAACCAGCAGACCAACGCCCCGATTACACCGATGATTTACGATATTGCCGCAATGCAGAAACTGTATGGCGCCAATACCGATTATATGGCGGGGGATACCAGCTGGGATTTTAACGGCACACGCCAGACCATGACCATTTGGGACGGCGGCGGCGACGATACGGTCAGTGCGGCGGGCTATAGCTTCGGCGATGCCCTGATCGACCTGCGCGCCGGCTTCGAGCATGTGTCGCAGATCGGGCAGGCGGTGGTGCTCATGGCCTTTGGCGCCGATATCGAACACGCCATCGGCAGCAACCAGAACGATACGCTGGTGGGCAATAGCCTGAGCAACGAATTATTCGGCAGCAACGGTCGCGACAGCCTGCGCGGCGGCGAGGCGAACGATACGCTGTATGGCGGCGACGCCATCGCCGATGCCGATGACGACAATGACACCATGGCCGGGGAAAACGGTTCGGACATTATGTACGGCAACACCGGCGACGATCTGATGTTCGGGGGCGGTAATTTTGCCGATCTTGAAACCGGCAGCGACACTATTTACGGCGGCTTCGGCGCCGACAGCATCTATGGCAATGCCGGGGATGACTCGCTGTTCGGCGGCGGTGCGCTGGCCGATCCCAACGATCTGGGCGATACCATCGCCGGCGGCAAAGGGGCGGATTACATCATCGGTAATGGCGGCGACGACTTTATTTACGGCGGCGGAGCCGCCGCCGATCCGGAAGATTTAAACGACACTATTTTCGCCGGATTCGGCAACGATACCGTGCTGGGCAATGGCGGCGATGATTTTATCGACGGCGGGCCGGGCAATGACGAACTGAATGCCGGGCTGGGGGATGATACCCATTTCTTCGGTAATGGCAGCGGTCAGGATATCATTACCTTTTTCGAAGGCGCCGGCGCGGTGGGCGGCGATATCATTCAGCTGGTGTCCGATCTCAACGGGTCGGGGATTATGAGTGCTGCCGATGCGGCCGCCGCAGCGACATTTACCGGTGATACCGCCACGCTGGATCTGGGCGGCGGTAACAGTCTCACCGTACTGGGCCTGAGCACGGCGCTGAGTGCGGACGATTTCAGTATCTTCTAGGGGCGGGGATTATACCGCTTCTTCCAGCAGTTGGGTGCTCAGCACTTCTTCGTCTGTTTCGGGCCGCTGGATAATCACGCCATACCACCCCTGCCCGTCATAATTCTCGTAACCGAAGGTCTGCGCGAAGGCGATGACATTGCCTTCGCTGTCCGTGTAATGGCCGCGTTTTTTGCCGTCGGTGAACAGTTTGAAGGTGGTGAACAAACCGACATTATCGGATGCGGCGATGATCCGGTGGTTGGAATCCAGCAGCAGCACGCGCGAACGCGTCCATTCGGCGCGTGAGAGGTTGGGCTCATCCTGCACGATGATGCGCGACTGCTCACCCCACGCAAAGAAAACGCCCAGCACGCCGACTGGTTTACCGCTTATCTCGCCGCCGTTGCGCACGGCGGTGGAAAACACCGCCACCGGCTCATTATGCAGCAGGCTTTCATTATGCACATGGTCCACGCGGTAATCGTCTCCGCTCTGGGTGGCCATGGCGCTGCTGAACCAGTGCTGGGTGGAAACATCCGTTCCCACCATTTGCGGATAGCGCTCAGGCCTTGAAATGCTTACCACTTTGCCGCTGGCGTCGCACAATACCAGGGTGCTGTAGACCGTATAAAAGCGGTTAATAAGCGCCAGATGCTGTTGGGCACGTGTTGCGGACTCCTCGCCCGGTTCCTCCAGACAGTGATAAAACGCCTGATCGGTGGCCCACCAGCGGACATCGGCGGTGCGCTCATACAGGTTGCGCACGATCAGCTGAACCAGCGTTTGCGCCATATCTTCCAGCCGGCTGACCTCTTTTTCCTGAAATTGCTGCGCCAGCTCGTCGGTTTTATTGCGGATTTTACCCAGCACCGTGGTGCGAAAGTCCTTGGAGTTGTTGCCCGCTTGGGTAGCCAGTGATTTCACCTCCGAGGCAACCACCGCAAAGCCGCGACCATACTCACCGGCGCGGGCGGCCTCGATCGTGGCGTTGAGCGCGAGCAGATTGGTATGGCTGGCGATGGTTTCATTGGTGCGGGCGAACTTCTGGATTTCGTCCTGAATGGTTTTAATGATGGTGCGAATCTGCGTGCCCGACATATTAACCCCCTGTACGATGCGGCTTTGATCTTACATTGTCGCCATTATGCATGCGCTAGCACAGGGTGGCAGGCAAGTCACGCCTTTTTAGCCTCAAGCGGCAGCGGGGGCGTGGAACGCCGCGTGGTGTGGTATGCGTTAAACAGCGTCGCCGCGATAATCACGGCCGCGCCGCCTACCGTCCAGCTGTCGACGATTTCCCCGAAGGCGAAATAGGCGATGACCGAGACAAAGACGAGCTGCGCAAAATTCAGCGGAATAACCGTGGTGTAAGGCACTTTCGACAGGGCGGCGGCCACTGCCAACTGCTGGCTGAGCGCCAGCGCGCCGATCACCGCCAGCCACAGCCATACCGTGCCCTGCGGGGTCTGCCAGTGCGCAAGCCCGAAGGGCAGGGAGATCGCCGAACTCATCACCAGCATGTAAAGCGCGATACGCTGCGGGGTTTCACTGCGGGTGAGCAGCTTGATGGTATTGCCGCACAGGGCAAAGCCCAACGCCGCGCCCAGCGCGCACAAAATCCCCAGATTGAACTCGGCGAAACCGGGGCGGGTGATGAACAACACGCCGATAAAGCCGGTGGCGATGCAGGCGAGATTAACGCCGGTGGGGCGTTCCCCCAACAGGATCATGGCAATGATGGTGCCAAAGATCGGCGCGGCGAACAGCAGCGCCGTATGGCTGGGCAGGGGGATTTGCGTCAGCGCGTAAAAAGACAGCGAAAAGGAGCCGAACTCGAGGACGGCGCGAAGCCACAGCAGGCGGGGGTTCTTGGGTTTGAGATGCTGCGCGCCGCTGCGCCACAGCAACGGCAGAAAAAACAATAAAGCGAACAGGTTATAAAATAACACGATCTGAAAGGTATGCATGCCGCCGGAAATATGGCGGACAATGCCGATGATGATGGCTGACGACAGCAATACGTATAAAAACAGCAGGATGGCGGACAGGGTATCGCGTTGGGGCAGCATGTTAATAAATGAATTGTTCTTTGATGATGCGTTCTTCGAGGTTGTGTTCCGGGTCGAATAACAGGGATAAGCGAATATTGCGCTCCTCGTCAATCGATACGCTGATGACATCGCGAATTTCCGTAAAATCGGCCACCGCGCTGACCGGGCGCTTATCCGGGTCGAGTGCCTCCAGCGTGATGCTGGCCGTATGATGCAGCTGCGCGCCGCGCCAGCGCCGCGGGCGAAACGGGCTCATCGGTGTCATCGCCAGCAGGTTGCCGGTCAGCGGGATAATCGGTCCGCCGGCGGAGAAATTATAGGCCGTGCTGCCCGCCGGGCTGGAAATCAGGATACCGTCGCAGATCAACTCCTCCAGCCGGACGACGTGGTCGATGGTGATACGGATTTTGGCGGCCTGCCGGCTCTCGCGGAACAAGGACACCTCGTTGATCGCCAGCAGGCGCTTTTCCCGTCCGTCCAGCGTGCGCACATACATGCTCAGCGGGTGCAGCGCCGAGACCCGCGCCTTGCTGATGCGCTCGAGCAGATCGTCGGGGGAATAGCTGTTCATCAAGAACCCGACACTGCCGCAATTCATGCCGTAAATCGGGATGTTGCGCTGCATATACTGGTGCAGGATTTGCAGCAAGAAGCCGTCGCCGCCGAGCACCACCACCGCATCCGGCCGCGCCCCCTTTTTGCCCAGCCGCATGAAGCTATAGCGCTCGCTCAGCTCGGCATAGGCGTGCTGGGCTTTCTCCGAACCATCGGCGATGCAGGCGATCTGTGAACTTTCTATCATAACCGGTCTGTGTTAGTGCTTATCCTCCTTGTTTAGCAGGTTCTTATGCCAATACAACCGCAAGCCGCCCGCCAGCATGAAAATTTTCCGGTTGCCTCATGGCTTTTGCCTGCTCCGGCGCGCGCTGCGGTGCGGGCGTTTTACGATTTCGCCCGCGGTGCCGATGATCTTGCCGATGCGCCGGACGTGCCGGCCGGGCAGCGCCGGGACGCCCTGATCGAGCTGCGTCAGGCGGTTATTGCGCGCGATACGACGCAGGCGCCGGACTGGGCGCACGCCTATATTGCCCTGCTTGATGCCGGCCGCCTGCCCCCGGCGCATGGCGAGGCGCTGCTGCATGCCTTTATTCAGGACACGCAACAGTCGCGTTATGCCGATTATGCGGCCCTGCTGGATTATTGCCGCCACTCCGCGGCGCCGGTGGGGCGGGCGATGTTGGCGCTGTGCGGCGAGTCGCAGGCCGATGAGCAGGCCGCCGATGCGCTGTGCATCGCCCTGCAACTGCTTAATCATCTGCAGGATATTAAAGCCGATTACACCGCCCGCCAGCGCATCTATCTGCCTCAGGACTGGCTGATGGACGCCGCCGTGGCAGAGCCGGAGCTGGCCGGCACACGCTGTACACCTGGCCTGCGGCAGGTGATCGGGCGGCTGCTTACCGCTTGTGAGGCGCTGACCGATCAGGCTGCAGCGCTGCCGGCAAGCCTGCAAAGCCGACGCTTGCGTATGGAAATCGGCGTGATCCGGCAGGTGGCGCGGCGCCTCGCCGGGCGCTTGCGCACCCGCGATCCGCTCGCCGAACGCGTGGTTTTGAGCCGTGCCGACTATGCGTATTGCCTGTTTTATGGGCTGCGGGAGGGCCTATGAACGGGCTTCTGGTATCGCTGCGACGGCGTTTGAGGCTAGTCAGAAGCAGTTTTTTCCTGCCTATGTGCTGGATGAGCGCGCCGCAGCGTCAGGGCATGCGGGCGGTGTATGCCTTCTGCGGCGAAGTCGATGATATCGCCGACGGCAGCGACGGGCGCGCCGAAAAGCAGCGCCGGCTGAGCTGGTGGGAGCAGGAAATCGCCCGGCTGTATGATGGCGCGCCCAGCCATCCCATCACCCGCGCGCTGCAGGCGGTGATTGCGCGCTATGATTTGCAGCAGGCGCATTTCCAGCAGATACTCGCCGGGGTGCGCATGGATACCGACGAACACATGCTGCTGCCCGATGCGGAGACGCTCGAGCGTTATTGTTATCGCGTGGCGGGTTGTGTGGGCCTGCTGTCGATCCGCATTTTCGGCTGCACGCAGCCGGCAAGCGAAGACTATGCGATTGCGCTCGGCCATGCCCTACAACGTACCAATATCCTGCGCGATGTGCCCGCCGATGCGCGGATGGGCCGGATTTACCTACCCGGCGAATGGGTGCGTCTGGCCGGGCTGATGCCGCTGAAGCCGGCGGAGATTGTAACAAACCCTGCGCGCCTGCAGCCGGTCTGCAAGCAGATGGCCGCTCAGGCCGATGATTATTACCGGCAGGCGGCGGCCCTGATAGACCCGGCGGATGCGGCGGCGTTGCTGCCGGCGCGGATGATGAGCATCGGTTACCGTCGCCTGCTGCAACGGATGCAGGCCGACAACTGGCGCTACAACCGGGCGTATCGGCTGACGCTCAGCGACAAATGGGCGATGGGGCGGATGGTGGCGCAGGCATCGAAGGTCAATGAGACGCCGACTGGCGGACAAGCGCGATGATATAGGGGATATTATTAATATCGGCGCCCTGGCTTTCTTCCAGCAGCAGTTTGACTACCTGGTTGGCGTATTGTTTCGCGCCGAAGCCGCTGCTTTTCTCATCCAATGCAATGACGACTTTAAGTAACAGGCGCACCGCCTCGAACATGCTTTCCGGCAGGCCGGTCTTGAGGTATAGCGCGTGAAAGCCGAGCGGGCCCTTATCGTGAATCAGTTTACGGGCATTGATTTTGGGAATGTTTGCCTGGCGCGCCAGCGCCGCCTCGAAAAATCGCAGATAGCCGCGGCACAGGGAAGAAAGGATAATGGAGGGGGTGAGCCGCCCATCGGTGCGCATCTGCTCCACCACATAATCGATTTCTTCCTCGGAGGTCTGCTGTGACAACAAATCGAGCGTGACATGCTCGCGGGTCTCTTGCTCGATCGCGCCGGCCGAGAACTGATATCGCCGCTCAAGCTCTTCAGCCAGCGAATCGGATACGTACTTGATCAGTTTTTCCGCCACCGCCACCGGCAGCTGCGGGCGCGAGGCCATGGCTGTAGTGACGGTTTCTTCATGCTGAAACTCGGTGATGATCTGGTTGTAGGTCTTATCGGCGATTTCCGCCTGCTGATTTTCCAGCAAGGTGGATACCACCTGCGGATAGTGGGTTTCGGTCAGGGCATGACTTACACGGGTGGAAACTTTGTCGCGTTCGGCCACGGCGACGAGTTTGCCGATTTCCTTACTGGTTTCCACGATACGGATGAGATCGGCATCGCTTAGCACCTGACTGGCGCGCAATACCGGTAGCGAGACCTGCTCGATATCTTCGGCCAGATGCAGCACTACATCACGCGGGATATCAGTGATATCCTTGATCTGGTCCGCCAGCCGCTGGCGGACGCGTAATTCCGTATCGCGCATCAGCAGGCGGAAGATCTGTTCGGCATATTCATATTCGCGGGGGTTGAACTGGTGCTGGGCGTAGTTGGTGGAGATTTTATCCAGCACATTGATCCGCGCGTCCGGCGAATCTTCGCGCATCAGCCGCTCGACATCATCCTGCGACAGGTAAATGTCGTCTTTTTTCATTCGAGTGCTTGGATTAGTGGACGGTGCCATCGCGCATACTCCATCCTACAATAGACAGCAAGTATGGCATGTTTTCAATCGTTTTGTCATACCCTTCCTGCACAATCCGGTCGACAAGGCGATGCGGAAAGTTGGCCTGATGATATTGCCCAAAGCGGGTTTGCTCCAAAGCGAGCTGAAACAGGGCGCGCAGCGCCTCGCGGAAGCTCTCCGGCATGCCGCAATGATCATACAGCGCATCGAAGCCTTTGCCGCCCGGATCGAGCAGCAGCACTTTGGTGTTGCTCAATGAGATATTGCAGCGCTTGGCCATGGCCGTTTCGAAAAAGCGGATATTGCCGGAACACAGCGCGCGGATGATCACCGAATCAGTCAGGCGTTTATTGCGGTGCATGTGGGTGATAAGATCCTGGATATCCTGCTGGCCCATCCACGGCGATAAAAAAGCCAGCACCGACACTTCGCGGGCATTGCGGCTGATATCATCGGCTTTTTTCCGGTGCAGGCGGTAGCGCCGGGTGAGGTCTTTTTTCAGGTGATCGGAGACGAGATGAAAGAGCGTTTCAGCATATTGGTAAGGCAGGCCGCCGCGATAGACCAGCGCTTCGAGAATCGACTGATCGTGATGGTATTCCTCGATCACGTAATCGAGCGTCTCGTTACCAATCGCGGCGCTGCGGTTCTCGATCAGGGTTTTGCTCAGGCCGCTGTCGCCGCACTTACATAAGGCGTCACTCAGGGCTGCGGAAATACTGCCACGCCGGGCGATGGCGTGAAGTTTTTGTATCTGAGCGGTGGATTGCACAATGGCGATCAGTGTGTCTTCGTCAAGTACCGGCGAATGTTCCAGCACGTGTTCGGCCACGCTGTCTTCATCGTCGGCCAGGGCCAGGACAATGTCGCGGGGAATATGATGCTGATGGCAGATGCCTTTGGCCAATGTTTCACGCACCTTGCGTGCGGTGTCGCGCAGTAACAGCCGGAGAATCTCATGCGCGACGTCTTTTTCGCGACCGTAAAAATCGTGATCGCCCAGTCCGCGACAGAGCTTTTCCACAAGTTCCGAACGCACTTTCACCGACGGGTCATGCACCAGCCGCTGAATATCGGTTTGCGTAATACGAGACGTCATGATCGCACATCCCAGATTTCTGCCCATTGTCTACCGGTTCGGTATGAGTCTGAGCGTTTTCTTAATGTTATAGCAATGTTTCAGCCCATCTGCCAGTTTTGTCTGGTACTGATAACGTTTATCTTAGCGAATATTCATTAAAATAAACTTAATTTTTTAACAAAATTGTCGGGATCGCATTTCCCTTTACCGGGGGCGGGGAATGCATTAGACGTGGCGCATGACGGAAACGCCCACTTCTTCAGATTCATTGCGGCACTTGCAGCAGGTAATCGCCGGGCGGCGGGAGGCGGATGCGAGCGTATCTTATATCGCTTCGCTGTTTGCCAAGGGCACGCCTAAAATAGCGCGCAAGGTCGCTGAAGAGGCATTGGAAGTGGCATTGGCCGCCACTATCGAAACGCGCGAGCAGGTGATTACCGAGTCGGCCGATTTGTTATTTCACCTGCTCGTATTGTGGGAAGCCGAAGGCGTGCGTCTAGACGAGGTGCTTGCCGAGCTCGCGCGGCGCGAAGGCGTTTCGGGTTTGCAGGAAAAAGCCGGGCGGCAGGAACCTTAAGGCGACAACAGCAGATAAGGAGCGCATCATGGCCTATGATTCATCCAATATTTTCGCGCAGATCATCCGCGGCGAGATTCCCAGCAAAAAAGTGTTTGAGGATAGCAGCGTACTGGCGTTTGAGGATGCCCACCCGGCAGCACCGATACATGTGCTGGTGGTACCCAAGGGCGAATACGAATCGTTTGATGATTTTACCGACCGCGCCGATACGGACACGGTGGCGCATTTTTTCCGCACCATCCGACGCATTGCGCATCAGCTAGGGCTGGAGCGTTCCGGTTATCGGCTGCTGACCAATCACGGTCAACACGCCAGCCAGAGTGTGCCGCATTTTCATGTGCATCTGCTGGGCGGGCGGCCGCTCGGCGCGCTCCTGCCGGGCGATGAGGCAAGCCGTTAGTCCCCTGCGCCGGTTGCGGCCATCCGGCCGGCCAGCATCGCGCGCACTTCGGCCAGCGGCAGGCCGACGACATTGCTGTATGAGCCGTTGATGAAGGGGATGAAGGCCTGTGCGGCGCCCTGAATCGCGTAGCCGCCGGCTTTGCCCTGCCATTCACCGGTTTGGATATACCAGTCGATATCTTCCTCGACGAGCCTGCGGCATTTCACTACGGTGGTGACCAGGCGCAGGATCATACTCTTCTCCTCCGGGGAAGGGTCAGAACGCGAGGCAGGATGCATGACGCATACCCCCGTCATCACCCGGTGGCGGCGGCCGGACAGCAGCTGCAGACAGGCCCGCGCGCTGGCCTCGTCTTCGGTTTTGGGCAGGATACGCCGGCCGCATGCCACTACCGTATCGGCCGCGAGAATGACGGCATCGGGGTGTGCGGCGGCTACGGTTTGGGCTTTCTCGCGCGCCATTCGGGCGGCGTAGTCGCGGGCGCGTTCGCCCTTTCCGGGGGTTTCGTCGATATCGGCGGGAATGATGCGATCGGGCGCGCGGCCGATAGCTGCCAGCAGATCGCGCCGGCGCGGTGAGGCGGAAGCGAGAATGAAAGAGGGATCGGGCATTAGGCATTAGAGATTAGCATCACCAAAGCCTAATCCCTAAAGCCTAATGCCTTCATTTGTGCCGGAACTTAATTCGCCCTTTGGTCAGGTCGTAGGGCGTCATTTCGACGGTGACATTATCGCCGGCCAGCACGCGGATGCGGTTCTTGCGCATTTTGCCGGAGGTGTGCGCCAGCACGATATGGCCGTTGGCCAGTTTGACGCGGAACATGGCATTGGGCAGCAATTCCTCCACCACACCTTCAAATTCGATGAGATCTTCTTTTGCCATCGTTTAAAACTGTCATCCCGGCCTGTGGGGGCCTGCAAGGCCGAAGCGCGAGCCGGGAGCTTTCTCCAATTGTTCGGTTTCACTTATCCGAGATCCCGGATCGTAACCTTCGCGTCGCTCGTATTGCTCGCTGCTTTGGTAACGTCCGGGATGACGTAGCTGCACTACGTCACTTTATGTGTAACACGCAGATGAGCGTAAATAGACGCCTTGCGGTAGGAAAATCAAGTATAATTCGTTCTTTGAGGGTGTCTTGCAATAATTCGGAGCCCTCATTATGGATGCCGCGGCGGCCCATATCGATTGCCTCCAGCTTGTGCGGTTCGGCATGCAGCGCCTCATAATAGCTCTCGCACAGCAGGAAATAGTCTTTAATCAAGCCCTTGAACGGCTGCATGGGCAGGGTGACATCGCGCGGTTCGGCCATATGTTCGGAGGAGACGCGAAACAGCAATTTATTATCCTGCGTGCTTAGAAAGAGCGCATACGGCCCGGCTTCCACACAGGTGGGGGCGAAGCGGTTGGCTTCCAGCAGATCGCTGATGGCGGTCCGGCGTTCGGCTTCGATATGTTCGGCGCGGCGGCGGATCGTGCCTTCATCAAGCGTAACGGCGGTAAGATAGTGTGTTTCGGTGAGGGTATTCATAAAGCCAGTATAACGAATGCGGGTGCGCTTCGGTAGGGGCATTTTCGCCAGGCCAGCGCCCGACTGCGCGCGGGCGGGCCGATCACTCCAGCCGCAAGCGCAGGGAACGCGCATGCGCGGTGAGGCCTTCGGTATCGGCCAGCGTTTGAGCGGCCGGGCCGATTGCGCGCAGCGACGCCGCTGAGCAGCCGATCAGCGACATTTTTTTCAGAAAGCTATAGACAGACAATCCGCCGGAAAAGCGCGCGGTACGGCTGGTGGGCAGCACGTGCGACGGGCCGGCGAGGTAATCACCGACGGCTTCCGGACTGTAGCGACCGAGAAAGACCGCGCCGGCATGGCGGACCTGCGCGGCCAGCGTTTCGGGCTCGGCGACGGCCAGTTCCAGATGCTCCGGGGCAATGGTATTGATGATCCCGGCAGCCTGGTCCAGCGTGTCAACGGTGATGATGGCGCCGTGCCGCTCCCACGCGGCGCCGGCAATCTCGCGGCGCTTGAGCGTGGCCAACAGGCCGGCCAGCGCGTCAGCCACCCGATCGGCAAAGGCGGCGCTGTCGGTGATCAGAATCGATTGCGCCGAGGGGTCGTGTTCGGACTGGCTGAGCAGGTCGGCGGCGATCCATTGCGGGTCGTTGCGATCATCGGCGACTACCAGAATCTCCGACGGTCCGGCGATCATATCAATACCGACCCGGCCGAAGACCTGCCGCTTGGCCTCGGCGACATAGGCGTTACCGGGCCCGGCGATCATATCCACCGGGCGTATTGTTTCGGTGCCGAAACAAAGCGCGGCGATCGCCTGTGCGCCGCCGATGCGGTAAATTTCGTTGATCCCGGCGATGCGGGCGGCGGTGAGAATGGAGGGGTGGACGATATCATCCGGCGTGGGTACCACCATCACCAGGCGCGTGGCGCCCGCCACTGCAGCGGGAATGGCGTTATGCAGCACCGAACTGGGATAGGCGGCGCGCCCGCCCGGTACATACAGCCCCACCGCATCCACCGGCGTGAAGCGCCAGCCCAGCTGCGTCCCGCTTGCGTCGGTATACAGCACATCCTGCGGATATTGGGTAGTGTGATAGGCGCGCAGCCGGTCGGCGGCGGATTGCAGCGCCTCGCGCACGGCCGGCTCACAGGCCTGCACGGCGCCGTCAATTTCCGCCTCGCTGATACGCAGGCCGTCAGGGTTCAGGCTGAGCCGGTCGAAGCGTTGGGTGTAGTCGATCAGCGCCGCATCGCCGCGGGCGCGCACCTCGTGGATGATGTCGCGCACCACGGCGCTGACGTCCTGAGCCTGCTCGCGATCGGCCAGCAGACCAGCCAGCTGCGTATCAAAATCGGGTTGCGTGATGTTAAGCCATCGGTTCATGTGTTTTCCTTTCTGTTTGCCGCCTGCGCATGAATGACGCATCCGTTCAGGTGGCGCACACCTTGCGAAACCCTTCAATCAGGGGATTCAGCTGTTCGCCCATGGTTTTCAAAGCAGTGCGGTTAACGATCAGCCGCGATGACACCGCCATAATGGTTTCCACCTCGACCAGCCCGTTGGCCCTGAGCGTATTACCACTTGAGACCAGATCGACAATGCGCTCGGCCAGCCCCAGCCGGGGAGCAAGCTCCATGGCGCCGTTGAGCTTGATACACTCGGCCTGCACGTTGCGCCGGGCGAAATGCGCCGCGGTCAGGTGCGGGTATTTGGTGGCGATGCGTACATGGCTCCAGCGTTTGGGATCGTCGCCGGAGGCAAGCCCCTGCGGTTCGGCGACGCTTAAGCGGCATGTGCCGATGCCCAGATCCAGCGGGGCATATAAATCAGCATAGTGGAACTCATCGAGCACGTCGCTGCCGACGACCCCCAGCTGGGCTGCACCGAAGGCGACAAAGGTGGCGACATCGAAACTGCGCACGCGGATGATCGACAGATCGGCGCGGTTGGTGGCGAATTGCAGGGCGCGCGAATCCTCATCGAAAAATGCCGCCTCCGGCGTGATGCCGACCCCGGCCAGCAGCGGTTGCAATTCGTCGAGAATGCGTCCTTTGGGTATGGCAAGGGTGATGGCGGTCATACGCGGCTGATGTCTTTCATCATTTTATCCGTTCAATCTGCGCGCCGCAGCAGGCCAGTTTGTCCTCGAGCCGCTCATAGCCGCGATCCAGATGATAAACCCGATGTATCACGCTTTCGCCGCGGGCGGCAAGTGCGGCGATAATCAGCGACATCGAGGCGCGCAGATCGGTGGCCATCACTTCCGCGCCGCGCAGGGCGGAAGGGCCGGTAATCAACGCCGTGCGGTCCTTGATGTGAATATCCGCCCCCATGCGCAGCAGTTCCGGCACGTGCATGAAGCGGTTTTCAAAAATGGTCTCGGTAATCGACGACGTGCCCTGCGCCAGGGCAAGCAGCGCCATCACCTGCGCCTGCATATCGGTAGGAAAAGCGGGATAGGGCGCGGTGGTGATATCCACCGGCTGCAGGCGGTCGCGCTCGCGCCAGACGCGCAGGCCCCCGGGGACGGCTTCGATGCCGGCGCCACAGCGGATCAGCACATCGGCCAGTGCGCCGGACGTGGCCAGGCTCGCCTCTTCCAGCATCAGTTCGCCGCCGGTGGCAGCGGCCATTACCAGATATGAGCCGGTTTCGATGCGATCGGCAATGACGCGGTGCCGCGCGCCGCCCAGCGCATCCACGCCGTGGATGGTCAGCGTGTCGCTGTTGATGCCTTCAATCTGCGCTCCCATCTTGATGAGCAGCTGCGCCAGATCGCCGATTTCCGGCTCGCGCGCGGCGTTGTGCAGCACCGTGGTGCCACGGGCGAGGCTGGCGGCCATCAGCGCGTTTTCGGTGGCGCCCACCGAGACCATGGGAAAGCGGATGTCGGTGCCTGTCAGCCCGGCGGCGGCGGTGGCCTCGACATAACCCTGCTCCAGCGTGATTTCGGCGCCCATGTCGGCAAAGGCCTGCAGGTGTAAATCAATGGGGCGGGTGCCGATGGCGCAGCCGCCGGGAAGCGATACCCGCGCCCGGCCGAAGCGCGCCAACAGCGGGCCGAGCACCAGCACGCTGGCGCGCATGGTGCGCACAATCTCATAGGGGGCGGTGAAATGCTCGATGCCGGCGGCATCCAGCGTAATGTCGCGGCCATGACCGTTGGGCTCGCTCATCGACAGGCGCACGCCGTGCTGACCAAGCAACTTGGCCATGGTGGTGATATCCGCCAGATAGGGGATGTTGCCCAGGTGCAGCGGCTTATCGCTCAGCAGGCTGGCCGCCATCAGCGGCAGCGCCGCGTTTTTCGCCCCGCCGATGTGGATGCTGCCTTGCAGCGGTGTGCCGCCGGTGATGCGTATTTTATCCATTCGGGCAGAATTAGCGCAGCCGTCAGAGGGAGTCTAGCCGAAATCAGCGGGCTCAATGGGGTATAGGGTTGATCCTTTTGTTATCCCGTTTTCTCCACACTTGGCAGCGTCACGCCCCGCTGGCCCATATATTTACCCTTGCGGTCGGCGTAGGAGGTCTCGCAGATCGATTCGCCTTTGAGGAAGAGAAACTGGCAGGCGCCCTCATTGGCATAGACTTTGGCGGGCAGCGGCGTGGTATTGGAGAATTCCAGCGTCACATGGCCTTCCCATTCCGGCTCCAGCGGCGTGACATTGACGATAATGCCGCAGCGCGCATAGGTCGATTTGCCCAGGCAGATGACCAGCGTATCGCGCGGGATGCGGAAATATTCGACGGTGCGCGCCAGCGCGAAGGAGTTAGGCGGGATGATGCACACATCCGTGGAGCGGTCGAGGAAGCTGTCCTGTGAGAAATCTTTCGGGTCAACCACGGCCGAATTGACGTTGGTGAAAATTTTAAATTCGTCGGCCACGCGCGCATCATAGCCGTATGATGACAGGCCGTAAGAGATGACGCCCTCGCGCTTGAGATGCTCGACAAACGGCTCGATCATGCCGTTGCGGATGGCTTGCTCGCGGATCCAGTGGTCGGGTTGAATGGGCATTTCATGCTTCCTTACAAGAGGTTAAATCCATTACGCGTCAGCGCTTTAATCAGGCGCTCCTTTTTTAATCATGCTTGATTCCCATGCAGCGCATGAGTATCCTTAGAACAGGAGATGAAACAAGAAAACATGTTTGATTCAAAAAAAGTTGACCAAATAATAAGCAATTTTATCAAGCGCGATTTTAGCGATGTGGACATTGCGGATATTATCATATCCCCTGATGAAGATTTTGAAGGTAACGAGATCCTCAAAATCACGGTAATTTACAGAGGAAGCTTCAAAAAAGATGCCATAAAAAAGACAGTCAGCGCTGTGCGCAAAGTGAGGCCGCAGCTGGAACAGGTCGGAGAGCACGCATTTCCTCTTTTTTCTTTCATATCCCAGTCCGATTACGGAGCTGGCCATCGTGCAGCCCACTGATCTTTTAAGTACAGCTAAAGAGTTGCTCCATTTCGGCCACGGTAAAAGACCGCGAGGCGCTAACTTGCGTCGGGCCGTTAGCAGTGTGTATTACGCATTATTTCATACACTTGCCAGAAACGCGGCGGACTTATTGATCGGCGGCACAGGATCGGAACGCAGCGACCATGCATGGTTGCAGGTTTACCGCGCGCTTGAACACGGGAATATATGGAATGGCTGCAATCACAAAGACATGATGAAAAAGTTTCCAGATGACATTCAGGATTTTGCAAACGTTTTTCTGGAATTAAAGGAAAAAAGAGAGGACGCGGACTATAACCCTAATGCGAGGTTTTATAAATCTGACGTAACTAAACTTATCAATAAGGCGGAAATTATTATACAGGGATTCAACGATTGTACATATAAAGATAAGCGCGCGTTTGTAACATACGTGCTTTTTAAGAAAAACCGAAACAAGTAATCACAATTTGCCGGAACCCGAGCCAGAGCGATCTGTTGGCCGCAATACGTTGCGCCACGCGTAGCCGAAGGCGAAGCGTGGTG
The DNA here is from genome assembly GCA_964564675.1 of uncultured Azospirillaceae bacterium. Taxonomy (GTDB): domain Bacteria; phylum Pseudomonadota; class Alphaproteobacteria; order Rickettsiales; family UBA3002; genus CAZMBI01. The sequence continues at coordinate 56,368 of CAZMBI010000008.1, forward strand.
CCGGCTGACGGACTCGAACCGCCGACCTGATGATTACAAATCAACTGCTCTACCAACTGAGCTAAGCCGGCACACTGCTTAAGGATGTAGCCGATTCGCCGCATCGGGGCAAGTATCTAGCGTGAGAGCAGTGCGGCTATGAATTGATATTAATTATCACTTGCAGTTTTCTGGCTAACCGATTAAGCAGGGCCTATAAAAGCAACTAATAATCATTATCATTATGTCGGGGCTTGATCGATGCCAGTACCTCCTGATGCTGATGACCATGGTGGTCATCATGGTGTAACCACGTTGCTGTCGTCATATGAGCGCGAACAGCGCAAAACCGAGCTGCAGCGCGCGGAAGACATTGCCTATACCATTAATCACACGCTGACCTGTCTCAGCCTCGATATTTTTGTGCCGATTATCAGCACCTATTACACGCGCTGGCGGCCTGCCGCCGGATGGGCAGGAAATGCAGGCGCATGCCGAGCAATTATATCGCCATGAAGTCAATCATCTGGCGCAGGCGGCGATCTGGACGCTGGGCGCGTTTGCACTCAATGTCGCCACCCAGAAAGCCATCGGCAGTTCCTATTCCACGCGCCAGATTGTGGAAGGCAAGCTGGTCGGCGCGCTGACGGCGACCAGCACGGTATTGGGCGCGCGCGCCATCGCCCCGGAAGGCGCCAAAGACTGGGACCGCTGGACGAGCGAGCACATCTTTCTGCCGGCCACGCGCCTGTTCGGCGGGCTGATCGGCGTGGACAGCGAGGCCGTCGAACGCCTGGCGCAAAAGGAGCAGCGCGGCCATCCCAAACAGCCCGCCAGCGTAGCCGGCATGATTGAGCGCGAAGGGAAACTCCAGAATTACCCAAAGCAAGCGAGCCTTGCACGCGGGATGGCCGAAAGCTAGGCAGAAATCGAAGTATTATTCGCTGATCAACCCGCGATTGATATGGATATGATCTACCAGGCATTGCCGGTTAAAATATGACGAGACTATCGCATTACCCCCCCTCTCCCAGAGGGAGGGGGGGGGTAATGCGATAGTTTCATGACGGTTAATCGGCGGATGCCGAAAGGCTTATTTCTCCGGCTGGTATTCGCCGTCTTTCAGCCAGCTGCGATGGTTTTCGGGACGGCCGAAATAATAGCCCTGCAGGTATTCCACGCCGAGCTCTATCAGCATCTTGGCGATTTCCCCGGTTTCGACGAATTCGGCTACCGATTTCAGGCCAAAGCCGTTGGTGAATTCGAGCATGGTTTTGACGAAGAAGCGGTTATCAGCGTTATCGACGAGGTCTTTCACGAAGGCGCCGTCGATTTTAACCATATCGACCGATAATGATTTGAGCTGGCGGAACGAGGTGTAGCCCGAGCCGAAATCATCGAGCGCTACCAGCGCGCCCATCGACTGAATCTGGGCCACGAAAAAGGCGGTCTGGCGCAGATCGCGCTGGGCCGCGGTCTCGGTAATCTCAACCGTCAGGCGCGGGGCGACTTCGGGCGTTTCTTCCATTAATTCGCCGAAAATCTCCATCCAGCGACCGTTGCGCGTGGTCAGGTTGGAGATGTTAAACGCCAGATGCACGTCGGGGGATTTACGCAACTCTTCCACAACTAGGCGCAATACATATTCGTCGATGATGTCGATCAGCCCCATGCGTTCGGCGATCGGAATGAGCGCCCCGGCCGAGGAAATCGTGCCGTCATGCCCGCACAGGCGCAACAGGGCCTCGTAGTGCGAGACCTCGCCGGAGCGGGCCTGTATAATCGGTTGGAAAGCGAGTTTCAGGCGTTTTTCCTGGATGGCTTTTTGCAGATAGTTGGCCAACCCCATTTCCTGCCGGCTGTAGGCGGCGCGGTCGACATAGGTGTCAAACGAGCGAATGGCATATTCGGCCTGGCACTCATGAATGGAAATAAAACACTGATCGAGCACGTCTTGCAGGGTCGCGGCCGGCTCCGGAAATACCACCGAAATCACGCTGCAGGTCACATGCAGCGAGCTTTCCTGACGGGTGCTGCCGAACTGGCGGATATGCGACGTGATGCGCTCGGTTAAATAGTTGATTTCCTGCTCGTTCGTTCGGTTGAGAATGATGCCGTACTGATCACGCTGGACACGGAAGATCTGATCATTGGTGCCGATCATGTCGATTATGTCGCGCTCGATGGCGCGCAGGGTCGATTCGCAGACCGAATGGCCGTAACCGCTCATGATCATCGCCAGATTGTCGATGGAAAACATCATCAGCGCGCCGATTTGTTCTTCGCGCCCGGCGTTTTCGATGGCCTGATCCAGCGCATTCACAAACTCGTCCGGATAGCCCATTTGCCGGTAGCTGCGTGATGTCGCTGAAGATGAAAGGGTGCGGCCCATGCCTGTTTTCGGATTTGCTATTGTGGCGACTGGTATCCACGGGCTGAGGCTCGGATCATACCCGGTCTCCGTGCTTGCCTTTTTCTGCTCCTCCCGCATGTACTTGCCTGTCTCAATGGTTACACATCATAGCGTGTTTTCTCGTCTGACGCGCGTTTTTTTTGACGCACTTCTTTAAGTATTGCGGAAAAATGTTAAAAATTAGCTAAAATACCGGGCAAATTATAAGGATTGTATGGCCGAATTGGTTAACTGGCGCCAAGACTTTGATTTTCTTTCTATCACCAAGATGTCATCAAACCGTCATCAATGTGCCACGAAACGCGGATAGTGTAATATGGATAGGGAAATTAAGCCCGGGCAGCTTGCCGGCTAGGAAGAGGTAATGACTAAGCCAGCATAGATAGATAAAGTCAGCGATGCAAAGCCCATTCAGGCGACGATCTGGGGCAGCCGCGGCAGCACGCCGGTCAGCGGGCCGGAGCACACGCAATATGGTGGGCATACGTCGTGCGTGCAGGTGGATGCCGGTAAACATACCATCCTGTTCGATGCCAGCAGCGGCCTGTGGGATTATATGAAAACCCTGCGCGCCGAGGTCAAAGCCAATGGCGGCACACTCCCCCGTCGGGTGCATCTCATGCTCAGCCATCTGCATGACGATCACGTGCAGGGATTGAAATTGTTTCTAGCGGAGTTTGGCCCTCTAGCCACCCGGCAACATCCCATCACGATTCATGCCCCGCCGCTTGTGTTTTTAAACAAACACAGCAATCGGGACCCCGTCACTGGCGGGCCGTGGGACAAAGACAGCGGCAGCGTGCCGCCGAAAGCATATTTTCAGCGATTTATGCATGCGCCGTCTTTTCCCGTCTCTTTGGCGAATCATTTAAATAAGGCCCATATTGAGTTTAAAACCATTAATTCCGACCGCGGACCGATGCTCGACTGGCTTTGGGATAAGGAACGCTTGCAGGTGCATAATACATTGCTTGCGCACGGCCAGGAAAAAGCGCTTGGCTTCAAAGTAACCCATAATAATCAAACGCTTTGTTATGTGCCGGATTACGGGCGCGTGATGGATGAAAAGGCGGATCCTGCGCAACATGATACCGAATCGGACCGAAGGCTGGTCAATTTTGTCAAAGGCGCCGATGTGCTGATTATCGACAGCATGTTCGCGGATGAACAATTCAGGGATTCGCCCAACCTGCGACGGTTTGGCCATACCACGCTCGAACATGTCATGCATATTGCGCAGGCGGCGGGCGTGAAGGAGCTGGTGTTTTTTCATCACTCGCCGCTGGCGAATGATCAGGCGCTTGATGACCGTCAAAAAAATGCCCTGGAATATGCACAAGAGAACGGCTTGAAAGCGTTTAGAGGCCACCATGCGCAAGACCAGATGCGTATCAGAATCGCCGGAAAACAGGTGACCATCACCCCCTCAGATGAAGGGCGTCAGGAAATTGAACAGGAACGGAAGGCGATCCGCAAACGCGTCGCTGGCGCCTCCAGAGGCTAGTCACAGCATCGTGTGCACGAACTGGTGATAAAACGGAATCCCGACAATCAGGTTAAAAGGCAGGGTGACGCCGATGGAGGCGGTCAGATACATGCCGGCATTGGCCTCCGGGATCGACAGGCGCACCGCCGCCGGCGCCGCGATATAAGACGAGCTAGCGGCCATGGTGGCCATGATGACCACGCCATCGGGGGACAGGCCCGCCATCTGCCCGGCGGCGGCGCCGATAAAGGCGAACAATACCGGCAGGATGGTGCCGAACAGCAGGATAAAAGCGGCATCGCGGCGGCGTATGGCGCGGATGCGCTCGGCGGCGACAATGCCCATCTCCAGCAGGAATAATACTAACACGCCCTGGAAGGCGGTGATAAAGACCGGCTCGACCAGCAGGCGGCCCTCGTCGCCAGAAATCACCCCGATGACAATGCCGCCCGCCAGCAACATCAGGGTTTTGCCGGTAAACACTTCGGCGAAGACGTGACGCAGCGGCACGCCGGGCGCGGTTTGTCGGCTGGCGAGCATGAGCGCGATGACGATGGCCGGAATTTCCAGCAGGGCGAGCAATGCTGCCATATAGGCCTCGGCTTGGCCGCCCTGGATGCGGATGAAGGTGATCGCGGCCATGAAGGTGACCGCCGAGACGGACCCGTAATGGGCGGCCAGGGCGCAGGCATTGACCATATTCTGGCGGCCGAGATAGCGCGCCACGGCAAAGGCGATAAAAGTGGTGACGGTACCGATAACCAGCGTGGCAATCGCCGGTTTCACCAGCAGGTGCACCTCGGTTTCGGCCAGCGCAAATCCCCCCTTGAGGCCGATGGCAAATAACAGATATTGCGAGATGACCTCATGTACCTGCGGTGGGACGCGCAGATCGCTGCGCAGCACCGCCGCCAGCATGCCGAGAAAAAAAGCCAGCACGGCCGGCGAGGTCAGGTTAATCAGCAGCGAATCGACAGCGTTCATGGGGCCGGCTTCGTTAATGGATGACGCGGTCCATCACCATACTCAAAAACAGGATCATGCCAAGCCACGTGTTGGATTTGAAGCGTGCCAGGCAGCTGGCCGGTTTGTCCAGCTCCACGGTGAGCACCTGCCAGGAAAGCTGCGCGATGGCCAGCGCCACCCCGATATAATAAACAGGGCCAACTTCGGCCGTTATCCCCGCGCCCAGCAAGAGTACGGCAAAGAGGGCATAAAAGCCGCCGATCATGGCGCGGCTGTTGTCGCCGAAACGAATGGCGGTGGATTTGACGCCCAGCCGCATATCGTCTTCGATATCCTGATGGGCGTAGATGGTATCGTAGCCGATGGTCCAGCATACGGCGCCGAGATACAAGGCGAATGCCGGCAGATCCGGCGCGCCTGCCACCCCGATCCAGCCAAACAGGACACCGAGATTGAAGGTGATGCCTAAAAACGCCTGCGGCCACCAGGTGAAGCGCTTCATGTAAGGATAGGCGACGATCAGCGCCAGCACCAGCGGCGACCAGTAAAGCAGCCGGTGGTGAATGCTCCAGGCGATCAGCAGCCCGAGCACCAGCAGCAGGCCGGTGAGAATGATCGCTTCCGGGCGGGAGACGGCCCCGCTGGCCAGCGGTCGTGTCCGCGTGCGCGCCACTTCGGCGTCGATCCCGCGGTCGACAAGGTCGTTAATCATACACCCGGCGCTGCGCATGATGACGGCGCCCAGCGCGAACAGCAGCAGCAGCATCAGCGACGGCCAGTTCTCGGTGGCCAGGCTGACGCCCCAGAAGCACGGCCACATCAACAACCAGATGCCGGCGGGCTTATCCAGTCGCATTAGGCGTTGATAAAGCAGCCATTTTGTGTCGATGTGTTGCATGCTTCGTTTGATGGTCATTTGATTGGTTACGCGTGATGCATTCCTACCCTAAAACCCGCTTATATGTCGAGTCTGGTCTGTTCAGCGGCGCATCGATTATCTGCGAGGACAAACAGGCGCATTACCTCGCGCGCGTGTTGCGCGTACAGCCGCGGGAGACGGTGGCGCTGTTTAACGGGGCCGACGGCGAATGGCGGGCGCGGGTGAGCGAGGTACGCAAAAAGGCGGTATTGCTTGAGGTTGAGGAGCAGTTGCAGCCGTTTCTGCCGCCGCCGGATATTTGGCTGTGTTTTGCGCCGATTAAATATGGCCGCATTGATTATCTGGTGCAAAAGGCGACCGAACTCGGGGCAGCACGTCTGCAGCCGGTTTTTACCGATTATACGCAGGCCGAGCGGGTGAACCGGCAACGGCTGTGCGCCAATGCGGTGGAAGCGGCCGAACAATGCGAGCGCGTGGAAGTGCCGGAATTGTGTGAACCGGTCGCTATGAAACAGTTGCTGGGTGACTGGCCGGCGGATCGCCTGTTGTTATATGGCGATGAAAGCGGCGCGGGGATCAGTATACGGGAATGGCTGGCGCAGGCGGCGGCGAGCGGGCATGCGCAGACTGCCCGGAAATATGCCGTCCTGATCGGCCCCGAGGGTGGTTTTTCCGATTCCGAACGCCATATATTAAGCACTAAAGCGACGGGCGTGGGGCTCGGCCCGCGGATTTTGCGCGCCGACACCGCCGCCATCGCGTTGTTATCCATCGTGCAATGCTGGCTGGGAGACTGGCAGCACCGCCCGGCATTTCGCCGGGAAGCGCACCAACCATCAACGGGGAATGCCTGATGTTGCCATTGGTCAGTGAGGAATCCGACGTCTCGCCGATTATCGAACATCTGCGTACGCTGGCTTATGAACGCGCCGAGGCCATCGCCGCGTGGTTTGACAGCCAGTATGCGGCGAGCCCGCCGAGCTTTTATTCCTCGGTCGATCTGCGCCATGCCGGCTTTAAGCTGGCGCCTGTGGATACCAACCTGTTCCCCGCCGGGTTTAATCATTTATCGCAGGCGGCAAATACACGCGCGGTTGCACAGATTCAGCGGGTGGTCGCCGCGATTCAGCGGCCGGTGCAACGGGTGTTGATTATCCCGGAAAACCATACGCGCAATCCCGGCTATCTGGCCAACCTGCAGGCGCTTGCGCATTTGTTTGAAGAAGCCGGCTATGAGGTGGTATTCGGTAGTCTGGCCGCCGAAAGCGGCCGGGCGCTCGTGCTTGATGCGCCGGAGGGTGCGCCAATCGTGCAGCAGCCGTTACAAAAAACCGGTAACCAGTTGACCACCGAAGGCGGATTCGTCCCCGATCTGATCGTGGTCAATAACGATATGACCGCCGGCGCGCCGCCTATTCTCAAAGGCCTGACCCAGCAGGTGGTGCCGCAAATGGGGCTGGGCTGGTATCGCCGGCGTAAATCGATTCACTTCGAAGCGTATGATCGAGTCGCCCGGCAGTTCGCTCAGGCGTTTGCTATCGACCCGTGGCTAATCGCCGCACCGTTTCATCAGTGCGGGTTGATTAATTTTAAAGAACGCCGGGGGATCGAATGCGTGGCGCTCGGTGTGGAAAAGGTACTGCGCAGCGTGCGCGCAAAATATGCGGAATATGACATCAAGCAGACGCCTTATGTATTCATCAAGGCCGACAGCGGCACCTACGGCATGGGCATTATGACGGCGCGCTCAGGCGAGGAGGTCACCGAGATGAACAAGAAGATCCGCAACAAAATGAATGTGATCAAGGAAGGCGTGGCAAGCACCGAAGTGATCATCCAGGAGGGCGTGCCCAGCATCGATACGGTGCATGGCGCGGTGGCCGAGCCCATGATGTATCTTATCGGCGGCGAACCGGTGGGCGGGGCTTACCGGGTGAATGCCCAACGCGATCCGCTGGGCAATCTTAATGCCAAAGGCATGCATTTCCACGGGATGTGCGACGAGCAGGAACCCGGCGATGCCGCGCACACCCGTGTGAAATATTGTAATTTCATGGTGTTCGGGCTGATCGCCAGGCTGGCCACACTGGCCGCTTCCCGCGAGGAATACGGCGAGGGGTATGTAATTTAATCGGACCCGCGCCCAGTTGAAGCTGCCAGAGCGATCTTTCCTCACCCGGCCTGAATGATCCGCTCGGCCGGGAACATCAGGGTGACGGTGGTGCCTTCACCCAGTTTACTGGAGAGTGATAATTTTCCCCCGTGTAACTCGGTGAACATCTTGCATAGCGGCAGGCCGAGGCCGGTGCCTTCGTGACTCTGGCTGCGATGAACCTGGCCGAAGACCGATAGGGCTTTCTGGATTTCGTTTTCCGGTATGCCGATGCCGTTATCGGATACTGATAGGGTGATGTTGCCGGTGCGTTTTTCCTGCCGGGCGGTGGCGACGATCTTGCCGCCTTCGGGAGTGAACTTAATCGAGTTGGACAGCAGATTGAGCAGAATCTGGCGGATCTTGCGCTTATCGGCGTAAATCAACGGTATATTGCTTTCCGCTTCCAGTTCGATATCGATATTTTTCCGCCGCGCTTTATCGGAGATGATGCGGGTGCATTCTTCGATGATTTCATTGAAATTCACCTCCTCCTCGTTGAGTTCGAGCTTCCCGGCCTCGCCTTTGGAGAATTCGAGGATGTCGCTGATAAGTTGCAGCAGGTGACTGCCGCATAAGTTAATATCGTGCACGCGCTCTTTTTGTTTGTCGTTGAGTTCACCGAAATAACCGGCATTGATCATCTCGGAAAAGCCGATAATCGCGTTTAGCGGTGTGCGTAATTCATGGCTCATATTAGCCAGGAAGTCCGATTTGGCCTGCGATGCTAAAATGGCGGCGGCTTCCGATTCTTCCACCCGGCGGATCTGTTTAGCCATGGCCAGTGCGAACAAAGACAGGACCGAGCCGAAAATCGTAAAAATAGCCAGAAAGCTGAGATCCTTGATGCGCGCATCCCGCCATTCGGTGAGAAAATCGTCCTCATCGATGACAATGGCCAGATACATCGGTAGCTGGCGCAATCCCTTGCGGGCGATGATCTGAATGGTGTCGTTAACGGTTTCGGTGGTGACGGTCACTTCTTTGTTGTTATCTGTTTCCTCGACTGCATCCTTAATCTGTTGGCGGACATACCACAGGGTCGTCGAGTTGTTTTGCATTTCTTCCGTTGGACCGGCATAGGCGGTTTCGCCATTAGCCAGAAAAATGGACATAAACCCCTCGGAACTCGGGTCGACCGAACTCAGAAACTCAAGGAAGAATCTCGGGTCGATGGCGGCGATGACGGCGCCGCCGAACTGCCCTTCAAGCGTGACAACAGTGCGCGCAATCAGAATCAAATTGGAGGCGTCGCCCTGTTGCACGCCGATGGTAAAGGAGCCGCTGTCTTCCACCGATAGCGAGCGAAAGATCGGCGCGTTGGCATAGGAGCGACGGAATGTCAATTGGTGCTGGTAGCCCTGCTTGAAAGCCGCTACCTGAATGGTACCGCGGGCGTCGGTAAGCACGATGGAGGCGATCTGCGGTGTTTCATCCACCCACTGGCGCATATTGTTCTGTATGTCTTCATTCAGGTTATTGCCGAACATCTGGTTAAAATAATGGCGCTCTACAACACGGCGCAGGGTGAGATCCGCCGCCAGAAATGTCAGCTCAATCTGATCGGACAGAATACGAGTGAGGCGTTCGGCATTGGCCCGGCCGTCTTCAATGGCTTTTTCATACGCTTTGGAGGCCTGAAAGACAACGAACACGCAAAACAGCAGCATGATCAGCGAACTGAACGCAATCAGGGTTTTGACCTTTGGCGGCCGTTTTCTGCGCTTCTCCTGTGTGTTCATAGCGTCTGTTTTATGTTCATTAGTGACGGCCCGCCCCGGCGGACGAAGGGGCACTCCCCTGCATTGTTACGCCCAGTTCGTTAAATTAATGCTAAAATGGTGGCAAAAACCGTTTTTTGATGATTATCTGAGCATATGGTAGCACATAGTAACACGGTGGCCTTTGCCGGGATCGAGGCCACCCCGGTCGATGTGCAGGTGCATATTGCCTCGGGCCTCCCGGCTTTTACCATGGTCGGCCTGCCCGATAAGGCGGTTGCCGAGTCTCGCGAGCGGGTGCGCTCGGCGTTAACGGCGCTGGGGCTGCCGCTGCCGGCAAAGAAAATCCTGGTGAATCTCGCTCCGGCCGATCTGATCAAGGAAGGCAGCCATTTCGATTTGCCGGTGGCCATTGGCCTGCTGGTGGCGATGGGCGTGCTGCCCGTCTCGGAAATGGCGCATTATCTTGCGCTTGGTGAGCTCACGCTGGACGGGCATATCCTGCCCGTGGGCGGGGTGTTGCCGGCGGCGATTACCGCCTGCGCGCAGGATAAAGGCATTATCTGCCCGGCAAATAACGGAGCCGAGGCCGCCTGGGCCGGCGAGCTTGACGTGCTGGCCCCGTCGTCGCTGCTGGCGCTGATTAACCATTTCAAGGGCCTGCAGGTGCTATCTCCGCCCGATCCGCTGTTGCTGCGCGCTGCGCCAACGGGGCCGGATCTGGCGGAAGTCAAAGGGCAGGAAACCGCCAAGCGAGCGCTGGAGGTGGCCGCTGCCGGCGGGCATAACCTATTGATGGCAGGGCCGCCGGGGGCCGGTAAATCGATGCTGGCGGCGTGCCTGCCGGGGATTCTGCCGCCGCTGAAACCCTCGGAAATACTCGAAATCAGCACCATTGCCAGCGTCGCCGGCAAGCTAGCCGGCGGTAAGCTGACCAATCGCCGGCCCTATCGCGACCCGCATCATTCCACCTCGATGGCGGCCATGGTCGGCGGCGGCCGGCGCGCCCTGCCCGGCGAGATTTCGCTGGCGCATCACGGGGTGTTGTTTCTGGATGAGCTGCCTGAATTTCCCCGTGCGGTGCTGGAATCGCTGCGCCAGCCGCTGGAATCCGGCGTCATCACGGTGGCCCGCGCCCAGGCGCATGTCACCTATCCGGCGCGCGTGCAGCTGATTGCGGCGATGAATCCCTGCCGCTGCGGCTATCTGGGCGATGCCGGCCGCGCCTGCGGCAAGGCGCCCAAATGCGCCGTGGATTACCAGGCGAAACTCTCCGGCCCGCTTTTGGACCGGATTGATATGCATATGGAAGTAACGGCGGTGGAGCCGCTGGATATGATCGGCCGGGCGCCGGGTGAGCCCTCGGCGGCAGTGGCCACGCGGGTGGCGGCGGCACGTGAGATGCAGTGGGCGCGCTATGAAACGCTGGGGGTGCCGGTACGCACCAATGCGGCGGTCAGTGGCGATTTACTGATGGAACTGGCGATGCCCGAGGGCGCGGCGCGGCGGATGGTGGAAGAGGCCACGCAACACTGGCAGCTTTCCATGCGCGGCCTGACGCGGGTACTGCGTGTGGCGCGTACGATTGCCGATCTGCAGGCGGCGCCCAAGGTGGAAACACCGCATGTCGCCGAGGCGCTGAGCTACCGCCAGACCATCATCGAGCGGCATAGCATGATGGCCTGATCTTAGCGCCGCCGCGCACTGTACACAGCGCTGTGTTTGGCATTGGCAAACGGCGCGCGGCGTGGCAGATTAGCCATAAACACACATTAACGGCAAGCGTTCACCAACCTGCAACGAGGTGGGCAATGGCTGCCGAACGACAAACATCCCCCGATATGGCCGAGGCAGAGCGGTCCTGGCGGCGCGAACTGGTGGTGCTGCATATGCGCTCGACGCGCACGCTCAATCAGCTTGATCGGGCGAGTGAGTCGCTGCGGCAGGTAGAGCAGGAACTCGAAGCATTTCTCGATAGCTATTATGCTCAGGTGGGCGGGCTGGTCGATGAATTACAGGCGCTGGAACAACAATTACCCGATGCCCCGCCGCCGGATGCCGCCGGGATGCCGCCGGCGCCGCTGCCGGGGCTCGATTCTCAGGTGAAGACGCTGTATCGCAAGCTGGTGCGCCAGTGCCATCCCGATACCGCCGGCGAGAGCGAGACCAGCGCCCGCGCCATTCGCCATCTGAATGCGGCCTACGCCCAGCGCGATATCGGCGAGTTATGGAAATTGCAATGGGAGCTGGAGCGCGACGCCGCGGCGCATTCGCCGCAGCGGCGTGTGGCGCAGCTGAAAGCGCATTACGAACAGATGCAGGATGCGCTGAACACGGTGGAGGCGCGGCGGCAGGCATTGCTCGACAGTCCCGGCTATGCACTGATGCAGCGCGCCGTCCAGCTGCGGCTGTGCGGGCAGGATTTTATGGAACTGGTCAAAGCACACCTTAGCCGGCGCATCGCACAGAAGCGCTATAAGGCCCGGCGGGCGGGGTGTTCGCAGTCCACCGCTTAACCGGTCGTCAGGCCGCCTGTTCCAGCAAGGCCGGCGCGCCGTGCTGGCCGGCATAAGCGGTGAGTTTTTCCATGGCGCGGGCCTCAATCTGGCGGATGCGCTCGCGGGAGACGCCGAATTCCTGGCTTAACTCCTCAAGGGTGACGACATCTTCGGCCAGCCGGCGCGCCTCGATGATCCGCCGCTCACGGTCATTCAGCGTGCCCAGCGCCTCGCGCATGATGGCGCGTTGATTGCTGTATTCCTCGAAGTCCGACAGCAGGGTTTCCTGACTTTCGCTGTCATCGGGCAGCAGGTCGATCCATTCATTCTCGCCTTCCTGGCCGATGCGGGCGTTCAGGTTCTGGTCCGAGGCGTTCATGCGCATGTCCATATCGATGACGTCCTGCTCGTTGACCTCGAGATTGCTGGCGATTTCACTCACCTGTTGCGGGGTCAGCGTGGTGTCGTCCGCCGCTTCGAGCTGGCGCCGCATACGCTTTAAGTTGAAAAACAGCCGCTTCTGCGCGGCGGATGTTCCCATCTTGACGACCGACCAGCTTTTCAGGATGAATTCCTGAATCGAGGCCTTGATCCACCACATGGCGTAGGTGGAAAGGCGAAAGCCGCGTTCGGGGTCAAACTTTTTAACCGCCTGCATCAGGCCGATATTGCCCTCGGAGATGAGCTCGCCCACGGGCAGGCCGTAGCCGCGGAATCCCATGGCGATTTTGGCGACCAGACGCAAATGGCTGGTGACCAGCTTGTGCGCTGCTTCATAATCGCCGTCTTCTGCCCAGCGTTTGGCCAGGGCATATTCTTCATCGGCAGCGAGCACCGGAAATTTCTGGATATCCTGTAAATATTGCCGCAATCCGGCTTCACCGGATATGACGGGTAATGCCAAGCTTTTACTCATAAGGCCTCCTGCGACAAACCAGCCGGCGCTACAGGCCGAGCTAATTTAGAATTATTATAAACTATGGTGGTCACGCTTGCAAGCCCTCTAATATACGCAGCAAGGTGGCCATATCCTCCGGCAGTGGGGCGCTAAAATCGTATGTTTTATCCCGTGTCGGGTGATGTAAAGTCAACATACAGGCGTGAAGCGCCTGTCGTCTATATTGTTTCAGGAAACAATCCTTATCTTGTTGTAGCGAAATTTGTGATTTTTTCAAGTAATTTTTTTTGGTTCCTCCGTAGGTTGGATCGCCGATTAGGGGGCAGCCGCGATAGGCGCAGTGCACCCGGATCTGGTGCGTGCGGCCGGTTTCCAGCGTAACGGTAAGCTGGGCGGCAAGTGGAGTACGCACGCGCGCGCGGTAAACAGAGAAGACTCGCTCCACCCGATATTGCGTGCGCGCCGGTTTGCCGGAGGCCACTACCGCCATTTTTTTGCGGTTATGCGGCGAGCGGCCGATCGGCGCGTCGATGGTGCCGCTAGCGGGGCTGGGTACGCCCCAGCAGACGGCCTGATAGGTGCGGCTTAAGGTGCGCGATGTGAGCTGCGCGCTCAGATGCTGGTGTGCGGCGTCGGTTTTGGCCACCACTAGCAGGCCGGACGTGTCTTTATCGATACGGTGGACGATGCCAGGGCGCGACACACCGCCGATGCCGGATAAGGTCTCACCGCAATGGGCGAGCAGGCCGTGCACCAGCGTGGGTTCCGTGGTGCCGGGCGCGGGATGCACGGCCAGGCCCGCCGGTTTGTTAATGACGATAAGCTGCTCGTCTTCATGGATGATATCCAGCGCCATGGCCACTGGCTCCAGCGCCAGCGGTTTGATCTCCGGAATGGTAAGCGTATAGGTTTCGCCAGCTTTAACCCGCGCCGAGGCGCTGGTCATGCGCTGCCTGTCGCGGGTGAGCGCGCCCTCGGCAATCAGCTGCTGCAAAAAACTGCGCGACAGTTCGCCGCATTGCGCGTGCAACCATTTATCGAGCCGCTGGCCGGCGGCCTCGACGGTAACCGTAAAGTGATGGCGGCTGTCTTTCATCTTGCTATGTATGGCATTCCCGGGCTAGCGTAGCTCCGCGCCAAAGGCGCGGGCTTATCACGCGGCATGGGGCATCCATATGCCAGATGCGGCGGGATGGAAACCGAAATGCGCGGGGGCAGGCCAGATTTTCGCCGCCGCGGTAACGAGCAGGGAGTTATACGAGATGCAGAAACCGCCGTCTCCCGAACCGCACCGCCCGTTGAAGATCATGGTGATTTCCATGGGCATCGTGTTGATTGCCGGCACGCTGCTGCTGTTTGCCATCGTTTTCGAACGCATGCAGGGCGTCACTGAGGCGTCGGCCGCAAAACCCGCGCAGGTGCCTGATGACTGGCGCGACTGCGGCGCACATACGCTGCCCCTGGGTGCTGATGAAACCATCATGCGCATCGGTTTCGATGAGGCGGGCATTACCCGTATCATCACGCGCCTGCCGGGCGGCGCCCGGCGGATTCGCTGGGTGCATGGCTGCTCCGGCGACGTGGTGGGGCGGTTGACGATCGGGGAGTAGCGGGTGTGTAAGTAGTTAGATCGTAGGCTTAAAACCGATATGGATGTGTTTCCAGATAAGGCTGAGGAGCCATTGCGGAGAGGAGTTTATTAACAAAAGTTTAACAACCGATTGTCGGCAGGCATGCTATAGTCCTTCATAGGGGATATTTCCATGGGCAAGCTAAGAAGAATTATTAATCAGGTTGATAAAGTAGATGTTTCATCCTGGCTTGGTATGGCGGGAGCAGGTGGAGCACAGTATGCAGACTCTCAAATGAACGCGGAAGAGCAAGAACCGGAAGGCCTTAACACTGCCTTGTTCGCGGCTTCGACCGCTTTTGTAGCAGGTCAACGAGGTCAAAGACTCACACGAGAGGCGGACGCGTGGGAAGCAGCGGCGGATGCACGTTTAGAAAGGCGAATGATACTACCCGCGGGTGCGATGGACCCGGACGATCGTATCGGTGAGTTGTCACGAGAAGAGGAAAAAAATAAAAGGACTGGAGAGAGGCAAGCCAGAAAAGCGGCCAGATCATTAGGCAGATTAAAACTTCAGGGAGGTATTTTTAGTGTTGCGGCGGTTGGTGGTACGGCCATAGATAGCTACGATGCAGTACAGGAAGGAGAGTATCAAAAGGCGATAGCGGATGGCGGGGGGTTTCTCTCTTCACTGGCAGCCGGATATAGCTGTGGTAAAGCAGCTGCTGTTGCGACCTCATCTTTGAATTTAGCCGGACCATGGGGGACGGCTGCTAACGTTGGTGCTACAGTGTTAGCCGGCGCCACCTGCGGATTTGGTGCCGACCAGACTGTGAAATTTGCTACAGATCAGGTGGCAGATTTTTTCAGTCCGCCGGATACGCCAAACGTGCCCCAAAACAAACAAAGCCCTGCTGTTGATAAATCTCGGTAATATCTCTCATTCATTTACATCAATTCCTCGCTGTAACGGCGAGGAATCTCATTGTATGGCACCGGATCCCTCGCTGCGCCGCAAGCGGCTGCGCTCGGGATGACACATAGTCATTGCGAGCGAACGGTAGTGAGCGCGGCAATCCAGCCATGCGGGGCGGTGTGGCGCAAGCGGTGGGTTTCCATGGATTGCGTCGTCGCCTGCGGCTTCTCGCAATGACCATACGCGGATCGCCAGCGCTCAGGCGGCGAGCTGCTGCACAATATCGCGCGAGGAGCCGACACGACCGGTGGGGCCGAGAGCGGCGAGGGTGAGTTTGGGATTGGTGAATAGCTGCCCGGCGAGTTCCCTGACCTGCGCGATGGTTACCGCATCGATGCGCTGGCGCAGGGTTTCGGCGTTGCGATATTCGCCATATTGCAGCAAATGCCGGCCGATCCATTCGGCCAACACCGCGGTGTTCTCGCGCGCCATCAGATAATGCGCCTTTTGCTGGTTCTTGGCGCGCAATAGCTCATCTTCGGCGATCTCCCCACAGATGGCGCGCAATTGTTCGCAGATGACCGGAATCAGTTCGCGTACTTCCTGCTCGCCGGTGGCGGCATAAACCGCAAATACCCCGGTATCAACATAAGACGCGTTCATGCTCTGGATGGTATACACCAGGCCGCGGCGCTCGCGCACCTCCTGAAACAGCCGCGAGGACATGCCGCCGCCCAGAACGATCGACAGCAGTTGCAGCGTGTGGTAGCGCGTATCGGTACGCGGCAGGCTTTCCACGCCGATCACAAGCTGCAACTGTTCGAGCCGCTTACCTTTGACACTGTCGCCGCCGATATAACGCCCGGCTTCGCAGGCGGCGGTGGCTGGCTGTGAACTTCGTTCGAAACGGCTGGCGACCGCTTCGACCAGTTGCGTATGATCGACATGGCCGGCGGCTGACACCACGATGCGGGTGGGATGATAATGGCGTGAGACGAAGCGGCGCAGGGCATCGGCGCTATGCGACTGGATTTTACTGCTCGTGCCCAGAATGCTGCGCCCCAGCGCCTGTCCGGGAAACGCCGTCTCCTGAAACTGGTCGAAGACGAGATCATCCGGCGTATCGTAATGCATGGCGAGCTCTTGCAGGATGACCTGTTTTTCCCGCTCGAGTTCGCCGTCATCGAACACTGAGTGCTGAATGATATCGGCGAGAATATCCACCGCCTGTGTCACGTCTTCTTTGAGCACTTTGGCGTGATAAACCGTGTGCTCATGGCTGGTAAAGGCATTGAGCTGGCCGCCGATGCGGTCGAAACTTTCGGCGATTTCCTGCGCGCTGCGGGTTTTTGTGCCCTTGAACGCCATGTGCTCCAGCAGGTGCGAGATGCCGTGCTGTTCCGGCGTTTCGTGGCGGGCGCCAACATCAACCGTTACCGCAATGGCGACGGTGTCGACATGATCCAGCGTTTCACTGGCAACACGCAGGCCGCTTGACAGGGTGGTCAGTTGATAGGTCATGGCTTCTCCTTTCGGATGATCGGATTATCTATTCATCCGCTCATGCGTTCATCAATAAACTGCTTCACCGCTTCCGTCTGATTGGCGATCACCTCGAAGCGTTCGTTCCTATCATATAGATCAGCCAGATGATCCGGCAAGGCGGGATGTATGCCGCTGGCTTCGGTGACGGCTTCGGGAAATTTGGCGGGATGGGCGGTGGCCAGCACCACTAGTGGCGTGTCGGCGGCTTGATGACACGCCTCGCCGGCAGCCACGCCCACGGCGGTGTGCGGATCGATCAGCTCGCCGGTGGTATCGTATATACGGCGGATGGTGGAACCGGTATGGGCATCATCAATGGCGGCCGCGGCGAATACCGCTTGCAGCCGGCGGTGGGCCTGCGCACTGAGCGTGATACGGCGTTCGGCACGGAATTGCTGCATCAGCCGGGCAATGGCCTCGGCGTCGTGGTCATATAAATCAAACAGCAGCCGCTCGAAATTGCTGGAAATCTGAATATCCATGCTGGGGGAAATGGTGGGCGTAACGCCTTGTGTACCGTAGGTGCCGGTTTTAAGGCAACGCGTGAGGATATCGTTGCGGTTGGTGGCGATGATCAGCTGATGGACGGGCAGGCCCATCCGGCGGGCGATATAGCCGGCAAAAATGTCGCCGAAATTGCCGGTGGGTACGCAAAAACTGACGCGCTGTGCCGGCGCGCCCAGCTGCAAGGCGGCATAGACGTAATAAACCACCTGCGCCAGAATGCGCGCCCAGTTGATGGAATTCACCGCAACCAGCTGATGCCGGGCGCGAAAACCGGCATCTGCAAACAGTGCCTTGACGATATCCTGGCAGTCGTCAAACGCGCCTTCAACCGCCAGGCAATGGACGTTGGCGTCATCGATGGTGGTCATCTGCCGGCGCTGCACTTCGGAGACGCGCCCGTGCGGATATAAAATGACGCTTTGCATACGCGCCCGGCCGCGGCAGCCGGCAATCGCCGCCGAGCCGGTATCGCCCGAAGTGGCGCCGAGCACCACCACCGATTGGTCACGGCGCGCGAGCACATGATCGACCAGCCGCCCGAGCCATTGCAGCGCCACGTCTTTAAAAGCCAGCGTGGGGCCGTGGAACAGCTCGAGCAGCCATGACTGCGGGCCGGTCTGGGTAAGCGGTGTGATGGCGTGGTGGCGAAAGCTGTCATAGGATGGGGCGACGATGGCGCGCAGCTCCGCCTCGCTCAGGCAGTCGCCGATAAAGGGCCGGATGATGCGGCAGGCGAGCTCGCGATAGGGCAGGGCGCGCATGGCGGCCAGTTCCTGCGGTGACAGATGCGGGATGGTCTCGGGCACATACAGCCCGCCGTCACTGGCCAGCCCGGCCAGCACTACCTCTTCAAACGACAGGGCGGGCGCCTGCCCGCGCGTGGAGATATATTGCATCTAACGTCCTCGTGCCGGCGCTGTCTTACGGGACAGGCGGGCAGCACAGCGCTGCGCCCGTGCGTGTTTCAGGCGCCCTTTGATCCCGCCCTTATGCAAAAGGGGGGAGGGGTGTGCGGTATGCGACCGGTTATGTATCCCATTACCCGGCATAGCGGTTTTGCAAATGCGCTTTATATAGCTCGACGTTTAAGTCTTGGCCAGTGGCTTTCGTGATTAACGCCGGCGTTGGATGATAGGAAGCAAGCGCATGGACATGATGTTGCAGCCAGCTAATCAGCGGCGCGAATTCGCCGCGGGCGAGCTGCTGCGGCAGATCGGGCAGGGCCTGCGCAGCGCTATCGAACAGTTGTGCGGCGATCATCGCACCCAGCGTATAAGTGGGGAAATAGCCGATGGCCCCGCCGGCCCAGTGTACATCCTGCAGGCAGCCGGAGGCCATATCGGGCGGGGTGATGCCCAGATAGTGTTGCATGAGATCGTTCCACGCGCCGGGCAGCTCATCGACGGGCAGATCCCCGGACAGCAGGGCCTGTTCGAGCCGGTAGCGCAGGATAATATGCAGCGGATAGGTCAGCTCGTCGGCGTTGACGCGGATAAAACCGCGTTCCACCTGCGTCAGGTAGCGGTGGAGGTTGTCATCCTCCCAAGCCGGCCCAGACACGGCGAACGCCGTGCGCAGCAGCGGGGCGAGATAGGTAAGAAAGTCGCGGCTTAGCGCCAGCTGCATCTCGATGAACAGGGACTGGCTTTCGTGCAGGCTCATGCCGCGCGCGCGGCCCACCGGCTGGGTGCGCCACTCGGCGGGCAGGCCCATTTCATACAGCGCATGGCCGGTCTCGTGCAGGACGCCATAGAGGCTTTCGGCAAAGGCGTCTTCACGGTAGCGCGTGGTCAGGCGGATATCGCCCGGCACGCCGCCGCAAAAGGGATGAGCGCTGGTATCGATGCGGCCATGTGCGAAGTCAAAGCCGAGCGCTGCCATCAATTGCCGGCCGAGCGCCTCCTGTTGCTCGACGGCGATGGCCTCCGCCGGCGCCACGGGCGGATGCGCTGCCTGGTTTTCCAGCACGTGGTCGATCAGCGGCGGCAGAAACGTTTCAAGATCGGCGAATAATGGCTCGATCATGGCGCGGCGCTGGCCGGGGTCGAACTGATCGAGCAGGGCGTCATAGGGCGAGAGGTTGAGCGCCGCGGCTTTGGCATTTGCCGATTCGCGCAGCAAGGGCAACAGCTCGCCGAAGGCGGTGGCGAAGGCGGCAAAATCGTTAGCCGCGCGCGCCTCGCGCCAGACATGCTCGCAATGCGTGGTGGCCCGGCTTAACGCATCCACCAGATCAGCGGGTACGGCGTTGGCGTGTTGATAGTGGTGCCGCATTTCGCGCAGATTGGCGCGTTGCCAGTCGCCGAGCGTCTCGCCTTCGGCGGCGGCCAGCCAGTCGCTCAGGGCGGGCTCGCACAGGCGCTGGTGAATGATTCCGGACAGAGCAGCCAGTTGTTCCCCGCGCACGGCGACACTGCCGGCAGGCATCATCACTTCCGTATCCCAGTGTAATATGGCCTGCGCGCCTTCGAGCGCGCTTAAGCCATGAAAGTGCGCTTCCAGTCGCTGATATACGCTCATTGTTGGCCGCCCGGCTTTTTCCGGTGATACAGGATACCGATGACGATCAGGCCCAGACACAGCGAATACCAGGTGACGGCGTAGCCCAGATGGTCATTGCGCAGGCTGATTTCGCCCCTGGAGGGAACCGGCAGTTGCTGCGGATCCTGCTTGTCGATGCGATCGAGCGTCAGCGGTTCGAAAGACATCTCGGCGGCCTCGCCCATCGCCTCCACATCGCGGCCGAACCAGACATTCTTCTGCGGCTGATTGGGCGGGGTGAAATAGTTGCGTTCGTTACTGGTGCGAATCTGCGCGACGATCGTCTGCCTGCCGGCCGGCGCGCCGGGGCGGCCCTCGCGCGCTTTCTTCGCGGTGGGTACCCAACCGCGATTGACCAGTACGAGGCGGCCATCCGTCAGCCGGAAGGGATTGAAAATACTGTAGCCGAGCTGGTTCTTGAAATAGCGCGCGGCGAGGTGGAACTCGGTTTCGGGCACATATTCGCCGGTAAGCGTGACATGATAAAAGCGTTTGGCTTCAAGCGCGTCGCGCGTGTCCGGCAAGCGCGCCAGCGGAGCAGAGGCGTTTGCCTCCTCAAGCGCGGCGATGATGCCCTCTTTCCAGGCCAGACGCTGCATCTGCCAGGTGCCAAGGCCGAACAGTACGATCGCGGAGCTGACCAGGATCAGCAGCGTAAGCGGCGTGGGTTTGTGAAAATGCTTACCGAGATTCGTCATATTCCGACCAGTGCACTTTGTATTTCATGGCAACCAGATAGGTTTTAAACCAGCGCAGGCATAGCGGCGTCAAGATAATCAGCAGCAGGCCCGACAGCGTAAAGTTCAGCCAGTAGGGGGCCTGATAATAGGCTTCGAGCACGAAGGCGAAGATCACGACCACAAAGCCGAGAATGGTAAGCGTGAAAAAGGCCGGGCCATCGCCGACATCATGCTCGCTGTAATTCAGCCCGCATTGCGGACACCGGTCGCGGATGGTGAGATAGCCCTGATATAAGGCACCGGTTTGGCAGCGCGGGCAGCGATGACGAAAAGCGGCATGCAACGGAGAGATCACGATCCCCACCAGTAAATGGCGACGAACAGGAACAACCACACGACATCAACAAAATGCCAGTACCAGGCGGCGAACTCAAAGCCGAGATGGCCCTCGGGCGTGAGCTGCCGCTTGTAGGCGCGGGCCAGACACACGGCTAGGAAGATGGTGCCGATGATGACATGCAGACCGTGAAACCCGGTGGCCAGATAAAACAGCGTGCCATAGATGGTATCGCCCATGCCGAACGCGGCATGGCTGTATTCGTAGGCCTGCAGCCCGCTGAAGCAGACGCCGAGGATGACGGTCAGCCATAGCGCGGTGATCAGGTCGTCATTCTTGCGCTCAAGCAGCGCATGGTGCGCCCAGGTGACAGTGGTGCCCGACAGCAGCAGCACCAGCGTGTTCATAAAAGGCAGATCCCACGGGTTAAAGGTTTTAATCCCTTCCGGCGGCCACGGCCCTTCGGCGATCGCCCAGATATCATCAACCGGCGCGATGGGAAACAGTGACGCGTTGAAAAACGCCCAGAAGAAGGCGAAAAAGAACATCACCTCGGAGATGATGAACAGCGCCATGCCATAGCGCATGCCAAACTGCACCGGCGCGGTGTGGGCTTTGTCGCGGATGCCTTCGCGGATGACGTCGCGCCACCAGTAATAGCAGCAGCCAAGCACCGTCAGCATTGCTCCGCCAAACACATACGGCCCGGCCACACTGCCGTGCATCCATAACACTCCGCCAACCGCCAGCGCCATCAGGCTGAAAGACATGATCAGCGGCATCGGGCTTGGGTCAACGAGGTGATACGGGTGTTGCTGTTCGTGTGCCATATACGCTCCGCATTGCATAATCCGATAAAGCGATACCCACCCGGGGTTTTTTATCTAACCGACGCATCATCGACTTATTGATTTCTACTCTCTCGATTAAAAAATGTATATGATAAGGTAATATCTCTGACATCTTTTAAGTAGGGATCTTCGTCGATTGCCGGATCAATATAATAGGACACCGGCATATTCACCGCTTCGCCCGGCTTTAACGTCTGCTCCTCGAAACAGAAACAATAGATTTTGTGAAAATACTGCCCTGCCTCGTGCGGGGTGACATTATAGGTCGCAATACCGGTTACCGGCCGGTCGGTCAGGTTTTCGACTTTGTAAGCGGCCATCGTCTGTTCACCAACGTGAATGGTCTGCTCGCGCTGCGCAGGCGCAAACGACCATGGCAGGTTGGGGTCCTGATCGGCATTAAAGGTGATGGTGACCGTGCGTTCCAGCACGTTGGACGGGGCGGCCTGCGCTTGTTGTGTGGTACCGCCAAAGCCGGTGACCTGGCAAAACAGCTGATAAAGCGGGACGGCGGCAAAGCTCAGCATGAGCATGCCCACCACCAAGGCGGCCAGGCTCCAGGCAAAAGACAGATGGCGTTTATTCTGACCCATATTACGGCAGTGTATTAACTCATTTTTATAATAGTCATATAATACACGACCGCAAAGAATAACACCAGAATCAGTGCAAGAATCAGGTTTTTTTTGCGCTGTTGTTTGTGTTTGGGGCCGACCGGCATGTCACTTTTTTTGATTCTTTTGATTCTGATTGCGGCGCATGAAATCAAGCAGGATCAGAATCAGAATCGTAAATAAACTGCCCAGGATAAAGCTCAGGCCCATCAGTTGAATCGTGCCCTGGCTAATTTCATGTATGCTTGCAAGGGCCTGCTGTTTCTGGCTGAGCGTATCCGCAGCCGCTTCAAGCCCGACGGGCACGCTTTCGCTCATCGTTTCGGTCTCGGCGGCCGGGGCGGTATCCGCTGCCGGAGCGGTATCCATAGGTTCGGCACTGGGCGCGGACTCGCCGTCACCTGAGCCTTCCGCACTGCCTGCCGCCTCAGTGTCGTCGCCGAGCTGTTCTTTTAACGCATCCAGTTGCGCTTCAGCCGACTGCTCGGCTTCGGCCGCCGCTGCCGCCTGCGTATCGGCTTCGGCCGGAGCTTTTGTCTCATCCATACACAACCTCCATCAAAATGATTTTTGCTGACATTAGTATGAAATACCGGGATGCGCCAGAATTTACTTTAGCCGATCGCCGGCAGATGTGGATAAAGCCAGTGTTCGCCCAATAAGGCACCAAATAGGGCAAACAGGTACAAAATAGAATAGACAAACATACGGCGGGCGGGGCGGGCTTCGTGCGGGCGGCGGCAGACGGCGGCGTTCAGGAGCAGCAAATAGCCGCCCAGCCCGAAGGCCAGCAGGCTGTAGACCCAGCCTGAAAAGCCCAGCAGACCGGGCAACAGCGTGAAGGTGACGAGTGCCACGCTATAGGCCATCATCTGGCGGGCGGTGGCCACTTTGCCATGGGTGACCGGCAGCATGGGCACCCCGGCGCGGGCATAATCTTCCTCTTTAAACAGGGCAAGCGCCCAGAAATGCGGCGGAGTCCACAGGAAAATGATACCGAATAACAGCAGCGGCTCAAGCGTCAGTCCGCCGCTCATTGCGGCCCAGCCGATCAACGGCGGAAACGCCCCGGCGGCCCCGCCGATAACGATATTCTGTGGGGTGCGGCGCTTGAGGGCCATGGTATAGATCACCGCGTAAAAGAAAATGGCGAAGCCGAGCAGGCCGCCGGCCAGCCAGTTTGTGGCCAGTCCCAGCAGCGTGACCGCGGTGATGCTGAGTATGACACCGATGACCAGCGCGTCATCCGCTTGCACCGTTCCCCGCGGAATGGGGCGATGGGCGGTGCGCCGCATGACGGCGTCGATATCGCGGTCATACCACATATTGATGACTCCGCCGGCGCCGGAGCCCAGCGCGATGCTGAAAATGGTCAATAGCTGCAAAAACGGATGCAGGTGACCGGGGGCCAGCCACATGCCCACTGCACCGGTAAACACCACCAGCGTCATCACGCGCGGCTTGAGCAGCGATAGCAGCTCGGCGATGGTGGGGCCGGATGTGTTAGCAAGGCTGGTCATAAGGGCTCCAGGTTCCAGGTTTCAGGCTCCAGGATTTTATCGGCACCTGAAACCCGACCGCCGGAACTAATTAATCACCGGTTGTTTCTCAAAGGTATGATAGGCCGGCGGCGAGCTCACCGTCCATTCGATGGTTTTGGCGCCCTCGCCCCACGGGTTTTCGCCGGCGCGGCGCCTGGCGATGAACAACTCAGCTACCAACGCCAGGAAGAACAGGGCGGACGCGGCGCCCATATAGGAGCCGATCGACGACCAGTAATTCCAGCCGGCATAAACATCCGGATAATCCGGGATACGCCGCGGCATCCCGGCCAGGCCTAAGAAATGTTGCGGGAAGAAGGTCAGGTTGGCGCTTACAAAGAACGTCCAGAAATGGATTTTACCCAGCGTCTCATTATATTGATAGCCGCTCATCTTGCCGATCCAGTAATAAAACGCGGCAAAAATACCGAACAACGCGCCCAGGCTCATCACATAGTGGAAGTGCGCGACCACGTAATAGGTGTCGTGCATCGGAATATCCACCGCCGAGTTGGCCAGCACCACGCCGGTCACCCCGCCGACCGTGAACAGGAAGATAAAGCCGATAGCGAACAGCATAGGCGTTTTAAACTCGATCGAGCCGCCCCACATGGTGGCAATCCAGCTGAAAATCTTGATGCCGGTGGGCACGGCGATAATCATGGTGGCGAACATGTAATAGGCCTCCACGCGCGGATCCATGCCGACGGTGAACATGTGGTGCGCCCACACGATAAAGCCTAAAATCCCGATGGAGCACATGGCGCCGACCATGCCGAGATAGCCGAAAACCGGCTTGCGCGAAAAGGTGGAGACGATCTCGCTGATTACCCCGAAGGCCGGAATGATAAGAATATACACTTCCGGGTGGCCGAAGAACCAGAACAGGTGCTGGAATAAAACCGGATCGCCGCCGCCGGCCGGGTTAAAGAAATTGGTGCCGAAATTGCGATCGCTCAGCAGCATGGTGATCGCTCCGCCGAGCACGGGCAGCGCCAGCAGCAGCAGGAAGGCGGTGACCAGGATCGCCCACACGAACAGGGGCATTTTGGCCAGCGTCATACCCGGCGCACGCATGTTGAAAATGGTGACAATGAAGTTGATCGCCCCCAGAATCGAGGACATGCCGGCCAGGTGCAGTGAGAAGATGGCCAGATCCATCGCCATGCCCTGGTGATTGCCGTCGACAACCGAAAGCGGGGGATACATCGTCCACCCGGTGCCGACGCCGCGCGCCTCTCCAGCACCGACAACCGCCGAAGATAGCAGCAGCAACATCGACGGCACCAGCAGCCAGAAACTGATATTGTTCATGCGCGGAAAAGCCATGTCCGGCGCGCCGATCATAATGGGCACGAACCAGTTGCCAAATCCGCCGATCAGCGCTGGCATGATAAGGAAAAACACCATGAGGAAGGCATGCGCGGTGAGAAAGACGTTATAGAGCTGATAGTTGCCGTTAAAATACTGGTCACCCGGCGCCTGCAGTTCCAGCCGCAGCCCGATGGAAAACAGCGCACCCAGCACGCCGGCGACGATGGCAAAGATGATGTACAGCGTGCCGATATCTTTGTGATTGGTCGAGCAGAACCAGCGGCGGAAAAAGCCGGGCGCATGATCATGGGCATGGTCGTGGGTGTCGTACGTCGTTGCTTGGTCCATCGTGTTCATCCTCGTCTTTTCGTTTTAGCCCCTGCCCTGGTGCGCTCCCTATCAGGGAATGGAACGCCCCGAAGGCGTGGGTTGGGGTATGCCGGTTATTCCGCCGCGGCCAGCTGTCGGCTGCCGTCGCTGGCGAATTTCTCCTTGGCATCTTCCAGCCAGGCGTCGAACGCTTCCTGGCTGACTACTTCGACCTGAATCGGCATAAAACCGTGCAGGCGGCCGCATAATTCGGAGCACTGGCCGTAATAAGTACCCGCTTTTTCGGCGCGGAACCAGGTTTCGTTCAGGCGGCCGGGCACCGTATCCTGCTTGACACCAAAGGCCGGCATAGCCCAGCTGTGAATGACGTCGCCGCCGGTCAGCTGCAGGCGCACATCGGCGCCCACCGGCACATAAACCGGGTTGTCAACCGCCAGCAGGCGTGGCTCGCCCGGCTCCAGATCCTCCGGTTGTTTCATATAGCTGTCAAAGCGGATGCCGTGTTCGGGATATTCATAGTTCCAATACCATTGATAGCCGATGATTTTCAGCGTTAAATCGGGATCAACCGGTTCGCCGTCTTCGGTGCAGCCGATAGTGCTCAAGCAATCGAAATGGATGCGAAACGACGGGATGGCGATGGTTACCAGAATCATCACCGGCACCACCGTCCAGATGATTTCGATCGTGGTGTTGTGCGCGTTCTTGCTCGGATTGGGGTTGGCGCTGCGCCGGAAGCGGATGCAGACATATGCCAGCAGGGACAGGACGAACACGGTGATGGCGGTGATGATGACCAGCAGGTAATTGTGTAGGCCGGTAAGCTGCTCCATCACTGGTGTGGCCGGCTTTTGAAAATTCAACTGCCACGGTTCGGCCATGCCTTCCGCCGCCAGGGCGGGGGCCGCCATACCGGCGAGCAGAATACCTATGAATAATAGCAGATGACGCATGGCTTCTTTCCACTAAATGCTCTATATTATGGTATAAAAGCGCGCATAATTCAATCTTTAGATGGATTCTAAACTGGCATCACGCGCAGAATATAATTAAAATGTTTGTTATCGATGCGCAACGGTTTTATCGTCGCAATCGTAGACTAATCATGCCATGTGCCGTTCCCGACGCGGCCTTATCTCACGGCGCGCATGGCCCGGAAAGAACCCAAGGAGATTTATGACGCATGCCACCAGCCTGTTTTTTGACCGATCCGAGCTTGAGCCCGCACGCACGCAGCAACTGGTTGACGAGCAACTGCACGGACTCGATGATGGTGAGTTATTTCTGGAATATAATCAGTCGGAGAGCCTGGTTTATGATGACGGACGGCTGAAAAACGCGTCGTTTAATACTGATCAGGGGTTTGGCCTGCGTGGGGTGATGGGCGAGTCCACGGCGCTGGCCCACAGCGGTGAATTATCCGAAGCGGCGCTGACGCGCGCCGGCGAAACGGTGCGCAGCGTGGCCACCGGTCAGGACGGCGCGGCGAATGTGACGCAGGCGGCGTTCGGCACCAACCGCGCGTTGTATGGGGATGATAACCCGCTGAATGACGTGTGGTTTGCCGACAAGCTGGCGGTGTTGCAGCAGATTGATGCGTATCTGCGTGCTAAAGACAGCCGGGTTAAGCAGGTCACGGCCTCGCTGTCGGGTATCTGGCAGGCCGTGCATATTATCCGTGCCGGCGGGCAGACCGCTTCGGATATCCGTCCGCTGGTGCGGCTGAATGTGAATGTGGTGACCGAGGCCAATGGCCGCATGGAAAGCGGATCGGCCGGCGCTGGAGCGCGCATGCTCTATGCGCCCTATCTGGAAGAAGCCAAATGGCAACAGATCGCCGAAGAAGCACTGCGCCGGGCGCTGACCAATCTGGAAGCGCATCCGGCGCCGGCCGGTGAATTCCCGGTGGTGCTGGGGCCGGCCTGGTGCGGTGTGCTGCTGCATGAGGCGGTCGGCCACGGGCTGGAGGGCGACTTCAACCGCAAAGGCAGTTCAGCCTTCTCGGGCCGTATCGGCGAGCGCGTGGCGGCGCCGGGCGTGACCGTGGTCGATAACGGGACGATGGCGAAGCGCCGCGGCTCGCTGTCTATTGACGATGAAGGCACGCCCAGCGGCGAGACGGTGCTGATCGAGGACGGGATTTTGAAGGGCTACATGCAGGACCGGCTCAATGCCCGGCTGATGGGCGTACCCGCCACCGGCAACGGACGGCGCGAAAGCTATGCCCACAAAACCATGCCGCGCATGACCAATACCTATATGTTAAACGGCGCGCACACGCCTGAAGAGATCATCGCCAGCCTCGATAAGGGCGTCTACGCCGCCAATTTCGGCGGCGGGCAGGTCGATATCGTCTCCGGTAAATTCGTGTTTTCCGCCTCGGAAGCCTATTGGGTGGAAAAGGGCCGGATTCAATATCCCATCAAAGGGGCCACGTTAATCGGCAGCGGGCCGCAGGTGATGCAAAAGATTTCCATGATCGGCAATGACTTAAGCCTCGATGACGGGGTTGGCACCTGCGGCAAGGACGGGCAGTCGGTGCCGGTGGGCGTCGGCCAGCCGACGGTGCGCATCGAGGGGATTACGGTCGGCGGGACGGAAGTCTGAGGCATGGAATACGGCAATCAGGCATACGGGAAAACGAAACAACACAAAGGGTTACGCCATTTTTGTGGCATATTCCCGCAGCCTCGATTCCAAATATGACAGTTGTGTTACAGTTGTGTGAAGTGTTTGTGACAATAGCCCCTTTACGCTTGGTCTGACCCGGGAAAAACGGTATGATGAAAGTATGAAAAGGGAGTGAAAACACGCGCAATTTTAATTAATTTTTCCTCCAATTTTCTTAATAAAATTAACCAATAATTAACCGGCATCGGCCATACTGAAAGAGTCGATTAGGCGAGCGAGGAGTTAAGGGAAAATGAACACAAGAGCAGACACATCAGATACACGTTCAGCTCAGGTGAATGCGCGAGCGGAAGAGGAGATGAGCAATGCCAGATGTACAGGCGCTGGGGCCAAAGACCCCAGAGTGGCCAAGGCAGCGCAAGAAATGTTAAAAGATATTGATAAAGAAATCGCGCAAAAGGCCGCAGCCAATGTGCCCGTTGTTGCTGGATTGCGAGATTATAATATGGGCTTTGGCGACTCGTCCTCTCACGTGGCTCGGGCAACACACGACAAGGGCGCAGGGCGTGGTATGGGCTGATTGCTCCACCCTCGCGTGGTTCTCCAAATAGTTTTCTTTTTACAATTTGTTGTTCCCGCTTATAATGGCAGTCACTACAGGTAGCGGGATATGTCGAATAAATGGGTCACCAAATCATTCAGCAGTAACAGTACCGCCGTGGAAGTGGACCCCGAGCTGCTGGATGAAAAAGTCGTCATCCTGCTGATGGGGGAAAATAATTTCGGTGACCAGATTTTTTCCTACCTGCAATTAACCCTGCGCAATCTGCAACAGCTCCGGCAATATCTGATCAGCGGCGATAAATTTTTGCCTTCCGATTTCGGGACAGTGCTGGCTGCCGGGCGCGGCGAGCCAAGCCAGGAGCTGCGTTCGGAAATGGCGGTGACCTACAAAATGGTGGACCGGCCGATTCGCACCGGCGGCAAACCGCAAAAGCAAAAACTGGGTTCGTTTACCCAGAAAGTGGCGCCCTCCGGCGGCAACGATTAGGCTCAATCCCCCATTCATTTGTTGTTTTGTTGCTGGCAAAATACCGGTGTTTCTCAGCAAAATTCGTCTCATGGCAAAATAGCAAATGAACGGGGAGGGGGAAATTTGCCCAACCTGATCGCAGCCCGGCTCGTTGTCAAACCGTGAATTTATCCCCATCTTTCGCGTTGCATATACGAACCTTAACGATTGGTTAAGGATTGTGGGGTATGGTCAAGACATTATCGTCTTATCGGGTTGATATGATAATTTCTGGGCCAAGCCCTCACCCTGCCCCTCTCTCGGTGGGAGAGGAAAGCGAGCGCTAAGCGCTCGCAGGATAGGGCATCACATCAAACCGAGAAAACGATAGTAATCGGTACAAAGCCTCCACGGCATACGCGGGAGGGAAAACATAAGCAGGCAAGCGATGACCCATTTAAGCGAAAAAGCATTAACCGATCTGGCCCGTTCGGCCACCGCCATGGGTAAAGTGGTGGAAGCCCATGCCGATACGCAGGATGTGATCTGCAAGGTCGTGGTCGAGCTGCCCGAATGGGTGAAAAACCCGCAGGTGCGCCGCTCGGTCGCCGAGTTCTGGCAGAATGACGGCTTTATCGCCACCGTGACCAAGGATGGCCTGCTCATTATCGACGGATTGCGAGGCAGCCATGACACCCACTAAGCAAGAACCGTCGCCGGATTATCTGCTAAAAGCGGTTCAAAGCAAGATTGCAACTGCGCAAGGGCGCGACGGCGTAGAGCAGTCACAGGTTCCAAGTCGGCAAATCGAGCAAGCGCAGCATGGTGGCTCAGTCCATGTCGCCGCCTCCAAAGAAATGGGCGTCTAACGCCTCGCGCAGCCACCTTCCCGGCATTCCCTTCACTTACAGGAACAGGCGCAGCAAAGCGGCCATTTGCTGGCTGGCGACTAACTGCCGGCGGGTGGAGCAAGCATATCCTGCATGCTATACCAGCCCGGCGGCTGGTTGATCAGCCATTGTGCAGCGGTCAGCGCCCCGCGCGCAAACAGGCGGCGATCCTGAGCCGCATGCGCCAGCTCCACGCGCTCATATTCCGAGGCAAATAGCACGCGATGCTCGCCGACGATGCCGCCGCCACGGGTGACGGCAAAGCCGATACTGCCCGGCTCGCGCGTGCCCAGGCGATCGGTGACCGGTTCAAACGCGATCCGGCGGCCTTCGGCGGCAGCGCGGCCGAGCGCCAGCGCCGTGCCCGACGGGGCGTCAATTTTGTGCTTGTGGTGCATGTCGGTGATTTCGATGTCATAGGCCGCATCCAGCCGGGCGGCGGCCTGTTTGACCAGCGACAGCAGCAGATTCACCCCTATACTCATATTGGCCGCCCACAGCACGGGAATGGTGGTGCTGTGCGATTGCAGGCTGGCGAACTGCGCATCGTTTAAGCCGGTGGTGCCGCTGATAAATGGTATATTGGCCTGTGCCGCCAGCGCGGCGAGGACGACAGTGCGTTCCGGCCGGGTGAAGTCGATCAGCGCAGCAGCGGCGGGTAATTGATCCGCATTACGCGGCAGCGGGGTGATGGCATGGTCCACCGCTTCCGACTGAATCGCCTGGCCCATGCGGCCTGAGGCACCTGCGAGCAGAAAGTTCATCGGCTTCTCCTATAGGGGTGAGGGGCGAGGCATGACGCGAGCTTCACCCGCGGTTTTGTATTTCTCACCGCGCCTGCCTACTCCTTCAGATCTTCCCAGAATTCTTTAACCTTGGAGAAAAATCCCTCCGATTCGGGACTGGAGTGTTTCGGGGCGCTTTTATCGAATTCCTCCAGCAGCTCGCGCTGACGTCTGGAAAGCTTGACCGGGGTTTCGACCTGCACCTCGATATACATGTCGCCGTGCGAGTTGGAACGCAGCACCGTCATGCCTTTGCCACGCAGGCGGAACTGGTGGCCGCTTTGCGTGCCGGCGGGGATGTTGACCTTGACCCGCCCGCCTTCGATAGTGGGCACTTCGATCGAGCCGCCGAGCGCGGCGGTGGTGAATTTCAGCGGCACACGGCAAAAGATATTGGCGCCCTCGCGGCGAAAGAGTTTGTGCGGCTTGATCGAGACGAAAATATATAAATCGCCGTTCGGCCCGCCGCGAAAGCCTGCCTCGCCTTCGCCGGCCAGACGGATGCGCGTGCCTTCTTCCACACCGGCGGGGATATTGACCGACAGAGAGCGCTCCTTGCGCGTCTTGCCGGTTCCGGCGCAGGCTTTACAGGGATTTTTGATGATCTTGCCGGTACCCTGACAGGTGTGGCACGTGCGCTCGATGGTGAAAAAACCCTGTTGCACGCGGATACGCCCCGTGCCCGAGCAGGTTGGACAAACTTCGGCGGCGGTGCCTTTCGCCGCCCCGGTGCCGCCGCATTGTTCGCAGGATACGGCGGTGGTGATGCGGATGGTTTGCTGTTTGCCCTTAAACGCATCTTCTAGGGGGATCTCGAGATTGTAGCGCAAGTCGGCGCCGCGGGCGGCGGTGCTGCCGCCGCTGCGGCCACGCGCGCGCGCACCGGTGAATTCACCAAATAAATCTTCAAAAATATCACTGAAGTTAGAGGAGAAATCAAAGCCGGCGGTACCCGCTCCGGCGGCGCCATCCCCGCCCATGCCGCCATTAAACGCGGCATGGCCGAAGCGGTCATAGGCTGCGCGTTTCTGCTGGTCTTTCAGGATATCATAGGCTTCGTTGATTTCTTTGAATTTCTTTTCGGCGTCCTCGTCTCCGGGATTGCGGTCCGGATGGTACTCCATCGCCAGCTTGCGGTAGGCGCGCTTGATTTCCGCGTCGTCCGCGCCTTTGTTGACGCCTAAAGTGGTGTAGTAATCATGTGACATAAACCGGGACTTGGGATATGGAATATAGGATACGGGCCATCAGAGCAAGCGCCTTGACCGCCCGCATCCCGATCACGCTATCCTATTCTTTCTTATCGTCTTTGATTTCTTCAAATTCAGCATCGAGCACTTCCGAATCATCGCCGGAGGTGGCCTCAGCCTGCGTTGACTGGTCACTTTGCTCGCTGGTGCCGCCTTCTTCGGCGGCTGCTTCCTGCTGGGCCTTGTATATGTCTTCGCCGATTTTCATCATCGATTGCGTGAGCGTGTCAAGCTTGGCTTCGATGGCGTCTTTATCCTCGCCCTCCAGCTCGCTTTTCAGCTCGCTGATGCTGGATTCGATGGCGGTTTTATCCGCTTCCTGGACCTTGGAGCCATATTCGCTGAGATTTTTCTCTGACTCGTGAATCAGGCTTTCGGCCCGGTTTTTGACCTCGATCAACTCACGCCGCTTTTTGTCTTCGCTGGCGTGGGACTCGGCATCTTTGACCATATTCTCGATTTCCTCCTCGGACAAGCCGCCGGAAGCCTGGATGCGAATCTGCTGTTCCTTGCCGGTGGCCTTGTCTTTGGCCGAGACATTGACGATGCCGTTGGCGTCGATATCGAAGGTGACTTCAATCTGCGGCATGCCGCGCGGGGCGGGCGGGATGCCCACCAGATCGAACTGGCCGAGCAATTTGTTATCGGTTGCCATCTCGCGTTCGCCCTGGAAGACGCGGATGGTCACCGCCGTCTGACTATCATCGGCGGTGGAGAAGACCTGCGACTTCTTGGTCGGGATCGTCGTGTTGCGGTCGATCAGCCGGGTGAACACGCCGCCCAGCGTCTCGATCCCCAGCG
>CAZMBI010000009.1:0-46038 GCA_964564675.1 uncultured Azospirillaceae bacterium
CGCTTGAAAATGGCGATCCCGGCAGGATTCGAACCTGCGACATTCTGCTTAGAAGGCAGATGCTCTATCCAGCTGAGCTACGGGACCGCATGCGATAATTATAACGAAAAATGTAATTGCAAGCACAGTGCAAACACAGTTTTAGCGAGGCGTTTTAGGGCTGCCTCGCAAGGCCCATCTTATAGTTGCCGCATCTGCCGAGAACCGAAGCTGACGGCAGGGTGTGGCCTGTTATTTTTCTTCCTGCGCTCCGGCGCTCGTGAGCCCCTATCGAACCAGACCGGAACACACATCCCGCGTATGATCGTAACCCAGCGCCGCATGATTAACAACGGCTTAAGATGCGGTGGGGTTAATACGCCGCTGCGAGGTCTGGTGTTACGCCGGAAGCTTCCAACTGCGCACGCAGCGTGTCGATCAGCCCGGGAAGTTCGGCCTTTTCCCGCGCCTCCGCGCGGGCGATGATGGCGGCTTGCGTGTTGGAGGCGCGGATCAGCCACCAGCCGGCGGGCGTATGCACGCGTACGCCGTCGATAGCGTTGAATTCGGTGTCGGCTGCCTCCAGCCGCGTGCGGATTTCATCAATCACCGCGAATTTGCGCCCCTCTGGACAGTCGATGCGGATTTCCGGCGTGCTGTAAGCGCGCGGCAGCGCGTCGATCAGTTCGCTTAAGGGGCGTTCGCTCAGGCTGAGGCGGCTGAGCAGGCGCAGTGCGGCATACAGCCCGTCATCAAAGCCGAAATAGCGGTCGGCGAAGAAGATATGGCCGCTGGCCTCGCCGCCGAACGGGGCGCCGATTTCTTTCATCTTGGTTTTGATATGGCTGTGGCCGGTCTTCCACATCAGGGGCTCGCCGCCATGGGCGGCGACATCGTCGAAAAACTGGGCGCTGGTTTTAACATCGGCGATAATCGTACCGCAGGTATCGCCCAGCACATCGCGGGCCAGCAGCATCAGCAGGTGATCCGAGCTAACCGGCCTGCCGCGGTCATCCACCACGCCCAGGCGGTCGGCATCGCCGTCAAAAGCCAGCCCGATATCGCAGCCCTTTGCCCTGACGATCTGCTGCAGCTGCAACAGGTTTTTCTCCTGCGAGGGGTCCGGGTGATGCGCCGGGAAATGGCCGTCGATGGCGGTATTAATGGTATGGCTGGTCCAAGGCAGGCGAGTGCAGAGCTGCTCGACGATTTCTCCGGCCGCGCCGTTTCCCGGATCCCACGCCACGGTAAGCGGGCGCTGACCAGTGCGGGTGGCCGACAGCAGCGCCGCCAGATAATCGGCGCTGATATCGTGCCGGTCGATCCGGCCGCTGCCTTCAGCAAAGCGCCCGGCGGCGATGCGCTCGCCCAGCGCCGTAATGGCCGCGCCATAAAATGACTGGCCGCCGACCATCATCTTAAAGCCGTTATGGGTTGGCGGGTTGTGCGAGCCCGTGAGCATGATCGCGCCGTCGCTACCCAGATGATGAGCGGCGAAATACAGCATCGGGGTGGGGCCGATACCGATATCGCGGACCTGCGCGCCGGCATCAACAAGCCCTTGCGCCAGGCTTTGCATCAGCTCCGGCGAGCTCAGCCGGCCGTCGCGGCACACGGCAACGCTTGGTGCGCGCGCCGCCGCTTCATGCAGGTGCGAGGCAAAGGCGCGGCCGACGGCATAGGCATCGGCGGCGTGCAGCGTCTCCCCGACAATGCCGCGGATATCGTATTCACGCAGGATAGACGGGTGCAGTGCGTGCGCGGCCGGGTCGGATTGCGGTTGAGCAGTCATGGCGATCTCCTTTTTTAGGCATTAGGCATTGGGCATCACAAAAACAGTATCTTATGGCTGGCTGCGGCCTGATCCCCGATGCCTGTCTAGCAACACATCTTTAGCTTGATTGATTTGCGATGCAAGATAATCCGAGCCGCCGCGGTCGGGATGATTTTTCTTCAGCATCTCCTTATGCGCGGCCTTGATCTCCTGCGGGCGGGCATCCTGGCTCACATTCAGAATCCGGGCGGCCTCCTCGCGCGTCATCGGGCCGCTGCGGCGGGCGCTGTCAACGCCGGATTGCGCGCGTTGTTGCCGGCGTGCTTGCCACAAGCGCAAAATCGGCCAGAACACCATCAGCCGGTTGAGCAGGGCGGTCAGCCCTAAAAATCCGCCCACCAGGGCGGCGATCAACGGCGCGCCGAAACGCAGGAAAAACAGGATAACCGCAACAATCCCCGCAATCGCCAGAATCTGCAGGACGCGTTTGACATGTTCCGGTTTGGTGTTGACCAGCCAGGTCAGCGCGGCGTGCAGTCCGAAGACGATCACCAAGCCCAGACCCAGCGCTAATAATCCATGCATGATGTGGTTTACACGGCTTCCGGCGTCCGCTCGGGCGCGGCGGGCTCCTCTGCACTCGGCTGGGGTTCATCCGCGGTTGTTATGGCTTCGCCGGTCTCGTCTGGTAACGATGGCTCGGCTGTAGCGGGGGTTTCGTCGCCGCCTTGCGGTGCTGGTTCCGCCGTCTTCGCATCCGCCTTTGCCGCAGCGGATGCGCTATCGGCAGGCGGCTGAGCGGATTCGGTCGTCTCGGTGCTTGCTGCCGCCGGTGCGGACTCGGCTTTGCCGCCGGGATTCTCGGCCTCCTCTTGTTCGCGGTGGCGCAGCGCGTTAATCCGTCGGTCTACTTCCGGAATACGCAGGGTTTTGAGCAGGTCGCGCACCTCCTGCTTGGCGGCGATATGGCTCATGGAGATGCTCTTGCTGTTGCTGATATCGATGACATCGAGCACGGTCAGCCCCTGCAGGAACATCTCACGATAAATCACCCGCTCCGAAAAGCCCGGCGCCATACGAAATCCGATGCGGCGCGAGAGTTCCTCCACCACTTTTTTCATGTAGCGCTTGTTCTTGGCGTCAAGATGGCTGAGGCGGTTGCGCATCACAATCCACTCGATCGAGCCGCCGTCGCGCTTGGCGCGCGTGAGTTTCTGCTCCCACACCATTTCACTGTAAATACTGGGGCGAATGACCTCAAGCGTGTTGCCATCCACCGAGGCCAGCACATCCAGATCCACGAAACTGTCATTAATCGGGGTGATCACGGTATTGGCGTTGGAATGCGCCAGACGCGATAAAAATGTGTCGTTGCCCGGGCTGTCGATCAGGACAAAATCGCACGCCGCCAGACGCTGCATCGCCTGCGTAAAACGCTCGCGCTCGTCTTCTTCGGCCTCCTCCTGCATGTTGAACGGGCTTTTGGTGATGACGATATGCTGCGGCATGGGCAGGCTGACGCCTTCGCGTTCGGCGGTTTTGTGGCGGTTATCGAGATAGCGCGACAGGGAGCGCTGACGGGCGTCAATATCTACGCAGCCAACCTTAAAGTCCATCCGCATCAGGGCGACGAGAATATGCATGGTCGTTGTGGTTTTGCCGGAGCCACCCTTTTCATTGCCGACGACAATGACATGGGCATTGGTTTCCACCTTGGGTTCCGGCTTGGGCGACGCAGGGTTATTACCTCTGCCGAACAATCCACCCATACCGCTGAAAATACCACCTGATTGAGACATGAATATGCTGTATTTTTACCTGTTGCGAATTAGCAATATGCAAACCCTAACGAAAAGCTAAAAAAGTGTAAAGCGCCACGTCATTTCTTTTCACCGTCCAATCGCAGGCCATGGGATGCGGGCGCGTTGCTACAACCGGAGATATCGGTCCAAACTTATCAGGGGTTATAAAAAGATGCGTATGGGGTCTTCGCCGCTGACGGTGCCCAGATTCATGATGTTGCGGGAGAATGTCGCAATATAGGCATCCACGCCGCGTGGACGGATCAACGAACTGGTAAAACGCACCGTATTGCTGCGTTCGGGCTGGGTCCGGTTATTGCCGGAAGCCGGTTCCGCCCGGGTGGCGGGGCTGGTGGCGGCGTCGGAAGCCCCGCTGACCTTCGCCTGGCTTTGGACGGCGGACGTGCTGGCCGTTGCTTGCTGGGACTGTTGTAATTGCGCCGCCTGAACGGCTGCGCGCTCCTGCGTGATACGGCCGGCGCTTTCCTTTGCGTTCAGCTGATTAGCCAATGCCGCGGTGCCCTGGGGTTGCGGCGCCGGGCGCGCGGCGTCGCTGGGCTTATATTTGGTCAGCGAGAAACGCTGCAGCAATTCGCTGTCCGGCGTCGGGGATTGCGGCTGGCCGGAGTTGAAAAACGAGCTGAACAGATCGCTGTTTTGTGCGGCACCGCCCTGACCCATCACCTGGGCGACGAAGGAACTGGCAAAAAACCCGTTTTGCGTGGTCTGCACCCCCGGGGCGATCATGCCGCGAGCGGCGTTGACCCCGATAGCGGGATTCGGCAATTGCAGCGTGGTGCCGGCGGGTAAATTGGCGGCATTGCGACCATTATTATAGACGGTCTCCGGCGCGGCGTTGGAGGGCACCGCATTAAACGGGATGCGCGCCAGCGCGCTGGTCTGGGTGGGTACGCCGGTGAAAGTCTCCGCCATCGGCGGCAGCGGCACATTCACGTTGGGCAATGTCAGAATAGGCACCATACCTGGCTGTTCGTTACATTTCGTTATTTCTACATTTTTTATCCTAGCACAGTTTTGTGGTGCTGTAAATTAATACAAAAAGATGAACAACTTAGTTGCTTTCTAGGCAAAAATGTTCCTATAATGCGTAAAACAGGGCATGTCCGCTGTCGCGAAAACTTCACTTTACGCGGCTCCGAATTGGCGCTAAGAGCAGGTGCTAACGCCATGCGGGCGGAAAAACACAAAAAAATCAACGTAAAGTAATATCGGTTACGTGATAACAGGGTAGGTAAAAGGAACCGATTATGCGTTATTTGATACTCGGCATCACCGTTTTGATCGTGGCGATATTTGTCGCCATGCAGTGGCTGGCGCCCGAACATTTTGACCCGCCCAAAGAAACTAAAGTCTCCGGCAAGGCCTTAATCGGCGGGCCGTTTACCCTGACCACCCATACCGGCGAGCAGGTCACACAAGACATGCTTAAAGGGCAGTATTCCCTGATTTATTTTGGGTTTACCCATTGCCCGGACATCTGCCCGACCACCTTGCTGGTGATGAGCAATGCGCTGAATGATCTGGGAGAGCAGGCCACGCGCATCAAGCCGGTATTCATCACGCTGGATCCGGAGCGTGATTCGGTGGAAAAACTACAGCAATATGTCAGCAGTTTTCACCCGCGGCTGGTCGGGCTGACCGGCACGCCTGAACAGATCAAGCAGGCGGCCGATGCTTATAAGGTCTATTACACGAAGGTGGAAACCCCGGAATCCGCCCTGGAATATCTGGTGGATCATTCCGGTTTCATCTATCTGATGGACCCCAAGGGCGAATATATCACGCATTTCCCACATAATGTTGCAGAACAAACCTTAGCTGCTACACTGCGCGAGCATATCAATCAGTAAACCAAGAAAGGGTGTGAGCAATGCGTGTGTTCCTGTTCGCGCTGGCCGTGCTGTGTCCGTGGCTGGCGCTGGCTTCCGACTCTCCTGTAACCATCGACAATGCGGTGATTCCCCAGCCGCCGGCGGCGGCGACGGTTTCGGCCGCCTATATGAGCGTGCATAACCCTGGTGATCAGGCGCGGCAAATCGTCAGCGCGCATTCGGATGTCGCCGAGCATGTGGAATTGCATACGCATACGCACAAAGATGGCATGATGCAGATGCGCCAGGTCGACGAGGTGGCGCTGCCGGCTGGTGAAACGGTGCGTTTTGAGCCGGGCGGCCTGCATATCATGCTAATCGGTCTGAGCAGTCCGCTCGAAGCCGGGCAGGACGTGGCGATTACTCTGACGCTGGATAACGGCGAGTCCGTTACCCCCACCTTTACCGTTCAGACGCGCTGATCATGCACGCCGGCGACGCAGCAGCGGATTTTGGCTCGCGCCGCGGGTTCATGTTCGTGCTTTCCTCGCCTTCGGGAGCGGGGAAAACCACGCTGTCACGCCGCCTGCTGGGTCGTCACGGCGGGCTTACCATGTCAGTGTCGGTGACCACGCGCCCGGCGCGTTCCGGCGAAATCGAAGCGCAGGATTATTATTTTGTCGATCATGACCGCTTCGCCGACATGGCGCAAAGCGGTGAGCTGCTTGAATATGCAACCGTTTTTAGCCATCAATACGGCACCCCCGCCGCCCAGGTCGAGCAGGCGCTCAACCGGGGAATCGATGTGTTATTCGATATTGACTGGCAGGGCACGCGACAGCTGGCGAAAAAGCGCCGCAACGATCTGGTCAGCGTATTCATTCTGCCGCCCTCGCTGGATGAGCTGGAGCGCCGACTTCGCCAGCGCGCCCAGGACAGCGACGAGGTGGTGCAACAACGCATGGCCAAGGCGGCGGCAGAAATCTCGCACTGGGAAGAATATGATTATGTCGTGATTAATCACGATATCGATCAGGCGATTGAAAAAATTATCCACATACTGGAGGCGGAGCGCACCAAACGCATTCGCCAGAACAATCTGCCGGAATTTATTGATCGGCTGTGTCGCCGCTGAGATAGCGGCTGAGCCGGCAATATTGTTCGACACTGACCTGATCCGGGCGCAGGGTCGGGGCAATATCCAGCTGCGGCAGCGCCTCAACCACGGCCGCCCCGAGCGGCTTGAGCGCGGCGCGCAGCATTTTGCGGCGCTGCTGGAAGGCGGTCTTTACCACGTGTTCGAGCTGCGTTTTATCGGCGGCGTAGCGCGGCGCGGCGCGCGGGATCAGCCGCACCACCGCCGAATCCACCTTGGGCGGCGGGGTAAATGCTGCCGCCGGCACATGGCGCACCACCTCCGCCTCACATAGCCATTGCACCAGTACCGACAGGCGGCCATAAGCCCGGCTGCCTGGCCCGGCGGTGAGACGCTCGGCCACTTCCTGCTGAAACATCAGGATTAGCGCCCGGTAGCTCACGGGGTCGCGCCAGATATCCGCCAGCCAGCGCAGCAACAAGGCCGTGCCGACGTTATAGGGCAGGTTGGCGATGACAGCGCGCGGTGGCGGGCACAGGCTGGGACAATCCAGTGTCAGCGCGTCCTCGCCGATGATAACCAGCCGCGAACCGCTGGCCGCCTGCAACTCCTGCAGGGCATACACGCAGCGTGCGTCCTTTTCCACGGCAAACACGCGCGCGGCGTCGGTGGCCAGCAGCGAGCGCGTCAGCCCGCCCGGGCCGGGGCCGATTTCAATCACGTGACACCCCCCAAGCGCGCCGGCCTGTGCCGCGATGGCGTCGGTGAGATGGGCATCGAGCAGGAAATGCTGACCGAGGCTTTTTCTTGCCTGCAGGCCGTGGCGGGCGATGACATCACGCAGGGACGGCAGGGTTTGGGTCATAAAACCGTCAGGTGCTGTTGCATGCCTTTGTGTCCGGGGGCTTGCCGATCATACCCGCACATCGATAAAGGCTTCCCGCCGCACGGTACGCAGGTATTTTTCCACTTCCAGCTCGAGTTTCTGGCGGAACAGCGCCTCGCGGACCTTTTCACGCTCGGGCAGCGGGTTGGGAATGGTAATGCGTTCGCACAGCATCAGCAGGTGGATGCCGTCGGGCGCGGCGAAGGGTTCGGTGATCTCGGTCACATTCAGTGGTTCCACCAGGTGGCGCACATCCTTGGCCATATTGGCCAGCGTGGTGCGGATATAGTTGACGTTGATATTCAGCCCTTCAAAGTCGCGCATGCCGGCAATACCCTCTTCGGTACAGCTGCCGGGGTATTTGGCGATGTTGCGCGCGATATCCATCATGGCGTCGATTTCTTCAGTCATGCTTTGCTCGCTGAGCTTGAGTACGAGCTGCTTAACAGCGACTTCCGCATTATTTTGCGGCACGGTGGAGGTTGTGCGCTTATCCAGCAGACGAATCAGCTGATACCCTTCCGGCGCACGTACCGGTTCGGCGATTTCGCCCACTTCCAGCTCTTTAATAACCCGTGCCACCGCCGGA
The DNA here is from genome assembly GCA_964564675.1 of uncultured Azospirillaceae bacterium. GTDB lineage: Bacteria > Pseudomonadota > Alphaproteobacteria > Rickettsiales > UBA3002 > CAZMBI01. The sequence goes on from CAZMBI010000009.1 coordinate 7,959, forward strand.
TGCAGATCGGCTTTTTCCACCCAGGTCATCGGTCCGAACGTCAGCGGGATACGGTCGGCATATTGTTTGACCAGCTCAGGCCCTTCGGCGCCGTTTACCAGCTGGCTGCGGATATCGCGCGCCAGCCCCAGCGTCGCATCCGGCCCGGTGCCTTCGGTAAAGGGCAGGATAATCGAGGCGATCTGGACTTCTTCCACCTGTTTGCCGCGCGCCATGCGCTGCTGTGCCCGGTAGATTTCCTCATCGGTAATGGTAATCCCCTGCCGGATTTTGCGCCCAATCAGCTTGCTCCATGCCACCTCCCCCCGGATCTGGCGATAAAACGAGTCCAGCGATATGCCCTGCTCACGGATAAATACTTCCAGACTGCCCGGCGGTTTGCCCTGTGCGCGCTCAATCCGGGCGATGGCATTATCGATCTCGCGCTGGTCGATCAATATGTTAAAGCGCTTGGCTTCCTGCAGCTTGAGGGCTTCGTCAACGAGCAGCTGCACGACTTTCTGCCGCATGCGCTGGCGGTTGCGTGGTGTGTCATCCTGGCCGGTGGTCTTGAGCAATAACTCGGTGCGGTTTTTCACATCCAGCGAGGTAATCACATCATCATTGACCACCGCCACAATACGCAGCGACTCGCTGGCAGCAGCCGGCGGCGAACGGTCTGCAATACTGGCGTTGGCTGCCGTGGCGGCCAGCAGCACGCATGCGCACAGGCTGGCGGCTGCGGCGACCAGCCCGCGGGCTGTCAGATCATGGCGTCTTATCTGTGTCATAGTTCGTTCAAATTCTTAAAGCTGACCCGCACAGTCAGGCTGGTATCCGGTTCCACGTCGCGGTCGCGGGTAAACTGGCGCGAGAAACTTGTCAGCAACGTAAAGCATTCATTTTGAAATACAAGCCCAGCGCCGGCGAAGGTCATGGTGTTTTCGATCAGGTCGCGCCGGGCTGAGCCGTTAATCCGCCAGTCGTCGGTCAGTTGCAGGCCCATGGCGGTGACGATTTCCTCGCGATCCTCTAAAAAGCGGTCATTTCTCAGGCTGATATAATCCATCCGCCAGTCAACGGGCTGCATTTTCACGCCGGCGGTAAAGGTATTGCTCACCGCCTGCAGGTCTTCCTGATCGATACGGAAATGATAGCCCATAAACACCGGCTGGTAATCCAGCCACAAGCGGCCGACATAATCGGAGAAATGCTCATCGCCGTTATTAGTGTACGGGTAGGGCGTTTCGTCTTCGGCCAGATAGCTCTGGCCCAGCAGGAACTGTAGGTGCTGGCCCTGGCTGAACAGCCATTGCCCGCGCAGTCCATAGGCCACGCGACTGCCTTCATCCACCCGGTCATAGCCAGGAAAGGGGTTGAGATCGAACAGGCTGGCATTGGTAAATTCGACGATCTGATTGTCTTCATTGGGGATTTCGTCCGGGTTGTTGCCGGTGCTCTTGGCAATGGCCAGGACGGTGGGCTCCACTGTCAGGGTCGAACTACCCACGGTTTTCATCAGCGGATACCGCCATTTAAGCGCTACCTGCGGGATAACGCGGGTTTCCTCGCCGTCAAAGCGCTGGCCGTTGCGTAATGTCTGGTTATCAATGGAATACAGATCGCCGCGGACATTGGCATTGAGGTTGAACAGATGGCCGCCGGCGGTCACCACCGGCAGTTTCCAGCCGCCGGTCAGCGACAGGCGGCGCGATTCCGGCCCTTCATCGCGGGCGATGATCTGGGTATTGGCGCGGGTGAAAAAGCGTGAGCCGTGCCAGCCCGGCGTGGTTTCATAATAGCCTTTGGCCAGCGGCAGCACCAGCGGTTCGCGGTCCGGGTCGTCGTCGACCTGCAGGCCCTGGAAGGTGAGGCCCTGTATCATCGCATGGTTGCGTCCGCTGGCGCCTTCAACAAACACCCGCGAACTCAGGCTGCGGTAATTGCCGTAATCATAGCGGCGCAGATAGGTATCGTCGGTGGCGCGCTGAATATCAAACCCGGTCCGCCAGTGCCGGTCGAGCCGTTCCTCGCCCTTGGCGAAAATATGGCCGCGCAGCTCGCGTTCGGGCAGCTCGGCGCCGAACTCGTCGCGCTTGTCGGGATAGGTGACACTGCCGGATATTTCATAATAACCGTTATCGGTGCGCTGGCGGTATTCGCCCTGCAGCACCGGGCCTTCCTTGCTGGTTATAATCGGCGTGATGGTCGCATCCTTATCCGGCGCGATATTGATGTAATACGGCGTGCGCACCACCGTACCCAGATTCGAGGTCTGGCTGTATTCGGGTTTTAAAAATCCGCTTTTGCGGTCGGCCTCGGGGGTGGGGTGAAAGAAAAGCGGCGTATAAAATACCGGCACGCCGAATACTTCCATCCAGCTATCCTGATGCTCGACGAGTTGCGCCTTTTCATCGATATGCACCTTGCGTGATTTGAGCTGCCAGAACGGCGGTTTGCCTTCTTCGCATACCTCGCAGGGTGAGTAGACCGCGCGCGTCATGGTGGTGTCCGTCGGGCTGGTTTTACGCACCTCGCGCCCAGCGAACTGGGAATTATCGCTCATGCGCACATAAAAATTACGAATAATGCCGGCCTTTAGCTCGTCTTTCAGTTGTACGCGCTCGGCGACATATTCCTCGTCGGTGCGGCGGTCGATAATACGCACATTGCCGTCGGCGCGCACCACCTGCTGATTTTGATAATAAGTGATCTGATTGGCGGTGAGCTCGGTTTGTCCCTGGGCGATGCGCACATTGCCGCGGGCCACCACGATCGCGTTTTGCGTGTCATAGCCCAGCTGATCGGCCTCCATAAAGACCGGGCGCTCCTCGTCAAAGGCAGGCTGGGCAATGCCAGCCCCCGCAAGCGACAGATAGATACACACCAGGTAGACGAGACGACGCATGAGAGCCGATACATGTTATGAATACCTTAACCTTCTCTTGTAGGCCGTTGCCGGCTGTGGCGCAAAAGCTTTCAACCAATTATCCCGGTCTGCGAGGTCCAATAGATGAGCGGTGCTTTCAGGAACGTCTTGCCCCGGTTCACTGCAAACAACCATAGCAGGCAGTGCAAAGCATCCATTTTATCCATCTTCATAATGCAGCAGCAGGGTGGCGCCGATCATGGAGGCGACCAGCGGCGGCGTCCACGCCGCCAGCCCAACCGGCAGCGCGCCGGAGAAGCCGAGCGCATAGACCAGGTTGGAAACAAAATAGACGATAAAGCCAGAGAGAATACCAAAGGCGATGAGCAGTCCCACCTTACCCCGCCGATGCTGACGCAGGGAAAAAATCGCGCTGATTAAAACCATCGCCGCCAGCATAAACGGGGTGGCCAGCAGGGTCTGGAAATGCAGTTTGTGGCGCAGGGCGGAGAATCCGGCCTGTTCAAGCATGTTAATAAAGCCGGGCAACTCCCAAAACGACAGGGTCTTGGGCGAGGCGAAACTGTCTTTGATCTGATTGATGCTTAAATCCGTGGTCAGCTCATATTGCGCGCGGTGCCGGGAAATGGCGCCCGGCGCCGATAACACGGCGTCTTCCACCTCCCAGTGGCCGGGTTTTAGCGTAGCGCTTGGCGCGTCGATCCGGCCGATGAAATGATGCTGCTCGCCAAACAGAAAAATAATCACCGACGACAGGGTCATATCGGCCTGACTAATGCGCTGCGAATGAATGATATATTCGCCCACCGGCTTGTCGTTGAAGCGGGTGCCGGCTTCCTCCACCTGGCGCAGCCACAGCCCGGAAGGCGATACTGCCAGCACGCTCGGCCGGTTGGTAATATGTTTGCCCTCAAGCATTTCAAAGCGCGAAATCATCGCCGAGGAAATCGGATTGAACACGCCGACGAAAAACGCGCCCAGCAGCATGGCGCCGAGCACTCCTGGGGTTAAAAACTGCCAGACCGATACGCCCGAGGCGCGGGCCACCATCAGCTCGGATGTTTTGGTCAGCCGCGATAACGAGATCATCGCCCCGATCAAAACCGCAAAGGGCAGCACCTGTTCCGCCGTGAAGGGGATTTTCATCAGCGCCATTTCCAGAATGATCATAAAGGGCACGGGCTGTTCTTTATGTGAGGCGCGGCGGATCAGCTCGACCAGCTCGATCAGTCCGACAATCAGCAAAATCACCAACAGCGCGATGGCAAACGCCGTCAGAAAGCTGCGCCCGCAATAAAACGACAAGGTCAGCGGCAGTCGCATGCGTTACCCCTCCGCCGTCAGCGGGTCATAAGCCGTCGGCTTGCGGCGCGGATGAATCACCAGCCATAGAAACGACCCGATGATAATGGCCCCGATAAACAGATACATCACGGGCACCAGCATCGGCTGGCTGACCACCACATTGCGCAGGCCGATACCGGTGAGTGCGGCCACCACCGCCAGCACCGAGACCGCCGCCACCCGCTTCCAGTTGCTACGGCGGCTGAATTCACCCGAAAGCAGGCCGGCTACCGCCATCATCGCCAGGCCCAGATTATATAACGGCCAGACAATACGCTGATGGCCCTCGGCGCGCAGCTGGTGGCGCTTCTTGCCCGCAACATTGTCGGTGAACAGTTCGTTCAGGTATTTCTCGTCGGCATCGCGCTCGCGCTCACGCATGACGCCGGTGTAAAAACTCAGATCGAGCGTATAGCTATCGAAATTCAGCCACGATATCTGGCTGCCGCGCAGCTCCTGGCGGATTCCGTTGACCAAGTGAAACTGCGGCCCGCTGGGGCCCTGTGTCAGCGTGCCTTCTTCAGCCATCATGGTGATCGGCCGTTCGGGGGCACGGTTATCATGCACTAAAATTCCCTGCATATTATTATCCGCATCGCGCGCGCGGACAAACACCGTCAGCCCGTCAATCGGCGTATTGAACACTTCCTCCTGCAGCAGCACGGAGGTATAATTATCGCGCAGAAAGGCACGCATATCGTTGAACTGGCGATTGGAAAGCGGCTGGAAATATAGTGACTGGGCGTAGCAAAACAACGTTGCCAGCAGGGCCACGATTACCGCCGGTTTGGCCAGTTGCCAGCGGCTCAGGCCCGCCGCCCGCATGGCGACCAGCTCGCTGTCGGCATTAAGCCGCTGATAGGTGACGATCACCGCAATAAACAGCGAGATCGGCACCAGCAGCAGCAGCAGCGAGGGAAACAGCAGCGAGGTGATATAGACGAAATCACCGATCGCCAGGCCGCGATTGACGATGAAATCGATAAAGCGCAGCGCCTGAGTCAGCCAGATGATACAGGTCAGCGACGCGGTAACCAGCAGCGTCGGCAGTGTCAGGTGCCGAATAATATAGATCAGGTAGGTACGCATACGGATTCATTATTTCTGCGCAAGCCGGCATCGTTGCATTAATTATGCTAAGCGATGCCAGCTAATGCTGCTTTGACAAATAAAGGGAATTGGCGGACAGTGCAACTAAAGCCCTTTACGCGCCGGCGTTTTTTGCGCAATATACGGGTCTGAAACCTAAGCCATGATAAACAAGGATATATACGCCATGAACATTACCTTCACCACCAAACCCGCCACCGGTAAAGCTAAAACCAAACACGCGCTCGTTATCGCCGTTGATGACACCCTTAAGCTGGGCACACAGGCCGCAGCGCTGGATAAAAAAACCGGCGGAGCGATCAGCCGCGCGCTCAAAGCCGGCGGATTTGAAGGCAAACAGGGGCAGGTGGAGTCCATTACCGGCATCAGCGGGTTAATCGGTGATCGGGTTATCGTGCTCGGGCTGGGCAAGGAAAAAACCATTGATGCCCTCGTGCTGCAGGAAGTTGGCGGGTTTCTGGTGGAAGCCTGCGACGCGGCGAAGGTCAAATCAGCCGAGATTCACCTTGATGCTATCAAAAACATCAAACCCGGCGAAGCCGCCGCGCAGATGGCCTATGGCGTCCGCCAGCGCAGCTATGCCTTTTTGAAATATCATACCACCCGCAAAAAGGAACTGTCACCCACCTTCGGCGCCGCCAGTTTCGTGCTGAAAGATACCAAGGGCGCCAAACAGCAATATGAGGCATTCAACGCGCTGAGCGATGGCATCGATTTCGCGCGCGACGTCGTCACCGAGCCCGGCAACGTGATTTATCCCGAGACGCTGGCCAAAGAGGCGCAGCGCTTATCGTCTCTGGGTATCAAGGTGGAAGTGCTTGGCAAGGCTCAGATGGAAAAGCTCGGCATGGGGGCGCTGCTTGGCGTGGCGCAGGGCAGCGTGCGGGAACCCAAGCTCATCGTGATGCAATGGATGGGCGGTAAAAAGTCCCAAAAGCCGGTCGCCTTCGTCGGCAAAGGCGTCACGTTCGACACCGGCGGAATCAGCATCAAGCCGGCGCAGAACATGGAAGACATGAAGTATGACATGGCCGGCTCGGCCGCCGTGCTTGGCGTGATGAAAGCGCTTGCCGGACGCAAGGCCAGAGTCAATGCGGTCGGCGTCATCGGCGCGGTGGAAAACATGCCCGACGGCAACGCCCAGCGTCCGGGCGATGTGGTGAAAACCATGTCCGGCCAGACGGTGGAAATCATCAATACCGATGCTGAAGGCCGGCTCGTGCTTAGCGATGCGCTGTGGTACACGCAGGACCGCTTCAAGCCGCAATGGATGATCGATCTGGCCACCCTCACCGGCGCCATCGTCATCACGCTGGGCACCAGCCGCTGCGGTCTGTTTTCCAACAACGACAAGCTTTCCAACCAACTGGAAAGCGCTGGAAAAAAAGCGGGCGAGGGCATCTGGCGCCTGCCGCTGGGCGAGGAATATGACAAACAGATCAATTCCGATATCGCAGATATGAAAAATGTCGGCGAGGGGCGCGAGGCGGGCAGTATCACTGCGGCGCAGTTCCTGCAGCGCTTTGTCAACCAGGTGCCCTGGGCGCATCTGGATATTGCGGGCGTGGCGTGGACCGGCAAGGGCAAGCCCAGCGGTCCCAAAGGCGCCACCGGCTATGGCGTGCGGCTGCTCAATCAGCTGGTGGAGGATTACTACGAAGAATAGAAATTTTCGTCATCGTGCTGATCATGGCCACCGTTTCATTCTATCATCTGCTCACCTCGCCGCTGGAAAAGGCGCTGCCCCGGCTGATGGAAAAGGCACTGGCAAGCGGCTTGCACAGTGTCGTGCGTATCGACAGCGAATCGCGCATGGACCGGCTGAACGATCTGTTATGGACCTATGACGATCGCGGGTTTTTACCGCACGGCAGCTATAAGGACCCGTTTCCCGAGCAGCAGCCGGTCTATCTGAGCACGCGCGAGGAGAACCCCAACGGCGCGCGGATTCTGGTGATTACCGATAACGCGCCGGCGGCGCATCCCGCTCAGTATGACAAAATCCTTGATGTGTTTGACGGGCATGACAACGCCTTGGTTGATGCCGCGCGGGGGCGCTGGAAGCAATATCAGGCCGCCGGCCACGCGGTGCGTTATTTTCAGCAGCAGCAAGGCGGCGGCTGGCAGCAGATGGGGTGAGTGAAGCTAGCCTTTAAGTCCCACCGTCAACCCTTCCGGCGTGGGCAGCAGCATGCCGTGATGTTCCGCGGCCAGGCGTGCGTTAAATCGGCGCATGGCGGCGATGGCTTCCTCAGAGATATGATCGCGCGTGGGCTCTCCGGCCATGGCGCCGAACAGCAGCGTATTATCGGCCATAATAAGCCCGCCTTCATTCAGCAGCGGCAACAGTGCATCGAGATAATCCGGATAGCGGCGTTTTTCGGCATCGATAAAGGCGGCATCGAACGGGCCCTCGGCGCAAGAGGGTATCATGGCGAGCGCATCGCCTTCCACAATCCGCACGGGATAATCCGCACAATGCGTCCGGGCGTGCGCTGCGTGTTCCGGGTTCGCCTCAAAGCTGATGATTTCCCCGTCCGCCGGCAGGGCGCGCGCCATGCAGACGGTGGAATAACCGACAAACGTGCCGATCTCCACGATGCGTCTGGCTCCGCTCAGGCGCACCAGTAATTGCAGCAGCTGACCCTCGGCGGCGCTGACCTGCATACCCGGCACCAGGGCCTCGCCCACGGCGCGGATGGCACGCAGGGCGTTATCTTCCGCAGCAAAGGTTGCGTTGATATATTCCCAGGTGGCATCACTCATCTGTCGCATCGATCACCTCCAGTTTATCCGGTTCCAGCAGGGTAATCCGCGGGCCGTAATAGCTGTGAATATAGCCGCGCACGCGCACGCTGCGGCCTTGCAGAGCCGTAATCTCGCCCGCTCCCATCACCGCCAGCGTATCTTTGGGTATATAAATCGTAAAATCGTTTTTCCAATCGGCGCCGAAATTGACGTAAGCATGCGTGCGTTTGACCGTCACCTTGTGCACCCGCCCGCTGACCGCGCCATATTTGCCGATATGCCCGGCCGCCTCCGTATGGTGCAGTGGCCGATAGGTCGGCTGCTTTACCACCTCTGCGTAACGGTCGAGCGACTGCGCGCCGCCTGTCGCCGGCAGGGCACAACACACCAGGATATAAAACCAACGCCGCATCATAGGCAAAAGCCGGTTGATGGTTGCTGCAAACTCCGATATGACCATCAAATTAAGTGTTATTCCAGCAAAAGCTCGAATTTCACCAACAATTAACAGCAACGATTCCTGTCTGCGCAGGAATGACGGAGAACACAATGCGTCAGCCCCTGTTTGCCCTTTTCCTCTGCGCGCTTGCCGCGCCGGCCTTCGCCACCGACTATCTCGGCGTGTATACCGGTTATTTCGATATCACTCAGGACGATGACGCCGCGGCGCAATTCGGCATCGAGTACCGCTACGACGATATTTATCACGGCCTGCGCCCGCTTGTCGGCGCCAATGTCACCACCGACGAGGCGTTTTACGGCTATGGCGGTTTTGCCTGGGACATTCCGCTGAGCGAGCATTTCCTGTTGACCCCCAATATCGTCGCCGGTGGCTTCAGCCATGGCGACGGCAAGGATCTCGGGCACGGCATCGAATTCCGCTCCGGGATCGAGGCGAGCTATCAATTTGCCAATCAAAGCCGGCTCGGCGTTGCCTTCAACCATATCTCCAACGCCTCCATCGGCGATCGCAACCCCGGCGCTGAGACATTGCTGGTGATCTATCAGCATCCGCTGGGGTTGGTTGAATAAATTCTACTGCTGCTTGCTGCAAATAGCCGACTGCTGCGCTTCCGCTGCTCATGTATCAAAAGTACACTGCGCTGCGTTTCTCGCAGCCGACTATTTTCGCTTGCGCAGCAGCGAATTTCTTCTTCCCTTCACACTGAATTAGGTGAATTAGAACGGATAAGCCTTACAGGAAACTTCTACCTACCAAGGTGGAGTACGGTGACTACGCCGCGCATGGGCTTGAAATTGCTTGAGCGCGGCGGCCTCCCGGAGGAGGTCTTGAGCCTCGACGGGTGGCAAGCCACCCGGAGGAAACATTCATATTATGGCGTTTATAGTAACTTATTGTCAATGTTTACCGGTGATGCAGCGCCTGACTTCCGAGCGGATGGTTTCTAACATCGCATTATCCACTCTGAAATAACTGTATTTTCTCCTCCCATCGGCCTCCCGGCCAATACGATAGAGATCAAGGCGTTTATACGAAACCGTATTAATCATATCGCATTTAGCCCAGCATATAGGCTGAAGATAGGCGTTAGCAACGAGTTCAGTTGGTAGTCTGACTTCGATATGGTGCGACTCCCTTTTGTTTGGTTCAGTCGTACTGAATGGAACAACACTGCATAACCCATAGGCCGTTCGGGGTTTTGGAGAAACAACGATGACGGGCCGGACTTTAACCATTTCCGGCACGACAAAGCCTGAAAAATTACAGCGCAAAATTTGACCTGCATGTGGAGGAAGCTGGATAGGCATTTACAGCTTCCGATATAAAATATACACCGCCATCAGCCCCTTCTCGCTATGGCGGAAGGCATCGGGCACGCGGCCGACGATCTCAAACCCCAGCCGTTGCCAGATCCGCAGGGAATGGTCATTGTCTTCGACCACGAAATTGAACTGCATGCCGTGATAACCGGCGGCCTTGGCCTCTGCCACCATGCGTTTGGCCATCTCGGTGCCATACCCCTTGCCGACCTGATCGGGCACCACCATAAAGCCGCCATTGGCGATATGGTTGCCCAGTCCAAGCTGGTTGGGGCGCAGATAAAACGTGCCTACGGGCTGGCCGTCCACTTCGGCGATAAAGGGCGTTTTCTCTGGCGCGCACCAGATGGCCTCGGCTTCCTCGCGGGTGGTGGCGGGGTCATAGGAATAGGTCTTGCCTGCGCAGACAATTGCCCGGAACATCGGCCACACTTTATCAAATTCCGCACGCTGCAATGGGCGGATCGTCAGCTCCGACGGCGGGCTGCTGGGTAATGAAGGGGCGGTCTGAGGCATTAATCCAGTTGCTCATAGGCCGGCAGCGTCAGAAACTCGACGAATTCGGGCTTTGCCACCAGATTCATCAGCAGCTCAGCGGCCTGCTCGAATTTGCCCGCGCGGAACGTCTCCTCCCCTACCTGCGCACGGATGGCGTCCAGCTCTTCGGGGAACAACTGCTTCATCATCGCCAGATCGATCGGTGCGCCGTCATCACGCGTGACATTGTCGTGATGCGTCCATTGCCACAGCTGTGCCCGGCAGATTTCGGCGGTGGCGGCGTCTTCCATCAGGTTGTTGATGGGCACGCAACCATTGCCGTTGAGCCATGAGGCCATGTACTGGATCGACACATTGATATTATTGCGAATGCCGGTATCGGTAATCGTGCCTTCGGGCACAGCCACCAGATCGGCGGCGGTGACGACCACGTCGTCGCGCATGTTATCAAGCTGGTTGGGGGCGGGCATCAGCCGTTCAAACACCTCCATGGCCACCGGGATCAGCCCCGGATGCGCCACCCAGGTACCGTCATGGCCGTAATGGACCTCGCGCTCCTTGTCCTTTTTCACCATCTCCAGCGCTGCCGTGTTGGCGGCCTCGTCGCCTTTGATAGGGATATGCGGCGCCATGCCGCCCATAGCGAACGCGCCGCGCTTGTGGCAGGTCTGAATCAGCAGTTCGGAATACGCCTTGAGGAAGGGCACGCTCATTTTCACCTGGCCGCGTTCGGGCAGGACGCAATCGCCGCGTTTGGCAAACTTTTTAATATAGCTGAAAATATAATCCCAGCGCCCGCAATTCAGGCCGACGATATAATCCTTCAGCTCATACAGGATTTCTTCCATTTCGAACACGGCGGTAATCACCTCGATCAGCACCGTCGCTTTGATGGAACCCGGCGCGATTCCCAGCCGCTGCTCGGCATAAGCGAACACGTCGCGCCAGAGGGCGGCCTCCTGATGGGTTTCCAGCTTGGGCAGATAAAAATACGGGCCCGTGCCGCGATTCAACTGTTCCTGCGCATTGTGATAAAAGAACAGGCCGAAATCGAGCAGGGCGCCGGCCAGCGGCTGGCCATTATAGGTAATGTGTTTTTCATCCAGATGCCAGCCGCGCGGACGCAGGATCAGCACCGCCAGCTGATCTTCCGGATTGAGTTGATATTGCTTGCCGTCGGGGTTGGTGAATTGCAGGGTGCGCCGTACCGCCTGATACAGCGCCGATTGCGCTTCGGCCACTTTCTCCCAGGTCGGGCTCAGCGAATCCTCAATATCGGCCATAAAAACGCGCGCGCCCGAATTCAGCGCGTTGATAATCATTTTCGGCTCGGCGGGTCCGGTAATCTCTACCCGGCGGTCCTGTAAATCCTTGGGGATCGGCGCCACCCGCCAGTCGCTCTCGCGAATTTCGCGCGTGGCGGGCAGAAAATCAGGCAGTTCGCCAGCGTCCAACCGCTGCTGATAGGCCGCACGCGCCTGCAGCAATCCATCGCGGCGCCCTTGAAACCGCTCGGCCAGCTCGGCAACAAAGGCCAGCGCGTCGTCGCTGAAGATGGCTTTTTGTTCGGCGGTCAGTTCACCGTGGATGACAAGGCCATGGTCGTTAATCGCGGGTTGCGGCTGCATGGGAATCTCCTTTTTTAACGTCGCCCTGAACGGCGTTCAGAATCTTGCACGAGATGCCGAAGTTTCTCCGGCACACCGGTTTTATCTATTGTGCATAGCACAGAATGCGACGGATGCAAGCCATTGGGTGGCGCACGCGCCCGAACACGTGCCCGCAGGCGCATACCTACGCGCGAACAGCATACTCATGCGCCGAATACTCACGCGCCGACCGGGGTGAGCGGATGACACAATCGCGAGGATTGCACATTTCGTTCACTCACCTATAGTCTGTGAATGGAGCCATTCACCATTGCCGGAACCACCGTCGCTGCGGGCAAACGCGCCCGGGTGGAGCTTGAGGTCGCCCGCCTGTATGATTTCACGCGGATGAACGTGCCGGTGGAAGTCGTCCATGGCCGCGAGGCCGGGCCGGTGCTGTTTGTCAGCGCCGCCATTCACGGCGATGAGATCAACGGTGTGGAAATCGTCAAACGCCTTCTGCACCAGCCGGTGTTCTCCAAGCTGCGCGGGACGCTGATTGCCGTGCCCATCGCCAATGTCTACGGTTTTAACGCGCGCCAGCGTTACCTGCCCGACCGGCGTGACCTCAACCGCTGCTTTCCCGGATCGGAAGACGGGCCGCTGGCCAATCAGCTCGCCCATGCGCTGATGGAGGCGGTGATCCGCCGCTCCACCCACGGCATCGATTTACATACCGGCGCCATTCATCGCACCAATCTGCCGCATATCCGCGCCTCGATCGATAATGACGAAATCGAACAGTTTGCTGCCTCTTTCCGCGCCCCGCTGGTCATGCATTCCGGCCTGCGCGACGGCTCGCTGCGGGAGGCCGCGCGCGAAGCGGGCGTGCCGGTCTTGCTGTTTGAAGGCGGTGAGGCGCTGCGCTTTAATGAGCCGGTGATCCGACTGGCCGTGCGCGGGGTGCTGTCGGCCATGCGCCATATCGGCATGCTGCCCGAGGGCAAACATAAAACGCCTTCCGTCAAAGACAGAATCGCGCGTGACAGCTATTGGGTGCGCGCCCCGCACAGCGGCATGCTGACCACCAAACACACGCTGGGCAATGCGGTCAGTGAGGGCGAGGTGCTTGGCCACGTATCCGATCCCTTCGGCCAGCATCGTTTTGCGGTGGTTGCTAAGGCGCCGGGCATTATCATCGGGATGAGTGTGCTGCCATTGCTGAATGAGGGCGACGCGGTGTTTAATATAGCCACCTTCAAAGGCGAGGCCGACATGCATGAGATCATGGAATATCAGCAGCAGGCGATTACCGGGCAGATGGATACGTATGTCACCTAAGTTACGAGTTGCAAGCAGCACGCTGCGCGTATAAAACAGGGCCGCAATGCATAACCTGTAACCGGTAACGTGTAACCATGACCCAGCCCTTCACTGTTGGCGTCATCCAGATGCGGATGGATGCCGATCCCGGTACCAACACGCGCAAAGCCTGCGATCTGCTTGAACAGGCGGCGGCTCAGGGCGTGCAGGTGGCCTGCCTGCCCGAGATGTATCGCAGCCATTATTTCTGCCAGAGCGAGGACCACGCGCAGTTTGCGCTTGCTGAGCCAATCGATGGGCCGAGCGTGCAGGCCTTCAGGCCGATTGCCGCCAGACATCGCATGGTGATCGTGGTGCCGATTTTTGAATATCGCGCGCCGGGGATGTATCATAACAGCGCAGTGGTACTCGATGCCGATGGCACCATCGCCGATGTCTACCGCAAGATGCACATTCCCGACGATCCGCTGTATTATGAAAAATTTTATTTCACTCCGGGAGATCTCGGTTTCAAGGCGGTGGCGACCGCATATGGCAAAATCGGCGTGCTCATCTGCTGGGACCAGTGGTTTCCCGAAGCGGCCCGGATGACTGCGCTGAAAGGCGCGCATGTGCTGTTTTATCCGACCGCCATCGGCTGGCACCCGGGCGAAAAGGCCGAGCACGGTATTACCCAGTTTGAGGCGTGGATGGGTGTGCAGCGCGGCCATGCCATCGCCAATACGATTTATGTCGCCGGTATCAACCGCATCGGTCATGAAGGCCCGCCGGACGGCGGGATCGAGTTCTGGGGGCGTTCCTTCATCTACGCCCCATTCGGCCGCGAACTGGCGCAGGCTGGCGAGCGCGAGGAAACCATCCTCACCGCGCGGGTGGACCCGGCGCATATGGAGGAGGTGCGCACCCATTGGCCGTTCTTCCGCGATCGCCGCATCGATGCCTATGGTGGCCTGCTGGAACATTTTGACATGGCGTCCCCTCCTCCTTTCAAGGCAGAGGGCTAGGGTGGGGATTCTGCGATGAGCCGGAAACAAGCCTCCCTGCCCACCGCACCCCGCAAGCGGGAGGCGGAATCTTACCGCATGCCCGCTGAATGGGAGCCGCACACGGCGACCTGGCTGGCCTGGCCGTACCGGCGCGATGACTGGCCGGGCAAATTCACGCCCATTCTGCACGTCTTCGTCGAGATGATCCGGCTGATCAGCATGGCCGAACCGGTGAAGCTGCTGGTGGCGGATGACAAAGCCAGAGCCCGGGCCACGGCTATGCTGCAGGCGGCTGATGTCAGCCTTGACCGGGTGGAAATGATTGTGCAGCGCACCAATCGGGGCTGGTTACGCGATTGCGGTCCGACCTTCGTACATGATGCGGCGGGTGAGCCCTGTGCCCTCGACTGGCGGTTTAACGCCTGGGCGAAATACCGCAACTATCAGCGCGATGCCGAAATAGCGCAGTATGCGGCGCAGCATAGCGGTGCGCCGGTGTGTGTCCCGCTGCACCACGACCGCCAGGTGGTGCTAGAAGGCGGGGCGATCGACGTCAACGGGCAGGGGGTGCTGCTGAGCACCGAGCAATGCCTGCTCAGTGAGGTGCAGTGCCGCAACCCGGGCTTCACCCGCGCCGATTATGAGTCCGTATTCGCCCGCTATCTGGGCATCGGACGCACCATCTGGCTGGACCGCGGCATCGTGGGTGACGATACGCACGGCCATATTGATGACATTGCCCGTTTCGTGGCGGCCGATACCATCGCCGCCGTGCGCGAGCGCGACCGTACCGACGCCAATCATGCGGCGCTGGAGGAGAACTGGCGGCGCCTGCGGGGCGCACGCGATCACCGCGGGCAGGCTTTCCAACTCATCGAGCTACCGATGCCGCGCCCGGTTTATTATAAACGCCAGCGCCTGCCGGCGTCGTATGCCAATTTTTACATCACCAACCGCACGGTGATCGTGCCGGTATTCCATGACCCGGCCGATCGCGTCGCACTGAACGCGCTGGCCGAAGCCTTCCCGACGCGCGCGGTGATCGGTCTGTATGCGCGCGATCTGGTGCTTGGCCTTGGCACCGTCCATTGCCTGACGCAGCAGCAACCGCAATAAGGTCGGGATTCAGGGAATATTTATGTTTTGCTTTTCTGATCATACAAAACTAGAACGTAAGCCTTGAAATCCGAATCCTGAATCCTGATGCCTATGAACACAGCATTTATTTTTCCCGGACAAGGCAGCCAGGCCGTGGGCATGGGCCAGGCCCTGGCCGAGGCCTTTCCCGTTGCCAGACACACCCTGCAGGAAGTGGATGAGGCGCTGAGCCAGCATCTCACCCGCCTCATGTTCGACGGGCCGGAATCCGATCTCACGCTCACCGAAAATACGCAGCCCGCCATCATGGCCTGTTCCATCGCCGCGCTGCGGGTGATGGAACAACAGCTTGGCATCGAGGTCGGCCGCGATGCCGGCTGTGCGGCCGGGCATTCGCTCGGTGAATATGCGGCGCTGTGCGCCGCCGGCTCGCTGACACTGGCCGATACTGCGCGCCTGCTGAAAACCCGCGGCCGGGCCATGCAGGCGGCGGTGCCCGCCGGCGAGGGTATGATGGCGGCGATTATCGGGCTGACTCTCGAGCATGTGCAAACCGCCTGTCAGGAAGCCGCCAGAGACGGTGAGGTGTGCGAAATCGCCAATTACAATTCGTCGCAACAGTTGGTGATCAGCGGGTCCAAAGCGGGGGTTCAGCGCGCCATGGCCATCCTCAAGGATGTCGGCGCCAAGCGCGCCTTGCCGCTGCCGGTGAGTGCGCCGTTTCATTGTTCGCTGATGCAGCCGGCGGCCGAGACCATGAAAACCGCGCTGGAGGCGGCGCGCATTCATGACCCGTGCGTGCCGGTCATCGCCAATGTCACCGCGCAGCCGGTGCAGGACGCGCCCACCATCCGCGACGTGCTGGTGCATCAGGTTACGCACAGGGTGCGCTGGCAGGAATCGGTGGAAACCATGGTGGCGCGTGGCGTCACCCGGTTCGTCGAGATCGGCCACGGGAAGGTGCTCAGCGGGCTGATTAAACGCATTGCGCCCGAGGCGGCGTGTGTGAATATCGGGTCGCCGGAGGATCTGGACAATTTCGCCAAGGCGGCTTAGTCACCTTTCCCATTGGGAGCGGTATAAGGAGAGAAAACCATGTTCACTCTGGAAAATAAAAAAGCCCTCATCACCGGCGCATCAGGCGGTATCGGCTCGGCGATTGCCACAGCGTTGCACGCGCAGGGCGCGCGCCTTGCGATTTCCGGCACCAATCACAGCAAGCTGGAGGCCGTGGCCAGCGAACTGACGGATGCGGCCATTCTGCCCTGCGATCTGTACGACGGGGCCGCGGTCGATGCCTTGCCGGCACAGGCGGAAGCGGCGCTCGGCGGGCTTGATATTCTGATCTGTAATGCCGGAATTACCAAAGACGGCCTGGCCATGCGCATGAAAGACGAGGACTGGCAACGCGTGATTGATATCAACCTTACCGCCACCTTCCGGCTCAATCGCGGCGTGTTGCGCGGGATGATGAAACGGCGCAGCGGGCGTATCATCAACATCGCCTCGGTCGTCGGAGTGATGGGCAATCCCGGCCAGTCCAATTACTGCGCCTCCAAAGCCGGGATGATCGGCATGAGCAAATCGCTGGCCGCCGAGGTGGCCGCGCGCGGGATCACAGTCAACTGCATCGCGCCGGGCTTTATCCAGACCGCCATGACCGACGCCTTAAACGACGAACAAGCCCAGCGGATTACCGACAATATCCCCGCCGCGCGCTTCGGCCAGCCGGCGGATGTGGCAGCGGCCGCCGCCTTTTTAAGCAGCGATGAAGCGGGCTATGTCACCGGCCAGACGCTACACGTCAATGGCGGCCTGTTGATGGTGTGACCGGCGCATTATTTTTGCTGGCAATGGCTGGACCTTTATGCTATCGGCGATGGTTCGAGTTGCAAATGTTAACGTAGTAAGGAACAGGTGAAATGAGTGACATTGCGGAACGCGTGAAGAAAATCGTGGTCGAGCATCTGGGAGCCGAAGCGGACAAAGTGGTGCCGGAGGCGAGCTTTATCGACGATCTCGGCGCCGATAGTCTCGACACGGTTGAGCTGGTGATGGCGTTTGAAGAGGAATTCGGTATTGAGATTCCGGATGAGGCGGCGGAAAAGATTCAGACCGTCCAGGACGCCATCAATTACATCCAGGAAAACAGCTAAGCGTTAGCGCCTGGCCGTCAGCTACTAGCCCGACATCAACACATGTTCGTGCTAACGGCTAACCGCTAACGGCGCTTAAGGGATTCTCATGAAACGCGTGGTGGTGACCGGAATGGGGCTGATTACCCCGCTGGGCGTTGGGGTTGAGGCCTCCTGGAGTGCTTTGACAGCCGGGCGCTCGGGACTCAAGCGCATCGAACATTTCGATGTCTCCGATCTGCCGTGCAAGGTGGCGGGCATTGTCACACGGGGCGCGGGCGGTTTTGTCGCCGATGATGTTATCCCCCCCAAAGAGCAGCGGAAGATGGATGATTTCATCCAGTTTGCCATGGCCGCCGCCGATGAAGCCATCAGCCAGGCCGGCTGGGTGGCCGATACCGAAGAAAAACAAAATCGCACCGGTGTCTTGATCGGCTCGGGCATCGGTGGCCTGCCGCTGATCGAGCAAAGCGCGATCACCCTGCATGAGCAGGGGCCGCGACGGATCAGCCCGTTTTTTATTCCGGCCTGCCTGATCAATCTCGCCTCCGGCCAGGTCTCCATCAGGCATCAGTTTAAAGGGCCTAATCATTCCGTGGTCACGGCCTGTTCTACCGGCGCCCATGCCATCGGGGACGCGTCGCGTCTGATCCAGCTCGGTGATGCCGATGTGATGATCGCCGGGTCGTCGGAATCGACCATTTCGCGGCTGGGTATAGCGGGCTTTGCCGCCGCGCGCGCGCTGTCCACCTCCTATAATGACACGCCAGAGAAAGCCTCGCGCCCGTGGGACGAAGGCCGCGACGGATTCGTCATGGGCGAAGGCGCCGGCATTGTCGTGCTGGAAGAATACGAGCACGCCAAGGCGCGCGGTGCGACGATTTACGGCGAAGTGGCGGGTTACGGCCTGTCCGGAGACGCCTACCATATTACCGCGCCCTCCGAAGACGGCGATGGCGGGTTCCGTTCGATGCGGGCGGCGCTGAAACAATCGGGTCTTAATGCAGAACAGATTGATTATATCAATGCGCACGGCACCTCCACGCCCAAAGGCGATGAGATCGAGTTAAGCGCGGTCAAGCGCCTGTTCGGCCCGGCGAGTGCGTCGTTGTCGATGTCCTCCACCAAATCGGCCATCGGTCATTTGCTGGGTGGGGCCGGCAGCGTGGAGGCTATTTTTGCCTTGCTGGCCATCGGCCGCGGCGTGGTCCCGCCGACCCTGAATCTCGATCAGCCGTCAGCGGCCTGTCAGGGCATCGATCTGGTGCCGCATACCGCCAAACAGCGGCCCGTGAAAGCGGCGCTTTCAAACTCCTTCGGTTTCGGTGGCACCAATGCCAGCGTGGTCTTTAAAGCGGTGTAGGCACTCGCCATCGCTGCGCGTAGACATTATACTGGTGTCATGAAGCAATGCATTCTCGTAGTTTCCGTATTGGCCGTCGTGCTGATGCTGGCTGCTGCCGCCGCTGTCGGGTTCGGCTTTTACTGGTTTTCCGTCCCCGGCCCGTTGCAACAGGAAAAGGTGGTGGTGATTGAGCCGGGCACCGGGTTTAAGGCCATTACCGATCGGCTGCAACGCGAGGGCGTGATCGATCGTGTCCTGCCCTTTCAGGCAATGGTGTTGTGGCACGACAAGCGCCGCGATTTCAAGGCCGGCGAATATCGTTTCACCCCGGCGATGAGTCCGCGTCAGGTGATGGAAAAAATGGTGGCCGGGCGTTCGGTCTCCCATGCCATCACCATTCCCGAAGGTCTGACCACACGCGAAATTATAGCCTTGTTAATGCAGGAGGACCGGCTGAGCGGGGCCATGCCGACGGGCGTTGCCGAAGGCAGCTTAATGCCTGATACCTATTATTTTCATCGTGGTGAACCCCGCCGGTCCATTGTCAGGCGTATGCGCCAGGCGATGCAGGAAACGCTTGAGCAACTGTGGCGGCAGCGCGCGTCGAATGTGCCGCTGGCCAGCAAGCACGAGGCGCTGACGCTGGCCAGTATCGTGGAAGCGGAAACCGGGATCGACCTTGAGCGCGGCCGGGTGGCGGCGGTATTCATCAACCGTCTGCGCCGCGGGATGAGGCTGCAGTCGGACCCGACGGTGATTTACGCCATAGAGCAGGAGAACGGCCCGATGCAGCGGCCTTTGTGGCGGTCCGACTGGGAGCTTGAGCACCCCTATAACACCTATGTCATCGACGGCCTGCCCCCCGGGCCCATCGTGCATCCCGGGCGCGCGGCGATCAAGGCGGTGCTCAACCCGCCGCATACGGATGAATTATTTTTTGTGGCTACCGGCACTGGCGGGCATTTCTTCGCCCGCACCCTGAAGGAGCATAACGCTAACGTGGCGCGTTATCGCGCCCGCCAGCGCGACCGCCAGCGCGCCCGGGAGGAAGAATGAGCGATGCCAGCCTGCATATTCGCAGACTGAAACCGGATGATGCGTTGCAATTACGCACGATTCGCCTGTTTGCGCTGAAGGATGCGCCGACCGCCTTTACCGAATCCTATGAGGAAATGGCCGCACTTGATCAGCAGGACTATGTTAAAATTCTAAGTGATGTCAGCTATTTCGGGGCGTTCGTCGATGATAGGCTGGTCGGTGTGATGGGCTATTTCGTACGCCCGCATCGCAAACAATGGCATCAGGGGGTGTTATTCGGCGTGTATGTTTATCCTGACTGGCGCGGGCACGGGCTGGCTGGGCAGATGCTGGCGCACCTGCTGAGTGAAGCGCGGCGGCGGGTGGAGATCATGGTGTTGCAAGTGGCGGTTGATAATTTCTCCGCGCGTCACACATACCTCAAAGCGGGGTTTCAGTCCTATGGGATTGAGCCCAAGGCACTGAAAATCGGTGAGGACTATATTGATGAAGAACATATGTGGCTGGAGCTGACGCCACAGCCGCCCGCCCCAACGATGCAATAATGCAACATCGCGGGGGCAGAATCCCGCCATCCGCCATCATTATTAATCCATATATTGCAACCCGCCGGGTTTTTACCAAGTATATAAAGTAATGACGTAGCACGGCGAACGTGCGGCGGTTCAATAATTCAAAAAGGATCAGATCTTATGAAAGCATTTCTGAAATCGAGCATGTTTGCAGCGGTTGGTGCATTGGCCCTGTCGGGTGCCGCCTTTGCCGGTCAAGGGATGGACCGCCATGACGTGGTGAGCGATAGTCGCGGCAATACCATCATGAACACATTCGGTAACTGCGTGCGCACCAAATGGAGTGGCGGGCATGATCGCTGCGGCTATAATCTGGGCACCGAAGCGCGCACGGTTTATTTCGATTTTGACAACGCCGGCCTGACGCCAGCGGCCAAAGCCAAGCTCGACTCACTTGTGGATATCATCAAAAACTCGACCGAAGTGCAAAGCGTCAGCATCATCGGCTATGCCGATATGATTGGCTCCAGCGATTATAACTATCGCCTGTCGAAGCGCCGCGCCAAGGCCGTACAGGACTACCTCGCCGCCAAAGGCTATTATGACACGCAAAATACCGACGTGCGCTCCTTTGGTGAAGAGGTGCCGGTTTCCAATTGTGAAGGCGTCAAAGGCAATGAGTTGAAAGCCTGCCTGTGGCGTGACCGTCGGGTTGAAATCGAGCTGAACTTCTTCCAATAAGAGCAGAATCTGTTGCAATCACTGATATAGTAAGGGCTGCCCTGGGCAGCCCTTTTTTATGGATGCGTATCAGGGATGACAAAACCGGATAACCACGTTATACCATTGCCATGACGGCGCATTATCTCGCGTATATCCCAACCTTTGCCAAGGTGGTGGAACATCAGAGCTTCTCGGCCGCCGCGCGCGATCTCAGCATGACCAAATCGGCGGTCAGCAAACATATCGCGGCGCTGGAAGAGGCGCTGCATGTGCGCCTGCTCAACCGCACCACGCGCAAACTCAGCCTCACCGAAGAAGGCCAGCTGTTTCTCGATAAATGCACGCACATCATCGAAGAACTGGAAAATGCCGAGCGTCAGCTGCAAAATCTCAATGAAAGGCCCAGCGGCGTCCTCAAATTAAACGCGCCGGAATCGTTTGGCCAGTTTCATCTGGCGCCGGTTCTGGCGGAGTTTGCGGCGTATTATCCCGATGTGCGTCTGGAGATCGATTTTAACGACCGCTTTGTCGATATCGTCGAATCGGGCGTCGATGTCTGTATCCGCATCGCCAGCCTGACCGATTCCAGCCTGATCGCGCGCAAGCTGGCCCCCTGTCAGATCGTGCTGGCGGCTTCCCCGGATTATCTGAATCAGTACGGCACCCCGCAACACCCCGATGAGCTGATCAATCACCGCTTTATCGAATACAGCAACAGCGACAAGCTGCGCGAATGGCGTTATCGCGACCCCGCAGAGGGGCGCGAGCGCGTGGCGCCCACCTGCGTAGCCATGCGCGCCAACAATGCGGAAATGCTGCGTCAGTCAGCCCTTGCCGGCATCGGGATATTGACCGCGCCCAGCTTCTTAATCGGCGCGGATATCGGCGCCGGCCGGCTGGTGCGCGTGCTGGAGCCGTATGAGCCGTCGCCGGAGCGCAATATTTACGTGCTGTTTCCGCATAACCGGTTTTTATCGGCCAAGGTACGCTTGTTTATCGACTTCATCGCCGGGCGGTTTGCCGGCAAACCGGCGTGGGAAATCTAAACGCGCAAAATCGGTGTGGATGATTAGACGACAGCGGCTGACAAAGCCCGGCGGGGCTTTCACTATATAGGCTTCACAAAAAACAACAGACGCCTTATGCTCGGACTGGCTGAAAAATCGGATGCTCTTGAGGGTGACAAATCGGCGGTGGCTATCCGCGAGGCGCCGAATAATTTGGAAGTGGAACAATCCCTTCTGGGCGCGCTGCTGACCAATAACGAAACCATTAACAATCTCAATCAGGATTTAAAGGCCGAGAGTTTTTATGCGCCGATTCACGGCCGCATTTTCGAGGCCATTCTGCGCTTTCACGATAAGGGACTGGTGGCCAATGCCGTCACCCTCAAGCACCATTTCGCCGAAGACCCGGATATAGACGACAGCTATCTGGCGCGTCTGGTAGGGGTGTCCGGAAATATCATTAATGCGCGCGATTATTCGGATATACTGGTGGATCTGGCGACCAAGCGCCAGCTGATCGCGCTGGGAGAAGACGTCGTCCATACGGCCTTTGACCGGACGCAGCACGCCAGCGCCGTGGAGCAGATCGAACAGGCTGAACAGCAATTGTTTAACCTAGCCACCGAAGGCGATGCACGCGGCGGCTTCAAGCCTCTCAAACACTCGCTGACCGAGGCCATCCGCCGTACGGAAATCGCCTTCAAACGCGATGGCAATATCATCGGTGTGCCAACAGAGCTGCATTCGCTCGACCGGCTGCTGGGCGGACTGCAGGCTTCGGATCTGCTGATCCTCGCCGGCCGGCCGTCGATGGGCAAAACCGCGCTGGCGACCTCGATCGCCTATGGCGCCTGCCGCGAACTGGCGCGCGAGGATGCCGCCGCCGTGGCGGCCGGCGAAAAGCCCCGCAGCGTCGGTTTCTTCTCGCTGGAAATGTCGGCCGAGCAACTGGCCGGGCGCCTGCTGGCGAGTGCCACCAATATCAACTCCAACAAGCTGCAACGCGGCGAAATGAGCAATGACGAATTTGCCGAGCTCGTCCAGCGCAGCGCCGAGCTGTCGCATATGGCCTTTCATATCGACGACACCCCGGCCTTGTCGATCGCCGCGCTACGCACTCGCGCCCGCCGCCTGAAACGGCTGCATAATCTGGGGATGCTGGTGGTGGATTATCTGCAACTGGTGCGCCCCAGCTTCACCAAGAACAGCGCCAACCGAGTGCAGGAAATATCAGAAATTACTCAGGGGCTTAAGGCTATAGCTAAAGAGCTTAACGTACCGGTGTTGGCGCTATCACAACTATCGCGCGCCGTCGAGCAGCGCGAGGACAAGCGCCCGCAACTGGCCGATCTGCGGGAATCGGGTAGTATCGAGCAGGACGCCGATGTTGTCATGTTTGTCTATCGCGAGGAATATTACCTGGCGCGGGGCGAGCCGCGCGCTGACACGCCCGAACATGCCGCCTGGATGGAAAAAATGGAAAAAGTCTATGGCATGGCCGATGTGATCGTCGCCAAGCAGCGCCACGGCCCCATCGGCACCGCCACCCTGCAGTTCCAGTCCGAATTTACCCGCTTTCGCGACCTCGAGCGTGAGCCTGCCCCACTGGCGATGGAATAGGCCGGACACGCCCGATCTGTCACCAAATCTTCACATAATTCAATAGTATTTCTCGTTATAATGCTAGTGAGTAGTAATAGGTGAGTGGATGGGAGCCACAACCGCATGAGCGATATGAGCAACAGGGACCAGCGCGAGGTATATTCTCCGACGAATCCGGCGCACATTAACATTACGAGTGAGCCGCCGGGGACGCCGTGGGACGTGCGCCTGGGTCTGACCTTACTGCCGGCGCGTTATGTCGGCCGCAGTCTGAT
This sequence comes from uncultured Azospirillaceae bacterium, assembly GCA_964564675.1. Classification (GTDB taxonomy): domain Bacteria; phylum Pseudomonadota; class Alphaproteobacteria; order Rickettsiales; family UBA3002; genus CAZMBI01. The sequence goes on from CAZMBI010000009.1 coordinate 31,943, forward strand.
CGGTTCGCTGACTAACTCGGAAACGCCGAGCTTTCTGCGCAAGCTGACCCTTTTTGACCTTTTCAGCGAACGGTCGAGCCAGCGGGCAATTAATCAGATTAACCAGTTTTACCAGCAGCATACCGGTGCGATTGAGCGGACATTCGGGCGCGCGCCCAGTCCGAATAAGCAATCGCCGCAACACACCTGGGTGCCCAAGGGCAATCCTATTTTCGACGCGATAGAGCCCGTCCTGGGCGAGCAAAACCGGGCGATTCACAAAAAGGCCCTCGGCACCTCGCGCTTTGCCAATAACAGCCTCGAATGGGCGATTAAAAAATATTACGAAACGGGCAATATTGCCTTAACGCCGATTTCCGAACGCAATATCCGCTCGGAGATGGTCACTAAACAATTCGACCATGTCTATTCCAATGCGTTGGGCGTGGGCTCGTTGGCCATGAGTATGGTGATTCGCCGTAATGTCCTGCGCGAGATGAACAGTATTTATTCCGAAACCGTGGCCTATGAGCTGGGCAAACGCATTGATGAGGTGACCGAAGAGGATATTTTCGCCAGCAATAACCAGATTATTCAATCCACTGTCGGTAATTTTAATCGCAATCAATGGATTCGTTTCGGTATCAGCGCCCTGCCGTTTCTGAAGAATGTGCCGAGCCTGCGCTTTATGAATACCGGCGATTTCGCCGTGGGATTATGGGGCGCGCTGTGGGCCTATGATGTCTGGGGGCGTGATCCAACCATGCTGGAGACCTTCCACGACTTTATTAAAGACAAACTCAATCCGCTTTACGGTATCGGTGACAAGATTACCGGGGCGGATGTGCTGAATATCTATCAGTTATATGCGTTTAAATTTCATCCCGAGCGGGCGTTTAAGGTGCTGGCGCCGTCGGATTCGGATGAAAGTCAGCTCTGGGCGCGCAGCGAGCGAATTTTTGCCCGCGTGGCGCAGCTGATGAATGACAGCTACAATTTCAAACATACCACTACCCGTGATCCGGAAACCGGTTTGCCTGTTGCCAAGGCCAATTTCACGTTGCCCAAATTCATCTATCTGCTGGGACACGAACTGATCAATGCCCGCGAGCCGGAATGGACCATGGCCTATATCGAAATCGCCAATAAATTCGGTATGGAAGCGGTGAAAGAAGTCAATTACTCGCGCCGCGAAGGGGCGGCGCTGAATGAAGTGCTGGCGAAATACCCGGTGGATTTGCATCCCATGAAGGATGAAAACGGCAAGTCGCCTCCCTCCGTTTTGCAGCAGGAAGACGAGCAGGATCAGAAAAGAGACACGACTTTTCATAAGGATAACAAAGAGCCGCCGCCCCGGCCGTCGGCCAAGGTCCAAGGCGGCAGCCTGTCCCAGACCGCGTTGCGCCGGCCGCATCTTCAACAAGCCCATATCGCAGGATAGCGTTTTTGCTGGTAACGATTATGATGGGTGCATGAGCAATGCCTATCACGTACTGTATGAAAAACCGGCGCTGACTCGCGAGCAGATGCCGTCTGGGCTGGAGATGCTGGCCGAGCAACTGGTGAATTCAGGGCGACTGCGCATTCACACCGATACGGCGCGCAACTTTATCACCTATTCCGGGCCGGGTTATGAACATACTTTCAGTAAGCGCGAGTTCAGCGATGTGCGGCTGGCCGCGCGCACCAGGGAAATCCTCGCGCAGACCGTCCCGGGCGGCGAAGGTGCGCAGGGCGTGGAGGATATCTTCGCGCGGCTGCACGATCAGTTCCGCCGTACTGGGACGATAGATTACGAAAAAGAACTGCAGGTGGCGCGGCTGCTGGTACAGGCCACGCATCCGGCGGTTATCTTACTGTCGCTGTATGAAGGGGTGGATTATTTCGTCTCGTATTCGCATAACGTCGCCGATTTGATGGCCATGCATTTCTGGGAACAGATGGAAGGCAGCGGCGGGCTGCAGTCGGTCAGCGGCGACGGCTCCGCCGTATATGTCTCCTGCGGCGGCAATCCGTTTATCGAAGACGAGGCGCACAAAACCTATACCACCGACGGATTTCCGGCGCTGGCCCGCGGGATGGTGATTGCCGCGCAGGAGTGCGGTCACTATGCCGATATTATGCGCGATGCCGGCGGCCGCCCGATCGGCCGGCATTCGGCCCGGCTGTCGCCGTTTGCAGCGCGCGATGAGGTGGCGCGTGCGCGGCGGGATGATCTGGAGTGCGTGCAGCGATGGCAGCAGGCGATTCAGCCGCTGGGAATCGGCGCGCTGGCCGAGCAGGAAAAGCAGCTGCGCTGGATACAGCAATACCGCAAATATTCGGCCGCCGCCGGCTGGCTGTGGGTCCGGATGCGTCGGCGTAAGCAGCGTCTCCTGCGCCATGCCGGCGATTATGAGGTGGCCTTGCTCACACAGTTTCCCGACAGGCTGGAAGGCAGCGCCGAGTGGGCCGGCAATGCCGTGGAGTGTCTGCGCGATATGGCGTTTAATCTTGCGCCCGATGCTGACGCCTATCGCCGCGACGACCCGCGTGAGGAAGAGGCGATCATCTGCGTGGAGGCGCTGGCGCGCGTGCCGCAGCAGGCGATGAAGTGGGGTCATGCGATTACCCGCATGTGCTGGCCCAACCTGTATGCCATCTATTACGATCAGGTGGTCCCCAACTGTATCAGCGCCTATGAGGCCGTCTCCGGCAAGCGCTTTTATATGCCGGACATTACAGTCAAACGCCGCAGCCGGCTGCAAAAGCTGCGGTCCAGGTTGCGCAAACCGAAAGGCTAATCGGGCCTTCAGGCCAGCTTTCCGTGGCAGTGCTTGTATTTTTCGCCAGAGCCGCACGGGCAGGGTTCGTTGCGGCCGACTTTACCCCACGTGGCGGGGTTGGCCGGGTCACGGTCTTCCGGGCGCACATGGGTGCGCAGGGACTGGCCGGGCACCGGCGACGGGCGTTGCTGGCTGAGCGCCGGGTCTTCACGGCTTTCCTGCATGCGCCGCGCCATGCCCATCTCGCGCAGCTCGTTGGGATCTTCCACACGGATACGCAGATGCGCCATGCGCAGCGTAACCAGCTCACGCAGATGCTGCAGCATCTGCTCAAACAGGCCGAACGCCTCCTGCTTATATTCGTTGAGCGGGTCGCGCTGGCCATAAGCGCGCAGGCCGATGCCCTGCCGCAGGTGGTCCAGCGACAGCAGGTGATCTTTCCATAACTGATCGAGCGTTTGCAGCAAGACCCGCTTTTGTGCGATGCGGAAGATTTCCGGTTCAAACGCCGTCGCGCGCGCCTGCATGAGCTCATCGCTCGCCGTGGTCAGCCGCTCAAGGATTTCCTCCTCGGCGATGCCTTCTTCCTCCGCCCATTCCTGAACCGGCAATTCCAGCCCGTAAATGCGGTAGATTTCTTTTTCCAGGCTTTCGCTATCCCACTCATCGGGATAGGATTTGGGCGGAATATGGCCGGTAACCAGCTGTTGATTCACCTCGGCGCGCATCTCCTCGATGGTCTCGGAGATATCATCGGCGGTCATCAGTTCGATACGCTGTTCATAGACCACCTTGCGCTGGTCGTTCATCACGTCATCAAAGCGCAGCAGGTTTTTACGGATTTCGTAGTTGCGTTCCTCAACCTTGCGCTGGGCGCGTTCGATCGCCTTATTCATCCAGGGATGGTTGATTGATTCGTTCTCCTGCATACCGAGTTTCTGCAGGACGCTGTCGATACGCTCCGAGCCGAAAATGCGCATCAAGTCATCCTGCAGCGAGATGAAGAATTTGGACGCGCCGGGGTCACCCTGCCGGCCGCTGCGGCCACGCAACTGATTGTCGATGCGCCGGCTCTCGTGGCGCTCCGTGCCCAACACAAACAGGCCGCCGGCTTCGATGACGGTGGCTTTATCGCGCTCGACCTGCTGCTTCAGGCGTTCGGCGGCGACTTCATCGAGTGCTTCCTGACCGGCCTTAGCTGCGGCATCGGCCATCAGCATTTCCAGATTGCCGCCAAGCTGAATATCGGTGCCGCGGCCGGCCATGTTGGTGGCGATGGTGACCGCGCCCGGCTGGCCGGCCTGCGCGATGATCTGCGCTTCCAGCTCGTGATAGCGCGCGTTAAGCACGTGATGCGGAATCTTGGCTTTTTTGAGGTCTTTGGAAAACGCTTCCGATTTTTCGATACTGACGGTCCCCACCAGCACCGGTTGCTGCCGCTCGTGACATTCCCGGATGAGTTCGATCACCGCCCGGTCGCGCTCCGGGCCGGTGCGGTAAATCGCGTCATCCTCGTCGGCCCGCTGAACCGGCAGATTCGTCGGAATTTCCACCACGTCGAGCTTGTAAATATCATTAAACTCGGCGGCCTCGGTCATGGCGGTCCCGGTCATCCCGGAGAGTTTATGATATAGCCGGAAATAATTCTGGAAGGTAATCGAGGCCAGCGTCTGGTTCTCGTTTTGAATCGGCACCTGTTCCTTGGCCTCCAGCGCCTGATGCAGGCCCTCCGAGTAGCGCCGGCCTTCCATCATGCGGCCGGTAAATTCATCGATGATGACCACGCGCTGGTCTTTAACGATGTAATGCACATCGCGCTGATAGAGCTTGTGCGCGCGAATGGCCTGGTTGATGTGATGCACCAGCGTGACGTTGCTGATGTCATACAGGCTGGTGCCTTCCTCCAGCATGCCGGCTTTGGCCAGTAACTGCTCGACATGGGCGACCCCGTCCTCGTTGAGCGTCACCGAGCGGCTTTTTTCGTCGATCTCGACATGCTCGTCGCCGATTTGCGGCATCAGCTTTTCAATCTGGTCATATAGTGCCGAGTTGTCTTCGGTTGGCCCGGAAATAATCAGCGGGGTGCGCGCCTCGTCGATGAGGATCGAATCCACCTCGTCGACAATGGCATAATGAAACGGCCGGTGGACCATCTCCTCCTGGCTGTATTTCATGTTATCGCGCAGGTAATCGAAGCCCATCTCGTTATTGGTGGCATAGGTGATATCGCAGGCATACGCGGCGCGGCGTTCGTCATCATCCATGGTATGCTTGATGACGCCGACGCTCAGGCCGAGAAATTGATAGATTCTGCCCATCCAGGCGGCGTCGCGTTCGGCCAGATAATCATTGACAGTCACGATGTGCACGCCCTCTCCGGTGAGGGCGTTGAGGTAGGCGGCAAGAGTGGCGACCAGCGTTTTCCCTTCACCGGTTTTCATTTCGGCGATGAGTCCTTTGTGCAGCACGATACCGCCGATTAACTGCACGTCGAAATGGCGCATGCCCAACGTGCGCACCGCGGCCTCGCGGACCACGGCAAACGCTTCGTGCAGCAGGCGATCAACCGGCTCGCCCTCGGCCAGGCGCTGGCGGAAGGCATCGGTTTTGGCGCGCAAGGTGTCGTCGCTTAGCGCCTGCATCTCGCTTTCCAGGGCGTTAATCCGCTCGATATCGCGCTGGAAACTTTTGACGAGGCGCTCATTGGCGCTGCCAAACAGCTTTTTGGCAAAATTTCCTATCATCTACGGCTCTTTATCATGCATGAGACATAAGGCCCGCGCGGCGTGATGTCAATTCGCCCGGCGCCTGATATGCCCGCTTTCCGGATCGCTGGGGATGCGCCTCATACTTAAACTTGAATCGTAAGGGTTTTTGTGCCATAGCCAAGTGAATTTCTTTCAACCGCAAAAGGATATCTATTATGCCCCGCTTTGTTCACACCTTACTGGCCAGCTCGGTGCTGGCGTTAAGCTCCGCCGCATTCGCCGCTGACGATTATGTGATTCTGGAAGTCGGCGACCGGGAAATCAAAAAATCAGAAGTGCAAACCGTTTGGGAAGGCCTGTTCCCCACCGGAGCCGCGCCTCAGTTTGATACCGTGGAAGAATCGATTCGGCAGAACGTGCTGCGCGGCGTGGCCAGCGAATATCTGCTGCATCAGGAAGCGCTCGAGGCGGGCGTGATGGATAATGAGGCGGTGCAGCGCAAAATTGATGAGGCCAAGCGCAAGCTGGTGGTCCGCCATTATATCGACAATAAAAGCAAGAATCTGGTTTCAGAAGAAGCCATCCGCGCCGAATATGAAAAAATGAAAGAGGAGATGGCCGATCAAGAGGAAATCCGCGCCCGCCACATTCTGGTGGAACAGGAGGACAAAGCGGAGCATCTGCGCGCCAAGCTCAAAGACGGTGCCGATTTTGAAGAGCTGGCGAAAGCGCACTCCAAAGACCCGGGCAGTAAAAATCAGGGCGGTGATCTGGGTTATTTTACGCAGGACAAAATGGTCCCCGCCTTTACCGAAGCCGCGTTTAAACTGGAAGAAGGCGAGATTTCCGAACTGGTGAAAAGCGGGTTCGGCTGGCATCTGATTAAGGTGGAAGACCGCCGCCAGATGGAAGCGCCGCCTTACGAAGAAGCCAAAGAAAACATCAAATCGCGCCTGGCTGAGGAACAACTCAATGAGCATGTCAACCGGCTGGTCGATCAAACCGATATCACCTATTATGGGCCCGACGGCAGCGAGCGCGAATTGAGCAAAGTGCCGGACAGCACGCAAGACAACCGCGCCGCGGCGGAGTAAATGGCGTTGCCACAATCGCCTTTAGCACCCCGGGCGTGGGCGGTGTTGCCGCCGGTTGACGGCGTGCGACTGGCCACCGCCGCGCTCGGGCTGCGCTATCATGACCGTCCGGATGTGCTGCTGATGGAATGCGCGCCGGGCACCAGCGTGGCCGGCGTGTTCACCCGCTCCACCACAGCCGCCGCGCCGGTGCGCTGGTGCCGCGAGGCGCTGGCGGCGTACACCACCGATAAACCCAGCCTGCTGCTGGTCAATGCCGGGCAGGCCAACGCCTTCACCGGCAAGCAGGGAATGGCCGATGCCAAGGCCTGCGCGGCGGCCTTGAGTGAACAGCATGTCTGCCCGCAGCATAATGTCATGCTGGCCTCCACCGGGGTGATCGGTGAAGCGCTGCCGGTGGATGCCTTGCTGGCGGCGCTGCCGGTGCTTAAGCAAGAGCTTGCAGAAACGCCATGGGCGGAGGCATCGGCGGCGATCGGCACCACCGACACCTTTCCCAAGCGGCTGAGCACGCAAGTGAATCTGCTCGGCCACACGGTGACCATCAACGGCATTGCCAAGGGCTCGGGCATGATTTCGCCGAACATGGCAACCATGCTGGCGTTTGTTTTTACCGATGCGGCGATTGCGCCTGATGTCTGGCAGCACCTGCTTGAGGAGAGCAATGCCGTTTCCTTTAACTGCATCACAGTGGACGGCGACAGTTCCACCAACGATACGCTGCTGGCGTATGCCACCGGCGCCGCCGGCAACGAGGTGGTGGACAATCTGCACGATCCGCATTTTCACGATTTCCGTACGGCGTTTCACGAGCTGCTGACCGAGCTAGCGAAACTGGTGGTGTGCGACGGCGAGGGCGCGCGCAAATTTATCACCGTGCATGTCAACGGCGCGGAGAGCAAAGCCGGCGCCCACCGTATCGCCATGGCGATTGCCAACTCGCCGCTGGTGAAAACCGCGATTGCCGGTGAGGACGCCAACTGGGGGCGCATCGTGATGGCCATCGGCAAAACGCTGGAGCCGATTCGCCAGGAAGATATTTCGATTGCCTTCGGCGATCACATCATCGCCCGCAGCGGCGCCGCGCTGCCCGGCTATGAGGAAGGCCCGGTAGCGGAATATATGACGGAACAGGCCATTGATATCACGGTTGAGGTCGGCCATGGCATAGGTGAGGCCAAAGTCTGGACATGCGATCTCACGCAGGGCTATATCGATATTAACGCGGACTATCGCAGCTGAGCTGTCAATCCCGGCAAGTCACCCCAACACGCTGAGCGCCATACCCCATGCAGATTGTCACCGTCTCGGCCGTTGCCATGATCGATCCCGATAACCGGGTGCTGCTCGCCCAGCGCCCCGCCGGCAAGGCCATGGCCGGCATGTGGGAGTTTCCCGGCGGCAAGGTGGAGCCGGGCGAGACGCCGGAGGCGACCGTGCTGCGCGAAATCCGCGAGGAGCTCGATGTCACATTATGCGAACGCTGTATGGCACCGCTGAGCTTTATTAGCCATGCCTATGACGATTTTCACCTGGTGATGCTGCTTTATACCTGCCGTAAATGGGAGGGCATGCCCAAAGCGCTGGAAGATCAGGCGTTGACCTGGAAGTTCCCGCGGGAGATGCCGGCCCTGCCCATGCCGCCGGCCGATGTGCCGCTGGTGGCGGCGCTGCGCGATTGGTTGCAATAAACGCGCGTGATGGCGGCATAATCTAAGATGCCCACCCCGTCAGGGTGACCAGTTCAAACGTGGCGCGGATACGCCTCGGCTCGCCTGCGGCGGGGTAATGTTGGGCATAATACTGCGCCGCCAGCGGAAACAGCCCGCGCGGGAAAATGCCACGATGCTGCGCCAGCAGCATATTGGTCTCGGCCATGCCGCGCAGATCCTGCATCAGGGCCAGCGCATTGTCATAGGTCACGGTCAGCGTTTCCGAATCGGCCGTGGGTAGGACAAACCCCGCGCGCTGCAGCAGATTGCCGCCGTCGCGGATATCGATCGCCGGGGCAATCTGCGGGCTGACTCCCTGGCGCAGGGTGCTTTGCGCATGCGCCAGGCTGTGACGCAGCTCGATGAGGGTATTGGCGCCGGGCAGCACCGCCATGAACAGCCCCTGATCCTGCAGCGCCCGGCGGATTTGGGCGAGCGCCCCGGGCAGGTCGTTGGTCCAGTGAAGCGAAAGTGCGCTGAGCGCCACCTCCAGCCTCCCGTGTGCGAAGGGCAGCCATTCGGGGTTGCATTGCACCGCCGGCCCCGCGCAACGGGCCAGCATGCCCCGGCTGATATCGGCTTCGATCAGATACGGAATGCGCCCGGCCAGCGCCGCGCGTAACTGGCCGCTATGACAGCCCAGATCAAGGCCGGTGTGAAAGCGGCGCTGCACATCGTCCAGCCGGCCGGCCAGGCGTTCGGCGGCGGCGCGCACCAGAAAATCATGCGCGCCGAACGCCGGCACCGCCCGGTCACGGCGTAATTGAAGCAGACGGGTATAAAAAAGCGTGTTACTATCCGTCATATGCGGGATGTGTATCGCATTTTGCGTGAAAACGCCATGCCCTTACTGCATGTCGGGCTCAACCTATGCCTGCCGCCGCGCTGCAGCGCCTGCGGCTGCATTACTGAATCCGCCCACGGGCTGTGTACCGATTGTTTCCGGGCCATCGCCTTTATCGATGCGCCCTATTGCCGCTTATGCGGTTTTCCGTTTGGCTTTGCGCTGGGGGAGGAGGCATTGTGCGGGCATTGCCTGCACGATGCGCCGCGCTATCATGCGGCGCGCGCGGTATGGCATTATGACGCCACTACGCGCGAGCTGATCACACGCTTCAAATATCATGACCGCACCGACCGGGCGCCGTTTTATGGCCGGCTGCTGGCTCGCGCCGCGCATGATATCCTGCCGGGCAGCGCGGTCATCGTGCCGGTACCGCTGCATCCGCGTCGCTTGCTGCAGCGCAAATATAACCAATCGGCCCTGCTGGCCTTTGCGCTGGCCGATCAATGCCATCTGCCCGTGCTGCCCGACGGCCTGCTGCGCGTGCGCCATACTACGCCGCAGGCGGGACTGACGCGTGCGCAACGCCTGCATAATGTCAACGGCGCCTTTCAGGTGAATCATCGTCGGGCGCAGGCATTGCGCGGTAAGGGCGTCTTACTGATTGACGATGTGATGACCACCGGCGCCACCATTGAGGCTTGCGTGGACGTGCTGCACGGGGGCGGCGCGGCGCGCGTGAACGTGCTCACGCTGGCGCGCACGGTACGGGAATAAACCCTATGACACAACCACTCACCATCGCCTGTTTGCAGCTGAATGCAGGTAGCGATATCCAGGAAAACGCTGAGGCTATCACAGCGCTGGCCGAGCAGGCCTGCGACCGCGGCGCGCAACTGTTGGCCCTGCCGGAAAATGCCTATTTCATGCGCGGGGATGACAGGACGGCCCCGCCGGCGGAGACCATGGACTCGCATCCGGGCATCGCCCATGCCCGGGCGCTGGCCACGCGGCTGTCATGCTGGATGCTGGTGGGTTCCGTATTTGTCAGTTCTGGTAAGCGCTGGGCCAACCGCTGCCTGCTGATTAACCCCCAGGGGCAGTTGGCGGCGCAATACGACAAAATACACCTGTTCGATATCGATTTCGGCGACGGTGAGACGTACCGCGAATCCGACCGCATTGCCGCCGGAAAGCGCATGGCGCTGGCCGAACTGCCCTGCGGCCGGCTGGGCATGAGCATTTGTTATGATGTGCGTTTCCCGGGGTTATACCGCGCGCTGGCCCATGACGGTGCGATCGCCTGCGCGGTGCCCTCGGCCTTTACCCACCGCACCGGTCAGGCGCACTGGCATGTGCTGCTGCGCGCGCGGGCCATTGAAAATGGCTGCTATATCATCGCTCCGGCGCAGTGCGGCACGCATCCGGGCGGGCGGCGCACCTACGGCCATTCATTGATCATCGACCCGTGGGGAGAGGTGCTGGCGGAAGCCGGCGAAGACGCGCCGGGGGTAACTCTCGCCACCATCGACCCGGTGCGGGTGGATGCGGTGCGCCGGCGCTTGCCGGTTTTGCAGCATGAAAGAGCGCTTAGCCGTTAGCTATCAACCGGTTTGCATGCCACCATCAGATAATTGACGTCGAGGTCTGTCTCGCTGAGATACCATTGCCACTTCATGGGATTGAGCACCATGCCGCGTAGCTCGACCAACTCCATGCCGTTGGCGTGCACGCCGTCGACCATTTCCGACGGGCGCACGAATTTTTGCCACTGATGGGTGCCGCGCGGCAACAGCCGCAGCACATATTCGGCCCCGATTTTAGCCATCAGAAGCGACTTTACGGTGCGGTTGATGGTGGTCATCACCAGTAGCCCACCGGGTTTGACCAGCGCCGCGCAGGAGGTGATAAAGGCCTGCGGATCGGTGACATGTTCGATAATTTCCAGCGCCAAAACGGTATCGAAGCCGTTGTCATCATGGCCGGCGGGGGCGTTTTCGCCCGGGCGCGGCCCCTCCCGCGGCCCTGATTCGGCGAATGTTGCCGCCAGACCTTCTGCCGTTTCCACGCGATAATCGATGGCCAGCCCGCTTTGCTCGGCATGGGTTTTAGCCACGCCGATGTTTTTCTGTGAGGCGTCGATGCCGGTGACTGCGGCGCCAAGACGGGCCATCGGCTCACAGATCAGGCCGCCGCCGCAGCCTATATCCACCAGGGTCAGGCCCTCAAAGGGGCGCAGCGCGGCCTTGTCGCGGATAAAATGCCGGCACATATGATCTTTGATATAGCCGATACGCAGCGGGTTAATCTCGTGGAGGGGTTTGAATTTGCCGGTAGGATCCCACCATTGCGCGGCCAGCCGCGAGAACTGGGCGACCTCATCCGGGTCAACCGAGCCGCCGGCAGGGGGTGCATCACTTCGTTGCGTTTGTGCGACCATGGCGGTAGATTAGAGGAAACGCAGGGGAGATGCAATTGACACAAGAAGAGCCCGAACAATTAACCGAAGAAATCAAGCGCAAAGGGTTTTTCGTTAGTCTGCGGGACTGGTTTGCCTCGGTCGGCGGTTATGTCGACGACCTGATGGAAAAGTGCAATAACCTGACCGAAACCAATTACCGCCTGGCGTGTGATCTGGCCCAGGGCGGCTCGATCGATGACGCCATCATGCGCTTTCGCATCACGCTGTGGCTGTCGCCGGATCATATTCCGAGTCTGTATAATCTGGGCTGTCTGTACCATCATAAAGGCCAGAATAAAAAGGCCATGCAATGTTTCCGCCGGGTGGTGCGGCTGCAGCCCAATCATCACAACGCGCTGTTCATGATCGCCTCGATGGATCCCGCCCTGCTCAAGCCGGGCACACGGCCGCAGACCATGCCGCTGGAAATGGCCGTCGAATTTTTTGACGGCGTGGCCCCCACCTACGAATTCACGCAGCAAAGCCGGAGCTATCAGTTGCCCGCGCTGACGCACCAGTTGCTGCACCCGGAAATGGAGCAGCTCACCCAGCTCCACGACCTGGTCGATCTGGGCTGCGGCACCGGCCTGTGCGGCGCGCAGTTCCGCGAGGAATTCGTAAATGTGGTGGGCGTGGATGTTTCCAACGGCATGCTCGATGTTGCCTACCGCAAGATAGACAGCCGCGGCGTGAAGATTTTCACCCGGCTAGTGCATAAGGATCTGCGCAGCCATCTGCATGCGGAGGAAGCCGAGAACAGTTTTGATGTTGCCCTGTGCCTGTCCGTATTGCCCTATCTGGGCGATGTCGAGGCGGCGTTTGCCGGCGTGCAGCGCGTCTTGCGACCGGGCGGGTTGTTTGCGGTGAGTTTCGATCCCTATGTCGCCCCACCCAATGTCACCGAGACCGCCGGCTACGGCATTATGCCCAAAACCGGCTATTTCGGCCATAAGCTCGATTATATCGAGCATTGCGCGCAGGCGGTGGGGATGCAGACCGTGCGCACCGGCGAAGTGCTCGCCTATCCGCAGACCCATGTGCAACTATGCTTTTTTAAGAACAGTTGAGTAACTGCCGCCGGGTTTTAATGATGCAACCACAAACTGGACGACACCCGCCTCCCTGCTGGCTGGCGCGCGCCACCCCGGCCGAGGCCCCGGTGCTGGCCGAACTGCATGCGGCCTGTTTCCCGCAGGCCTGGCAGGCCGGGGAGTTCAACAGTTTTTTTGCACAGGGCAACGTGCTGGCCTGGCTGGCCCGGCGTGAGCAGGCTGCCATTGGGTTTATATTCGGCTGGCAGGTGGCCGAACAATGCGAATTGCTGGCGCTGGGCGTTCTGCCCGAAGTCCGACGCACCGGAGTGGCGCGGCAACTGCTGCAACAATTGCTGGCGGCCGTGCAAACGCGCGGGTTAAACCGGGTGTTTCTGGAAGTGGGGGTGCGCAACGCGGCGGCGCGGGCGCTGTATCAGGCGCTGGGCTTTAACGTCATCGGTCGCCGTAAGGATTATTATCATTATCCCGACGGGCGGGTGGAAGATGCGGTGACCATGGCATGGGAGAAGGGCTGACCGGTTGGTTTGCGCCCAGACACTTCCGGTTATAGGAAATGCGCGCGCTAAACTTTCTGCGGACCGCCCAACGCGGCGGCTTGTTCCTGAGCCGATTGCGCCATCACGCTGCCGGTGTGTTTACCCAGCGCTACGCGCTCGGTTTTGGGCTGATGCGCCGGATGGTTCGGCATATGTTCAAAGCTGACCGGTTGCTTGGCGGGATGTGCATGCGCCCCGTGCTGGCGCTGCTGGCCGCGCTGTGGCTGGCGTTGATGGCTTTGCCCGCGCGCCTGTTCCTGTTCCATACCCTGGGCGATTTCCTGCACCATAGCTTCGGTGACGGCCATCGTCTCCAGCCGGCCGACCTGACGTCCGTGTTGATAGCCGGCGGCGGCGCCGGCGCGCATGGAAGCCTCACGGGTGCCGAAAAACAGGCCGCCGATAGCGGCGGCCCAGGCAGCGGCATATCCTACCGTACTCAAGGCAATGTTTGATAGAGAGAAAGTTGCTCCAGCCGCTCCTGCAATTGGTCCACCTCCTGGATGTCCAGCTACGGCTGCTTCTCCAGCTGCTTCCAATCCAAAGAGGCCGAAGCCACTTAACCCCGCCGTTACGGCGGCGGCTAATACTCCCAACGCGAGCGCCCCGCGGAAAAGTCCTTTAAAAAAGCCGGACGTGACATTTCCGGCGGTTTTCTTCGGTGAAAACATCTCATCGCTGGCCTGAATCGGATCGGCCAGGGCTTCGGGGTTCATCCCGCCTTGAGCCTGTGCCGCCTGCGGGTTCGGATAGTTCTGTGGCTGTGGTGCCATCGCGCAATCTCCTTTGATTTAGTTCCACTATACCCCAGGCGGCGGCTTAAGAGTGTGACAATTCAGTGAAACTTGACTATCTATCTCCCTCCCCCCGTTTACGGGGGGAGGATAGGAGGGGGGGGTAGCCACTTGTTCGGTTCCTGGGTGGGGCAACCCCCACCCTAACCCTCCCCCATAAATGGGGGAGGGGATAAGAGAACGCTTGCGCCCTGCGGCAAACCCCATT
>CAZMBI010000009.1:46138-86843 GCA_964564675.1 uncultured Azospirillaceae bacterium
TAAATGGGGGAGGGGATAAGAGAACGCTTGCGCCCTGCGGCAAACCCCATTAATCCCTTAATCCCCATGAGTTTGATCGTACAGAAATTCGGCGGCACGTCGGTGGCCGATATCGACCGTATCCGCCATGTGGCTGAACTGGTTGCAACGGAGGTGAAGGTCGGCCACCAGGTGATGGTCAATGTCTCGGCGATGGCCGGTACCACCGACCGGCTGGTCGGCTATGTCTCTGAAATGTCTGATCTTAATACCACCCAGGCGTGGGCGGAATATGATTTTGTGGTCTGCACCGGCGAAATGGTCAGTGCCGGGCTGCTCGCCTTGCATCTGCAGGAAAACGGCGTGCCGGCGCGCTCCTTCGGCGGCTGGCAGATTCGCCTGCTGACCGATGACATGCACGGCAGGGCGCGGGTGAAAGCCATTGATACGGATGCCGTGCGCGCCGTGCTGGAAGCGGGCACGGTGGCGGTGGTCGCCGGGTTTCAGGGGATCACCGCCGATGGCCGGATCAGCACGCTGGGCCGCGGCGGCTCGGATACGTCGGCGGTGGCGCTGGCGGCGGCGTTTCAGGCCGAGCGTTGCGATATTTACACCGATGTTGACGGGGTGTATACCTGCGATCCGCGGATTGTGGGGCGCGCGCGCAAGCTTGATATCATTTCCTATGAGGAGATGCTGGAAATGGCCTCGCTGGGGGCTAAAGTCCTGCAGACGCGCTCGGTGGAAATGGCGATGAATCACCACGTGCGGGTTCAGGTGCGCTCGACTTTTTCCGGCAAGCCCGGCACGTTATTGGTGGATGAGGAGGAAATTGTGGAACAGCAACGCGTAACCGGGATTGCCTACAGCCGCGATGAGGCACGGATTTCACTGACCAATGTCGAGAACAAGCCAGGGGTTTCGGCCGGACTGTTCGGCCCGCTGGCCGATCGCGGCATCAATGTCGATATGATCGTGCAAAACGTCACCGAGGACGGCAAGGCGACCGATATCACCTTCACCGTGCCGCGCGGCGACGTGGAACGCACGCTGGAGATTATCAAAACCGCCAGGCGCACGCCGTCTTACGATTCGCTGCATAGCGACAAAGCGGTGGTTAAAGTCTCGGTGATCGGTACCGGTATGCGCAGCCATGCCGGTGTGGCCGCCGAGATGTTTCGCAGGCTGGCCGATAAAAACATCAATATTATTGTGATTACCACTTCGGAAATCAAAATCTCGGTGCTGATCGAGGAAGCCTATCTCGAACTCGCCCTGCGCACCCTGCACAGCGCCTACGGCCTGGATGCGCAGGAGGAATAAAGAGGTTAGCGGTTGTCAGTTGACGGTTGACGCTATATAGCTTGTTTTTGAGTGAGAACAGTATGAATGCGTCAACCGATTATTCCCATCTGAATACCCTCATGCAGCGCGGCTGCGACCTGCTCGGCTGCGAGATGGCGATTATGGGCGGGGCGATGAGCTGGGTGTCGGAACGCCATCTGGTCTCGGCGCTTTCCAAAGCCGGGGCGTTTGGGGTTATTGCGGCCAGCTCGATGCCGCCGGAACTGTTGGATGCTGAGATTAAGGCGACGCAGGCGCTGTTAAAACCCTCCCCCGCTAGCAAGGGAGGGAAGAGTGGGGGCGTTAAACAAACTACCTCCCTCCCAACCTCCCCCCGCAAGCAGGGGGAGGAACTGAGAAGTTTCGGCGTTAATCTGATTTTGATGCACCCGCAACTGGATGCGCTGATTGCCACCTGTATCACCAATCAGGTCAGCCATATCGTGCTAGCCGGCGGCGTGCCTAAACGCAGTACGGTTGAGACCATCAAGCAATCAGGCGCGAAGGTGCTGGCTTTTGCCCCGACTGCGGCCATCGGCCGTAAACTGATTAAAATGGGGGTGGATGCGCTGATTATCGAGGGCTCGGAAGCCGGCGGTCATATCGGCCCAGTCTCCACCGCCGTACTGGCGCAGGAGATTCTGCCCGAGGTGCTTGAGGTGCCGGTATTTATTGCCGGCGGCATTGGTCGCGGCGAGGCGATCGCCAGCTATCTGGAAATGGGGGCGTCCGGCGTGCAGCTGGGCACGCGCTTTGTGTGCGCCGAGGAGTCGATTGCCCATGCCAAATTTAAACAGGCCTTTATCCACGCCAGCGCGCGTGACGCGGTCACGTCCGTGCAATATCATCCCGACTTCCCGGTAATTCCGGTGCGCGCCATTGCCAATGACGCCAGCGACGCCTTTATGCGCTTTCAGAAAGAAACGGTCGACAAAGTCGTTGCCGGTGAGATGGAAAAGAAAGAGGCGCAACTGGCTATTGAACATTTCTGGGCCGGGGCGCTGCGTCGCGCGGTCATAGACGGCGATGTTCAGCGCGGCTCGCTGATGGCAGGGCAGTCGGTTGGTATGGTGCAGCGCACACAAAGCGTGCAGGAAATCATTGACGAATTGATGGCGCAGGCTGCACACTATCTGAAGCGGTGATAATGCGCAGCAAAAGGGAATCATCGCATCGTCGCATCGTCAGGATTCCTATCATCGGCAAGCACCATGACCAAACTGACCGCCGTTAACACCCTCTCGCCGCTGGCGCTGTTGCGACAGGTGCGCGACGTTCTGCGCGGAGCGGAAGAAGCCCAAGCCAGGCTGAACAAGCTGGTGCGCGTGATTGCCGAGGGCTTTGAATCGGAAGTCTGCTCGATTTATTTCACCCGCGCCGGTTCCAGGCTGGAACTGTTCGCCACCATCGGGCTGAACCAGGAAGCGGTTCACCGCACGGCCCTGCGCGTGGGCGAGGGGCTGGTCGGTGAAATCGCGCATATCGCTTCGCCGCTGAATCTGCCGGATGCGCACAGCCATCCCAAATTTGCCTATTGCGCCGAAACTGGCGAAGAGGCTTTCCGTTCCCTCGTCGGCGTGCCCATCTTATATCATCACCGCGTGATCGGCGTGCTCACCGTGCAAAGCGGCGATACCCGGATTTATGCTGACGAACAGGTGGAAATCCTGCAGACCATCGCCCTGGTGCTGGCCGAACTGGCGATTGCCGCGCAGGTCGTGAAGCTGGAAGAGATCACCGGCGAAGCGGAGGGGATGGACCAGCCGCAATATTACAGCGGGCTGAAACTGTCGCCGGGGCTGGCCAAGGCGCCGGCGGTACTGCACCGGCCCAAGCTGGAGATCACCAACCTGGTCTCCGACAATCCCAGTTTTGAAGAACAGCGCCTGCAAAAGGCCATGGTGGATTTGCAGGAGTCGATCGATACACTGATCCGCGAGGCCGGCTTTGCCAAGGACGACGCCAAGCTTGAGATTATCGAAACCTACCGCATGTTTACCCACGATCAGGGCTGGCTGCATCGCATCGTAGAGGCTATTCAAACCGGGCTGACGGCGGAAGCCGCCGTGAAAAAGGTGGAAGAGCAGATGCATGCGCGTATGGCGCAGATTGACTCCACCTATATCCGCGAGCGCATGCAGGATCTTGAAGACCTTTCCACCCGCCTGCTGTATCACCTGGCCGGGGCGGGCATGTCGGCCGCCAGGGAAGAGCTGCCAGAGACGTTCATTCTGGTGGCCAAATCCATCGGCCCGGCCGAGCTGCTTGAATATACCAATAAACCGATTAGGGGAGTGATTGTCGAGGAAGGCTCCGCTGCCTCGCACGTGGCGATTATCACGCGGATGATGGATATTCCCATGGTGGGGCGTATTCCCTCGCTGACCGATACGGTGCAAACCGGCGACCTGACCATTGTCGACGGTGAACACGGCGAGGTGTTTATCCGTCCCGGCGCCGATGTCGAAGAGGCCATCGACGAACATATCGCCCATCGCGAAAAGCAAACCGCCGAATATGAGGCGGCGCAGGATTTACCGGCGGTCACGGCGGACGGCGTGAACATATCGCTGAATCTCAATGTCGGGCTGTTTCTCGATGCCAAACATATCAGCCGGCCCGATGTCGATGGCATCGGGCTGTATCGCACCGAGCTGCCTTATCTGGCCAGCAGCGATATTCCCGATGTTGACGAGCAGCGCAAGATGTATGGCGGCGTGTTTCGCCACGCGCGCGGCAAGCCGGTGGTGTTTCGTACGTTTGATATCGGCGGGGATAAACAGGTGCCCTACCTGGATGCGGGACTTGAGGAAAACCCGGCCATGGGCTGGCGCGCCACCCGTGTCGGGCTTGACCGGCCGGTGATTCTGCGCCGCCAGTTCCGCGCGCTGATCCGCGCCGCCGCCGGACACGAGCTGCGCCTGATGTTTCCCTTCATCGCCCAAGTAGCTGAATTCGATGAAACCAAGGCGGTGCTCGACCGCGAGCTGGAGCGTGCCAAAGTGGAAGGCATTGCGCCCATCAAACGCCTGCAACTCGGCTGTATGATCGAAATTCCCTCGCTGCTGTATCAGTTGCCGCAACTGCTTAAGCGCGTCAATTTCGTCTCGATCGGCAGCAACGATCTGCTGCAGTTTCTCTTTGCCTGTGACCGCGGCAGCGAACGGCTCTCCGGGCGGTATGATCCGCTGTCGCCGGTATTCCTCAATATTGTGCGCCAGCTGGTGCAACAATGCCAGGCGGCGGATGTCGAGCCGGGCTTTTGCGGGGCCATGGCCTCGCGGCCGATTGAGGCGATGGCGCTTATCGGCTGCGGCGTGCGCAACCTTTCGGTGCCGCCGCCTTCGATCGGCCCGGTGAAGGCCATGGTCCGCTCGCTGAACCATGAGGCGCTGCTGGCCACTATCAATTATCTGCTGACCCTGCCCGATCATTCGATCCGCAACCAGCTGGAGCAGTTCGCGCGGGAAGAAGGGGTGGTGATTTAGGCGATCCGCTGCTGTCGGCTCCCTCCCATCAGTGGTTCCGGCTCCCCGGGCTCGCTAATCTGTCGGCGGGGGATGTCCCTGCCGCCGCTTCCGCCCGGTGTAGTGGGAGATGTATCAGGTGATCGGTTTTCTTGTAACGCCTTACGCCGACTCACTACAAAGATATCAAGAAACTTCTCACGCTCGGCGACATGGTCTGCATAGTTGTCGGGGACGAGGATTTCGGCGGCCGCCTGCGCGGTGGCTTTGGGCCATGTTCCTTTGGTGATGTAGCTGTTAATTTTAGTGGGGGTGACCTGACGTGATTCAGGCACTACATTTAGGAGTGGATGCTCATTGATTGTTTTAGCTAGGTAACGGTAGGATAGCCGCCTGTTTCGGATTAATGTTTTAAGCGCCTCTGTTCGCGCTGATTGGGAGTGAACATCGACGTCTTCCAAAACAGATTTGTCGTAGGGGCGCGTAAATATTGTTTCTAACTTGTAACGAAAGCGCCCTGAGGTTTTATCGTTTGCAGGGAATAACACCCGGGCGACGTCGTTAATCGTAGTATCTTTAGCACTGATGCTCCATTCACCTTGTTTGATTTTATGAATAATGCCGAAAACCTCTAAATGTTCACCATCGACATGCTCAGGCAAGGCGGCGGCCAGCGACTCGTAGCTATAGCCAGTTAGTCTCAGAATTTCTGCAAATGCGGCTTTCTTGGCGCGCGGATCACTGTCAAAGTTCAAAACCTCCAGGGCATCTGCTATTTTTTTTGTTCGGTGAATTCCCGTGCCGGCACATAGCTTTTGCAATTCTCCATAGCGCTCATCCGGGATGCCGGCTATCTGCTGAAGCGCACGGATATAAACCGGTTCTTCCGTATGCACGCCTTCCTTATACCAACGTTTGACGGTATCGGGGGAGATACGCGTCCCGCCGAGTTTTTCCGTAATGTCTGCCAGTTTTTCTGAGAATACGCTAAATCCTGTCAGACGGTTTCCTGGTATGCGCTTTTGAACTTTTGTTTCGGCTACCAGGTGATTAATGAAGTCCTGAAAAGTTGCCTTCCCAGCGATGGCCTCTTCAAATACCTCCATGCTCGTTTTATCCAGCGGCGCGATTTGTGGTCTTGCAAGGTTTGTTAAAGTCCGTATGTCCGCCTCTCTGATAAAACCAGATGCATGCAGTTTGCGGGCGACATGAGCAGCCAGAGGGCTGATGTCGACACCCCGATCGCGTTCCAGGTCACCATATTTTTTATTACGGTCAATTTCAAAATGCTCAGATGCTTCTTTCTGAGTCCACCCATTTTGCATGCGCCATGTCCAGAACAGGTCGCCGAGAGATATATTGCCGGCTTTGACATCTTCCAGGAGTTCCTGCGGGGTGCGGATCTGGGGCACGCCAAGCAATAGTGCGGCGGTTTCTGCCCGTAAATGGCCGTCATCGGGGCATAACCAGCGGGCACACGCAACCGTTCGCGCGATTCGTTTCCCCTTTGGCGTATGCTTTGAGCGCATGTAGCTTTCCAGCATGTCGCCGGAAATGGGTAAGGTATTATGCGGCCCTTTATAAGGCAGCCCGCTATGCTCCACCAGCAGACGCAGGGCCTCGCCGGCATAGGCGCCGCGTTGCTGGCGGGTTGGTAATTGTGCCATTCTGTGTTGCACGCTGCGCAATGCGTCTTCAAACTTCAGGCCAAGGCTTGGATCACCGCAGGCCAGCACGCGTAACCAGCTTTCCTGCTGGTCCGACAAGCTAAACGGAGCCAGGCGCATCAGCATGGCGCGAAACTCCTTATGTGGCATTTTCTGCACGGAATTTTCGTCTGAAGTGTCCAGATACTCAGGGGAAATATTAAGGCGCGTCGCCAGTTGAGCCTCGTCCATATCCCAGATATCCTTCAGCTCGCCTACGAACCCGCGCCAGCTTTTGGAGCCTTGATGCTGTGTGGCATAGGCCTCAACGACATCACCCAGGCTGCTTTTCTTTGTGAGTTCGGCTGCCCAGTGGTGCTCTTCGGACGCAGGCACAGGCGAAGGTTCCGGAGAAGGCGGTGGTTCCGTTTGAGGTTCCGCGTTTGGTTCCGCCGGTAGCGTTGCTGGCGGCTCCGGGCTATGGCGCTGCGACGCAACGGGCGCTGTCTTATGAAGGTGCTGGTCTTCCCGGGCGTAGCGTATCTCTTTTTCTTGCGCTTGTCGCCGTTTCCGCCATTCGCGCTCACGCGCGCGGAGTTCTTCAATGTTACTTACATCATCGTCAGGTGCGATGCGGGAGCGTTCTGCTGGTCTGGCCGTAGCGACGTGTCTTGAAGTGTCTGCGGCAGGTCCCGCCTCCTCCGCGGGCGCGGATGGGGTGATGGGTTTTTTGCCTTTCCCGACAAATTCCCGTAAGCCACGACCGACTAGCTGCTTAACTGCCGTCGCTTCCGTTTCTGTTGGGGCATCGACAAAGGCCGCATGCTGCCTGGCAGCCCATTGCAGCATGTCGGGGTCCTGGTGCAGCTGTGCAATCACCGTTTCCGCGGGCGTCTGCTGCATCGCTAAAAACTGTGTTAACCGTTCCGCGAAGCCCTGAGCCTCCAGCCAGAACGTCATGCTATCGCGCTGCGCTTCGAGCTGCGCTTGCGCTTCATCCGCTTCGGCAACCTCCACCAGCGATCGTGCGGAGGGGATGGAGTCTTCTTCTTCTGAATCGTCACCTGACATTATGAATTCTCACGCATGAAAAGATTTTTTATAGCCCGCCGGTGATGACGGTTTGATGACAGAAGGCGATTTTTTCCGCATAGTGCAGGCTTGCGAAATGCCCGGTTTCGCCGTATACCTAAAAGGTATTTTCCGATATCGTGTGTGGTTATGGTTCAAGCGGCAAATAAAGAGCAGGCGTCCGACGCGCTGGCGCATTATCGCGATGTGGGCGCGCATCTGCGTGAAATCCGTGAGCATTATCGCCTACAGATGGAGGAAGTGGCGGCGCGCCTGCATATCCGGCCGAAATATATCGCGGCCCTGGAAGAGGGGCGCCTGCAGGACCTGCCCGGCCGGGTCTATACCATGGGCTATCTGCAAAGCTATGCCGAGTTTTTGGGGCTCGACCCGGCGCAGGTGGTGGAATATTACCAGAATTTGCAGGGAGCGGAGGAGCGCCCGGAATTTCGGGTGGTCGAGCCTAACCAGCGCCAGGGCCGGCCGGCCATTCGTATATTAGCCGCGTGTATCGCGGTGCTGGCGGCGGGATTCATCGCCTGGCTATTGATAACGCAACGGGAACAAGCCGATGGCGGTGTTGCGGTGGAACCCGTGCCCGAGCAACTCAAAACCCGAACGCCACTGCTGATTACGCCGCGAAACCGCGCTTGTTTGCAGCCCGGCTGGCCGATGGGCTATCCACCCTGCTATCAAACGGCGCGCTATGAAGTGCCGGCGACGCCATTTGCCCTGCGCCCCGTGCGCAGCATTATGGAAATTCGCTGAAAATAACCCCTTCCATGGTGCGCTATCCCGGGTTATGGTAGTAAATATAGACTCGCGGAAATGCGCCGGCAGTATATATAGCCAGTTGACGTGTTAAATTCAGATGTTTGTGAGATGAGCCAGCAACCCGTATCCCGACGTTTATCACATCAGGTCATGGTGGGTTCCGTGGCGGTGGGCGGTGATGCGCCGATTATGGTGCAGTCGATGACCAACACCGACACCGCCGATGTTACCGCCACCGTGGGGCAGGTGCGGGCGCTGGCCGATGCCGGTTCGGAAGTGGTGCGCATCACGGTGAATAACGAGGCGGCGGCGGCGGCCGTACCGACGATTCGCGAACAGCTGGACGCACAGGGCTGCCCTGTGCCGCTGGTGGGGGATTTTCACTATAACGGCCACCGCCTGCTGGCGGATTATCCGGAAATGGCGCAGGCGCTGGCGAAATACCGCATTAATCCCGGCAATGTCGGCTTTGGCCAGAAGCAGGACAGCCAGTTTGCGCAGATGATCGAGGCGGCGCTACGCTATGACAAGCCGGTGCGCATCGGGGTTAATTGGGGTAGTCTCGATCAGGCGTTGCTGGCTCGTATGATGGATGAGAATGCCACCCGCGAGACACCGCGGTCCGCTGACGAGGTGGCGCGCAAGGCGCTGGTGCAATCGGCTCTGGGCAGTGCGGCCAAGGCGGAGGCGCTGGGCCTGCCGGCCGAGCGTATCGTCCTGTCGTGTAAGGTGAGTCGCGTGCAGGATCTGATTGCGGTGTACCGGGAACTAGCTGCGCAATGCGCCTACCCGCTGCATATGGGACTGACCGAGGCGGGCATGGGCAGTAAGGGCATTGTGGCCTCAACGGCGGCGCTGGCGGTGTTGTTACAGGAAGGTATCGGCGATACGGTGCGCATCTCGTTGACGCCTGAACCCGGCGGCGATCGCACGCAGGAAGTGCAGGTGGCGCAGGAATTGCTGCAAACGATGGGGCTGCGCTCCTTTACGCCGCTGGTGATCGCCTGCCCGGGATGCGGACGGACGACGAGTACGGTCTTTCAGGAACTGGCCGGTGATATTCAGCATTATATCCGGGCGCGCATGCCGGAATGGGCGAAAACTCACCCCGGCGTTGAGGCGATGGATGTGGCGGTGATGGGCTGTATCGTCAACGGTCCCGGCGAGAGTAAGTACGCCAATATCGGCATCAGCCTGCCAGGTACGGGCGAACAGCCGGCGGCCCCCGTGTTTGAGGACGGGGTGAAGGTGGCCACCCTGCGTGGAGCGGATATTGCCGAGCAATTCAAGACCCGGCTGGAAAACTATGTTGCGCGCACCTATGGCTCCCCGCTAAAACGCGTCGCATCATAACGCAGTCAAAGCAGTAAAGGATATATTTATGATCAAACGGATGGTAATGATCCTCCTGTGGGGACTGAGCATCCCGGCCGAGGCGGCGGAAAGCGGCGTAGCGGATGTGGCGCCGTGGGTTGAGGCGCCCGATGAACCCACGGTCAGCCTGCCGACGCTGCCGGCGATTGACAGCTCGGTCGAATCGGCCGCGCCCGTCACCGATAGCAACGCCTTAATCCGCGCGATTCAGCAGCAGAATGCGGACGCTTTACGCGAGGCGATCAAGTATGGGGCTGATGTCAACCGGCAGACCGCCGACGGCTCCTATCCGATCATCGTCGCGGCGGTGCATGGCACAGCCGATATCATGAAAATCCTGACGGCCTATGGCGCAGACGTGCGCGTGAGGGATGCACAGGATCGCAGCGCGCTGCATTATGCCGCGATGACGGGTGACATGGAAAAGGCCAAGCTGATGGTGGCCATGCGCGCCCCGGCCAACCTGCCGGATAACGATGGGATCACCCCGCTGTTTTATGCCTATCTCAACAAGCATCTGGACGTGGCGGATCTGCTTTTGAGCGAGGCCGGCGCCAGCGTTAATGCGTTGGATGGAAACGGCACCATGCTGGCGGTTTATGCATTGTCTGAACAGCCTTCCGTGGACGTCTTTCAGCATATGCTGGATGCCGGGCTGAATATCTTCCGGCGGGATGCCAGCGGCTATAATCTCGTGGAGATTGCCGCCAAAATGGAAAAAGAAGCGGTTGCGGAATTGCTGCAGCAGGCTTATGACGAGCGGCTGAGACAATTTCAGCAACAGCAGCAAAAACAGGAATTACCGCCAGAATGAGCAGTAAACTTCAGCCGGTCCGTGGTACGCATGATCTGTTGCCCGAGGCCTGTGCGCACTATCGCCATATTGTCGAGAATGCCCGGCAAGTCAGTGCGCGCTACGGCTTCGCCGATATCATGACGCCGGTGTTTGAGTTTTCCGACGTGTTTCACCGTACGCTGGGTGAGACCTCGGATGTGGTGCATAAGGAGACCTATTGTTTCGCCGATCGCGGCGGCGAGTCGATCACGTTGCGCCCGGAGATGACCGCCGGCATCGTGCGCGCGTTCGTGTCGAACAAGCTGCAGGACCAGGCGCCGTGTAAATTCTTTTATGCCGGTCCGGCCTTTCGTTATGAGCGGCCGCAGAAGGGACGTCAGCGTCAGTTTCACCAGTTCGGGGTGGAGTTGCTGGGCGCCGGCGAAGCACAGGCCGATGTGGAAGTTATCGCCTGCGGGCAACTGATATTGCAGACGCTGGGCTTGCAGGATGCTATCACACTGGAGCTGAATACGCTGGGTGACGCGGAAAGCCGCTCGCGTTATCGCGAGGCGCTGGTGGCGTATCTGCGTGATCATGTGGCAGCGCTGTCCGAAGACAGCCGCCTGCGGCTGGAAAAAAACCCGCTGCGGGTGCTGGATTCCAAAGACGAGGGTGATCGCGCCATCATCGCCACCGCTCCGGCGATGGAGGCGTATCTCAGCACCCAGGCGGCGGATTTCTTTGCCCAGGTAAGCGAAGGGCTAAAGGCGCTGGGGATTGCGTTTACGCGCAACCCGAAGCTGGTGCGCGGGCTGGATTATTACGGCCATACGGTGTTTGAGTTTACGACCACGGCGCTGGGTGCGCAGGGCACGGTGCTGGCCGGCGGGCGCTATGATAATTTGGTCGCGCATATGGGCGGGCCGCCGACCCCCGGTATCGGCTTTGCGGCAGGCATTGAGCGCCTGATGGCGTTGCGGGAAGAGGCGGCGCTTGCCGTGCCCTTTGCGCCGGCGCCGATTGCGCTCGTGCCGCTGGGGGAGGCAAGCCAGTTGCCGGCATTGAAACTGGCGCAGCAACTGCGCGAAGCGGGCTTTGTGGTAGAGCAGGGCTATCGCGGCAACCTGCCCAAACGCATTAAAAAAGCCGACCGGCAGGGCTGTGCGGCAGCGCTGATCCTCGGCGAGGAGGAGCTCGCCCGCGGCGAAGTGACATTGAAAGATTTGCGCAGTGGCGAACAACAGGCCGTTGCGCTAAGCGCCGTGGCGCAACACTTGCAGCCCTACCGCCACGGGCCGGAAGAGGGTGGAGACGAGACCGGCCATGCCATAAAAGGCGTGCTATAGGAGTGCTATGAACCTGGAGACCAAGCTCGAGCAATTGATCAAACGCCATGACGAGCTGCGCGACAAGCTCTCCAGCCAGCTTTCGGGCGGGGAATTCGGCAAAATGTCAAAAGAACTGGCGGAGCTGGCGCCGATTGTCGAAACCGCACTGGCGCTGAAAACCGCTAAGGCGGAGCTGGCCGATGCCGAAGCGCTGATTAAGGATAAGGCCACCGATGCGGATATGAAAGAGCTTGCCGAAGAGGAGCGTCAGCAGCTGCTCAAAATCATTCCGCGGCTGGAAAAGGATATCAAGCTCGCACTCGTGCCTAAGGACGAAGCCGATGAAAAAAACGTGATCCTGGAAGTGCGCGCCGGCACCGGCGGAGAAGAGGCGGCGCTGTTTGCCGCTGAGCTGTTTCGTATGTATCAGCGCTACGCCGAACACAAAGGCTGGACGTTTGAAATCATGGAAGTCAATGACACCGGGCTCGGCGGGTTTAAGGAGGCGGTGGCCAACATTACCGGCCGCAGCGTTTTTGCGCATCTCAAATATGAATCCGGCGTGCATCGCGTGCAGCGCGTGCCGGAGACCGAATCGGGCGGGCGGATCCATACCTCGGCGGCCACCGTGGCGGTGCTGCCCGAGGCCGAGGACGTGGATGTGGCCATCGAGGAGAAGGATTTGCGCATCGATGTCTTTCGCGCCAGCGGGCCGGGCGGGCAATCGGTGAACACGACGGACTCGGCGGTGCGGATCGTGCATATACCCACCGGCATTACCGTGCAGCAGCAGGATGAAAAATCACAGCATAAAAACAAAGCCAAGGCGATGAAGATTCTGCGCGCGCGGCTGTATGAAATCGAGCGCGAAAAAGCGATTCAGGAACGCGCCTCGGCGCGCAAGGGCATGGTCGGCTCGGGTGATCGCTCCGAGCGCATTCGCACGTATAATTTCCCGCAAGGGCGCGTCACCGACCATCGCATCAACCTGACGTTGTATAAACTCAATGAAATTATCGCCGGCGATCTGGATGAGATGGTCTCGGTCCTTTCTACCGAAGAGCAGGCCGAGCGTCTGGCCGCCTTCGAGGGGGTATAGCCCGTGCTGTCGCCCGAATCCGCCCATACGCCATCGGCGCACCGAGCCGCCGCCACCCTGGAAGTGACGCGGTTGCAAACGCTGTGGCAGCATATGAGCCAGCGGCTGCAATCGGCAGGCATTGCATCAGCGCGGCTTGATGCCAGGCTGCTGGTGCAGCATGCGCTGGGCATCAGCCATGAACAACTGATCGCCGAGGATGATCGGCGCGTGTTGCCGCATGAGGTGGCAACAATCGAGCGCTTGATGGTGCGCCGCCTGGCCCGCGAGCCGCTGGCGCAGATTATCGGACGCAAGGCGTTCTGGCGCGATGAGTTTATCGTCAGCGCTGACGTGCTCAGCCCGCGGCCGGAAAGCGAAACCCTGATTGACGGTCTGTTGCAGCATTGCCGTAACGAAGCCACCCCCGAGACGATCCTTGATTTCGGTACGGGCTCGGGCTGCCTGCTGCTCAGCCTGCTGCGGGAATATCCGCAGGCGCGCGGCATGGGCGTGGATATCAGCCCGGCGGCGCTGGCGGTTGCCCGGCAGAATGCGGTGCAACTGGGACTTGCCGGACGGGCGGAATTTCAGCAGGGCAATTGGGGCGAGACTTTACAAACCTCGTATGATATGATTATAAGTAATCCGCCATATATTGCTGAATGTGATGTTTCGGCACTGGCCCCGGAAGTAGTGATGTATGAGCCTGAATGGGCGCTTACCGGTGGGCCAGACGGATTGGCTGCTTACCGAGCCTTATTACCTCATCTGGCCCGTGCCTTAAAACCCGGCGGCATTGCCGCGATGGAGTGCGGCGAGGGCCAGGCGACTGCGGTAGCGGATCTGGCGGCACATAATGAATTGAGTCTCGTCACCGTGATGCCGGATTTACGCGGTATTCGCCGGGCGTTAATCATGCAATCTTCAACGTAAGGGTTTCTTTCATGCGTAAAAAATCGATGCAAAACGGCTCGAACCGTGGAAGTGGTAGCGGCGGTGGCCGCCATCAGCGCAGCAATAAATATCGCGGGCAGAACGGCGGCGGCGAGAACAACTCGCTGGCCCGCCAGAAAAAGCATGCGCTGACACAAAAGGAAAGGTTTCTGGGACTGGCGCGCGACGCGCTAACCAACGGCGACCGCGTGGAGGCGGAATATTACTACCAGCATGTGGAGCATTATTCGCGCGTGGTGGGCGATATTATGGTCAAAGAGCAGCCGCGCACGCAGGCGGAAGAGGAACAGCCCGAGCCGGCGGATGCGTCAGCACCGGATGCGGCAAAACCCGATAGCGCGTCGGAAGAAGCGGCCCAAGGGCGAGCCAATGGCGGTAACGGGCGTGCGCATCAGACGCAGGCGGAAAGTGCCGGACACGAAGACGGTGCCGATATGATTCCGTTGCCCAACACGCTGTTTACCGAAGACGCCGAGGGCAACCGCGATTTAGCGTAAGAACAGATAAAGCGTCATGCCGGCGCCGTAGGCCACGATCAACCCCCGCAGCAGGGGTTGCGGTACCAGCCGGGACAACACGGCGCCATAATACCCGCCGATCAGCGCGCCGATAAACAACACTGTGGCGACTGACCAGTCGACCATCCCCGAGGCGATGAATACCCCCGCTGAGACCAGATTGATGGCCAGCGCCACCGCCACCTTCAGGGCATTCATTTCATGAATGTGACGCATGCCCGCCAGTTCATACAGCGCGAGCATGACAATCCCCATGCCGGCGGCGAAAAACCCGCCATACAGGCCGATGAGAAACTGGCCAAGGCCGAGGCCCGCGCGCCGCGCGCAGCCGGGCGGCTGATGATGCGCCTGCTGTGGGCGCAGCCGGCGTATCGCATGCCCGCCAAAGGCGAACAGCAGCGTGGCCGCCAGCATCAGCCAGGGCACAAGATAGGCAAACGACTCGGCAAACACCGTCAATAATAGATAAGACCCGAGGATACTGCCCAGGGTGGCCAGCGCGATATAAAACGCCAAATGGTGACGGACGGACCGAAGTTCCCGGGCGAAGCCGATCACGCCGGAAAAGGAGGCCAGCGCAATGCCGACTTTATTGGTGGTGTTGGCAACCAGCGGCGGCAGACCCAGCAGAATGAGAATGGGAAAACTCAAAAACGTGCCGCCGCCGGCGATGGAATTGACCGCCCCGGCGATGATAGCGGCAGGCAGCAGCAAAAGGATGTCGGTTGCGGCTAGATCCATTAACAGGCCGCCCTCATTGTGCGCCGCGCTCGCGCGGATAGGAACCGAGGGCGGGTGAGGGCGCGTTAATTGGCAAAATCAATGCCTTTTGCCGCACAGGCCGCCTGCAGCGTATTGCGCAGCAAACAGGCGATGGTCATTGGGCCGACCCCGCCGGGCACGGGCGTGATGGCGGCGGCTTTGGCGGCCACCGCATCGAAATCGACATCGCCGACGAGTTTGCCGTCGACCCTATTGATCCCGACATCGATCACCACTGCGCCGTCTTTCACCCAGTCGGCGCGTACGATTTCCGGCTTGCCGATGGCGGCGACGAGAATATCGGCCCGGCGCGCCATAGCGGCGATATCCGTGGTCCGCGAATGGCAGATGGTAACGGTGGCGTTGGCGCTTAGCAGCAATTGCGCCATCGGTTTGCCGACAATGTTTGAACGGCCGAGCACGACAGCGTGGAGGCCTGAGAGGTCTGTGCGCCCCCACCCTAACCCTCCCCCGTAAACGGGGGAGGGAACCGTCCCCTCCCCCCCTTTAGGGGGAGAGGATGGGAGGGGGGCCTGCTTAGAAATGACGTCGCTGATCAGCATCAAACAGCCCAGCGGCGTGCAGGAGATAAGTGCATCCGGCTGGCCGGTGACCAGCTTGCCGACATTGGCCACATGAAACCCGTCGACATCCTTGGCGGGGGCAATTGCGCCGATCACGGTGTGGGTGTCGATATGGGCGGGCAGGGGCAGCTGGACCAGAATGCCGTGCACCTCGGAGTTGTGATTAAACGCATCAATCTGCGCCAGCAGCGATTTCTGCGAGATAGTGTCCGGAAAATGGGCCTCAAACGAGCGCATGCCGACTTCCGCCGTCTTCGCCTTTTTATTGCGTACATAGACTTCGCTCGCCGGATTATCGCCCACCAGAATAACGGCGAGGCCGGGCGTGAGCTCGTGTTCATCCTTAAGTTTCCGGGTTTTATAGGCAATTCGCTCGCGCAGTGCCGCCGCGACCGCCTTGCCGTCAATCACTTGCTGAGTCATGTTCACACCGAATTGTCATCGAATCGTCATGCCTTTATGCTACACTTTATGGCATATGCATAGGCTTTTACCAACCCGGAACAGTACGCGAGACACAAAAAATGGCCACAGCAGACGATGAAGACGGTAAACTGTCATTACGCTATTTCGGGACGGATGATTATCAGAGGTTTCAGCCCGGCACAACGCTTGTGAGGGCGGCGTTTAAGCTGTTAAAAGAGAGCACCGGAAACGTAACCCGGCAGAGTAAACAAGCTAGTTTTCCCGCCTATTCGCATCAGGTCATGGTGCGTGACATTCTTAATATGGCTGAGCAGAGTGATTATCGCAAACAGCGGTATGGGCAGGTCATGAAAGCGGCTGCACTCTTGCATGATGTAATTGAAGACGATGAAGAATTAAAAGCAATCCATCATCAATGTAAGAATGATCAGGATTATAAACAACATCCCAAAGAAACCGAAGCCCGTTATTTAGACAAGGCAGGCTATAAATTAAGAGAATGGTTAGACGAAGCATTCGATGAATCCCTTAAGATACAGGCTCATAATAAGTCTGAAAGAGGCGAAGAGGAAGAAGATGGCCTAGCAAGAGTAGAGATTTCATGGGATGAGAAGCGCCAAAATATCGATGAGGTGGTTTCGCTCTGCAAAGAGCTAACCAACCCGATTAATCTGCCCAAGCGCTTCGGGCAGGTCGATAAGGCGCAACACTTAAGCCACGATGCCGGCTTGATCAAAATTGTCGATCAGATCGCCTCCGTCGTCGATCACATCATGCAGCCAGAAGAACCCGGCAATAAAACCAAATTACTGGCATGGCGTAATAAGGCCCGCGATGTGGTCACCGCCATCGCGCGCCGGCACCCGGATCTCGAAATGTGGGCGAATATTTACCGCGAAGTGGACGATTATGACCGAAACATCATTCTGGCCGGCGAAGGGTCTAGGCAGGCTAAGAAATACAGAGAACAATTTCGTTTCAACGAGATGATAGACAAAGCGGCGCAGAAAGAGCGCGGCGTTACCCTGCAAGAAATAACTGAGGAAACAGCCGGGTGTTATAGCCTTCAGTTGAATGATAAAGGCAAGGTGACCAATTTTAGTCTGCTAGTCAGGCCGGATCTATCCTCCGAAGATGAAAGGGATGAAAAAGCCTCCAAAGATAAAAGGAACGAAACAGCCATTACGTTTGTGAATAATCTGGAAACGCAGGTAACGGGGGAGAGAGTCGAGCCGACCAAACATTATGTAGTTACTGGCGATTTGCATCGCAGCGCGGGCAATCACATCTGGCAGATGCGAATATCTCCGCCGATGGATTGGCAACAATTCCAGCAAATAGCCGATGACACCAAGGCGATTCCGCAAACCTTGAAGCTTCAGGCTAACCGTATGTTAGCGCAACGCGCTCAGGACTCAGGCCGCAGCCCCGGGAACCCCCCGGGTCGTTGAATATTCGAAATGATAGGGCGTATCGGGATAGACGAGCTCGCGGATGGCATGCGCCGCCATGGCTGCTTCCGAAAAGCCGCATAAAATCAGCTTGAGCTTTTTGTCATAGGTGGCGATGTCGCCGATGGCGAAGATGCCCGGCGTACCCGTCTCGCAGGTGGCCGGATTCACCTGAATATGATTCATGTGCAGATTGAGCCCCCAGTCGGCAATCGGGCCGAGATCCATCGACAGGCCGTAAAACGGTAACAGATAATCAGCGCCGAGCACCTTCTGTTCGCCGTCCAGCGTGGAAACCACCACACCGGAGAGCTGTCCGTTCTCCCCTTCCAGCCCGGCCAGTTGGTAGGGCACCACCAGTTCGATATCACCGGCGCCGATCAGCGTATGCATCTGGGCGACGGATTCCGGCATGGCGCGGAATTTCTCACGCCGGTGTACGACATAGCAGGCGGCGGCTTCCGGCGCTAAAATGTTCGCCCAGTCGATCGCCGAATCACCGCCACCGGCGATCACGATGCGCTTACCTTTGAATTCATCCCTGCGGGTGACGAGATAGCGCACCGCGCCGCTAGCCTCAAACGCGTCCAGCCCTTCCAGCGGCGGCCGGTTGGGGCCGAACGCGCCGCAGCCGGCGGCGATCAGAATCGCTTTCGCCCGGATGACGGTGCCAGCGGAGGTGGTAAGCTGCCAGCCGCCGGTCGTACTTTCGCCCTTACCCGAAAGGGCAGAGCCGCCGGCGGTGAAGCCGGTGCTGTCTGCTTCCTTCGGGAGAGCGCATTTTTCGATTTCCACGACCTGCTGGCCCAGATGATAGGTTGGCGTGAAGGGCGCGGCCTGGGCATGCAACTGCTTGACGAGATCCTGCGCGTCAATCGCCGGATAGCCGGGAATGTCGTAAATCGGCTTTTCTGGATACAGCGCGGCGCACTGTCCGCCCACACTGTCCAGCGCATCGATGACGTGAGCATTGATATGCAGCATGCCCAGTTCAAACACGGCGAACAGCCCGACCGGTCCGGCGCCGATAATCGCCACATCAGTGGTGTGAATCGTTTTCATATGGGTAGACATAGGTGTTGTGTGTTATAGTATCAATAAAAAGATACGAAAGACTCATGACAGAAGACACCGCCTATCCCTGGTTAGCCCATTATCCCGAGGGAATTAAATGGGATGTGCAAATTGAAGCGCAGCCGCTTTACAGCATAGTGGAAACGGCGGCGCGTCTGTATCCGGATAAGGTGGCGGTCGATTTTCTGGGCAAGGCCTATACCTATCGCGGTTTGTCGGACATGATCGACCGGGTGGCCAATGGCCTGCGCGCCATCGGCGTACAAAAGGAAACGCGCGTCGGACTGTTTCTGCCTAACTGTCCGCAATATGTCATCGCTTATTACGCCATTCTCAAAGCCGGCGGCACCGTGGTCAATTTCAACCCGCTTTATTCCGAACATGAGGTGCGCCACCAGATCGAAGATTCGCAGGTCGAGATCATGTTCACGCTCAACCTGCGGAATTTATATCCGAAACTCAGGCCGTTTATCGGCACCTCCTGCCTGCGCAAGGTGGTGGTCGGTTATTTTCAGGAGGCGCTGCCGCCGATGAAGGCAGCGCTTTATACAGTGACCAAGGCCAAAGAACTCTATGTGCCGCCGCGTAACGACTATCATGTGACATTCAATGAGCTGCTGGCGCACGAGCCGATAGCCGCAGACGATTTGCTGCCCATTTTACCCAATGAGCACATGGCAGTGCTGCAATATACCGGCGGCACGACGGGGACGCCTAAAGGCGCGATCCTCACCCACGGCAACCTGTATGTGAACTGCGTGCAGTCAACCATGTGGATGCAGGGGCTGGAAACGGGTGAAGAAACGGTGCTGGCCGTCATTCCGTTTTTTCATGTGTTCTCGATGACGGTGGCGCTAAACCTCGCGATTCATAACTGCTTTACCATCATTCCGCACCCGCGGTTTGATATGAAGATGATTCTAAACGATATTCAAAACAAAAAGCCGACCCTGTTTCCGGGTGTTTCCACCCTTTATGCGACGATTAACAATAACCCGAACCTGGAAAAATACGATTTAAGCTCGATCAAGATGTGCATCTCCGGTGGCGGGCCGCTGCCTTTGGAGGTCAAGCAGCGCTTTGAGCAGCTGACCCAGTGCCGCCTGGTGGAAGGCTACGGGCTGACCGAGGCCTCGCCGGTGACGCATTGTAATCCGCTGGCCCCCTCGCTAACCCTCCCTCTTAAGGAGGAGGGAAGTGGCGACGCAGACACTGTGGAAGGAGGGGCTAGGGGATCGATCGGCCTGCCGCTGCCGGGTACCATCGTCGAGATTATCGATAAGGAAGACAAGGCAACGCTAATGTCAGCCGGGGAAATCGGCGAAATCTGTATCCGCGGGCCGCAGGTAATGAAAGGCTATTTTAACCAGCCGGAGGAAAGCGCCAATGTCATGCGCAACGGGCGGCTGCATACCGGGGATCTGGGCTATCTCGACGCGCGCGGTTATTGCTATGTGGTCGACCGTCTGAAGGAAATGATTATTGTCGGCGGGTATAACGTCTATCCGCGCAACGTCGAGGAGATCATCTATCAGCATGAAGCGGTGGCCGAATGCGCAGTGGTCGGGATCAAGCACGAAAGCCGCGGCGAGATGATTAAAGCCTTTGTGGTGCTGCGCGAAGGCCATGAGCCGAGCGAGCATGATCTCAAGGAGTTTCTGCGCCCGCGCATGACGCGCTATGCCGTGCCGCATGCGGTGGAATTCCGCGAGGAATTGCCCAAATCGAATATCGGCAAAATCTTGAAAAAAGAGCTGGTCAAAGAGGAGCAGGAGAAGCAGTCGTCATCAAGCTGATATGTGATGACAGCGGGAGCATAATAAAATACCGGGACCGCCGATTTCGGGATTTTATTGTGTCGGCATCGCGAGTATAATCTTTAAAAAAAACCGCGTCATTCCTGCGTAAGCAGGAACCCCGGCGCGATCATTTGCTGGATTCCCGCTGGCGCGGGAATCATGAATCTACGATAGGGAGAAACTATGTCTGCCGTGATCTGCGGGTTTGCCCGCTCCCCGTTTACCCCCGCGAAAAAAGGTGAACTGGCCAGAGTGCGGCCCGATGATTTCGGCGCCGCGGTGATTCAGGCGCTGGTGGAGCGCGTGGGCATCGCGCCCGAAGCGATCGACGATATTATCTGCGGCTGTGCCTTCCCCGAAGGCGAGCAGGGGTTGAACCTCGGACGTATGCTCGGTCTTATCGCCGGGTTTCCGCATGATGTGCCCGGTCAGACCGTCAATCGCTGGTGCGGCTCGTCGATGGAGGCGGTGCATATCGCCGCCGGCAATGTTGCGATGGGCAAGGGCGAGGTCTTTATCTGCGCCGGGGTGGAGTCGATGACGCGGATTCCGATGGGCGGGTTTAATCCCCTGCTCAATTCACGGCTCTATAAGGACTTGCCGGATGCCTATATCTCGATGGGGCTGACGGCGGAGAATGTGGCCAAACAGTATCATGTCGAGCGCAGCGCACAGGAGGCATTTGCGCTGGAAAGCCATGCCAAGGCGGCCAAAGCCGATATGTCCGATGAGATTGTGCCGATTGTCAGTCGCCAGTCGCCAACCGCCACTCGCCAGGGAAAAGATGGAGCGCAGGAGCGCGACTCAGTCTTAAACGGCGCGCAAGGCGAAGGCCAGGAAGCCGGAGCGGGCGCAATAAAAAAAGACGGCTGCATCAGGTTCGATTCCACCCCCGAAGACCTTGCCAAACTGGAGCCGGCATTCGATGTTTATGGCACGGTCACGGCCGGGACGTCCTCGCCGCTGACCGACGGCGCGGCGGCGGTGCTGGTGACCTCGGAAACCTATGCGCAAACAAATCAGTTGCCGGTGCTGGCGCGCATCCGGGCGGGTGCCGTCGCCGGGCTGGAGCCGGGCGTGATGGGGCTCGGGCCGATTCACGCCACGCGCAAAGTCCTGGAAAAGGCAGGGCTGAGCGTGGCGGATATAGATATTATCGAGATCAATGAGGCCTTTGCCGCGCAGTCTATCCCGTGCTGTAACGAGCTGGGTTTTGATATGAGCAAGGTGAATATTGAAGGTGGGGCGATTGCACTGGGACATCCGCTGGGCGCGTCGGGGGCGCGCATCACCGGCAAGGCCGCCAAATTGCTGCACCGCGGCGGCGGGCACTATGCGCTTGCCACCGCCTGTATCGGCGGCGGCATGGGGATCGCCACTGTGCTGGAGAAGGCGTGATGTCGCAAATGGCTGAGATTAAAAAAATCGCGGTTCTCGGCTCGGGCGTGATGGGCAGCGGGATTGCCGCGCATTGTGCGAATGCTGGCTTTGAAGTCGTGCTGCTGGATATTGTGCCGGATGATGCCGGCGACCGCGATGTGCTGGCAAACAAAGCGATTGAAAAGCAGCTTGGTGGCAAGATGCCCGGCTTTACCCATCCGAAAAATGCGAAAAAGGTTAAACCGGGGAATCTGGAAGATCATCTCGACTGGCTCAGCGAATGCGACTGGATCGTTGAGGTGGTGCTGGAAAAGCTTGAGGTTAAGCAGGACGTTTACCGCAAAATTGATGCAGTGCGAAAGCCCGACGCGGTGGTCTCCTCGAACACCTCGACCATCCCGCTGCATGCGCTGATAAAGGGTATGCCGGAAGCCTTCAGCCAGCACTTCATGATTACCCATTTCTTTAACCCGCCGCGGCATATGCCGTTGCTTGAAGTCGTTAAAGCGCCGCAGATGGCCGATGACACCTATGATGCGATGCGGCATTTCGCCGATGCGCAACTGGGCAAGGGGGTGGTCGAGGCCAAGGATACGCCGGGCTTTCTCGCCAACCGCATCGGCGTATTCTGGCTGATGACGGCGCTTAATGAGGCCATCGAGATGGGCATTTCGGTAGAAGATGCCGATGCCGTGATGAGCAAGCCGATGGGCATACCTAAAACGGGCGTATTCGGTCTGTTCGATCTAATCGGTATCGATCTTATGCCGCTGATTGCCAAATCACTGCTGCACTCCCTGCCTGAAGGCGATGCTTTCCGAGAGAGCTATCATGAGCCCGAGCGGGTGAAACAGATGATTGCCGAAGGCTATACCGGGCGCAAAGGCAAAGGCGGGTTTTATCGCCTGACCAGGGACAAAAAGAAAGAAGTGCTGAACCTGCAAACCGGGGAATATCATCCGGAGCAAAAATCGAAGCTGGAAAGCGTGCAGGCCGGACGCGCCGGGCTTGCGGCAGTGCTTACCCATTCCGATATTGGCGGGCGATATGCCGCCTCGGTGATGCTGAAAACCCTGCATTATGCCGCCTCACTGGTGCCGGAGATTTCCGATTCTATCCGCAATATCGATGATGCCATGCGCATGGGGTATGCCTGGAAATGGGGGCCGTTCGAAATGATCGACCGGCTGGCATGGGAAGGCATGAGCGGCCCGTCGGTTTTTGCGCATCAATGCAAAAAAACGGGTTTGAGCGTGCCGGATATTATCGCCGGCACGCAGGGCCAGCCGCTTTATAAAACGGAAAACGGCCAGCGTTATTATTTTGGGCAGGATGGTGCGTATCATGCACTGACGCATCCCAAAGGCTCGCTGATGCTGGGGGATATCAAGTTGGGTGCGAAGCCGCTTGCGAAAAATGCCAGCGCCAGCCTGTGGGATCTGGGCGACGGCGTGGCCGGATTTGAGCTGACCACCAAGATGAATACGTTTGATCCGGATGTCTTTAAAATGCTGCACCAGTCGATCGCTATTGTGCAGCAGGATTTTACCGGGCTGGTGATCGCCACCGATGAAGAACGGTTTTCGCTCGGGGCCAATCTTGGTTTCTTTTTATTCGCCGCCAACAGTGCCAGCTGGTGGGCGATTTCCGATATGATCCGCGCCGGTCAGCAGGCGTTTATGGCGCTGAAATATGCGCCGTTCCCGGTGGTCTCCTCGCTGTCACATATGGCGCTGGGCGGCGGGTGTGAGATTTTACTGCATTCGGATGCGGTCCAGGCCCATATCGAATCTTATCCCGGTCTGGTGGAAGCAGGTATCGGCGTCGTACCCGGCTGGGGCGGCTGTAAGGAGATGTTGTGGCGTCATTTTGCGGGGCAGCACGAATCAGCGATACGCGAACAGGGGAATGCGGAAAGCGCGCGCCCGGACGGTGCTTCGCAAAAGGCGGGTTCCGGACACCGGATGCCGGGCGGGCCCATGCCGCCGATCTCGAGAGTGTTTGAATATATTTCTATGGCCAAAGTGGCGGGCTCGGCGCACGAGGCGCAGGATATGCTGATTCTGAATGAAAAAAGCCGTATTAGCATGAACCGCCGGCGAGTGCTGGCCGATGCCAAGGCGCTGTGTCTGGAACTGGCAGCGGGCTACCAGCCGCCGCCGCCTGCCACCTTCCGCCTGCCGGGATCGTCCGGCCGCGATGCACTGCACATGGCCGTTGATAATTATGTGAAAAACGGCAAGGCCACCGCGCATGATGAAGTGGTCAGCAAAGCGCTGGCGCGGGTTCTCACCGGCGGCGATACCGACATCACGCAGGAGGTGGATGAGCAAACCATCCTCGACCTCGAACACGACATTTTCATGGAACTGGTCAAGACCGAAGGCACGCTGGCGCGGGTGGAGCATATGCTTGAGACCAATAAGCCGCTGAGGAATTAGCGATGAGTAATGGCGCGCTGACCTTAACGGATCCGGAGGATGCCATCGTGTTAAAATCACGGATTCAGTCATGGATTGATGAGGCAGATCGCAAGGAGACGTAATATGCCTACTTATACCGCCCCTGTTCAGGATTTCAGCTTTCTCATCCATGAGTTTTTAGGGCTGGAGCAATATGCCGACATACCGGGTTTTGAGCAGGCGGGCGAACTCGTTGAGCCCCTGCTGAGCGAGGCGGCGAAACTGTGTGAAGATGTGCTGTTTCCGCTGAACCAGATCGGGGATCAGCAGGGGCTGCAATATGATAACGGGACGGTGACGACGCCGGAAGGGTTCAAGGAAGCCTACCGCCTGTATAGCGAAGGCGGCTGGGGCACGCTGACCTGGCCGGAGGAATATGGCGGGCAGGGGCTGCCCGAAGTGCTCAACATGCCGATGCTGGAGATGGTGTGTTCGGCCAACCTGGCATTCGGGCTGACGCCGGGGCTGACGCACGGCGCGGTCTCCGCCCTGCTGCAGCATGGCAGCGACGAGTTGAAACAAACCTATCTGCCTAAAATGATAACCGGCGAGTGGTCGGGCGTGATGTGCCTGACCGAGCCGCAGGCTGGCACCGATCTCGGCCTGTTGCGCACCAAAGCCATGCCGCAGGAGGATGGCAGCTATCGCATAGAAGGCGGCAAGATATGGATTTCTTCCGGTGAACACGATCTGACGGAGAATATCATTCACCTGATTTTAGCGCGCCTGCCCGATGCGCCGGCCGGCACCAAGGGGATCAGCCTGTTTCTGGCGCCGAAATTTCTGGTTAATGCGGACGGTTCGCTCGGCGTACGCAACGCGTTTCGCTGCGGCGGCCTCGATCATAAGATGGGGATTCATGCCTCGCCCACCTGCGTGATGAATTATGACGGCGCCACCGCCTGGCTTGTCGGCGAGCCGCATCAGGGGCTGAAAGCGATGTTTACCATGATGAACGCGGCGCGGCTTTATGTCGGCGTGCAGGGGCTTGGCATTGCCGAGATCGCCACCCAAAACGCCCTCGCCTACGCCCGGGAGCGGCCGCAGGGGCGGGCACTGACCGGCGCCAAATATCCGGATAAACCGGCCGATCCGATTACCGTGCATCCCGATGTGCGGCGCATGTTATGGACCATGAAAGCGATCACCGAAGGCATGCGCGCGCTGACCATGGAAACCGCGCTGCAGCTGGATCTGTCGCATCGCCACCCAGATGCGTCGGCGCGCGAGCAGGCGGATGGTTTCGTACAGCTGATGACGCCGGTGGTTAAAGCCTATCAGACCGATATGGGCTTTGAAATCGCCTCGCTGGGCATTCAGGTGCATGGCGGGTATGGCTATATCGAGGAATATGGCATGGCCCAGTTCCTGCGCGATGCGCGCATCGCCATGATCTATGAGGGCACCAACGGCATTCAGGCGATGGACCTGGTCGGGCGCAAGCTGCCCTGGCGCACCGGGCGCCTGCTGCGCAGTCTCTTTCATCCCATTGACCGGTTTATCGCGCACTATGAGGGCGAGCCGGCCATGGCCGAATTTATCAAGCCGCTGAAGGCGCATCTGAAATACCTGCAGCAGGCGACGCTGTGGCTGGCGCAAAACGGCATGAGCAATCCCAATCAGGCGGGGGCCGGGGCGGTGGAATATCTGCGGATGACGGCGCTGGTGGCGCTGGCCTGGTTGTGGGCGCGCCAGGCGGCGATGGCGCTGGAGAAACTGGGGCATCTCCCTGCCGGCGCGGCGGAAGCGCAAGACCAAAGCGCGACGCCGGAGGCGGAGCAGGCGAATGCGGGGGATGCGGCTTTTTACCAGGCCAAGCTCGCCACCGCGCGGTTTTATTATGCCAAGGTTCTGCCGCAGACCATTTCTCTGCTGGCGGCGATCACCAACGGCTCGGAGGCGGTGATGGCTGACGGCTTAAAAGAATAGTAAGTCATTGTATTATCGCAATTAATTGATTATTGGAAGGGGGCGGATGGCACGCGCTCGCCCGCCGGTTGCGCCGCCCTGTCACTAAATTGACACATTCGCCCATTTCGCTTATAATTAAAGTGTTTAGAAAATATAACCCGGTATAACAAGGGGTGGCCGCGCCTGATATTAAGGAAATATTAAGACCCGGCGCGCTACAATGATGAGATTATGGCAGTTAACCCAAATATCGATTTAGCCCGCGGCCCCGATCTCGGTGCAAGCATTGAAAGCAGCGTGGCGACGGATCAAACCAAAAGCGAGCAGCTGCAGGCTTCAGCCGAAAAAAAAGCAGGCAACATTGAGCGGGGGCATGAAAAAGAACGCGAGTTACCAGGCCCTGAAGCGGATCGCGAACAAGGCCGTGAAACCGAGATTCCCGCCAATGTGCGAAATCAGGTCGCAGCGCTTCAGCTGGACAAACACCAGCCCGGTGCAGATGGGCCGGGACAAGGACAAGGGCAGGATCCGCATAAAGATCCTTTTAACAGATTGCGCATGCATGCAGAAACTTCTTGCGCGCTACGCGGTCACCCCAACCCCCAAGAAGCCAGTTTAGATGAGCTTTTAGAGAATTTAGATCAGCCAGTTGATCAGGCTCGGGCAGCTGGTGCACAAATTGGCGCCGACGTATTAACTAATTTTTTCGGCGGTGATATTGCCGGTGGCCAGAGTGTGGATCAAAACAGTTTATGGGACGGTGGCATGCAGATTGCCGGCTTAGAGCAGCAGCGGCGTGATCAAGAAATAATGATGGGCTAGGCCCTGTTCGTTGATATAATCTTCCTTATTCATGACCCATTCCCCACATCGCAGCAACAAGGTCGGCGTGTTGCCGTGGCGTATGGCCGCGGCTGAGGACGGCCGGCGGACAATGCATTATCTTATCCATCAACCCCTGCCCATACGCGGCGACAGCGCACCGCTGCCCTGGGGGGTGGCGCGCGGCACCGTGCAGCGCGCCGTGAAAACCGGCGATGCCGCGCGCGATGACGTGCGCGAGATAGAGGCGCTGGCGGCGGCGGCTGTGGAAGACCCCTGGCAGACGGCGCAACGGGAGGCGCAGGAGGAACTGGGGGTTGCGCCGGCGGAAATCATAGCCGCCAGCCGCTGCGATCACGGCCTGCATGATTACGTTTCGCAAACGGCGGGCCGCGGCAGCTACCCTATTCGGATGTTCAGCTTTCGCATCGCTGCGCTGGAGGCGGCCCACCTGGGCAGGCGGGCGCAGGCGCATTCGGCCGCGGTGGGCTGGCGCAGCCTGGCCGAGATGCGGGCGATGGCCGCCGAAGGGACATTTAAACCAGGCTATCTGCCGATTGTCGCAGCGGTGGAAGTAATGTTGCTGCGTGCATCCGAGGCGTCATGACCCCTCGAAGATGAGCCCGCCATGTGCCGGATCGACGCGCAGTTGCAATTCGCCGGAAATAAAGCGCATAGCCAGTTTGCCAAAAAGTTCGTACCGCCAGCCATGCAGACAGGGAATCTGCGAGTGATCCTTTTCCAGCAGCATCGCGGCCAGATCCTCTTTGCCGGCCACCAGTTTGGCGGCCACCCCGGCCTGATCGCACTGGCGCTTGAGCAGTAATTTCAGCACATCGACCAGCGCTTCCTGTTCGGGCAGCAGCATTTTCTTTTTCTTGGTATCGCGCGGCCATTCCTCACGCGGCAGCTTATTGGCCTCGTCAAGCGCCGCCAGCAGGGCCTTGGCGTTATCGGCACTGAGATGTTTCATCGCGCCGCGCACCTGGGCCAGTTCTTCCATATTTTTCGGCGCCATGGCGGCGATCTGTAAAATCACGTCGTCTTTCAGCAGGCGCTGGCGTGGAATATTTTTAAATTGCGCCGTGCGCTCTCGCCAGGCCGCCGCCGCGCGCAGCTGATTGAGATAAGCCGGCGTACGATTTTTATATTTCAGCCGCCGCCAAATCTCGTAGGTATCAACACGATATTGCGACGGTTCCTGCATGCGGGCGATTTCTTCGGCGATCCATTCGCTGCGGCCGGCTTTGTCGATGCGTTGTTTGAGCTTGTCATACACCCCGCGCAGATGAGTGACATCGGCAATGGCATAATCGATCTGGCGCTGGGTAAGCGGGCGCTGCTCCCAGTCGGTATAGCGCGAGGCCTTATCGAGCGTGGTATTGAGCAAGGTATTGACCAGCGCCTCATAACCGACCTGTTCGCCGTAGCCACAGACCATGGCCGCGATCTGGGTGTCATACATCGGGCTGGGGATGGTATCGGACAGCCAGTAAAAGATTTCGACATCCTGCTTGGCGGCGTGAAAGACTTTTAACACGTCGGGATCGGCCAGCAAGTCAAACAAAGCGGATAAATCCATGTTCTCGGCCAGCGGATCAATCGCCACTTCGCGTTCGGCCGAGGCAATCTGCACCAGGCAGAGTTTGGGATAATAGGTTTTTTCGCGAATAAATTCGGTGTCCACCGTCACATAGTCGCTTTGCGCGAAGTGGCGGCAGGCCGCTTCCAGTTCCTGCGTCGTCGTGATCAGCCGATGCATGTAATGTATTTTTTTAGAATTTGATTAAACATAGATTGTTTTGCTGCTTTGTACAACCTTCAATATATGGACCGATTAGGCCAATCGCGGCTTGGCAATTGGCTTGAACTTAGCTATAGACCGTAACGTTAATCCAAGAAAACAAGGCAATTCATGCACCCGTATCGCACGCACCATTGCGCCGAACTGCGCGAAAGCCACGTTGGCGACACTGTGAAACTCTCCGGCTGGGTTCATCGCACGCGCGATCACGGCCAGCTGGTTTTCGTCGATCTGCGCGATCATTACGGGATCACGCAGTGCGTCGCCGAGTCCGAGCATGCGCTATTTGAGACGCTCACCCATCTGCGCAATGAAAGCGTGGTCACCATGGTGGGCGAGGTGGTCAGGCGCTCGCCCGATACGATCAATCCCGAATTGCCCACCGGCGATATCGAGTTGCGCATCCATGAATTCCACCTGGAATCTGCGGCTGATATGCTGCCCATGCTGGTCAATAATGACGAAGCCGAATTTCCCGAGGCCACGCGACTGGAATATCGCTTTCTCGATTTGCGCCGCGAACGGCTGCATCGCAATATTATGCTGCGCTCGGATGTGATCACGAGCCTGCGCCGCCGCATGATTGAGCAGGGCTTTCGCGAGTTTCAAACGCCGATTCTGACCGCCTCCTCGCCGGAAGGCGCACGCGATTATCTGGTGCCATCCCGGGTGCATCCGGGCAAATTTTATGCGCTGCCGCAGGCGCCGCAAATGTTCAAACAACTGTTGATGATCTCGGGCTTTGATAAATATTTTCAGATCGCGCCGTGTTTTCGCGATGAGGATGCGCGCGCTGATCGCAGTCCCGGCGAGTTTTACCAACTCGATGTGGAGATGAGCTTCGTCACGCAAGACGATGTGTTCACAGCGATTGAACCAGTGCTTGAGGGTGTCTTTCGCGAATTTGCCGGTGGCTGGCAGGTCACGCCGGCGCCGTTTGAGCGCATCGCCTATGCCGATGCTATGCTGCGCTACGGCACCGACAAGCCGGACCTGCGTAACCCGATTGAAATCTGCGACGCCACCGATATCTGGCAGGGCTCGGGCTTTGGCATTTTCAACAAAGTGATTGAAGGCGGCGGCATCGTGCGCGCCGTGCCGGCACTGGATACGGCGGACAGACCGCGCAGCTTCTTCGATAAAATGATCGGCTTCGCGCAGGAAAACGGCGCCAAAGGGCTAGCCTATATTATCTATGACGAAAACGGCGAAGGGAAGGGGCCGATTGCCAAGTTTCTCGCGCCGGAAAAACATCGTGAACTGCAACAGCGAGCCGGACTGAAAGCCGGCGATGCGGTGTTCTTTTCCTCCGGCGAACAGGCCGAAGCCGCGCGTATCGCCGGGCTCGTGCGCACCGAAGTGGCAGAGCAGCTTGATTTGATCGCAAAAGATATGTTCCACTTTTGCTGGATTGTCGACTTCCCGTTTTATGAGTGGAACGAAGATGAAAAGAAAATCGACTTTTCGCACAATCCGTTTTC
This sequence comes from uncultured Azospirillaceae bacterium, assembly GCA_964564675.1. Classification (GTDB taxonomy): domain Bacteria; phylum Pseudomonadota; class Alphaproteobacteria; order Rickettsiales; family UBA3002; genus CAZMBI01. The sequence continues at coordinate 76,409 of CAZMBI010000009.1, forward strand.
GATGCCGCAAGGCGGGCTGGAAGCGCTTGAGGAAGCGGGGGAAGATACCGAGAAACTGCTCGCACTCAAAGCCTTTCAGTATGATATTGTCTGCAACGGCGTCGAGCTATCTTCCGGGGCCATCCGGAATCATCGTCCCGATTTGATGAAACGGGCGTTTGCCATCGCCGGCTATCCCGAAAGCGTGCTCGAAGCCAAGTTCGGCGCGCTGTGGCGGGCCTTTCATTATGGTGCGCCGCCGCATGGCGGGATTGCGCCGGGCATCGACCGCATCGTGATGTTGCTGGCGCAAGAGCCCAATATTCGCGAGGTCATCGCTTTCCCGATGAATCAGCGGGCGGAAGATTTGCTGATGGGCGCGCCGTCGCCGGCCGATGAGAAGCATCTGCGCGAGATTAATATCCAGCTCTCACCCAAGGCGCGCCAGGCGCTCAGCGAGGCGGACGATTCCACCAGCGCGGCCTGAGACTGGCGATGGTCGCCGGCACGCATTCCACGCTGAACAATATCCAGATGCTGCGCGCCATCGCCGTGCTGATGGTGGCGCTGCTGCATCTGGAGCCGTATACGGTGAATCTGTATATGGGGCTGACGCGCTATTTGCTGCCCTTTGGCTATTCCGGGGTCGATCTGTTTTTCATCATCAGCGGCTTCATCAATTATCATGTCAGTGCCGATCGGATCGGAAAGCCACGCTATGCGCTGCGCTTTCTCATCAAGCGCGCCATTCGTATTTTCCCAAATTACTGGCTGGTGGTGGCGGTGGCGTATTATCTCACCGTCGAGCACGGCATGCATCCGGCGCCCGGCTATATCCGGCCGCTGGAGTCCGTCTTGCTGCTGTTCCCGCTGCGCATGCCCGAACATATCATGATTATCGCCTGGACGCTGAATTATGAATTGCTGTTTTATGGCGTGCTGGCCGTGCTCGTCTGCCTCGGTCGGCGTTTAATCTGGCCGGCGGCGGCGCTTATGTACTGGCGATTGCGCTGGCGCAGACCGAAATGGATCATGCCCATGCCTGGCGGCCCTATGAGTTTCTGCTGGCGCCCTATCTGCTGCAGTTTTTCGCCGGGATGGGCATTGCCGCACTCGCTCGGCGCGGCCCCATGCCGTGCCCGCGCGCGGCGATTGCCTTCGGGCTGGTGATGGCGGGGATCACCATCTGGGTGCAGATTGCTATTTATCCGGAAGGCTTCGCCAATCCGTATCATCGCGACTTGCGCGTGTTTATGTGGCTGTGCGCCTATGGGCCGATCCTGTATGGGCTGGTGGCGCTGGAGCGGCAGGGCGGCTTCACCTGCCGCAACCGCACGGTGTTGCTGCTGGGTGATGCGTCTTATTCGCTGTATTTATGGTTTATGCCGCTCTTTTTTGCAGCGTTTGCGCTCACCCAGTGGGCAGTCGCACCGGTGATTTCCGCTACCAGCGCGTATTTGCTGTTTGCGCCGGTCACCTGGGTGAGTTATCTGTTATTTGGCTGCGCCTGGTATTATTACCTCGAGCGTCCGATGTTGAAACGACTGAACCGATGGGTGTTAGGAAGGCGGCTCCATGATTAACATCGCAGCGGATATGGTGGGTATTTTCGGCGTCAGCCTGATTGTGCTGGCCTATTTTCTCATCAGTTCCGACCGCTTAAGCGGTAAAGACCCGCGCTATCACCTGCTGAACCTGATCGGCGCCATCGCGATTTTGCTCTCCCTTTTGGTACACTGGAACCTGCCATCTTTTATCATCGAAGTGGTGTGGATTGCAGTCAGCCTCTACGGTCTGTGGCGGCACTGGAAACGCCCGCGCGCGCACTGATATTGACGATAAAATGTCATAAAAATATCGCATTCTCAACGTCTCGGCCGTGCTACCCTATTATAGAAAGGGTGTTGTATGTCGCGCGCTGAGTTTCATAAAGAGTTTCAGAAAGCGTTGGAAGAAAAATTGATGCAGCTTTTTGATGCGCGCAGCATTGAAAGTGGTCCGCTGTATGATGCCATCGCGGAGCTGGCCCAAAAAGGCGATATGAAGCCGCCACGGTTGCTGCTGTCGAAATCCGGGATTCCCCAGGCGGCTGCTTTGATCAATGCCGGTCCGAATCAGGGGCGAATATTGTTGACACAAGGCTTGCTCGATAGCTTCGGTATCACACCGCAGAATCCGACGTCACGTGAGTTCACGGCTATCGTAGCGCATGAGTTGGGGCATTCGAAACTAGGCCAGAAGGATGTGTATGCTAAGCGATTATTGCCCATGTTCGGCCTGCCGGCAGCGCTGGTGGCGGGTCGGCATACCTGGCTTGCTTTTCAGGAGCATAGCCCGGAGGAAGAAGCTCGCAGCTATGCCAACCGGCTTATCATACATCTTGCTTCCGATGGGTTGCTGGCAGCGGGCGGTTATGTGGCAGGCAGTAAACTGGCCGCGCACAATTCCGTTCAATCGGAGTTTTTCTGCGACCGTTTTGCCGCTAAGCTGGTGGGCCCGGAAGCAATTATTGCGTCATTAAAAACAATCGACAAATCGATACGCGATCCAAAAATTATCAACTCCGCGGCCAATAGTGATCCACTTAAAGCGATGACGTATCATAATAAAGGTGGGAGCACAGTATGGGACACGCTGAAGAACTGGCATACCCGGCATATGCATGCACACCCTTCGTTACAGCAGCGAGTGCAGGCTTTGCAAAAAGAATTTGGCATCGGGGAGTCGCTGGCACGAAGTGCCAGCACAGTTACACAAGCCGCCAGCGCGGTTGTCTCCGATGCATCGCATGCGGGCAGGCTGGTGGAGGTGCTAAGCCGAATCCGTTGAGCCATACGCGCTGTTTGTCATCCGTATGCCATACGTTCTGCCTAACTTCACCAGGAAAGAGACAAGGAAGCAGAGCATCACAGGGGTTAGCGCGCCGGCGCCGGGGCCTGTTCGCGCTGCTGCGCGGGCAGCCAGGGGCTCTGGCCGAGGCGCTCGATGCGCTGGTTGACTTCCTCAATAATCCGGCTGGCCTGAATCTCGCCGTCCTCCACATCCTTCTGGGTGGAAAGATAGGTCGCCATTTGCTGCAGAATATCCGCGCGCTGTTCTTTGGGGAACGGCAGCAGCGATTGCGCGGCCAGCGCATACATTTTTTCGTATTCATCGGCTTGTTCGAACGAGGGGTCACGATTTTTAGAGGACGCGGCCGTAAGTACGGCGGCAGCAAGTGATGCTGTACCTGTCACGGCAGAAAAATACGGTGATATTTTCCCTCCCCAGAAGGTATGTGAAATGGTTTTGAGGCGTTTAAGTTCTCCTATGCCCTTACGTATTTCCACTGCACGTTCCAGCGATTTGCTTGGCATACGTTTCATCGACGAACTTTTAGACAGTTCTTCCAACTCGGATTGTAGTTGCTGCATTGTACTACCTTTGTATTTTCCTCCGTTCTGCCTCCATACACGCATTTTCTTATTTTCTTCAAATGAGTCAGTCAGGTTAAGCAGACCATAAAAACTGCTGGAGACTCCCTTGAAACGCATGGGTGAATAAAAGACAAAATCGAATACGCCTTTCGGTGCTTCCAGCGGATGTTGAAGATAATAGTGCAAGTCTTTATTGTCTTCCTGCTGCTTATTTTTTGTTTCAGGAATCAGCACCACACCGGCAGAACCGCTGGTTCCGATCACTCCTTGTAATATGCGGCTGATACCTGCCCCCGAACGTTGATAATCGCCTATGCCTGATCGCAGGTTACTTAGTCCGCTGAGCGCTCCTATACTGTAGGTAATATCGACCGGATGGCGGGAAACGAAATATTCAATTTTCTCAAAAGTATTGCGCTGAGGTTTGTCCGGTACGGTTTGTGGAAGCGCTATCCCGTTCGCCTCCATATAGGCCTGTGTATCCCGAAATATCTGATCGAAATCGATTTCACCTTTGCCGTTGCCATAGATAGCAATCAGACTGTTGGCCAACGCAAAGCCGGCCCCAGTAAATACACGATTCCAGTCTTTCTGCGCCCAGCCGGCGGCAGCGGTGGCGCCGCTGGCTATCATGGAAAACCGCCCTGACCACTTCAAACTATCACGCCGTAGGTTCTCCTTCACCAGGTCGATGGCACCCGCAACATTATACTGCACATCACTGGGAGATAGCAGTCCTTGTTCCTGAAGCAGGCGCAGCAAGTGTTGCTGGCGTTCCTGGTTTAGCTCGCTGACTACCAGTATATGCTTGCCTTGCCAGACATCGATGAACAGATCGGTGAAGCCATGTGCACGCAGTTGATTGGGCAGATCGGCGAGTGCCCCTTGCGGTGTACTGTCTTGTGCCACCAGACGTGCCCGGAACGTGCCGCCCGCCTCATCCTCAATGACGGCGGATAAGGCAGCGGCTCTCAGTTTACCGTTGTGCTGCACCTGTGAGACAGTAGTCACTATTTCTCCGTTTCGGCTTACAAAAAAGCTTTTATTAGATTAACAGCCGAATATGAGGGTTTTGTGACAACGAGTGCCTTTTTTATCAACGTTCTGATTTAACGGCTTATATCACGTTCCTGGCCAAATAAATCCGAGCCAATCAGCGTATGAATATCGCTAAGCTCTTTGTTTTCCATCAGTTTTTTTACTCGCCCCAGCTTGGTCGTCGTTTTGTTTATGGCCTGAGTGATTTTATCTAAATATTCGCCTATGTCGCCTGTCTGATCACCGGTAAAAAGTTGTTTTCTGTCTTCGGGGTAATGGTTTCGCAACGCCCGATGAATAAGTGGATAATATACTTCAATATTATTGGTCGTGTCTTTAATATCAACTTCCCCATAAAATGGGGCTCTCAGGCTGGAAAAAACGTTAGAATTTGTACGCGGGTATAAAATCTGATTCAGATCTTTATTAACCGTACGCATGACAATTGCTTCCGGCAGTGTAACCTGTTCCAGAACCCTGTTCATGGTATCAAGGCGATCTTTTTCAGGAATCATGGCTGCAAACGAAAGCACATCCGTTGGAACCAGTCGTCTATCCTTCGACCGCTTCCATCCCTCATCCTTATCGTAATAAATCTGATGTGTGAGCAGATAAGACTCACCGTTGTCATCAACCGCCTGCTTATAGCCGATAAAACTAATCGCATAGGGGGTATTGCGATCAGGCAATGAGTATTTTGCTTCATAATGAAAATCATCGGCTGCGGTTACCTGTCCATTCCTATTTTTTGACCGCTTGCTTAAGAATCCGGTAGTTTTCTTGTCTATATCAGTAATGCATCCATTAACCTCTTTTCCTGTGTGCAGCGCATCTAGATTCTGATCCGGATTTTTCTGGTAATATAATTCCTTCACATTGCCATGAATAATGTTAATGGCTCCTTTTTCAACAACGCCTATTTCTTCCAGATTCTTTATCAGACGACGCGAAAGAGTGATCGCCTCTTCATCCATATCGATCAGATTGATTCTGGCTCCGGTTTCCAGATGGAGCAGAATACCGGTCGCGGGTATGGCGCCGCTCCCCGCAAAGGTAATATGTTTATTGTCCAGATATTCCACGTTGTGTTCCAGTGAATTAGATCCGTTCAGCACGTCAATTAATCCGGATGCTGCTACCTTTATCTTCTCAATACCTGCTGTGATAGAGTCTTTCTCTGTCTCACTATGCGGGGGCAAGTCATCGACTCGCAGGAAGGCCGGATACATCGGGTCTTTGATTAGCTGTATCTCGGCATTAATGAGCTTGTCATAATTACCGGCGTAGGGAAAACCGGCAGCAATATCACGGAATTTTTTCAGTTTCTCCAGTTTGCTGGGTTGACCTGTAAGTTTGTTTGTTTCAATAAAACTGGATTTCTCCATCCGTTCGCTTAATAAAAGCGAGTGATGCTTTTCCATCATGCGCTGATAGGCCGCCAGCGTATTTCGCATCACGTCTATTTTGTCTGCAATCGACGGATCATCAAATCGCGCAAGCACCTTATCGACGACAGATGGGTCTGAGAATTTGGCACGTATAATCGAAAATAACAGATTTCTGGCGCTGTCTATTGCTTCGTTTGGATAGAGGTCGTTATTATCTCCTGACTGAGCAGCTTTTTGCCGCTCTGCCTGTAACTGCTCGAACACACTGGGGCGAATATCGGCTTTGGTACCATTTGAATCGTAGCCTTTTGGGGGATATTGTGCCAGCGATTCCCAATCCTTATCTGTTAATACATCCTTGCCAAACAGTTCAGATAGGATTTTGGCTGCGTTCCATTCTGTCATAGAGGTTTTATCTGATGGTGTCTGGGTCATATGCACATTATGTAGGTTAAACCGGATAGATTAAGATTTTCAGAATAAGTCTTAACCAGGAGCGTATGATACAATTGCGAATTAATTGCAATCGCAAACTGGCCAGGAAGCAGGAATGTCATCGAATCGTCAAAAAAAGCCGGTATTTGCTAAAAATAGCTTAACCAGCGTTGCTCCCGATGTGCCTGTTTATAGTCCAGAAACCAGCGGCATAGTGCGTAAAGCAGCGGCGTGAGGGCAGCAGCGGTGAGCCAGATAAAGCTGACCGATTCAAATCCATAGCGTTCGCCCTGATTGGCGCCCAATGTCTCCAGCGCCATGAGATAGAGCAGGTGGATCAGGTATAAATGGCTGACATAGAAGAACAACGGTGCGCGCCCGAAGGTGACAAGGGGGCGCATCCAGTGTGGCTCGCGCGCCTGAAGCCACTCAAACCAAGCGAGGATCAGCGCCGCCAGCCCTAATGTTGCCAGGAGGAACAGCAGCGACGGCGGGTATTTGGTTAGATTGAGAAATGACAGGGCACTCAGCAGACCGCTTTCCATCGCCTGCCAGCCCTGCGTCTCGCCATACAGGTTGGTGGCGCGGAGGATGACAAACAGCGCCAGCATTGCCAGGCCGCCGACTATCAGAATGCGGCGGCGGTCGGTTTCCGACAAGCCGAACAACCGCCCGCTTGCATACCCCAGCGCGATGACGCCTATCCATGGCAGTAGTGGATAGGAGGTGCGGGCACTGATACTGTCCGTCAGCGGTATGATACTGCGGTCATACAGAATCGCCCAGGGGATAAACCACGGCGAATCATGGGCGAATGCCATGGATGCCAGCATGTTATGGCCACAGACGATCACCAGACCGAGGGCAATGATCACCGGCATCGGCAGCCAGATGAGGGCGCTCAGCGTGATCATGCTCAGGCCGATAACCCAAATGACCTGCAAAAAGATCATGGTCGGCGGAATCTGGAACCGCCAGGCGAAGGTGATCACCGTTATTTCCAGTGCGACAAGAAACAGGCCACGCGCTAATAAATAGCGGGATAGTGCGCGACGACTTGCCTGTTTCTGCCCGTACAGATACGCCGATAAGCCGCTTAAGAAAACAAACACTGGTGCACAGATATGAGCAGTCAGGCGGGTGGCGGCCAGCTCCGGCGCAGTCGCCGTTATATCCATCGGGTCACCGACTTGCAGATGCAAATAGAAAAATTCACGCACATGATCGACCAGCATCAACAAGATGACCACACCGCGTAGGGCATCGATGGCGAGGATGCGGGAGCTATGATTGAGACTCATTCGCTTTTACATAGCAGGTTTACTACGATAGTAAAGCCCGGACTGGCATTCGCTGGAGGGGCTCGGCCTCAATCACAACTGAAATTCGGCAGATCATCCGCCCGGCAGGAGCCGAAATCATCCGCCCGATTGGTTGGTTGCTGACGTTGGGCAGGCGGCTGGGAATGCAGGTCCGACCAGTTCGCACGAGAGCCGGAGGAGGGTTGAGAATCGCATGCCGCCAGCGCACTCAGCGCGAGCAGGGCAGCGGGCAAGTAAAAACGACAGGACATGGCGCGTACCAAATTAATTATCACTTAGACAAGACATAAGGCTATAACACTAAGGTTAAAGGGTAAATGATTTTTTAAAAGCGGTGAAAGTGGTGAATAAAATGGATTCTGCCAGCTTCCATGTGCTTAATGTCAACGGGCCCTAAATGGCACTTAACGATTTTGAGAGCGCAATCATCATTTTATCAGCAGATTTCATAGAAATATCATATGGATTAAATTCTACAGTCGCATGGTATGCGAACAGCGATTCTTTAACTGTATCGTCGAGATGAACATAAGCCATCTTCCATTCGGAAAACATGCGTTCATCCGCTTCAACATAGGATATTAACAGTATATCATTATGTCTGTCGTCGTGCGCGATGCGATGATATGTAGTGTTTACGATCTGTCGTCCCCCTTCCAGGCATTGGAAAAAATAGTGCTGATTAAAACAAAGAAGACCGGTTATACCATCTCTCGCATTGTTACGTCTTGAGACATCAAGAATCTGACCGGCATCTTCCGGAGTCAGATGCTTGGCGGGGCGGCTTGCGTAAATTAAACGTGTCAAAACCATTTAACCGTACTCCTCATAAATTACATAAGCTGATGAAAAAATTGCGGTGACACGGCAAGCATATCATACCCCGCCTTGCTATAAAGATATCCTTGTGCGTCCAACAGGTGTTTGCAGGCCGTTTGTTCCGCTTTGGGAATATTAACGATTTCCATATTAATGACCAGGGGATGATATTTATTAAAATTCAACTGTTTCAATATGTGATAATCATGTCCTTCGGCATCAATCTGCAGGATATCTATGCGCGGCACAGCATAGGATTTAAGCAGTGTGGACAGCCGCAGGCAGGGCACCTCTTCCTCGATCATCAGGGGTTCCACCTCGGCGAAGGCCAGCGCATTCCTGTCTTTGTACAAGGAGGCAAGCCCCAGGCCCCAGTGCGGCACACGTTTCCTTGCAACATCTTCATTTTTAATACGGTGGAGCGTAGCGAGGCCGTCATGCTCACCAACCGCGACGTTTGCCAGCGCCATGCCTTCATGGTCTTTATACAGGGCACTGAGTGCAGCGAAATGCTCCTTTACCGGCTCGACCAGCAAGCCTTGCCAGCGAAACTGCGTGATATATTCGTGCATTGGGTCGAAGGTCTTGCCATCCATGGCGCCGATTTGCAGGAGGAATATATCGCGCCCCCGCTCTTTGCCCATCGTTTGCATGAAATAACGTAAATTGAAATGCGGCATTCACTTTTTCCCAGCGGGATCATAAGCTATTCGGCGCAGATTCACAATTAGAGGGCAACGGTTTCCAATAAATTTTTTAGGAGCGGAAAAAGGGAGCAGGGCAGACAGTATTTGAAAAGCTGGCAGGTGAGATCAGCCGAAATTTGGAGTATAATGCAACTAAATTATTTGCATGTTTGCTGCCAGGCGGCAAACTGTGTCCGAACCAAAAAGAGGCATAAAGTGGTCATTTTACGTACAACCAAGACGTATCAAGACGTATGATGCATTAACTAAATGGTGTATTCTCTGAGGCGTGGCGAATTATTCCATCACTTTTATCGCAATGATAATAAGAAGGCTGTAAAGCATAAAACCTCCTAATAACAAATGCAGATGGAACCGCTCCATAAATGATTTTACAGCACTATCTTTGATTTTACCTATGAGCTGCGGCCAGGTGTAGGAAACGAGGTCGCCCTGTGACATAAGATTCACTAATTTTCCCTGCGCATCCACTATGGGTAAGTGACGAAAACGCTCATTCGACATAATGCGCAACCAGTCCACAACCGCATCATCTTCAGATGCGAGTTTCAGATCTGATGACATAATCTGAGATATAGGTGTGGTATTCGCATCCAGTCCTTTTGCAAGAAGACGGCGCATAAAATCACGCTCGGTGACAATTCCAACGGGCTTTTGTTCAGCATCAACTATCACACTTGCGCCGTAATTCTTTTCAGACATGGCCTTAACTGCCTGAATCACCATATCTTCCGGCGCGAATGTCATCACAGGCGCTTTCGTTTTAAATTCAGTGCGATCCTTGATTTTCATGCAAAAACTCCAATATATTCAGTTGAGTATGATAGTATTCTACAAAAAAACTAAGACTAAGGATGGCGCCAGGCTTTTATTTCTTGTGATACAAAATATGTATCATTGGGTAGCGCATGAGAATATTGATGTACAGACTTAATTCTTAGTGAAGCTCCATAGTCTGAGTTCAGTGGTTTTAAGCGAGCCATTGTAAAAACTCTATGCAAGCCACGTTACCCATTCAATCTTTTCGCTGATGCTAACAAAACACCCAAATGGTGCTCTGGCGCGGACTAACCTCGAACCGCATAGCAATTTATTAATGCTTTACAGGATTGAGCAATTATATTCAAGTCGCTTCCCGCTTTGAATGGAAAAATCTTCCAGTGGGAGCCGCTACCGATCGCCGCTTAATGTTAAACCGTTATGCGCAATCTTTAGAATCATCTCTTTATAGGTCAGGCCTAAATTCAGTGCGCATGATCTATAGAAATAACCTTTACGAAGACCCGGCATCAGGTTTGCTTCCATAAAATGAGGGATGTTATGATGATTCA
>CAZMBI010000010.1:0-74904 GCA_964564675.1 uncultured Azospirillaceae bacterium
CGATGATGCGAAGCGAGTCTCTGTGTTTGACCAGCGCATTAAAATACAAGAAGAAGCTCTGGCGCTTCCTTTATTGCCGACCACCACCATCGGTTCTTTCCCACAGACGCAGGAAATCCGGGAAATGCGCGCCAAATTCAAAAAGGGTGACATTTCGCAGGAGGACTATGACGCCTTTCTGTCCAGAAGCACAGAGGAGTTAATCGCATGGCAAGATGAGATCGGTATTGATGTGCCGGTGCATGGCGAATATGAGCGTAATGATATGGTGGAATATTTCGGTGAGCAGCTCGAAGGCTATGCGTTCACTCACAATGGCTGGGTGCAAAGCTATGGCTCTCGCTGCGTGAAGCCGCCGATCATTTACGGTGACGTTTCTCGGCCCGAACCCATGACGGTGCGCTGGTCGGCCTACGCGCAAAGCCTAACGAAAAAACCTGTCAAAGGCATGCTTACCGGACCGGTGACGATGCTGCAATGGGCGTTTGTGCGTGACGATCAGCCGCGCTCAGAAACCTGCAAGCAAATTGCACTGGCCATCCGCGATGAGGTAAAAGACTTAGAGAGCGCAGGTATTCATGTTGTTCAGATTGACGAGCCAGCCTTCCGTGAAGGTTTACCGCTTCGTCTATCTGATCGCTCTGATTATCTTGCGTGGGCGGTTGAGTCCTTCCGTATTGCATCATCAGGCATTGAAGATACCACTCAAATTCACACCCATATGTGCTACTCAGAATTCAACGATATCATCGATTCGATTGCTGATCTGGATGCGGATGTCATTTCGATTGAAACCTCCCGCTCAGCGATGGAGCTGCTCGATGCATTCGTGGAGTTCAAATATCCGAACGAAATTGGGCCAGGCGTGTATGACATTCATAGCCCGCGTATTCCAAAAACGCAGGAGATGGAGAAGCTCATGCATAAGGCATTGAAAGTGCTGGATGAGAAGCAGGTCTGGGTCAATCCGGATTGCGGCCTGAAAACCCGTAATTGGAATGAGGTAAAGCCCGCGCTATCTAATATGGTTCAAGCTGCCCGTAATATTCGCGCTGAAATTGAACTTCGTAAACATAATGTGAAAACGGAGGCTGCCAGTGCATAATCGTCTACCTGTAACCGTATTATCTGGATTTTTGGGTGCGGGTAAGACCACGCTTCTCAATAATGTATTGAACAACCGTGAAGGCAAACGTGTCGCCGTCATTGTCAACGACATGAGTGAGGTGAATATCGATGCAACGCTTTTGCGCGATGGCAGCGCGAATTTAAGTCGTACTGAAGAAAAGCTAGTGGAAATGACCAATGGCTGTATCTGCTGCACGTTGCGGGAAGATTTGCTCAAGGAGGTGCGAACACTTGCCGAAGATGGTCGGTTTGATTATCTGCTGATAGAATCCACCGGCATTTCCGAACCGATGCCAGTGGCGGCCACGTTTGATTTCCGCGATGAAAATGACGAAAGCCTATCTGACGTAGCCGAGTTGGATACCATGGTGACCGTAGTGGATGCCGCCAACCTGCTGACTGATTACAGTTCGGTGGATTTTCTCAAAGATCGTGGTGAGTCTCTTGGTGATGATGATCAACGCACGCTTGTTGATCTGTTGGTCGAGCAGATGGAATTTGCCAATGTGATCGTCATCAATAAATGCGATTTGGTAACAAAAGACCAATTGGATATTGTCACCGCGATCGTCAAGGCGCAGAATCCAGAAGCACGCATCATCTATACCGATCATGGAAAAGTGGCTTTAAGCGACATTATGGGCACTGGCCTGTTTGACTTTGCCAAAGCAGAAACCATGGCCGGATGGTATAAAGAACTGATGGGTGAGCATACGCCGGAAACAGAAGAGTATGGTATCAGCAGTTTTGTGTACCGTTCGAACAAACCATTTCACCCACAGCGCTTCTATGCGTTTACGCAAAAATCACATCCCGGCGTGATTCGTGCCAAAGGCTTTTTCTGGCTGGCCAGCCGTATGCACTGGGTGGGGGAGCTTGCAATTGCTGGTGCATTATTACGCCATCAAGCGGCTGGGCGCTGGTGGGCAAACGTCCCGAAAGACCGTTGGCCGCAGGATGAGGTCTGGCGCAAGATGCTGGATGAAATCTGGAGCGAACCGTTCGGTGACCGCAGACAGGAAATGGTTTTTATTGGCGCGGGTATGGATAAGTCTGCGATTCGTCAGCAACTGGATGCCTGTCTGCTAACAGATGCAGAGATGCAGCAAGAATGGAAAAGCTGGGAGAAACTACCCGACCCATTCCCTGAGTGGAACATGGAACAGTTACAGAAGGCAGGCTAGCCTATATAAAGCTGTGCGTCTGCCTCACGTCGTCTTATCAACCCCTTCAGCCTTCGGCCACCAACTCGGACCCAGCGCAGCAACTGTTCTGGCGCTTCATCATGTTTTTCGCGGTTCACTTTTCGCCAGAGGGTAGAGCGCTGGAGTGCGCCGCTGCCAAGCTTGAAGGTGAATGATACCAGCGCATTAAACTGGCCATCAGTGCCCGGCACATCAATCAGGCGCAATACGGCACGTTCTGCAACCTGCACATTCTTGATCAACAATGCCTCGCCAGATTCTTCATTGTTAAATAAAGATATATATTTACTGTTATATAGCCTACCTTCTTAAAATAGAGAAGGAATTATGAATTATTGTAATTTTTGCTGCTTCGGCTGAAACTATTTGACCTAAATGCCAGTTAATGATAAATTAATATATGGTATCTAATAATCATACAGACGCATCTGAATCCGCCGTCAGCGAGCAGGATCGCGAGGCATACTGCGAGTCTCAAGCGGCTTCAAAAGCACAAGAGGTGGAGCGGCGAGCACTTCGGGTCATGCGTGATCGGCGCCTGGGGCGTCATGAAGAAGATCAGGCATTTTTATCAGCGCCTGATGGCAAGGGGTATAAAGACCCGGATGTTGGCCAGTTAGAAAGAAGTGTTGTCGGCCCCACTTACTTTGCTTGGACAGACCTCACCCGCAACGACACGATCACCAGACAAACCGAACAACAGCTATATGCCAAGTGTCTAGACGATGCGACGCAGGGTGAGATAGCCAGATGGCAAAGAAAGCTTGATCAGCCGGACACGCTTGACAGTCAGAAGCAACAGGTAGCAGTTGGTCCCGTTGACATATATAATTTAACAACCCCATGGTGGCGCGCATCTCCCGGCGCGTCCGAACCACCGTCTCAAGATAAACCGGCAGAACCGATAGAAGCTCCGAAGCAAATAGCACAGCAAACCGGGACAAGGCCATTACCGGCTTTGGAATTGATGGAGCCGCCTGCCCCTGATAAAGGCACGCAAATGGCACAGCGAGCGGCATTACCGGATTTAGAGCCGATCATCGATGATGAAGGTAATCCGATCTCAACTGAAAGCGGCCCCGAAAGCGGTCAACAAACCCGCACAGCCGCGGCAGCCGCCCCCGATGAACGGCAATTACAAGCAGGTCAAATCATACGGGAGGGGGTGAATGTTCCAGACCCCGTCAGGGAGTATGCACGCGAAGCAGGTTTAAGGATTCGCCCGTATCAGGTTTATGAGACCGGAAAACGTGACATTTCATTTAACGGCACGAGGCGCACCTATCCAATTGGTGAGGAAGGTACGAAAGGGTGGTGCGTGAATGACATTAGGTCAAAGTGGAGTAGCAAAGAGATTGTTCCCTGCGTTCCAGCGCAAAACTCACGGGTGGCATCAAGCGGCAGCCGCGCCAGGTAAGGCCTGTGATTTTATAACCGCTTGCATGTTTGGCCCGCATTGATCCAGGGCCTGTTACGCGCCCGTTACATATCCGCTTTGCCGTTGAGCAACGCCTCAACTTCTTCGGGTGAGAGGCCTTCCTGCACTGGCCGGGCTGCTGGCTGCGGCGCGTCCTGCACCGGAGGCGGCGCTTCCGGCGATGCCTGCGGAGCCGGCTCAGGCGGGGGCGCCATTGGTTCCTCCCGGGCTTCCGGTTTGGCTTCCGGTTTAGCTTCGGCTTTTGGTTCCGATTTGGGTTCTGGCTTGGTTTGGGCTTTTGGCGGCTGCGCAGGCCGCGGTGCTGGTGCCGGCTGCTGCAACGCCACTTCGGATTTTGATTCCGCCTGCAAATCGGTAATCATGATTTCTTCAAACGGCACCTCATGCGACTCGCCCTCGCCGGATTCGTCCAGAGCTGCAAACAGCAGGGTTTTCATCTCTTCTTCATCGGGCAGTTCTGGATCGGTCTGTACGGCGTCGCTGCCGCCGTCTTCCAGTTGGTCGGGCTTCAATACCAGGTAACGGTAAAACGTCTCTTGCTCGATTTTAAAGGGCCGGGCGACATCAGCGTTCTGATAGGCTTCATACGCCGAATCCGCTTCCACCAGTTTGAAGTGATCCGGCGAGCTATACACGCGATAAAGCGGCTTGTCGCTGAAGGCGAAGCGTTTGTGATGGATGGTCAACGCCGAAAGCGGCGCGTGTTCATCCTGGTGATGCCCGTTCACTCCGTTCAACTCGTTCAGATTTATGCCGTTGCGTTCTGTCATCGTCGACTCGTTAAAAGGCTTTCCATTTCATGCCACCGATAATGAACCCGATATGGTGTTCATCGCGCCCCAGCGGCATCATGCAGGAGCGAAATTTAATCAGCATATTGTTAATATTAGTAAATTCAGATTCTTCCGTTTCCGGCTGACTTGTTTTAACGATTTCCTTAAATCGCTTAATCAGCGGCAGGTTGCTCGGATAAACCAGCTTTTCCAGCACCTGCTTGTTGACCAGATCATCGCCATACGCATCAATCAGCGACTGCCCGAGATAAGTATACTTGAATTCGGAGCCGATGTCATCGACATGATCATCGTCGACGCGGACCAGAAAACAGTTCGGCCATAATTCGGTAATCTCATCGGGATCAATGTCCGCTTCCAGCGGAAACAAGCGTCCGTTGCGCTTTTGCTCCCAATACTGCATCAATCGCTGGTTGATGCGCTTTTCTTCAGATCGTCCCACCACGGTTTCTCCCTTGTGATGCGCCCTATTATGGTGCGTTTATACCTCCGAGGCAAGCACCCGGCCCGCCAGATACAACGATCCGCCGATAAGAATCGTCCGCGCGCCGGCCGTTGCGGCCGCCTCAACCACCGACAGCAGGGATGCGCATGGCCGCACAGTGATGCCTGCCGCCGAGGCAGCTGCCACCAGCCGGTCCACCGGCATAGCCTCAGGCTCGGCCTCAATAGGGACCGCATAAAGCAACCGGCTGACCTCGGCAAGCGGTTTTAAAAAAGCGGCAGCATCTTTGTGCTTGGTCATACCGCAAATGACGGCCGGTGCGGGCTGCCCGCCCAGCCAGTCGGCCAGCGCCTCGCCGGCGGCCGGATTGTGCCCGCCGTCAAGCCACACGCTCACATGTGCGGGCAGCGCATCGCGCAGCGGCCCTCTGGTGATAGGCTGCAAACGCGCCGGCCAGCGGGCGCTGGCCAGGGCCTGCTGCCAGTTTTCATCGGCAGCCGTGCTATCCGTGGCCTTAGCCAGCAACTCCCACGCCTTCACGGCGGCGGCGGCATTTACCCACTGATGCGCACCCGGCAGCGACAACTGCGACACTGTCGCTTGTAATGCCTTAACATCCGCTTCGCTAACCGGATACAGCGGCGTGCCGGTTTCAGCCGCCACGCGCGCGATCACCGCCATCGCCTCCGGGGCTTGCGGCGCGATCACGGCCGGCACGCCGGGTTTTAAAATCCCTGCTTTTTCATAGGCGATTTTAGCGATGGTATCACCGAGATATTCCGCATGGTCCATCGAAACCGGCGTGATGATACTCACCGCCGGCCGATTAATCACGTTGGTCGCGTCAAAGCGACCGCCCATCCCCACTTCGAGCAGGGTGACATCCGCCGGATACGCCGCAAAGGCGGCAAACGCCGCCGCCGTATTGGCCTCAAAGAAAGTGAGCGGATAGGCTGCCTGACGCGCGATAATTGCCTCGACCAGCGGAATCAGCGCTTCATCACTGATTTCATCGCCGTCTACGATAATCCGCTCGTTAAACCGTATCAAGTGCGGCGAGGTAAAGATGTGGCAACGCTGACCCTGCGCCTCGCACAAGGCGCGCAAAAAGGCGATGGTGGAGCCTTTACCATTGGTACCCGCCACATGCACTACCGGCGGGATGTGCGCCTGCGGCGTGCCCGCCGCCTCAAGATAGCGGGCAATGCGCCCGAGCGACAGATCGATGTCCGCCGGGTCGGAATGGGGCAGTTGGGACAGAACAGCGGTTAACGCAGCGCTTTGCTTCATCACTCAAGCCTGTTCAACAGAAGCCGGTGGCGCACCACGTTATGCACGCGCAACCACGGGATATGCCGTTGCGCCAGCAGGCCGGAAACGGCCAGCGTCAACTCATCGCGCGCCGCGGCAGGTTTATCCGTAAACAATGACAAAAAGGACTTGCGCGAATGCCCGATCAGCAACGGCAACGGGGCCAGTTCATCAAGCCGGGCCAGCAGCGCGAGCGATTGCACGGCGCTTTTGCCGAACCCGATACCCGGATCATACACTAAGCGCTCGGGCGCGACGCCATATTCCGCCAGGCGCGCCTGCTGGCTGCGGAAGAAGGCATCAACCGCCGCCACCGGATCGTCGGTCTCAGGCAGCGTGTCGTTGGGATCGGCCGGTATGGCGCGCGCATGCATGAGCACCAGCTGACAGGTGCTCTCGGCGACCACGCGGATCATCGCCTCGTCGCGAAACCCGCTGACGTCGTTGATCCAGTCCACACCCAGCGCGAGCGCCCGGGCGGCGCTTTCGGCGTGGCGCGTATCAAGGCTGACCAGCACGCCCGCCTCCTGGCAACGTGCGACTGCGCGTGCCAGCACCGGCTCCAGCCGGGCCCATTCCTGCTCCGGCGACAGCGGCGTTGCCCCCGGCCGGGTAGATTCCGCCCCGATATCCACGCCGTCAGCCCCGGCGTCGATCAGCCGTTCCAGCCGTTCAAGCGCCTGTTCTGGCACGTCTGCCTGCCCGCCATCCGAAAACGAGTCAGGCGTGAGGTTGAGGATACCCAGCAGTTTCGTCATCGTCAGGCCGTCTGATCGCGGTGGTGGACTCAAGCGCATCGCATAGCTGCGCGATGGTTTTGCCCTGCGCCGGGCCCGGCGCAGGGTAGCGCCACTCCGGGGCGATATCACGCCAGGGCAAAAGAACAAAATCACGCGCCGGCACGCCCGGATGCGGCAATGTCAAAGCGTCGCTGTCCAATACGTGATCGTCATAAGCGAGTATGTCCAGATCAATCGGACGTGGGGACCAATCGCCTTTGCGCTGGCGGCCGAGGCCATATTCAATCTCGCACGATATGTCCAGCAGGCTGTGTGGCAGCAAACCGGTATGCAGCGCCGCCACCGCATTTAAAAACGGTTTATCCCATTCGGGCGGGTCGCCTGCGCGCAGCAGGGCCGGGCTTTCATACAGCGGCGACAATGCCACCACCTTCACATCCGGCAACGCGCGCAGATGCAAGAGCGCCTGGCCGATCAGCTCCTCACTGTCACCCTGATTGCTGCCCAACCCGATAAATACCACCGCCATAATGCCTACCCATTCTCCGCTTGCGGCAGGTCGGAATAGATGAACGACGCGCCGCCCGATAAAGCAGGCACCGGCGAGGCGATTTTATGCAGGCGCACGCGAATTTTAATGGCCTGCGCACGGTCTGCGTCAAAACACTCCGCCAGATACTCGCGCGTCTGAATATAAAGCTGATGCGTGAGATATTCGATCAAATGAAACGATTTGCCTTTAACAAAACGGATGAGCGCGTCGCTTAACGTCCCATAGCAGATATACTGCTCGCTGTGATCATTTTCGACGCATTCAGGCAGTGCGGGCAGGAAAAAATGGATATCCACCTCCACCGTCTGCGGTTGCGCGCTTTCATCTTCGGGAACGCCCAGATGCACGCACAGGCGTAACCGATTTAGTTGCAATGTGGCCGGATAATACGTCATGATCTGAATTTCCTAGTGGTTTGGGGCATCTCGGCTTATAAAGCAAGTCAATTATGTCTGATACGGTTTATGTCAACGGCGAATGGGTGCCAGCCGGCGAGGCGACAGTCCCTGTGGCCGATCGCGGGTTTCGTTTCGGTGACGGCGTGTTCGAGACCATCGCCGTGCATCACGGCCGCCTCTATCAGGGCGCGTGGCACCTTGCCCGTCTGCGCGAGGGCCTGCAGGCGCTTGCCATCGACCCGCCGGAGGTGGCGTGGGACAGGCTGTTGCAGGAACTCATCACCCGCAATGATCTGTCAGAGGGGTTTATCCGGCTGGCCGTCAGCCGCGGCGTGGGCAGCCGGGGTTATCTGCCGGCGGCAGGTATCCGGGCGAGCCTCATCATCGAGCCGCTGCCGGCGGTCCCGCCGCCTTGCGCACCGGCCACCCTGTGGCTGGGCACCTATCGCCGCCCCTCGCCGGCGGCCTTTCCCACCCATGTCAAATCGAGCCAGGGGCTGACCAGCACGCTGGGCTTGCTGGAAGCACACGCCAGGCAATGCGATGAGGGACTGCTGCTTGATGACGCCGGTCATCTCTGTGAGGCCACCAGCGCCAACCTGTTCTGGCTGGCCGATGCCACCATTTATACCCCGGGCCTGTCCACCGGCTGCGTTATGGGCAGCACCCGCGCGGCGATTATGCGGCTGGCGCCGGTGCGCGAAGTACAGGCGCCGCTTGCGGCCCTGCAGGCCGCGGAATGTGTCTGGCTGAGCAATTGCCGGGTGGGCCTGTGGCCGGTGCAGGCGCTGCAACCGCAGGGGTGGCGCTGGCCGCCCACACACCCACGTCTGCAGGCCCTGCAGGCGCATTATGCCGATGATATCGCCCGGGAGTGCGCATGAGCGCACTGCCCTGGCAGGACCCGCTTGCCCTCGCCCGCCCGGTGGCCCGGCGCGGCGAACCGATGGTGTTGCTATATTCCGGCCTGCACACCCCCGATTCGGGGCGCTATTCCTATCTGGCCACCAACCCGGAACAGATTGTTCAGGGTGCGATGTTTCAGCTGCCTGCCGCCCGGCCGGTGCTTGGCTGGCTGGGTTATGGGCTGCGCCATACGCTGGAATCCTTGCCGCCTGATGCGCCCGGACCGCTCACGCTGCCCGATAGCTGGTGGATGCAGCCGCGATCGGTGCTGCGTTTTGACCATGAGCAGCAGCGCATCGACTGTGAGCATGGTGACCGGCCGGCTTTACCCACGGCGCGCCCTGCCCCGCTTGAGCCCGCCCCGGCAATCGCCGAACTGCACTCCAATTTCAGTAAAGCCGCGTATTTACGTATGATCGAGCGCACGCTGGAGCAGATTCGCGCCGGGAATTTCTATCAGGCTAACATGACCCGCAAATTTTATGGCCGCTTCGCCGAGTCGCCCGATCCGTTCGCGCTGTTCGCCCGGCTGTGCGAACGTAGCCCGGCACCCTACAGCGCTTACATACAATACAAGGACACGGCGGTCATCTCCTCAAGCCCGGAACGGTTTATCCGGATGGATGCCTCCGGCCATGTGACGGCGCAGCCGATCAAGGGCTCGGCCCCGCGCGGCGCAACCCCTGCCGCGGATGACGCCCTGCGCGATGCACTGTATGAAAGCGCCAAGGACCGTGCGGAAAACCTGATGATCGTGGATCTGATGCGCAATGATCTGGCGCGCGCCTGCGAGCCCGGCTCGATCCGGGTGGATGAATTATACGGCATCCGCCGCTACGCCACGATACACCAGATGGTCTCCACCATCAGCGGCCGACGGCGCGCCGATGCCGACACACTTAATGTGGTGCGCGCCTGCTTTCCACCGGGCTCCATGACCGGTGCACCGAAAATCCGCGCCATGCAGTGGTGCGCCGAGCAGGAGCGCATGGCGCGCGGGGTCTATAGCGGGGCCATCGGCTGGTTTGACGCGCAGGGCGGATGCGATCTGTCGGTGGTGATTCGCACCCTCATCATTCAGGGCGATCGCTTTGAATTTCAGGTCGGCGGCGGCATCGTCGCCGATTCCGACCCGCATCAGGAATGGGAGGAGACACTGGTTAAAGCGCGTGCCATCGCCGACGCACTCAACCTGCCGATCGCGCGCTTACGCGCTTTATAGCCCTTTAAGGTGAGGTTGTGGTATTTTCCCGCACCACCAGCACCGAGCGGTCCGAATGGCGCACCACGCGCGCGGCGTTAGGGCCCAGCAGATAGTCTTTTAAATCAGGCCGGTGCGCGCCCATGATAATCAGGTCACAATTGATTTTTTGCGCGGTGTCGATAATCACTTCATAAACCGTGCCCTGGGCCACGATATGCTGCACCCTGATGCCTTCGGGAATATGTTTCTGCGTAAACTGATGCAGGGCTTCCTTGGCGCCGGCGATGATTTTATCATCGGCATTACTGGGGAAATACTGCGAAATGATGCTCATGCCGAAATCCGGCACGACAGTCATCACGTGTAATTGCGCGCCGAATTGCTTGGCATATTCAATCGCCACCGGCAGCGTCATCTGTTTTTTCTCATTCAGGTCAACCGGCAATAAAATATGGTGATACATAACCCCTCCTACGTTCCGTTTAACACAAAGACGCGTTCCCGCATCCGCCGCCGCTGCATCAGAGCCACGATGGCCAGCAGGGCCAGCGACGGCAGATAAAGCAAGCGACGGCTGGGCTGTTCCTGACGGCGCATCACGGTGGTGATCTCGTCATCAAAGAACACGCCCTTGACATCCGCCTCGCTGGCAAAGACCACATCGTCCACAAATACGCGGTCGGTTTTCTTGCGCGGTTCGATGCGTAATACCAGCCCCATTTCCTCCAGCCGCTCCTCGCTGGTTTCGCCTTCTTTAACGGTCAGGCGCATATAGCGCGATTCCATCTCGCCGAAGGCGTTCTCACCATACAGCCTGATACGAATCGCCTCACCGGGCGGGGTGTCCATCACTGCCTGTTCAATCGCCTTGCCCGGCATTTCCTGGAAGGGTGGAAAGAACTGGTCCCAGACGATGCGCGGCAGAAACAGGCTGACGGCAACCGCAAACAAAATGAGCGTTTCATACCAGCGGCTGCGGGTGAGAAAATAACCCTGCAACGCCGCCGAGAACACCAGAATCGCCACCGTGGCGTAGGCGAAGACAAACAACCCGTGACCAATCGTATCGACGCCGATCATCAAAAGCTCGGTGTTGAAAATGAAGAAAAATGGCAAAATAGCGGTACGCGTGCTATACACGAAGCCTTGCATACCGGTGCGAATGGGATCGCCCTTGGAAATCGCCGACGAGGCAAACGAGGCAAGCCCCACCGGCGGGGTCACGTCGGCCATGATGCCGAAATAAAAGACAAACAGATGAATGGCGATCGCCGGCACCAGCAAACCGTGTTGTTGCCCTAGTTCCTCCACCACCATCACCATGATGCTTGAGACCACGATATAATTGGCGGTGGTAGGCAAGCCCATACCTAATATTAGGCTGATGATGGCGGTAAAGATAAGCACCAGCACGAGCGAACCGCCGGACAGCGCCTCCACCACTTCCGTCATGATCTGGCCGATACCGGTCAGTGACACCGTTCCAACAATAATCCCGGCGGCAGCCGTGGCCACGCCGATGCCAATCATATTGCGCGCGCCGGCTATCAGCCCCTGCATCAGATCGATCACGCCGTTTTTACAGGCTTGCCTGAAGGCTTTTTCCTTGCGGAACAGACACAGCAGCGGCCGCTGCGTCAACAGGATGAAAATCATCGCCGCACACGCCCAAAACGCCGACAGGCCCGGCGACAGCCGTTCCACCATCAGGCTCCAGATCAAAATCACCACCGGCAGCAGGAAATGCAGCCCGGTTTTCACGGTCGAGCCGGTTTCGGGCATACTAACCACTTCGGAGTCCGGATTATCCGGCTCCAGATCCGGGTAACGCGCGGCATAGCGCACCAGTAGGATATAAGCGGCAAGCAGCCCGCCGCCGATTACATAGGCTGCGCTTTCGCCCAGCGCCTCTTTCAGAAACCGAATGCCGTAAAACGCCAGCGAGGCGAAAATCACCAGGCTGGTGATGATGATACCCCAGGCCAGCAATTTATGTTTCAGCGTAGTGGTAATCGGTTTTTCCAGCACCTGCATATTGTTTTTCAGCGCCTCGAGATGCACGATATACAGCAGGGCGATATAGGAAATCACCGCAGGAAGGAAGGCGTGCTTGATGACATCCTGATAGGGAATGCCGACATATTCGACCATCAAAAACGCCGCCGCTCCCATCACCGGCGGCATGATCTGACCGTTGATGGAGCCCGACACTTCCACCGCACCCGCTTTTTCCGGGCTGAAACCGACCCGCTTCATCAGCGGAATGGTGAAGGTGCCGGTGGTGACCACATTGGCAATGGAGGAGCCGGAAATAAACCCGGTCAGACCGGAGGCCAGCACCGCCGCCTTCGCCGGGCCGCCGCGCAGGTGACCGAGCAGCGAAAACGCCACTTTGATGAAATAATTCCCCGCCCCAGCCTTGTCGAGCAAGGCGCCGAACAGCACGAATAAAAAGACGAAACTGGCTGAGACTCCCAGCGCAATACCGAACACGCCCTCGGTTGACAGCCACTGATGCGAGGCGACTTTTTCCAGCGACTGCCCTTTGTGCTGAATCAGGCTTGGCATCCAGTCCGCCGAGCCGAAAAACGTATAAACCAGAAACACAATGCCGACGATCAGAAGCGGCAGGCCCAGAGAGCGGCGCGCGGCTTCCAGCAGCAGGACAATCCCCACGCAGGAGACGATGATATCCGTCTGGGTGGGCATGCCGGGCCGGTCGGCCAGTTCGAGATAGAAGATGTATAAATACGCGGCGGTAAAGCTGGCCACCAGCGCTAGAATCCAGTCCTGGATCGGAATATAATGCCGCGGCGAGCTGATAAAGGTCGGATAGGCCGTATACGCCAGAAACAGGGCAAACGCCAGATGAATGGAACGCGCCTCGGTATCGTTGAAAATCCAGAAGCCGAATTCAAACGGCAGCGGCGAGGCAATCCACAACTGAAACAGCGACCAAGCCAGCGCGGTCAGTGTCAAAACCAGCCCGGCGAGACCGCGCGGCTGCCGCGCCCCCGAATCTCGCTCGATTACCAGGTCCTGGATGTCTTTATCAACCTGGCCGTTTTGGCGGTCCGTCTTCTCATCCGACACGGTCTACCCATGCGTTGTTTGCAAAAATCGGAAAGCGAAGCTAGCAAGGTTTCGCGCCAGTGGCAACTGCTAATCCCTTGTGCAGCGCACAGTTTGTCAGGCTTCTCCGAACCTTATTCCGAACCTTATATTGATCATATTATGACCATTCCTTCCTACACGCCGGATCAGGAAACCGCCGCCCGGCTCGAAGCGCTGGCCGAAGCTACGGGCAGGCCTGCTCATCAGCTGATTATTAGAGCGGTTGACAGTTCCTCATAAGTCAGGATGCTCATTTGGCTGAGAAAAAGAAGATATGGAGCGTTATGAACAGTTTCGGCAACTCAAAGACGGCGCCTACCACGCAGCTGTTGCCAAATGGCTGCATAGTATCGGCAGCGATGATGAACTGCCATGCCCCAAGTAATCTGGACGCGTCCCGCCTTGGGCGATCTTGAGCGCCTGATTCATTTTTTGAAACATAAACACCCCTTTGCTGCCGGCCGCGCCGCCAGCGCTATTATTGACGCTGGCAATCACACGGCCCAGACACCACATATCGGGTGGCAGATGCACGATGATACGCACACGATGACACGCAGCGGCGGGAATTATTGGTTCCGTTTGGGAAACATGCTATATTTACGCCGTGTCATCGATGAAGGCAACAATGTGGTGGTTTTACGCGTGTGGCACTCGCGTGAAAACCGCCGTGACTAATAGATAATACATACTGATTGATCTTTACCGTCCCCCTTTTTAAGCTGGTGACAAATTATCAGGCCCCGCATGTTCAACATCAACACCAAACCTTCCTTGTATCGTGACTTCGCGCTGCTGTCGGCGTTGATTATCTTCATGCTGTTTCTGGTTTCCATCTGGGTATCGTATAAAACCTATCAGGAGCATAGTGCCGATATCCTCAAACAGCTTGAAAACGAGGCGGTTCGCATCGACCGCGCCTTAATCATCGAGATTGAGCGCGCCTCCTATTTGCTGGAATCCATCGCCCGTCAGATCAGCAGCGACGGCACCGATGACCGCCAGAGCATACGCCAGCTGTTCGATTCGTTTGATAAATCAAGCTATCCCCGTAACAGTGAGTTTTTCTGGATTGATGCGGAGCAAAATATCCAGATCAGTTCGCAGGAAGGCTTATTGGACAAGCCGGTGGACGTCTCCGACCGCGATTACATGAAGCGCGCCATCACCACGCCGTGGGAGATTCATATCGGCCAGCCGATCGAAGGCCGGATCTCAGAAAAATGGGTGATGCCGATCGCCATCGGTATCAGCGATAATCAGGATAATTTTAAGGGCGTGGTGTTAGTCAGTATTGATATTAACTCATTCAGCCGCGCCATTCATAAAGTCATTCAACAGGACGGAATCAATTTCGCCATCACCAACTCAGCGTTCACCCTGCTGACCGAAATTTCGGAGAAACCACATTTTTTTGATAAACATTTCGAGTTACAAGAGCTCGCCAACATCAATTTTGAAGAGAACCCAAGCGGTGTATATTCCCGCGCCAGCTTTTGGGATAAAGATAACATCTTCGGCTATTATGAAAAATCCAGGCAATATCCGTATATTATTTTCGTCGGGTATGATGCCAATGCCAGTCGCGCCATGGTACAAGACATTCTGCTGCCCCGCCTGGCGCAGATCGGCATTATCACGATCTTTCTGGTGTCAATTTTGTGGACGGTGCGCAAGCGAATTATCCAGCCGGTGATTGCCTTGACGGATCGCACCGCTGAGATTGTACGTGGCCGCTCCTTTGACTATGAAACCGATAAGGGACCGCTTGAAATCGAGATGCTGGCGGACGAAATCCGTCGGATTCATGACTATATCGACGAGCGGCGGCGGATCGAGCGCGAACTAACCGCCAAAAACATCGAACTGCTCAAGATTCGTGAATCCGCGGAAATGACCAACCAGATCAAAGCGCAGTTTTTCGAGCAGGTGGGCACCGCCCTGATGCAGCCAGCCACCGCCATCAGCGAATATGCCGAGTCTTTTCATAACGAGCTGTTCGGCGCGCTGGGCAACCAGAAATATACCGATGTCGCCGAAAAACTGCATTGGCAGGCCGCCACCATCATTGACCTGCTGCAGGACGTGTTGAACATCTCGCGGGCGGAATCCGGTCTGCTCGTGCTGCAGGAAAATGAGCTGGAACTGCCGCTGGTTATCAAGAAGTGCATCCGCCTCCTGCATGAGCGCAGCCGCTTCCAGTCCATCGAAGTGGTGCAGGATTACGATGAAAACCTGCCGCAATTATGGGGCGATGAG
This sequence comes from uncultured Azospirillaceae bacterium, assembly GCA_964564675.1. Taxonomy (GTDB): domain Bacteria; phylum Pseudomonadota; class Alphaproteobacteria; order Rickettsiales; family UBA3002; genus CAZMBI01. The sequence continues at coordinate 15,496 of CAZMBI010000010.1, forward strand.
CTGCGCATCAAGCAATTGCTGCTCAACCTGATGAGCGGCGCGGCGGCGCAACTGAAAGCGGGCGATACCATCCGTATCCGCACCGTTATGCAGCGTGACGGCATGGCGATCCGGATGGAATACACCATTCCCGAGCATTATTATCACGAAGAAGCGCCGCCACCGGTGCTTGAAGCCAGTCCCAGCTTTTATATGGGCCAGTCGCCGGCCGAACGTTCGGAGCCTTCCGTCGGGCTGGGATTTGCGCTCAGCCAGCTGATCATCTCCATGCACGGCGGCGGCCTGACGGTTCATACCGGCAGCGACCGCAAGGTGCAGGCCACCGTGCTGTTCCCCCTGAACCGGGTGATCCGCAAAGCGTCGTAATATCTTCTTTCATCCGGCGCCGTACGCATGCTATGCTGTATTGCAAAAAAAAAGGGAGCTGGTGCTTGGACAAGCTGCTGAAATTTATCAATACGCCGCAACAACACCCGGACATTAGCACGCCCGAGGCACGCAAACGGCATTTTGAAGAAATTTACGCCCCGTTTGACCCAAACCGCGCCGCCACGCAGGCGGGGCGGTGCTCCCAGTGCGGCATCCCCTTCTGCCAGATCCACTGCCCACTGCAGAATAATATCCCCGACTGGCTGATGCTAACCGCCGAAGGCCGCTTGCAGGAAGCATATACCATCGCCAGCGCAACCAACAATTTCCCGGAAATCTGCGGGCGCATCTGCCCGCAGGATAAGCTTTGCGAGGGTAATTGCGTCATCGAACACGGGTTTGAATCGGTCACCATCGGCCAGGTGGAAAAACACATCACCGAAACCGCGTTTGAACAAGGCTGGGTGCAGCCCATTCGTGTCGATCAGGAAAATAGCTTTTCCGTTGCTATCATCGGTGCCGGACCGGCCGGCATGGCCGCCGCCGAGGAGTTGCGCAAACTGGGTTATGCCGTACATATCTACGATCGCTATGACCGGGTCGGCGGGCTGATGATCTATGGGATTCCCAATTTCAAGCTTGATAAACACGTGGTGGCCCGGCGCGAACAGCTAATGCGCAAAAGTGGCATTCAATTCCATCTGGAATGCGCCATCGGCGAGCATATCGCGCTGGCTGAGTTACGCGCGCGCCACGATGCGGTGCTGATCGCCACCGGCGTATATCAGGCGCGGCCGCTAAGCGTGCCCAACGCGGCGCATGAGCAGATCATCCCCGCTCTCACCTATCTCACTGCCAGCAACCGTAAAGGACTGGGCCTTTCCACTCCCCTTCCCGTTTATGGCGGAGGCCTGGGCTTGGGGCAGGAAACCGCCGCCCTCTCCTCCCGCCGGCAGACAGAGGAAAATGCCTGGGACCATCTGAACGCCCACGGTAAAAAAGTCGTGGTCATCGGCGGCGGCGACACGGCGATGGACTGTGTGCGCACCGCTGTGCGTCAGGGCGCTACCTCTATCACCTGCCTGTATCGCCGCGACCGCGCCAATATGCCCGGCAGCGCCCGCGAGGTAAGACATGCCGAAGAAGAAAGCGTGCGCTTTGAGTGGCTCTCCTCGCCCAAAGCCATTTCATGTGCTCCCCTGCCCGCTGGCAGTGGAGGGAAAGTAGCCGTCAAAGTCGAAAAAATGAAGCTCGGCTCCCCGGATGCTTCCGGCCGCCTCAAACCCATTCCGCTGCCCGACAGTGTCTACACGCTGGAAGCGGATATGGTCATCGCCGCGCTGGGGTTTGAGGCCGACGACTTGCCCGCCCTGTTTGGCGAACCCGACTTACAACGCAATAAATGGGGTAATCTCGCCATCGACGCCCACATGATGACTTCGCTGCCCGGCGTCTTCGCCGCTGGCGATATCGTCCGCGGCGCCTCGCTGGTGGTCTGGGCAATCAAAGATGGCCGGGAAGCCGCCGCAGCGATCGATCATTATGTAATGTCATCCTGCGAAGCGCGAAGCGTGCGCGCAGGATCTCAAGCGGTGCCGTGCAGCGGTTTTGACGCGCGTCGCATGACGGAATAAACCGATGAACCGTAATCAGCTTGCTTCCTATCTTACCGAACACGGCTTTTACGATCCCGCACACGAGCATGATGCCTGCGGTGTCGGGCTGGTCGCGGCGATCGACGGCACGCCGCGCCGCGAGATCGTGACGCTGGCCTGTGATGCGCTCAAGGCCGTCTGGCACCGTGGTGCGGTCGATGCGGATGGCAAAACCGGCGACGGCGCGGGCATCCATCTGCAGATACCGCCCCGCTTTTTCCGCGACCTGGCGAAACAGATGAAACGCCCGGTGCCCGCAGACGCGCCGCTGGCTGTCGGCATGCTGTTTTTACCGAAAAAGGATCTGCGTGCGCAAGAACAATGCCGCGCGCTGATTGAAAGCGAAATCCAGCGGCTGGGGCATCGTATCATCGGCTGGCGACAAGTGCCGATTGACCCCGGTGTCATCGGGGAGATCGCCAACGACACCCGCCCGGAAATTGAGCAGATATTAGTGGCAGCTTCGCCGGTGCAAAGCATACCTCTCCCAATGGAAGAGGTCGAAGTCGCGTCAGCAGCTTCAGGAGCGGGTAAAATTAATGTCTGTGACACCTTCGAGCGGGATCTTTACGTCATCCGCCGGCGGATCGAGAAAGCGTTTGCCGAGGCTGGCATCACCCAGGCCTATATCACCTCGCTGTCCTGCCGGCATATTGTCTATAAGGGGCTGTTCAAAGCCGAACAACTGACCGCCTTTTACCCCGACCTGCTCGATAGCCGTTTTACCTCCGGCTATGCCATTTTTCACCAGCGCTTTTCGACCAATACCGATCCCAGCTGGGCGCTGGCACAGCCATTCCGCACCCTAGCCCATAACGGCGAAATCAATACGCTTAAAGGCAATATCAATGTCATGCGCAGCCATGAAGCGACCATGCACTGCGAGTTGTTGGACAAGTATCTGGATGATATCCGCCCGATTATTCCCAACCACGCCTCCGACACCGCCGCCTTAGATGCCGTGATGGAGCTGTTGGTTCGCGCCGGACACGACGCACCGCTGGCCAAGCAGATTCTTATCCCGCCGGCCTGGAGCATGGCCGCCCATATCCCGCCGGCGCATCAGGATATGTTCAACTGCCTCAATACGATCTGCGAACCGTGGGACGGCCCGGCGGCGATTGCCGCCACCGACGGTCGCTGGGTCATCGCCGGGATGGACCGCGGCGGCTTGCGCCCCATGCGCTATGCCCTGACTGAAGACGGCCTTCTGCTGATGGGCTCGGAAACCGGGATGGTGCCGATGGAAGAATCGCAGGTCATGGAAAAAGGCAAGCTCGGGCCGGGGGAATGTATCGGCATCGATTTGCTGCGCGGTGCGCTGTACAAAGACCGCGAACTCAAGGACCATCTCGCCGCCCAGCACCCCTATAGCGACTGGGTGAAGCAGATTAAGGTGATGAACTATAATCACCCTCTGCCCACCCGTCTCCCTAGAGGGAGAGGGAGCCCCTTAGCGGATGGGAATATGCGTCCCCTCCCCCTTCAGGGGGAGGGACAGGGAGGGGGCAACTCCCCGGAGTGGTTACGCGCCCACCAGCTTGCCGTCGGCCTCACCTTCGAAGACATCGAGACCATCCTCCACCCGATGGCGGCCGAAGGCAAGGAAGCCGTCGGTTCGATGGGTGACGACACGCCGCTGGCCATGCTTTCGGACAAACCGCGCGGGTTTCATCATTTCTTCCGCCAGAATTTTTCGCAGGTTACCAATCCGCCGCTCGATTCGCTGCGTGAGCGCCGGGTGATGAGCCTTAATACGCGCTTTGGCAATGACGGTAACTTCCTGTCACTGAGCAATTCCTATCAAGATTCCATCCTGCTGGAATCACCGGTGCTGCTGCGCCATGAAATGGAGGCGCTGCAGCGTCGTTTTGCCGATAAGATCACCGTGATTAATACCTTGTTCGATGTGCCTCAAAACAACCTCCCCCCGTTTACGGGGGGAGACAGGAGGGGGGCAGCCAAACACTCTGAGCCAGAATCCACCCCCACCCTGCCCTCCCCCATAAATGGGGGAGGGTTGGGGGCATATGAATCGGAAAAAATAAACGCCCTGCGCCGCGGGCTGGACCGTATCATCGCCGAAGCCGAGGCCGCGGTTGAGGCCGAACGGCCCTATCTGCTGCTCACCGATAGCGGGCGCAGCCGCGAGTGTGCGGCGATCCCGATGATTCTGGCTACCGCCGCCATTAATACACATCTGGTGAAGCGGAAAATGCGCAAGCGCGCCTCGTTGTTGGTGTGTTCGTCGGAATGCTGCGACGTGCATTATCTGGCGGTGCTGATCGGGGTGGGCGCCACAGTGGTGCAGCCCTGGCTGGCTGAAGCGACCATCCGTGAGCGCTACGATCAGGGATTGTGCAGTCCCTCCGTCCTCCCACTCAAAGGCGCAGACCGAAAAGACTCAGGCGAGCGGGCGGGGGTTGATGAGACGCTACTCGCCCTAAAAACCGCCATGGAGCAGGGCCTGCTCAAAATCATGTCCAAAATGGGCATCTCGGTGGTCAGTTCCTATCGCAACGGCTATAATTTCGAGGCCATCGGCCTGTCGCGCGCGCTGGTTTCGGAATTTTTCCCCGATCTGCCCTCCCGCTTGTCGGGCATCGGCATGGCCGGCATCGAGCGCCGGGTGCTGGCATTACATAGCAAAGCGTATGGGGCGACCTCCACCGCTCGCCCCGCATCGCTGACGCCGCTGCCCATCGGCGGATTCTATAAATACCGCACGAGCGGCGAGCGCCACGCTTTCGGCGGCGAACCGGTTCACCTCCTGCAAAGCGCCGTCGGCGAGGATTCTTATGAACTCTACCGGAAATATGCGGCGATGGTCAACGAGCAGCCGCCGGTGGCATTGCGCCAGCTGCTTGACTTCGCCTCCGACCGCGCGCCCATCGATCGCTCGCAGGTGGAATCGATTACCGATATCCGTAAGCGTTTCGTGGCGCCCGCCATGTCACTGGGCGCGCTCAGTCCGGAGGCGCATGAAACGCTTGCCATAGCCATGAACCGCATGGGCGGCATGAGTAATTCCGGTGAGGGCGGCGAAGGGCCGGAGCGCTTCACGCCGAGGACAGGCGGCGATAACGCCAATTCCGTTGTCAAACAGGTGGCCTCGGCGCGCTTCGGCGTCACCGCCTCCTACCTGAACCATGCCGAGGAGCTGCAGATCAAAATCGCGCAAGGCGCCAAGCCCGGGGAAGGCGGTCAGCTGCCGGGCTTCAAGGTGACCGCTGAAATCGCCCGCCTGCGCCATGCCACCCCCGGTGTCACGCTGATTTCCCCGCCGCCGCATCACGACATCTACTCCATCGAGGATCTCGCCCAGCTGATCTATGATTTAAAACAAATCAACCCGCACGCGCGGGTTTCGGTGAAGCTCGTCTCGCAGGCCGGTATCGGCACGATCGCCAGCGGCGTGGCCAAGGCCATGGCCGACAAGATCGTCATCGCCGGACACTCCGGCGGCACAGGGGCCAGCCCCTATTCGAGCATTAAATTCGCCGGCAGCCCGTGGGAGATGGGCCTGGCCGAGGCCAATCAGGTGCTCACGCTCAACCGCCTGCGCCATCGCGTGCGCCTGCAGACCGATGGCGGCCTGAAGACCGGTCGCGATATCGTGATGGCCGCCATGCTCGGCGCCGAGGAATATGCCATTGGCACGGCCTCGCTGGTGGCGATGGGGTGCATTCTGGTGCGTCAGTGCCATTCCAACACCTGCCCCGTAGGCATCTGCACCCAGGATGAAACGCTGCGCGCCAAGTTTGAAGGCACGGTGGAAAAAGTGGTGAATCTGTTCAGCTTTATCGCCGAGGATATTCGCGAGATTCTGGCGCGGCTCGGTTACACCCGGCTGGATGACGTGATCGGCCGCACCGATTTGCTCACTCAGATTGATCATGGCGGGCCGGATCTGGTGGATCTCGATTTGAATCCCCTGCTGGCGCGCGCCGATAACGGGTTTCAGCCCCGGATCTGTCAATTATCCACCTCCCCTGTGAAGGCAGAGGATTTGGCATGGCGCAACGCGGTCGCCCCGTCGCTGGATGAACAGATGCTGGCCGATGCCCGGGAGAGTATTCTGGCAGGCAAAAAGGTCCAGCTGGCCTACAGCGTGCGCAATACGCACCGTTCGATCGGCGCGCGCTTAAGCTCGCTGCTGGTCCGCCATCTGGACACGCAACCTCTCGCCGACGGGCATATCACCATCCGCCTGCGCGGCTCGGCCGGTCAGTCGCTGGGCTGTTTTCTGGCGCGCGGCATCACTCTTGAGGTGCTGGGCGATGCCAATGATTATGTTGGCAAGGGCTTATCCGGCGGCATCATCACGCTGCGCCCGCGCCCTTCCTCCCGCCTGGTGCCGCATGACAACAGCATCATCGGCAACACCGTGCTGTATGGCGCTACCGAAGGGGAGCTATTCGCCGCAGGACGCGCCGGCGAACGCTTTGCCGTGCGCAATTCCGGCGCTGAGGCGGTGGTCGAAGGCTGCGGCGCGCACGGTTGCGAGTATATGACCGGCGGCACGGCGGTGATTCTGGGGCCTGTGGGGGATAATTTTGCTGCAGGTATGACCGGCGGCATGGCCTTCGTCTATGATGAACAGGCCGCCTTTCAGGCCTGTTTGAACGGGGATTGCGTGATCGCCGAGCGCATCCGCTCGCCTCACTGGGAAGCGGTGCTGCACGCGCTGATCCGACGCCACGCCGCTGTGACGGAATCGCCACGCGCGCGGGAAATTCTGAATAACTGGGAGCATGCGCGCCCCCTGTTCTGGCAGGTGGTGCCCAAAGAAATGATTGCGAGGCTCGCGCATCCTTTGGTAGAAGACAGAGATCAGGCAGCAGGCATCGGGCATCAGTAACGTGCTTGCCTGCTGATGCCTGACAACTGATGCCTGATGCCTGACAACTGATGCCTGATGCCTGACATGCTCACCCTCTACCATACGCCCTTGTCTCCCGCCTGCCGTAAAGTCCGCGTGATGCTGCGCGAAAAGGAAATTGACTTTAATCTCGTGGAAGAGCCCTTCTGGCAACGCAATATTGAATTTTTCAAACTCAACCCGGCCGGCGACGTGCCGGTGCTGATCGCCGAAAAAGGGCTGGTGCTGTGCGGTGGCTATGCCATCAGCGAGTATCTGGAGGAAGCCTACCCGGAAGTACAGTTTTTCGGCAATTCACTCGAGGAAAAAGCCGAGGTGCGGCGGTTGGTTGAATGGTTCGACGCCAAGTTCGAGCACGAAGTTACCCACAATATTTTGTTTGAAAAAGTCTTTAAACGGCTGATGGGGTATGGCGAGCCCAGTTCCGAGGCCCTGCGCGCGGGCAAGAAAAACCTGGCCTATCATCTCGATTATATTGCTTTTTTGCTGCAGCAACGCAACTGGCTGGCGGGAGATTACCTCACCCTGGCCGATATCACCGCCGCGGCGCACCTGTCGAGCCTGGATTATCTCGGCGATGTCGCGTGGGAGCATCAGTCCGCCACCCGCGAATGGTATGCGCTGATTAAATCGCGCCCCGCTTTCCGCGCCATTTTAGACGACCGTGTCACCGGCTTCCGCCCGCCCCCGCACTATGTGAATCCTGATTTTTAAGCCTGTGCTGCCCGCCGCAGGCGGTCATTGATCGCCACGCCCAGCCCCTCATGCGGGATCGGCATCACCGCAATCGCCTGACAATTGGATTGATCAAGCGCGCGCATGGCGGCAAACAGATTGGCCGCCGCCTCGCGCATATTGCCCGTTTCACTGAGATTGACCATATGGGCAGCCCCCGCGGGCGGGTGCGGCCCGAACGCCAGCAGGGCCTCGCCCGGCGCGACGCTTCGCGCCTCCAGGCGCAGCGGCAGCTGCGGCGCGTAATGCCTGAGCATCTGGCCCGGCGAACGCGGCTGCGTTTCATCATGAACACCCCCACCAGGCGCCACACTGACGCCGGCAGCCCGCAGCGCGCCCACGGTTATGCTGCCGGGCCGCAAGATCACCGCCCGCTCGCCCGTGCAGTCAATCACGGTGGACTCGATCCCCTCTTCGGTTGGACCGCCGTCAAACACCGGCAGGTCAGGGAATTCCTCGCGCACATGCGCGGCGCAGGTCGGGCTGATCCGCCCTGAGCGATTGGCGCTGGGCGCGGACAACCCGCCGTCAAACGCCCGGATAATCGCTTGTGCGAGGGCGTGTCGTGGGGCGCGGATCGCTGCCGTATCCCCCCCGGCGGAAACCAGCAGCGACAGTGGCGAGTCGGCGCGCCTTGGCAGAACCAGTGTCAGCGGCCCCGGCCAGAAGGCAGCGGCCAGGCGCTCGGCCAAGATGTTCCATGCCACATAACGCTGCGCCATGGCAGCATCGGCGACATGGCTAATCAGCGGATTGAAGGCCGGGCGCTGCTTGCGCTCAAAAATCGCCGCCACCGCCCGATCATCGCTGGCATCCGCTGCCAGCCCATAGACGGTTTCGGTGGGCAACCCGATCAGCGCACCCGCCCGCAGATGCGCCACAGCTTCGGCGGACAAATGAGATGTGGATAGCGGACTGTTGCGATTTGACAACATATAGTGTGAAACGATATAAAATAATCAAAATCTAGTATTTACTGTGAGGATCATATGGTTGCACACGTTATCGCCATCGCGCAACAAAAAGGTGGCGCCGGCAAAACCACACTGGCTGCGCATCTGGGCGTGGTGATGAGTGAATATGGCCTGAAGGTCGCCATGGTCGATGTCGATCCGCAAGGCAGTCTCAGCCACTGGCATGAGATTCGCCAACGCCTCAACAACCCCGATTTAACGCCGGTGACTTTTGTCACCACCACCGGCACGGAGCTTGAAGGCGAAGTCCGCCGTCTCAAACGCACGCACGATATCATCGTTGTTGACAGCCCGCCGCATGCCGATACCGAGGCGCGTAATGCCATCCGCCTATCCAATCTGGTGGTCATCCCCATGCAGCCCAGCCCGCTGGATTTGTGGGCGACTCAGGCCACGCTAAAAATGGCGCGGCAAGCCGGTGCGTCCGTTAAAATGGTGCTCAACCGCGTCAATACCCAAGCCAAACTCTCGCAGAAAATGCGCGAGGAAATGAAAGACCTTTCCTTATGCCTGTTCGGCAACCGTGTAGCCTTTGCCAGCGCGCTGATGGCCGGCAAGGGAATCAGCGAAGTCGCCCATGGCAGCGCCGCCAGCAAGGAAATTGAAGCGCTGGCCGATGATATTCTCGATTATTTCGGTTTTGAAGTCGTCGAAGAAGCGGTTGGCGCGGTCGCCTGAGCACCGCCTGCGCATTGCCACCGACTTATGCTTGCATTTTGCCCGGAGATTCGCTAACCAATCCACCTGTTCAGGCCAATCCCCGGTAGCTCAGCGGTAGAGCAATCGGCTGTTAACCGATCGGTCGCTGGTTCGAATCCGGCCCGGGGAGCCATTCTTTTCAGATTATGCTTAGCAGCAAATGCGCACCTATTGCGTAGCCACGCATCAGGCGTCTTCCGCCAGGCGAAGGGCTTTCACATCCCCTGCTTCGGCATCAGAGACGGGCTCGCCGCCATCATCATCGGCTTCCAACTGCAATAATTCATCGTGGCGGTAGACATCATAGACGCGGATGGCTTTGGGCAAGGCGCGGTTGGAATCGGACTGCACGCCGAGCTGTTCGAGCTTGCGCAATTTGGGCAGCACGCGCGTATTCAGCGACTTGCCGAAATCGCGGAATTTCTCAGCCGATTGCTGAATCCCCTTGCCCACCGCGTCTACATGACCGAGCGTGGTGGCCAGCGAGCCCATCAGCCTGCTAACCTCAGCGATGATACGCTCCTGATTCTCATCCTGCTTGGCCTCGGCAATCTGCTGGCGCGACAGCGAGAGAATCGCCGCCAGGCTCGCCGGTCCCGATAAAATAATGTCGGCGCGCTCGCATTTGGTGCGAATCGACGGGTCGGCACGGTGCAGCCGTTCAATCATCGCCTCGGAAGGCACATACATCACCATCAACCGCCGCCCGAGCGTGCGGTTGTTTTCCTTAAGCGCCTTAGCCACTGCATCGCGATAGGCTTTCTGCGACAGCTTATCGATATGCTGATGGGCGCTGGCCACCAGTTTCTTAAGCACCGCCTCTTCCGATTCGCTGCCTTCGGCTTCGACCAGTTCCATCAAAAATTTCGAGGCCTTGGCATCGATCACCACAACCATATCCTGCGACAGGAAAATCACCGCATCCGGGCGCAGATTACCCTCACCCTCACGCGCGATGTGATATTGCAGCATATAATCGCGGCCCGGCTCCAGCCCGAGCTGTTTCAGCGCATTTTCCAGGCCCGCCTCGGCCATCTGCCCCGCCCCGCCGGGATGGGTCAGCGCGCGCATCACCGTTTCCATCTGTTTGCTGTTATCACTCGCTCTGGATTGAATCGCCGCCACCGACTGGCTGAGCTGCTCTACGTGTTTGAGCACTTCCTTGGTAGTTTTTTGCGCCATCTGCTCGTGCTGCTCGCGCGCCACCTTGGTTTCGCGCTGATGATCCTCCAGCAGTTTGGATGAGACCGTATGGCCAATTTCCATCACCGAGGAAACGGCTGCTTTCTTAAACTCTTCGGCATCGCGGATACGCTGGTCCATATCGGCCAGTCGCTGCTGGGCGATGGTGGCTTCCTTGTCGGCGGTCTGGCGTTTTTCCGTTTCCACCTCCAGCGCCGTGCGCAGGCGATCAAGCTCTTCGCGGCGGTGGGCGTCCACCACGCGCTCCTGCTCGAGCTGAGCGACGCGGGCGCGCGCTTTGGCGGCAGCGCGCCACTGCCACCAGGCAATCAGCATAAAAACAAGCGCCGCGGCGGCGGTCAGAATGAACAAGTTGTCAGTATTTGGTTGCATAAGCCGTTCACTAATGGCTAATCAATAGCCGATGATTAAAAAAACGCGTGCCGGCAGGCATCGGCAAGGATGCGTCGGATTATCGCCGGTGTCATCATAGCATTAACCGCGCAATAGTGAATACCGAATACTGATATGGAAAGCAACGCCACCGCCGCCATCATCCTCGCCGCCGGCAAAGGCACGCGCATGCGCTCCTCAACCCCGAAGATCCTGCATGAGATCGCCCGCCGGCCGATGCTGGGCCATGTCATGCGCGCCGCCCGGGCGGCCGGGTGTTCCCCGCTGGCGGTGGTCACCGGCGCCGATATGCCGGCGGTCGGCGATTATGCCCGCAGCGTGCAGCCGGGCTGTCTGCTCGCACAGCAAACACAACCGCTGGGCACGGCGCACGCCGTGCTGGCCGCACGCGAGGCGCTGCGCGATCATAGCGGCAATCTGGTCGTGCTGTTCGGCGACAGCCCGCTGATTCAACCGGATACCATTGCCCGGCTAATGAGCACGCTAAGCAAAGACCCGCACTGTGCGGCGGCCGTTTTAGGGTTTGAAGCCGCCGCGCCCGGCGGTTATGGGCGGCTGGTGATGACAGACGGCGTGTTGCAGCGTATTGTCGAGGCCAAAGACGCCACCGACGCTGAGCGTGCCATCACCACCTGCAATGCCGGCATCATGGCGCTGCGCGGCAATCTGGTCTGGGAGATGCTCGAGCAGATCGCCCCGCATAATACACAGGGGGAATATTACCTGACCGATATCATCGCCCCCGCGAAGGCCTTGGGCTATCAGTGCCGCGTGGTGATGGGCGATGCCGGCGAGGCCCTCGGCGTCAATTCACGCGCGCAGCTGGCCGAGGTGGAAGCGGTCTGCCAACAACGCCTGCGCGAACAGGCCATGGCCGCCGGCGTCACCCTGATAGCGCCGGAGACGGTCTATCTTGCCGCCGATACCGAACTGGGCGAAGACGTTACCATCGAGCCGCATGTCATATTCGGGCCGCGGGTGGCAGTGGCCGATGGCGCGGTGATCCGCTCTTTTTCTCATATCGAGGGCGCGGTGATCGGCCATCGCGCTGTTATAGGCCCGTTTGCCCGGCTGCGCCCCGGTTCCAATATTGGTGACGACAGTAAAATCGGCAATTTTGTGGAGATTAAAAAGGCGCAGATTGAAGCCGATGTCAAAATTTCGCACCTGTCTTATATCGGCGACGCCCATGTCGGCGAGGGCAGCAATATCGGCGCGGGCACTATTACCTGCAATTATGACGGCTATCAGAAATACCATACGGAAATCGGCGCGGAGGTGTTTATCGGCTCCAATACGGCGCTGGTAGCCCCCGTGGTGGTAGGCGCCGGCGCTTATGTCGGGGCCGGCAGCGTGGTTACCGATGACGTGGCGCCCGATGCGCTGGCCATCGCCCGCTCGCGGCAGTCTTACAAGGCCGAATGGGCCAAAAATTTCCGAGGCCGTATGGAACAGGAATAAAATTAAGCGAAATGCCTCTCAATAGGCGATGTCGTTGGGTATTCCCTCCCTTTGAGGGACAGGGCACGGTAGGCGCTGCCACCCTTCATTTAATTGTCTGGTGTCCCCAGCGCCGCTTCCAGCATGATGAGCGCCTCAGCGACGGCAGCCAGCCGGATCATCTCTCGATCGCCATCAAAATGACAGAGTTGATGGACGGTCTCGCCCTGCCGGCGCGCGGTAGCCAGATGCACCAGCCCGACGGGCTTGTCCTGTGATCCACCGCCCGGGCCGGCCACACCGGTGACGGCAATACTGACATCCGCCTGTGAGTACCAGATCGCGCCCTCCGCCATCGCCCGCGCCACCGGCTCGCTGACCGCACCGTAACGTTCTACAAGCGCTTCCGCCACATGGAGCAATTCGATTTTGGCGTGGTTGCTATAGGTCACAAAGCCGCGCTCCAGCACAGCCGAAGAGCCGGGGACCGCGGTCAGCAGGGCGGCAATCAGTCCACCCGTGCAGGATTCGGCGGTGGCCACCGTCTTGCGATGTGCCTGCGCCCGCTCAAGCAATTGGTTCGCCGCCAGGGTCAATTGGGTGTTGAACATGCTTTACCTATGCATTCACTCGGAGTAATTATAACGTAAGATATAAGCAGGGTATATATGCCGCTGATTGCCACCTGGAATATCAACTCGATTAAGGCGCGAATCGGGCATTTGCGCCACTGGTTGTGGGAAACGCAACCCGATATCGCATTGTTGCAGGAAACCAAATGCGACGATAATGCCTTTCCGCGTATGGAAATTGAGGATCTTGGCTATAATCTCGCCCTGAATGGACAGAAAACCTATAACGGCGTGGCAATTTTAAGCAAATATCCGCTGGATGATGTCCGCAAAGGCCTTGATGGTGAGCCTGATGACGCGCAGGCGCGTTATATTGAAGCCGTCGCCAGCGTCGAGGGCACAGTCATTCGCGTTGCCTCAGTGTATGTGCCCAACGGGCAGGCAGTCGGCTCCGATAAATTTGCGTACAAGTTGCGTTTTTTTGAACGGCTGCGATCGCGTTTATCGCAACTTTTGCCCTACGAAGAAGTCTGTGTCATCGGTGGCGACTATAACGCTGCCCCCTACCCAATCGATGTGTATAACCCGGAGAAACTGGACGGCACGGTCTGTTATCACCCGGAAGAGCGGCGGCAGCTGCGCGCGCTGCTGCATCTGGGTTATTACGATGCGTTCCGTACGGTCAACCCACATGCCGAACAATTTTCCTGGTGGGATTATCGCGGTAACGCCTATCCCAACAATCACGGCCTGCGCATCGACCATTTGCTCTTATCGCCACAGGCAACCGACTGGCTGCATGAAAGCCGCATTGACGAAACCGCTCGCAGTTGGGAAAAGCCCTCCGATCACGCGCCGGTGCTGTGCGAATTAGCTATCCCCTAGACCTATCCACTAGAAAGTGCCGGGCGGCTCATCGTCAATCGGGGACGCGGCGGACACGTCGTGCTCAACGACCTTTTGCTTCTTATCCTTTTTCAGCTCCGTGAGTGCCGCTTTCTGATCTTCGCTCAGCCCCACCCGGTTGGCGCCCTGCCCGGCGGCGCTGACCTCATTGGCCTTGGTATGCAGTTGCGGGTCGAAATCATAATGGCCGTTAGCCGGTCGCTCCGCCGGCGGGTCTGGTGCGAATGCTGTATTCGGGTCATCGCCGCCGTGACCCGTCTGAACCGATTGTAGCGGCTCTTGCGCTGCGGGCGGTGCCGGCGATGCCGATTCCGGAGCGGGCGGCGTAACAGGCATCGCCTGTGCCTGAGAAGGCGCTGGCTCTTGCGCTGAGGGCGGCGGTGGTGCCGGCTCCGGAGCGGGCGTCTCGGCAGGGTTTGGCGCGGCTTGAACCGGATCGTCCGCCGGTTGTGAATCACCGTGTTGAAGGCTTTGTTGTACGCCTATTTCAAGCGAGCTGGGACAGATTTGATTGCGCCCGCCATGCTTGGCTTCATACAGCGCATTATCCGCCCGTTTGAGCAACTGTTCTGCGGTATCCCCTTCCAGATTCAAACTGGCCAGGCCGATACTGATCGTCTTATTCAGCTCACCTACTTCGTGGCTGACTTTAAACGGCGTGTATTCAACCATTTTACGTATCCGGTCGGCAACATCATACGCATTCTTAAACGGCGTCTCCGGCATGAGCACGACAAATTCTTCGCCACCGAAGCGCGCCACCAGATCCGAGCTGCGGGTTTCGTTGATTATAACCTGTGACAACTGCCTGAGAATCTCGTCCCCCACATCGTGACCATAGGTGTCGTTAACGGGCTTGAAATAGTCCATGTCCATGATAATCAAGGACATGTGCTTATGTTTTTCCAGTGAAGAACTCACCATGTTTTTAAGGTGCGTATCGAGATAATGGCGATTATACAGGCCCGTCAGGCCATCCGTAATCGCCATTGACACGCTTTCCTGATAATTTAATTTTAAGGCATCCTGATATTTCTTACGCCGGATCTGGGTTTTCGCCCGCGCCAGCATTTCGTTGAAATCCACCGGTACGATCAAATAATCGTTGACGCCCAGCTCCAGGGCTTTGAGCATCAGGTTGGTTTCCTGCTCATCGACCAGCATAACCACCGGCACATGGCGCATCCGCTCAACCGCCTTGAGTTGCGTTGCCAGACGCAACCCGTCGATTTCGGTCAGCATTGAGCTGATAATAACCAAATCCACATCTTCCGTTCTGGCTCGCTCGATTGCATCTCTATGGTCTTCAAACATCTCCACTTTATAGAACTCATCGAGCTTTTCCTTCATATAGCGCGACTGCACCACATCATCGTCAACCAGCCAAACCTTCGAGCCGGTGGGATCAAAATTGACGGGCACCAGATCGTTCATCACGCCCATTTGCGAACCGGACTGGTCGCGCAGGCGCAATTCATCGATTAAGACCTTAATACGGATGAGGGATTTCACACGCGCAAATAACGCTGTGTCATTAATCGGTTTGGTAACGAAATCATCCGCCCCAGATTCCAGTCCCTGGACGCGATCCGATGGCTCCGACAACGCGGTTACCATAACCACGGGGATATGGGAAAGCTCGGGATCACTCTTCAGACGTGAACAGGTCTCAAATCCATCCATGCCGGGCATCATCACATCCAGCAAAATCAGATCTGGCTTATGTTCCTTTGCTTGCTTAAGCGCCTCATAGCCATCTTTGGCGGTGAGGACATCGTAATATTCATTACTTAGTTTCGCCTCTAGCAGCTTCACATTAGCCGAGACGTCATCGACAACCAGGATCACCCCTGTCATCGGCTATACCTCCACGGGATCGTTCAAAAACTTGCGTAATGTTGCCAGAAAGTGATCGATGGAAATGGGTTTGGAGATATAGGCTTCACAGCCTGCACGAAGAATTTTTTCCTCATCATCCTTCATGGCAAAAGCGGTCACCGCAACTACGGGTATATGCCGGATTTCCTCGTCAGACTTGATCTTTTTAGTCACATCCAGACCGGAAATCTCTGGCAACTGAATATCCATTAAAATCAGATCCGGACGAATGTTGCGGGTCAAACTGATTGCTTCCAACCCTTCCTTGGTTTCAATGGTCTCATACCCGTTAGCCTCTAATAGATCACGAAAGAGCTTCAGGTTCAGATCATTATCTTCAACGATCAGAATTTTTTTGGTCATATGCGAGTCCCTTTACGCACCTGGCTGTTATATTGTTATTTTTCGTAATATCCTTGTTGTAACACAGAATTTGTTAAAATTGTATTACTGCAAAACACTTAGACTGGCAGCATGCCAGAATCGACAAAATTGGTCTATTGAAATCCCTGCATTCTGTCTAAACCAAGCACGAACATACAACCAGATAGGTAAAATGGTAACAAAAAACCGGCCACTAACTGGTTATAATTTAGGCAGTTTGACGCCGAGGCATTTGGCCAGATTCTCCTGCTCTCCGTAATAGGCGGCGCGGCGCAGAAAGCGTGGCATGATGCCGGACCATTGAAAGTTGCCTTTGAGTTTGCCGTCGCTGCCCTCACCCTGCGATTGAAACTGAAACAAATCCTGCATGGTGATGACATCGCCTTCCATCCCGACAAGCTCGGTGACGAATGTAATCCGCCGGTGCCCGTCTCGCATGCGACTGACCTGGACAATAATATTAATAGCCGAGGAGATCTGTTGGCGAATGGCGGTCACAGGTAAATTCAAATTAGCCATATTGATCATATTTTCCAGTCTGGAAAGCGCATCACGGGGGTGGTTGGCGTGAATGGTGGTTAACGAACCTTCATGGCCGGTATTCATGGCCTGCATCATGTCAAACGCCTCCGCGCCGCGCACCTCACCAACGATGATGCGGTCCGGGCGCATGCGCAGGGCATTTTTTACCAGATCGCGGATAGAAACTTCCTCTTCTCGTCGGCTGTCGAATGTCACCGGCTTGGTTTCAAGGCGGACCAGATTACTTAATTGCAGTTTCAACTCGGCGGCATCCTCAATGGTGACCACGCGTTCGATATCATCGATGTGTTGCGACATGGCATTCATCATCGTTGTTTTACCAGAGCCCGTTCCTCCCGAAATCATCACATTCAGGCGGCATTTGGCGATAATGCGGAGAAATTCCGCCAAAGCAGGCGACATATTGTTTTGTTCACGCATCATATCCAGCGTGATGGTTTTTTTGGCGAATTTCCGGATTGAGATCGCCGTGCCGTCCACCGACAAGGGGGGGGCGATAATATTGACCCGGCTGCCATCCAGCAAACGTGCGTCCACCAGTGGCCGTGAGGGATTTAGTCGGCGGCCGACTGCGCCGACCACCTTTTCAGCAATATCGATAACGGCCGCGTCGCTGGGGAAAGTAACATCCGTCAGTTCCAACTTGCCGTGACGTTCAACGAATATTTTGTCATGGCGATTAATCAGAATATCGTTAACCGTATCATCTTCCAGCAGAGGCTGAATCGGTCCCAGATTCTGAATTTCTTCAACCAGCCGGGCCGTTAGGTTCTGAATTTTTTCTTCCTCGTGGTCAAGCCCGTAAGCCGCCTGAATCGTGCGGGTGAGGGACTCAAGCTGCCCCTCAAGGTGAGCGATGCGGGTGTCACTGTCTTGTGGCATAAGCGCTTTCTTCTGTTTTGATTTAAAGTGTATCAAAGCATTGGATAAAAGCAAATAGCTTTACTTGAATACGCCTGTTTTACGTAGCATATTTGCGAGATCCTTGTTGCGCGGGAGAACCCCCAGCCATTGGAATTGGCCCGTGATGCGGCCATTTTCATCTTCACCGCGAGGCTGAAACGTAAAGAGATCTTGCATAACGACTGTATCGTTCTCAAGACCCACCACTTCCGTGATATTGGTGAGGCGGCGTGACCCGTCTTTAAAGCGGTTCACTTGTAAAATAATGCTCAACGCCGAAACGATTTGCTGCCGGATAAATTTCTGGCTTAAATGCATCTCACCCATATCCACCATGTTTTCCAGTCGCATAATCGCATCGCGCGGGCTGTTGGCATGCATGGTGGCCAGCGATCCCTCGTGCCCGCAATTCATGGCTTGCAGCATATCAAACGCCTCCGCGCCGCGCACCTCACCGAGGATAATGCGGTCAGGCCGCATGCGCAGCGCGTTACGCGTCAAGTCCCGAATATTCACTTCTTCGGTACGGTCGCCAAGGCTTGTAGGCTCTTTGGTTTCCAGACGCACCACGTGCGGTTGCTGCAGTTGCAGTTCGGCCGAATCTTCAATGGTGACAATACGCTCACTGCGGTTAATATATTGCGACAGCGCGTTAAGCATGGTGGTCTTGCCGGCGCCGGTCCCGCCGCTGATCACCATATTCAGTTTGGTTTGCGCGCAGGCTTTCAGAAAATTTGCCACCTGTTCAGTCAGCACGTGGGTTTGCACCATGCTGTCCAGCGTAATCTGATGCGCCGGGAATTTGCGAATGGAAATGTGCGCCCCGTCAACGGCCATGGGCGGCAGAATGATATTGACGCGGCTGCCGTCCTCCAGGCGGGTATCGATCATCGGGCGCTTGGGGTCTATCTCTCGCTCAACCGACTTCAGAAGTTCCTGAGCAAAGGCGAGTACTTCCTCCGTTGTCTGAAAGGTTAAATTTGTTGCTTCCAGGATACCGGCGCGCTCAACATAAACCGGTCCGGCGCCGTTAATCAGGATGTCGTTGATCGAATCATCCTGCATCAGCTGATTAATATGCGGGATATTGGACGGCTCCTGCCTGCGAGTGGCCATAGGCTCGGCTTGCATCGGCACCGACTCGGCCATCTCCGCCTCATCGCTTGCCGGTATGACCGGTTCGGCAGGTTGCGCCATTTGCTCCGCAACGGCCAGCTCAATCGGGCTGGGTTCCGCCTCGGACCGCGTTGTTTGACCATGCGTTTCTGCATTATAATGAGAAAACGGCTCAGGCGATTCCATGGGAGTAGTTAGAGACTCTAAGCGCTTTTCCTGAAACTCCGTCTTACGACTGGAAAACATAGTTGCCTACCTTAATCACGTATTATTTTTTGGGACGTGATTCACGTCATATACATAAAGAGTATATCAACTATTTTATTTCGAATCGCTTAACGAAGTGTTACAGTTTGGTTAAGATTTGCTAATTTTTTGATTTTTGCCGGCGGCGGATCACAGAGGAAGGGATATGCATGGCCTCGCGGTATTTAGCGACGGTCCGGCGGGCAATATCAATGTTTTTATTTCTCAGCATATTAACAATCGCATCATCGGACAGCACCCGCTCCGGCGCCTCGCCGTCGATCAGCTCCTTGATATAAAACATGACGGTTTTGCTGGAGACGTCATCCGCGCCGCTGGAAGAGGATACGGAGGAGGTGAAGAAATACTTCAACTCAAAGATACCACGCGGCGTAGAAATAAACTTATTGGTTGTAACGCGGCTGACCGTGCTTTCATGCAGATCCACCTGCAGCGAGATGTCTTTCAGCGTCAGCGGCCGCAAAAACTGAATACCATACAGTAGAAACTGTTCCTGTTGACGGATAATCTCGGTGGAAACCTTCAAAATGCTCTGTGCCCGCTGGTCGATCGCGCGGATCAGCCAATTGGCCTGGGCCAGCTGCTCCGAAATATACTTCTTGTCGTCGCGCGCCTGCACCCGCGTGTCGAGTTGCTGGCAATACGGTTGATCCACCAGCACTTTCGGCAACACATCATGGTTCAACTCCACAAACCAGGTGCCGTCCTTGCCCTGACGCACAAACACATCGGGCACAACCGGCTGCGCCAGATCGTTGATAAACCGGCGCGCCGGGAACGGATCGAGCAGGCGGATTTGGCTGAGCATATCGGCGAAATCCTCATCGCTTGCCTGACAGGCAGCCTGCAAAGCGCCGAGCTCACCGCACTCCAGCAGCTGGATATGTTCCAGAAAGCACGCCATCATCGGGTCATACCAGTTGCGCTCGCGCAATTGCAGCGCCAGGCATTCCTGCAGTTCATGCGCGAACACGCCGGCCGGGTCAAAGCCTTTCAGCTGTGCCAGCGTCGCCTCCACCAACTCGGTATCAACCTGTAATTGCTGCGCCAGCTCGGCCGGGCTTTCCCGCAAATAGCCGCCGTCATCAAGCATTTCAATCAGTTGCTGACCGATCATCCGCAAAACAGGGTCATCGATATCGACATGTAATTGCTCGTTGAGATGTTCGCGCAGTGTCACCTCACTGGAAACCGTCTGCTCCAGCGTGCGCTCATCATCTTCAAACCCACGGGCCCCGCCAATGCCCTGATAGCTGCGGCCCATCTCATGATATGCCGACATATCCTGCGCGTCGTGCTGCCAGCCATCGCCGTAATTACTATCCAGCGCCTCGGCACGGTTCTGCCCTCCTTCTGGCTGCTGAGCCTGCTCCGCGTCACCGGACGCACCCTCCGCCGCCTCGCCATCCTCACGGGTGAGCAAGGGGTTACGCTCCAGTTCCTCTTCCACGAAAGCATTGAGTTCGGCGGCGGAAAACTGCAGCAGCTTGATCGACTGCTGCAACTGCGCGGTCATCACCAGCGACTGACTTTGGCGTAATTCGAGTTTTTGCGTGGGTTTCATCGCTAAACGCTGAAGGACTCGCCGAGATAGACCCGACGCACTTCTTTATTCTCCACGATTTCGGACGGACTGCCTTCCATCAGCACCATGCCGTCATGAATAATATAGGCGCGGTCGATAATATCGAGTGTCTCGCGCACATTATGATCCGTAATCAGCACCCCGATGCCGCGGTTTTTCAAGGTCGAGACAATCTCGCGCACATCGGAAATGGCAATCGGATCAATCCCGGCCAGCGGCTCATCAAGCAGGATGAACGAGGGGCGCGAAGCCAGCGCACGGGCGATTTCCACCCGCCGCCGCTCGCCGCCGGAAAGCGCCACAGCGGGCGATTGACGCAGATGGGTGATCGAAAATTCGGCCAGTAAATCATCCAGCAGCACGTGGCGCCGTTGCGGTTCGGGTTCGGTCACCTCCAGCACCGCCATAATATTTTGTTCCACCGTCAGCCCGCGAAAAATCGAGGCTTCCTGTGGCAGATAGCCGATACCCAGGCGCGCCCGGCGGTACATCGGCAGGTTGGTAATATCCGTGCCATCCAGCGTGATTGTGCCGTAATCCGGGTTCACCAAGCCGGTAATCATATAAAAACACGTGGTTTTACCGGCGCCGTTGGGGCCAAGCAGGCCGACCGCTTCGCCGCGCGCCACTTCCAGGCTGACATTGCGCACCACCGGCCGCTTGGCAAACTGCTTACCAATGTGATGCACGCCCAGCCCGTCATTGCTGGCAACTAGGCTCGGCCCGTCCTGCGCACTCATCTCAGCCGGCGCGCGCGGGCCTTTCTCACGGGATTTAGCAAATAATAATACCATACGGCCCTGATACTACTGGTTTTCCTCGGGAATGAACAGCCCTTTTACACGTCCGGAGCCGCTGCCGCCGCCCGGCGCGTTGAGGATACTCTTGCCGGTGGCAAGATTATATACCAGATCATTGCCTGTTAACACGTTCTGTCCGCGCGTGAGTACCACGTTTTGCGTCATGGTGATGGTGCCGCCATCAACGTCATAATTGGCTCTTGCTGACTGCGCGGTTTCTTCCGGGCTGGTGAACAGCACCTCACCCTCGGCGATGATGCGCGAGATCCCGCGCGCGGCCATGGCACCGCCGGCGCTGCCGCCGGTTTCATTGCTGCCGCCCTTGTAAAACACCGTCATGCGCTGGGATTTCATGTTGATATCACCCTGCCGCGCCATCACGTTGCCTGTAAAAATCGCCTGCTGTTCGTTTTGCCGCACCTCCAGCGTGTCGGCAGTGATTTCAATCGGCTGGTTCGTGTTATGTGCCGGGCTCGGGGCTTGCGCCATGCCCGGCGCACTGCTCAGCAACCCGGCCAGCAGTCCTATGATCGCCACCGCCAGTCCCATACGCTGCACCCTATTCACCATTCGTCCTCACTTTCAGCACCACGCCGTTAATAAACTGCAATGTCCCGTCACCGTGGCGCAGGATGAAGCCATTTGCCTCCAGTTCGCCGGTCGGGCCGAAGCCGGTAACTTTGTCCTCGCCACGGGCAACCCGCGTGTTCATATCGATATCCACCGTTTGCGTCTGAAACTCATAACCGTCCTGATGGAACAGGCGCACATTATCGCGCAGCTGCATGGTTTTCGCCTCGTTATCAATAGTGCCTTTATCGGCTTTTACGCTCAGCCACGTATTATCCTGCGTTAACAAGTCGGCCTGTACATTCTTCAGGACAATCGTCTGATCATCCTGCTGTAGGGCGGAGTCGGCGGTCACCAGATAGGGCTGATTTTTATCGTCCACTCCCTGAAAAGACGGGTTGGTCATCACCGGCATGGTCTGGGTGTTATCATTGACGGTGGAAAAGGCGATACGCAGGCCTTCTTCGTCGGCATTGATCACCGGCAGTACGATAATAGCCAGAATGAGCAGCGCCGACAGCGCGCCCAAGAACATCTTGCTGAACAGGACAAACCGCGTATAGCGCGTGATGGACCCAAGCAGATATTCCGCGTCGCGCCGGCCTAGCCGGTGCTTAGGTTTGCCCAGGATGGGTTTTTCAATACTTGCCATGACTGCCTCATACCTCAGTATGCTTACACAATACCGGCACGCAGACAATCGTGAATATGCAGGATACCAACTGGCTGACGCGCGTCATTGACGACGAATAAGCAGGTGATCGCCTTGCGATTCATGATGCCAAGCGCCTCGGCGGCCAGCATACGCGGGTGGGCGGTCACCGGGTGTTCGGTCATCACCTCGCCCGCCGTTTTGTTCAGCAGGTTGCCGGCCATGTGACGGCGCAAATCGCCGTCGGTGATAATCCCCTGCAGCGCCTTGTCCTTAACCACGCCGACACAGCCGAAACGCTTGGCCGTCATCTCCAGCAGCACCGCATCCATCGTCTGCTCGGGCCCGGTCAGCGGCAATTCGTCCGCGCCGTGCATCAGGCCTTCCACATGCAAAAAGGCCTGACCAAGCTTGCCGCCGGGATGATAAATTCCGAATTCCTCACGGGTGAAGCCGCGCCGCTCCAGCAGCGCCATGGCCAGCGCGTCGCCATAGGCCAACATCATGATGGTCGAGGTGGTCGGCGCGCCGGTGGGCGAAGCCTCCGGCACTTCCGGCAGAACAATGGCAATATCGGCAGCCTCCACCAGCATCGATCCACTGCGGCGCACCAACGCAATCAGCGGGATGGAAAAGCGCCGGGTGTAAGTGATGATATCATGCAGCTCGGCGGTTTCCCCGGAGTTGGACAGTAGCAACACCGCGTCATCGCCGGTAATCATGCCCAGATCGCCGTGACTGGCCTCGCTGGGATGAACAAAATGCGCCGGTGTGCCGGTGGAGGCAAATGTCGCCGCCATTTTGCGCGCGATATGGCCGCTTTTGCCCATGCCGCTGACGATCAGCCGCCCATTCAGCCCGGCAACGGTGTGCAGGGTCTCGATAAAGCGGCCGTCAAGCGCATCGGAGACCGCCTGCAGGCCCTGCATCTCCTGCGCAATGACGGCGCGGGCACTGGCCAGCAGATTATCATCTGCGGGAGAGACTGGTTGGAAGTTGGCTAGCATCATCTATACATGCGCAAAAATATCCACATCGCCCCATCCGGCCAGATCCAGCTCGGCGCGGGCCGGTAGGCAGGCAAACAGCTTATGCGCCAGCTCCGTTCTATCCTCGCGCGCCAGGCGCTCATTGAAGGCATCCCGCAACGCGTGCAGGTAGAGCACATCAGCGGCGGCATAATCGATCTGCTCGCGGCTCAGGCTCGGCGCGCCCCAGTCGGAGGATTGCTGTTGTTTGGAAATCTCCTGACCGAGCAATTCCTTGCACACATCCTTAAAGCCGTGCTTGTCGGTGTAGGTGCGCACCAGCCGCGAGGCGATTTTCGTACAATAGACCGGCGCGCACCACACACCGAGATAATGGCGGATAATAGCCAGATCGAAGCGCGCGAAATGAAACAGCTTGGTGCGCCCGGCATCACCCAACAGGGCGGTGAGATTGGGCGCGTCATATACGCCGGGAGCAAACTGCACGAGGTGGGCGTCACCGTTGCCGTCGGAAAGCTGCACCACGCACAGCCGGTCACGCCCCGGCTGTAGCCCCATGGCCTCGCTGTCTACTGCAACATCGCCTTTCAGCTGCACATCGCCCGGCAAATCGCCGTGATGAAGGTAATTGGTCATATCGTTTCCTTTTTCTTAAACCCCATAGCCGTGCCGAACGCTATTGTCAAAGCGGCAATGCTCGCGCTTAAGCAAAATCCTCCAGCGTAAAGCGGTAGGCCTGGTTGCAAAACTGGCAGCGGGCCTCGATGGTGCCGTCTTCGGCCATCTCCTCGCGGCTGGGCGGCGGCATGCTTTGCAGCGTCTCGGCAATCTTGGCGCGCGAGCAGCGACACGCGGCGTTGAGTTCCACCGGATCATAGACCCACACGCCGTCTTCATGAAACAGCCGGTACAATACATCATGCAGCGGCAACTGGCTGTCGAGCAATTCGGCGTCGCTGAGCGTATTCAGCAGGGCCTGCACGCGCATCCAGGCATCGCCCGGCTGCTCGCCGATATCCTCCGGCATCCGCTCAATATAGATGCCCGAGGCGATCCACTGCGGACGCTCTTTGCCGGGTTCCTCGCGCGTACCGATGGCTACATGAAAACGTGCCTGCAGCTGCTGCGACTGCGTGAAATAATGCTGCACGGTCTCGGTGATGGAGCCGCCTTCCAGCGGCACCACCCCCTGATAACGCTGCCCGCCCTCGCCCGGATCGAGCGTGATGGCTAAACAGCCGTCTTCGAAGAGTCGGGGTAACGGCTGTCTGGGCTCATCGCTCAGCCGCTCGGCATCGAATCCCGCATAGCCGCGCAGATTGCCGCCATGGGCTGCATCCACCACCAGCAACCTTACCGGGCCCTTGCTTTGCATCTGAATGGTGAGCACGCCCTCGGTTTTGAGATTGGATGCCAGCATGGCGGCAACGACCAGTGTTTCGGCCAGCAACTCACCAACCACCGGCGGGTAGCGGTGACGCGCCACAATGGTATCAACCGCATCTTCCAGCCGCACGATGCGCCCGCGCACCGGCGCGTCGTGAATCATGAACGGAACGAGTTGATTTTGTGGGGAATGCGCTGTATCTGCCATGGCGCTTAGGCATAGCGGCCATAGTGCGGCTGTCAACCATTCAGGCGCTAAAAGCGTGGCATCAACACCGCCGGATTGCGCCCACGGGCAAGGGCGGCGGCACTGGTATCCCCGCGACCGGGCGCAATCACCCGGCTGCCGCTTTCCCCCTCTGCCTGATAGGCGGTATTGGGCAGCACTTTCACCGACTGCTCGACCGTGCCGTCGTCTTTGACATAGGGCGCTTCATTGACGAAAAACGGAGTGACTTGACCGCTCTCAAAGGCGCGCGGAGTCGCCGGCTTCACCGGCACCGCCTCAAAGGTCGTGTGGGTGACCGGGCGCATTGGAGCATGAAGGGGCGGCTCGCCCTGATAGCCGACCAGACGGTTGGTGATACCCGGCTGCGGGCGGTCATAGCAGATAATATCGCTGAGTGCGTGGTAGCAATAGCCCTCCTGCGGCAGTTGCGGCGTGTCCGGTGGCGGGTTATAACGTGTATATTCCTGTACTTTTTCCGCTGAGTTATAAATCCCGCTGCGGACATAATGCGAGGCGCGCTCGGTATTCTCCACGATGGGGGTGCACGCGCTTACTGCCAGCACTACGATAATCCAGCCATAATTCATTGTCTGCTCCCTTGTTCCTCGGTAAGTAATGCCGTCAGCCCGTCTTTATAGGTCGGATATGCAAGTTTCATACCTAAATCGGCTTTGAGCTTATCGTTGCGCACGCGGCGGTTGGCGGCATAAAAACTACGCATCATGGGCGACATGTCGGCCGTGGCGAACGGCTCCGGCGGCGGAGGCGGCACGCCAAGCAATTCACAGGCATAGCTTATTACCGCCTCCGCTTCGGCGGGCAGATCATCGCAGACATTGACAATCTGATCACCCTGCCCGCTGGCCATGGCATGCAAAACGGCGGTGGCGATATCGGCCACATGTACGCGGGAAAACTGCACCCCTGAGCCGACAATCCGGCGCGCGCGGCCATCCAGCACCTGGCGGAGAGCGTTGCGCCCCGGCCCGTAAATCCCGGCCAGCCGGAAAATATGAAGCGGCACGCGCCGCCGCCCGGCCAGAAACTGCCAGTCCCGTTCCGCATCGCGGCGCGCCTGTGTGCGTGCATCATGCGGGTTGGCCGGCGTGGTTTCATCAACCCACGCACCGCCGCAATCGCCGTAAACCCCGGTGGAAGATAAATAGCCGATCCATTGCAGATTGGGCAGCGGCCAGTCGGCAATGCGCCGCAGGGCGTTCGCCTGACCGTCGCCGGGCGGCACGGAAATCAACAGATGGGTAGCCGGCTCGGCCCATACCGCCGCCGCCTGATCGGTCTGCTTCATGCGGATATCCTGCGCTTCATAGCGGGCGATCGTATCCGCATTGCGGCTCAGGCCGCTGATCTGCCAGCCTGCCGCCTGCAGCCGCGCGGCACAATAACCGGCGCTGTAGCCCATACCGTAGATGAGGCAATGCCGTGATTGATTCTGCATGCGCGCCACGATACATAAGAGCGATGGCGCGAACAATCTCAATCATGCGGGTATGTTGGCTGTGCCTCGGGCTCGCCTTGCTTCCGCTTTCCCCGAGCCAGGCGATTTCTACCTCCAAAACCTATCGTGAATGCGCCGAAAAGGTGCGCAGCGATCCCCAAGCCGCGTTTGCTCAGTCGGAACAATGGGCGCGTGAAGCCAATACGCCCTCCGCGCAGCATTGCTATGCCATGGCGTTGTTCGCCCTCAAGCGTTACGGCGATGCCGCCCGACAACTGGAGAAGCTGAGCCTGATGATGGCTGACGGCAACCTGACGCTGTGGGCCAATATCCTGCGGCAGGCGGGCCGCGCGTGGGAACTGGGCGGCGACAACAAACGCGCCATCACGGTGCTTACCAAAGCCATCGCCCGCACCGCCGAGCGCGGCATCTCCGACCCGGTGATGGGACGCGTCGCCGCTGATTTGCTCACGGCGCGCGGTCGCCTGCACGGCAAAGGCGGTCGCGATTTATATGCCATTCAGGATCTGGATCATGCCCTCACCCTGCGCCCCGGTCATGAAGAGGCGCTGCTGACGCGGGCGGCCATCTTTATCGCGCGGCGCGATACGCCGCTGGCACGCGCCGATCTCAACCGGTTGCTGCAGGACACGCCCAACCACCCCGAGGCCACGCGCCTGCTGAAAAAACTCCGTTGAGTGCAAGGTCAGTACAAACGGACCTATGCCAGAGCCTGTGCCAGACGGGTCGGCATCACCCACCAGTCGGGATGGGTCTGCTCAAAGCCGTAGGCCGCCCGGGCGCAGGCATCCGCGTCATCGAACAGGCCGAAACAGGCCGAACCGCTGCCGCACAGCCGCGCCAACCCGCAGCCGAACTGCGTTTCCATCTCCAGCAAAACCTGCATAACCTCAGCGCAACAGCTAATGGCGGCGCGTTGCAGATCGTTGCGGGTGCCGCTCAGGCTTTCGATAAACGCCTCTTCGGATGTCAAATCCAGAGCCAGTTCCGGCGTCGGCCGCGCCTCGTGGCGATAGGCGGCATAGACATCGGCGGTGGCCAGGGATTGCGGCGGCTTCACCAGCAACACCGGACACGCCGGCAGCGTTACATCCAGCGCGCTGATTTCTTCGCCAACACCCGCCATCATCGCCGGTTTGCCGACCCAGCAGACCGGCAGGTCGGCCCCCAGCGGCAACAACAGCTCAATCGCCCGCGGAATGGGCAGCATCACGCCCCATTGCGCGCACAACAAGCGCAATACGGTGGCGGCATCGCTGGAACCGCCGCCCAAACCGGCACCGACGGGAATCTGTTTATCCAGCGTAATGGCGGCGCCTGCGTCGGTGCCGGCATATGTCTGCAAAATCCGGGCGGCGCGCATGATCAGGTTGTCCTCGCCTGCCGGCACCTCATGTGCGAACGGGCCGTCAACGGTAAGCGACAGTTCGTCCGCCGGCGTCACCGTGAGCGCATCGCCGAAATCCGTAAACGCCACCAGGCTGTCCAGCAGGTGATAGCCGTCGTCGCGGGTGCCGGTGATATGCAAGGTCAGATTGAGTTTGGCCGGGGCGGTTGCGGTGAGCATGCCGTAAGGCATAGCCTCTTCTGCCGTCTCAGACAAGCAAATGCCAGTACGCCGCCGATGTTTTCCGCGACGACCTCCGCCGAACGTGCCGGTGCGGCGGATTAATCGGTCTTCACATTCGACTGATTGAGGGAGTGGGCAGCGGCCACCGGCGCGGTCTTCGGTCCGTCCGCCTGTTTCACCAGCGCTTCAAACGGTGGCAGGCCCTGCTCCAGCTTAGCGCGGACCGCCGCTTCATCATCGGGCTCAAACTGCAGGGCACGACGCCACTGGAATTTAGCCTCGATCTGTCGGCCCACGCGCCAATAGGCATCACCGAGATGATCGTTAATGGTGGGATCCTGCGGGCTCAGTTCGGCGGCTTCTTCCAGATAGCCCACCGCTTCGTCAAACTCACCCATCACATAATGCGTCCAGCCCATTGAGTCGATGATATGCGCATCCACCGGTCGCTGCTCATAGGCCTGCTCGATGTAATCGCGCGCCTGAGACAGATGCTCGCCGCGCACCAGCCAACTATAACCTAGATAGTTCAGCACGTCCGGCTGGCCCGGCTCCAGTTCCAACGCCTGTTTAAAATCCTGCTCGGCGCGCTCCCACTGGTCGCTGCGCTCGTAACAAATCGCCCGCAAATACCACAAGCCCCAATGATACGCCTGCACCGTATCCAGCCGGTCAATGGCACGGCTGTAAGCCTCGATAGCCGGCTCAAACTGTTTATTCGAACGGTAAATATCACCCAGTGTAATCAGCGCCTGGGTATCGTCGGCATCCGTTTCTGCCTGTTTTTTGAGCAGGTGAATTGCTTTGGCTTTCTGACCGAGCGCCTCATAATTCAACGCCTGACGTACCAGCCCGCGCCGATAAAAGACCGTACCCGGCTTGATGGACCGATACACTGCCAGCGCACCCTCATAATTTTCCATCTGCTCAAGCACATTGGCCAGCATCAGCTGCGCCGGAGGCAGATCGTCCCGCAGATAAAGCGCCAGGCGCAGATAAATCAGCGATTCACGCGTCACGTCCTCGCCGAACAACAGGCTGGCCGTGGTAAACAGCAGTTCGGCCACGCCCTGTTTGGGCGTTTCTACAACCGGGGTAATCGCCATCGGCTCGCGGTTAATATCCGGCACCTGCTTCGGCACCAGTTGCGAGGTGGGGTTGTGCTCGGCATACTGAGCATACACAGCTTTGGCTTTTTCCCGATTACCGGCGCGGAGGTGATGATTACTCAGCGCCTGCACCAGCCGATAGGGCATGGTCAGCGGATCGTCCACGGCCTTCTGATAATGCGCCAGCGCCACGTCGCGCTCACCGACCATGTCATTCATCAGCGCCACCTGATAGTGCATGAAATTCGCCATAAAGCCGGCATGGGTGGTGTTATCCCCCAACGTTACCGTTTCGCCGCCATAGGGCGCGCGGCCAAGCGCCAGCCATTTGTCCATGGCCGGGCCGATAATCTCCAGCATGCCGGGCGTGCCGGCGGCTTTGTCCAGCAAGGCGGCGGCCTTTTCATAACCTCCCTGCTTGACGGCATGGGTGATGGACACCATCAACGCCAGCGAGTCGCTGCGTTCGCTTTGCATCACGCGTTCGGCCACCTCGGCGGCTTTTTCTGTACGTCCGGCGGCAACCAGCGTGCGCAACGCATGCCGCAGCAGCAGAATATCATCGGGTGCGCGCTCAAGCAACGCAATCATATGCTCGGCAGAAACATCAAAGGCATTTTGGGATTCCGCAAAGCGGCTGGCCAGGTAATATCCGGTTGTGCTGGAGCCGCGATAACCGCTGTAATCGACCTCACCGGTCACCGCCGAAATCAGGCGCGGCTTCATGTCCTGCCCGTGCCCGTCTAACGAAAGGGAGACCCCAAGCCATGCCCCGGCCCCGAAACCGGCCACCGCCAGCGCCAGCACGAGACGCCAGGTACGCAAAGAATAACATGTTAGATTCATCGAAATAATGCTTGCCTCCTAGCATAATTTAACTAATATCCCGATGTTTTCCAACCACTATTGTGTCGTTTTTTAAACGTATGAGGATGCAATGAGCAGTAAGAATAATCCCGAAATGCGCGGCAAGCTAACGGAATTGCGTAAATTTAATGGCAAAGTCGTGAAACCGGTGCTGTATATCAATGGCAGCAAACGCTACATGGCCGGCATGTTTGAGGACGGGGAATTCGCCATTGACCCGCGGTCGGGCTTTCCGGTACCTTACAAACAAATTTAGTGGATTTTGATTTTAAACGATTTATTGCCATTTTTCTGGCCATATCGCTGCTTTCCACCTGTCACGGGAAACCGCGCCCCGAAGGCCGGTGGGAACGCGTGTGGACGAAGTTCGATCATTATACCGACGACGACTCGCAAGAAAAAGAACCGGGCCTGCCGCTGGAGCCGGGCAGGCCTTGTGTCAGTTCCGAAGTGGGCGAACCCGGTTGTGATTAATCCTGTTTACCAGCGGGCCAGGCGCGCCTGTTAAAGACACGGCGCACGTTCCGGCTGTGTTGACCTGTCCCCAGCCCGCCGATCGATTGACGACACACCCCGAAACAGCTATGTTGCTATGCATCTAAAATAATAACATCTTGTCTGGGAGTACTTATGGCTAAAACATCCTCGACGTCCTCGTCATCCACGCAGAAAACCCATGCCACGGACGCCAGCGGTCTGAAAAAAATACCCAAGCCGATGATCATGGTGCGCGATAACACCGTACGCGAGAAAACGCCCGGCGACCCCGACAAGGCCACCCTGTCGATCGGCGCGGACACTACAGTCGACCTGCCGATTTACCAGGGTGTTGAAGGCCCGTCGGTGATCGACGTCACCGGCCTGTATAAGAATACCGGTTATTTCACCTACGACCCCGGTTTTTTATCCACCGCCTCCTGCGATTCGGAAATCACCTATATCGACGGCGACAAGGGTATCCTGCGCTATCGCGGGTATGATATCGACGAACTGGCCAAGAAAAGCGATTTTCTCGAAGTCTGCTTTTTGCTGCTGCATGGCGATTTGCCCAACAAGGCGCAGAAGGAGTGGTTTGAATACCGCATGCATCACCGCACCATGGTGCACGAGCAGATTAATTTCATGTTCCGTGGCTTTCCGCGGCGTTCGCACCCGATGGCCATCATGGTCGGCGCGGTTGCCTCGCTATCGGCCTTCTACCACGACAGTTTAGATATGCACAACCCAGAAGAAAGGGAGCTGGCGGCATTCCGCATGATTGCTAAAATGCCAACACTGGCGGCGATGTGCTATAAATACTCCATCGGCCAGCCCTTCATTTATCCCGATAATGATTTAAGCTTCGCCGAGAATTTTTTATATATGTGTTTCGCCACGCCGTGCGAAAGCTACGAAATCAACCCGGTGCTAGCCGATGCCATGGATAAGATTTTCATCCTCCATGCCGATCATGAGCAAAATGCCTCGACCTCAACCATACGGCTAGCCGGTTCATCCGGCGCCAATCCGTTCGCCTGTATCGGCGCGGGCATCGCCTCGCTGTGGGGCCCGGCGCATGGCGGCGCCAACGAAGCGGTAATCAACATGCTGCAGGAAATCGGCGACGTCAAAAATATCCCGGAATTTATCCGCCGCGCCAAAGACAAGGACGATCCGTTCCGCCTCATGGGTTTTGGTCACCGCGTGTATAAAAATTATGACCCGCGCGCGGCGGTGCTGCGTGAATCCTGCCACGACGTGCTGGCCGAGCTCGGTCAGGAAGATGAGCCGCTGTTGAAAATCGCCCTGGAGCTGGAGCGCATCGCCCTTGAAGATGACTATTTCATCAAGCGCAAGCTGTATCCCAATGTCGATTTTTATTCGGGCATTATCTACCGGGCGATGGGCATTCCCAACTCGTTGTTCACCGTGCTGTTCGCCGTGGCCCGCACCGCCGGCTGGGTGGCGCAGTGGAAGGAGATGATCGAAGACCCCGACATGAAGATCGGTCGCCCGCGCCAGCTTTTCATCGGGCCGACGCCGCGCAAATATGTCCCCATGTCGAAACGGAAATAGTCGTCATGCTCAACCCGTTTATCGAGCTCATCGCAAGCCTGCTACAGCTGTATAATCTTGCGATTTTTATCTGGATCATCCTTGGGCTTTTAATCCATTTCGACGTGGTGAACCGCTATAACCGCTTTATCCAAATCGTTAAAGACACGCTGGATAAAATCATCGAGCCGGCCTTAATGCCGATCCGCCGGCTATTACACCGCCTGTTCGGGCCGATGGGCGGGCTCGATCTGTCGCCGATTATTCTGATTTTGCTGATTCAGTTTGTGCAAAACGCGCTGTACAGCTGGTTCTGGAATTTATAGCACAACCAGGCAGGCGCATAGTGTCACCGCGCCGGTCAGCCACATGGTCAACCGGGTAACACGTTGCCGTTTTTGGGAAATAGTGAGCGACTTGGGGCCTTGCTTGCGATTGGTCATGGTATCTATCCTTTTTTTCCTACTATAAGGATAAACAGTTACGGTTTTATTAATCTCAAGAGTGGGCATGCCACACGCCATGTATCCCGCTCATCGCACCATCCCGTTTTCGATGTAATAGCGCCGGTCCATCTTGCCGGCGAGCTCCTGATTATGCGTGGCAATCAGGGCCGCCGCACCATGCGCTTTGACGGTGCCCACAATCAGGTCAAACACTTCCTGCGCCAGTTCGGCATCAAGATTACCGGTGGGCTCGTCCGCCAGCAGCAGCACGGGATCGTTGATTAAGGCGCGTGCCACCGCCACGCGCTGCTGTTCGCCACCGGAAAGCTCCGCCGGACGATGCGCCAACCGGTGCGCCAGGCCAACCTGTTCCAGCAGCGCCCTAGCTTTTTCCCGCTGCGGCTTACCCGCCAGCCATTGCGGCATCATCACATTGTCGAGCACAGTAAATTCCGGCAGCAGATGGTGAAACTGATAAACAAACCCCAGCTTCCGGTTACGCAGGGCGGTGCGCGTGCGGTCGCTGAGCCCGGCGGCCGCGATATCCTCTAAATAGACCTCGCCGCTATCCGGCAGATCAAGCAGCCCGGCGATATGCAGCAGCGTCGATTTGCCCGAACCGCTGGGGCCGACCAGCGCGCCGGTTTCACCCGCC
The DNA here is from genome assembly GCA_964564675.1 of uncultured Azospirillaceae bacterium. Classification (GTDB taxonomy): domain Bacteria; phylum Pseudomonadota; class Alphaproteobacteria; order Rickettsiales; family UBA3002; genus CAZMBI01. The sequence continues at coordinate 48,784 of CAZMBI010000010.1, forward strand.
AGCAAACTCAGCGAGGCGCCCTTAAGCACCTCCACATTAAGCCCGCCCTGGCGGTAGGTTTTGGTGATACCGGATAGAAACAGAATGGTCATATATTCCCTTATTTCCTGCTACTGCGAGCCCTTTGCCCGCCGTTAACGGCTAACGGCTATTCATACCGCAGCGCCTCCGACGGGTTGAGACTGGCCGCCCGCCAGGCTGGATAGAGCGTCGCCAGAAACGACAAGCCGATCGCCAGCATCACAATCACCGCCACTTCCGCCGGATCGGTCTGCGTCGGCAGGGTGGAGAGGAAATAAATATCCTCGACCAGCACTTCCTGACCGGTGACGGCCTCAACTGCCTGCCTGACACGCTCCAGATTAGCCGCCGCCAGCAACCCCAGCACCAGCCCCAGCGCGGTGCCGATCAGCCCGATCCATGTCCCGCTTAAACAAAATACCGTCATAATGGTTTTGCGGGTAGCGCCCAGCGTGCGCAGAATCGCGATATCGGCGCCTTTGTCCTGCACCAGCATAATCAGACTGGAAATAATATTAAACGCCGCCACCAGTACGATCAGCGCTAAAATCACCACCATAACGTTGCGCTGAATGGTTAGCGCCTGAAACAGGCTGGCATTTTTGCGCTGCCAGTTTTCCACCGCCAGATCGCCCCCGAGTTGGCGTTGCAGTTGCTGCGTCACGGCGGCGGTCTGCCTGTCTTCGGTCAGCATCACATCCAGCCGCTGAAAGGCGTTATCATACCGGAAAAATACCTGCGCCTGCTCATATGGCATGAGCACCAGGCTGCTGTCATACAGATGCATCCCCAGCGACAGCGTGCCGACCACGGGATAGGCTTTCACCCGCGGCACCATGCCGGCAATCGTCGCCCGTCCCTGAGGAGAAATCAGAGTGATGGCCTCGCCCTGCTCCAGCCGCAGGCTTTCCGCCAGCCGATCACCCAGGATGACGCCTTCGCCGGCGGTCAACGACGTCAGCTGCGATGTCTTCAGCGCCTGCGTAATATCCGGCATATCGCCGCGCCTGAGCGCATCGGCGGGTATCGCCATCACCTGCGCGCCCTGCCCCGCGCCTTCATGAGTGGCCATCACCTGCCCGGTGATTTTCGGCACCGCGGCCTTGACGCCTTCGACGGCCCGCACCGTCTGCAGCACCGGATCATCCCCGGCGATACGCCCATCGCGGTGATAGACCGAAATATGCCCGCCCAGCCCGATAAAGCGGGCCGTCATCTCCCCGCGGATGCCGTTCATCAATGACGTCACCAGAATCAGCGTCGCCACGCCGAGCATGATACCGATTACGGAAAATGCCGTAACCACCGAGACAAAGCCTTCACGGCGCACCGGCCGCAGATACGCCCAGGCCAGCTTGCGTTCGATGGTGGTAATGGCCATGCCGGCTATTCCGTCAAGCGATTGAGTACATCAGTAAAGGACAGCGCTTCCTTGTGGCCACTTAAGCGCGATTTCAGCTCGACCTTGCCTTCGGCCGCACCCTTGGGCCCCACCGTCACCTGCCAGGGAAGGCCGATCAGGTCCATCCCGGCGAATTTGGCACCGCCGCGCTGATCGGTGTCATCATACAGCACCTCCACCCCGGCAGCCATCAGCGCCGCATACAAATCATTCGCCATACGCGCGCAGACATCGTCATCGGTGCGCAAATTCAGCAGCCCGACCTTAAACGGCGCCACCGCCTCCGGCCAGACAATGCCGTATTCGTCGTGATAGGCCTCGATAATGGCGCCCACGAGTCGCGACACGCCGATGCCATAGGTGCCCATTTCCACGCGCACATTCTCGCCCTGGACATCATTGACCGCCACTTGCATGGGATCGGTATATTTACGCCCGAGCAGGAAAATATGCCCCACTTCAATGCCGCGCGCAGTGCACAGCCGCTCCGGCGGCACGGGGCAGGTCTCGGAGTCGTGCCATTCATCGGCAGCAGCATACAGCGCGCGCATTTCCGCGCTGTCCATGCTGATAAGGCCGCGGCGGATATCGTCAAATGCCTGATCGTAATAGACCTGGCTTTCGCCGGTGTCAGCGAGTACCTGAAATTCATGGCTCAGGCTGCCGCCGATCGCCCCGCTGTCGGCAGAGACCGCGATCGCCGTCAGGCCCAGCCGTTTAAAGATGGCGTGATAGCAATCATACATCTTAGCATATTCGGCTTTGGCGTCTTCCGGCGACAGGTGAAACGAATAGCCATCTTTCATAAAAAATTCGCGGGCGCGCATGACCCCGAAACGCGGGCGCACCTCGTCGCGGAACTTCCATTGCATCTGATACAGGTTCAGCGGCAGCGATTTATAGCTTTTCACGAAGCGGCGGAACAGATCGATCACCATCTCTTCGCAGGTCGGGCTATACAGCAACTCCCGTTCGGCGCGATCGTGAAAACGCAACAGTTCTTCGCCCATCGTGTCGTAGCGGCCGGATTCCTTCCAGCGCTCGGCCGGCTGCAGAGTTGGCATCAGCAGACGGACGCAGCCGACTTTGTCAAGCTCGTCGGCGACAATCGCTTCGATCTTGTCAAGCACGCGCAGCCCTAGCGGCAGCCAGCTATAAATCCCGGCGGCCTCCTGCGCGATCATCCCGGCGCGCAGCATCAACCGGTGCGAGACGATCTGCGCCTCGGCGGGCGTTTCTTTAAGTAGCGGCAAAAAATAACGGGACAGGCGCATATTATTTGATAATTGCGGAATTGACGCAATTACAACTAAAGAAGTTATGCGACTTTAGCAAACGTTTTCGTTAGCTGCGCCGCTGGCTGAGTCTGATATCTCAGCGGCATTCGGGACGCACCGGCAAGTGATTCCGGTTAAGACGTGCACCGTTTAATATGGTTTCCCCGTCCTGGCGCACGGTGATGCTGCCCAGCGCGATGTCGCTGCGCGAATCGTCGTAATTATAGGTATCATCCGCCAGATAATTCCCCACCGGTATATCCAGTCCGATAGTGACGTTGCTGAAATCCTTGGCGGTCAGCGGCGGCGGGGTGAGATCGGCCGGAGCCACTGCCCAGCCCGCGCTATCCACACCCGGCTCGTATGCCACACCCGTGGGTTGCTCGTAGGTGACAACCTGCGCGCATTCACCGTCAGACTGGGTGCTGTAGGTTGCGGCCTGCGCAATCGCGGCGCATAACAAAATCATTAAAAACAACGCCTGCTTCATGGCATCAGTATCCCGGATTTAATAAGCCATGATACCATAATAGTCAGGGGAAACGCCAGCACGGTGGCGCCCAGCAATTTATAGGGCAAATAAGTACGTTTAGGCGCGGCGTGATAGCCCACGCCTTCTTCTGTTTGCGGCTGCGAGCCGATCGGCAGCAGTATAAACAGCACCACCCACCAGCCCATGATATAGATCATAATATATTCAAATGTCGTCATAATACTGTTTTTCCACGGCGTTGATTCAGAGCCGGCACGCTGCCCCCTCCTGCGCAGCGCTCAATCCGGCCAGCGGGTGGCAGCGGGTAGCAATCGGCACCCTACGCATCACTCATGACAATAGGCCATCGCCCGCCTGTTGTCACATAACTTTAACACACGCCGCCCCGCCCGTTTGGTACGCTGAAACTGGAGGAAACTCAGATGAATATACGGCACGCATGGTCCAAAGGGGTGGATTTTGGCGGGATTGTCGGCATCGCATTGGCCGGGCTGGGCTTGCTGGTAGGCTTCGGCCCAGAAAGCAGCACCCTTGTTTTCAAGATTGCCAAGCCCGGCTTCCTCGCGATTATCCCCGAAATCGTCGCTGGTACATTAGGCGGCGCCCTGGCATTCGGCAGCCTGTTCGCCGTCAGCCATGCGGTGGTGCATAGCGTGCCCGGCCTGCGCACCCTCATGGGTGAGCCAAAAAGCCCCGGCCAGCCGGCGCCCCACAGTTTTGCCGCCGAAGTCGGCCGCGGCAAAAGCGTCGCTGAACGGATTGAACCCAAAGACATTCGCCTGGCCTCAAGCCAGCAGGTGCCCACACCGACTGGCACGCGCGAAGAGACCAATCGCCAGACCCGGCATGTGGAGAATCTGCACAATCAGCGGGAATTCATTGAAGCGCAGATGGACCAGATCAACCGTTAAAGCGCGTAATCCCGAACATCAATCCAACTTGGAATAGTTTTTGGCGCCCAACGTAACCAGGTGCGCGAGCGGTCGATCTTGTCGAGTCACCGGGCACATAAAACAAACACGCCCTTATACACGGGGGTTATTTCCCCCGGTGTATATGAATATCAAGCACCGGCTTCTTGCTGACTTCATCGCGGATAATGCGGCGGATAATCGAGCGGATACGCTCTTCCAGCACCCGCTCCTTGGCGTTTTTGCCGGTTTTTTCGGCCTCTTCCATCACCGCCTGCTGAATGGCGGCGATGATTTCCTTATCCTCCCCCGGATCCAGTACGCCGGGGCCAGCCACTTGCGGCACGCCGATCACTTTGCCGTTTTTATCCAGCACCACCGACAGCACAATACAGCCATCATCGCGCAGCTTGCGGCGGGTGCGGATCACCGGCGAGTCGGCGGAAATCAGCGACGTGCCATCAAGCGCCAGATACCCCCAGTCGACCGTGCCGACAATGCTGGCGCTGTCGGCTTTCAGCTCAATCACCGCGCCGTTGGTGGCTTCCACCGCTTCGGGCACCTGCAGTTCGCGCGCCAGCTTGGCATGTTCATGAATATGCCGCTTTTCCCCGTGTACCGGCACCGAAATCTTCGGCCGCACCAGTTGATACATGCGCTCCAGTTCGGCGCGGCAAGGGTGCCCGGAGACATGAATCAGCGCGTCATGATCGCCGATGACCTCAATCCCCTGTTCGGTCAGTTTATTCTGCAGCCAGTTGATTTTGGTTTCATTACCCGGAATCACCCGCGAGGAAAACACCGCCGTATCACCCGGCGCCAGTCGGATGGCGGGATGTTCGCCACGGGCGATCTTGGTCAGCGCCGAGCGGCTTTCCCCCTGACAGCCGGTACATAGGATCAGGCATTTATTGCGCGGCAAATCCATCGCCTCGCGGTCGGTCAGAAAGCTCGGCACCTCCTGCAGATAGCCGCTTTCACGCGCCGCCGCTGTAATCCGCCACAGGGACTGCCCGGCCAGCGCAACCGAACGCCCGGCCGCAAGCCCCGCCTGAATAATCGATTCCAGCCGCGTGATGTTGGACGCAAACGTCGTCACCGCCACTCGCTTTTCGCAACCGGCAATGACATCCCTCAGATGCTGGCGCACATGTGATTCAGAACCCGATTCGCCTTCGACCATCACATTGGTTGAATCGCAAACCATGGCCAGCACGCCCTCATCACCATAGCGTTGCATCGTTTCTTCGTCGGACGTAGGCCCGACCAGCGGCTCGTGATCGAGCTTCCAGTCACCGGTATGCATCACCACGCCGGCGCGGGTGCGAATGGCGATGGCGTGCATTTCCGGGATCGAATGGGTCAGCGCCACCATCTCCAGCTGAAACGGGCCGATATCCCACGTCTTGTTATCCCTAATCTCGTGCACCTTGACCAGATGCGAGATCCCCTCTTCTTTCAGCTTGGGCTTTAGCACAGCGGCGGTAAACGGCGTGGTGTAGACGGGGCATTCCAGATCCTGCCACAAATACCCCACCGCGCCCAGATGGTCTTCATGGGCGTGAGTGAGCACCAGCCCCAGCAAATCCTCCTTATGCTCGGCGATAAAATCGATATTGGGCAGGACAATATCCACGCCCGGCAGGTAATCGTCGGCAAAGCCGATACCGCAATCGATCATCAGCCATTTACCCTGATGGTAATACAGGTTCAGATTCATGCCAATTTCGTTGGAACCGCCAAGCGGTACGAACAGCACACTGTCATCATAATCGGAAAAATTGAGGGCCATGCCTGTCCTTTATGGGATGGTCATTGCAATGAGCATGCGTCGCACCGACGAAACAATCCATGGGTAAACCGGCCGGGTTGCTTCGTCAAAGCGATCGCATCTCCTTGCAATAACGGATTAATAATGCACTACTAATCTGCGTTATAGCGCGCATACATACGTTGTAAGCCGCGCATCGTCAACTCAGGATCGACCTGGTCGATGGACTCGGTGCCGTGGCCGAAGAGCCCGGCCAAACCGCCAGTTGCAACCACCCGCATATCCGGACGCGCCATCTGCTGGCGGATACGGGCGATGATGCCTTCAATCATCGCCAGGTAACCATAATAAATCCCCGATTGCATGGCGTGCGTGGTGCTGGTGCCGATGACCGTCGCCGGCCGATGGATCCGTACACCGTGCAGCTTGGCGGCGGCTTTTTTCAGCGCCTCCAGCGAGAGATTTACGCCCGGCGTGATCACGCCGCCGACATAGGCACCATGTTCATTGACGATATCGAACGTCGTCGCCGTGCCGAAATCAATCACAATCAGCGGCTGCCCAAACTGCGCCCAGGCCGCATAGGCATTGACCAGCCGGTCTGCGCCCAGCTCCTCCGGCCGGTCAATCAGCACCTGCATGCCATCGGCCAGCTTATCCCTCCCGACAATCAGCGGTTCGCCGGTAAAATATCTGATGGCCAGATGCCGCAGCGGAAAAATCGTATCCGGCACCACTGAAGACAGAATCACCGCTTGCACCGCCTCCGCCGTCAGGCCCTGCTGGCTCATCAGAAACAGCAGCGTGGCGGCGTATTCGTCTTCCGTGCGATGAGGATCGGTCGCCACGCGCCACACCGCTTCCATCGCCTCGCCGCGAAAAAGCGCGAAGCTGCTTTGGGTATTACCGACATCGATCGCTAGTAACATAAGAGCCGTTAGCAGTTAGCGGGTAGCCGCCAAAAACACCTTACCCATCCAGAAACCGCACATCGCCGGCGCTGACCTGTTTGACACTGCCGTCCTGCGTCTGCAACAGCAGGCGGCCATAATGGTCAATGCCCTGAAACGTGCCGAACAGTTCCTGATTGCCCATCACCACTTCGGTGGGAAATCCCAGCCGGTAGGCGCTTTCCACCCAGCGCTCGCGGATCGGGTCAAAGCCTTCCACCACCCATTCGTCATAACCATGAATGAAATTATAGATATAACGCGACAGCACGATCTTAGCGCTGATAATCTCCACGCCGGTTGTACGCAGGCAGGTGGCGGGAAACAGAATCCCCTCTTTGGGCGCGGAGTCGATATTGATGCCGATACCCACGGCCACCCATTGTTTGTCCTGCCCGGTTTCATCCAGCGTGGTGAAGGATTCGAGCAGAATCCCGCCGAGCTTGCGCCCGTCATACAATACGTCGTTGGGCCATTTGCATTCGATCTCGCCGTCGCCAGGAATAATCGGCTGCAAGGTATCCGCCGCTGCGACCGCCGCCACGAACGACAATTGCGAACATTCCGGCAGTCCGCACGGCGGGTGCAGTAAAATCGAGACGTATAAATTGCCTTCGGGAGAAATCCACTCGCGGCCCATGCGGCCCCTTCCCGCCGTCTGGCGCTTGGCCCAGACCACCGCGCCGTGCGAGGCGCCGCCTCCGGCTAAGCGCTTGGCTTCCTCATTGGTACTGTCGAGCACGTCGTAAGACAGCAGGTGATAATCATCCAACAGGTTTTTGCGCTTGGCCTCCATACCGTATCCCATAATTTATTATATTGCGGGCGATTCACCTATCCGCCGCAGGCGCAGGCCAGACGGGGGTGATGCTTAAACCGTCACATCGTCAACGCCCGTGCTGCAATAGCAGTAACAGAGATTAACGGCGTGGGCGAGAGGAAAAACAGGCCAACCACGATGGCACTAAGCCCCAGCACACAGCGGGTTGGGAAAGAGAGCACGGCATCAAACGGCGCCTTGGCCTCATCGAAATACATCACTTTGACAATCTTGATATAATAATAGGCCGCTACCACGCTGGACAGCAGGCCGATTGCCGCCAGCATATATAATTCCTGGTCAACCACCGCCATAAACACGTAAAACTTGCCGAAAAAGCCGGCCAAAGGCGGAATCCCGGCCATGGAAAACATCATCAGCGCCATAAACAGCGCCATCATGGGCGAATGTTTCGACAGCCCGCCAAGCTCGGCAATCGCTTCCACTGGCTGTTCGTGCCGCGCCATCAGCATGACGAAACCGAATGCCCCCACACTCATGAACAGATACAGCGTCAGATAAATCAACGTCGCCTGCATGCCTTGCGGTCCCACGGCCAGGCCCATCAGCGCATAGCCAACATGGCCGATGGAGCTGTATGCCAGCAGCCGCTTGAGATTACTCTGGCGCAGCGCACCAAACGCGCCGACCAGCATCGACAGTGCCGAGACGGCAATCACGATCTGCTGCCACTGCGCAAACAGCCCCTCAAAAGGGCCCATCAGAAAGCGGGCGAATAACGCGATCGCCGCGATTTTGGGCGCGATGGCGAAAAACGCCACCACCGGCGTGGGCGCGCCTTCATAGACATCGGGCGTCCACATATGAAACGGCACGGCAGAAATTTTAAAACAAAACCCGACGATCACAAACACCATACCGACGATCAGGCCAGGGGACGGCATGCCATGCTCGCTTTCCGCCAGCAGCGCGCCGAGCACTTCAAAGTTAGTGCTGCCGCCGAAACCGTATACCAGTGACGCACCGAATAACATCATGCCCGAGGCCAGCGCTCCGAGGATGAAATATTTGAGCCCAGCTTCGGTGGAGCGCGCATTATCCCGCTCAAAGGATGCCATCACATACATCGCCAGACTCGCCAGCTCCAACGCCATATACAGGCTCAGCAGATCGTTGGCGGAAATCAGCAGCATCAGCCCGGTTACCGCGAGCAGAACCAGCACCGGATACTCAAAGCGCTTGCAGTCTTCACGCTTCAGCCACTCGAGCGATAAGAGCAGGGTCAGCAGTGCGCCCAGCAGAACCAGCCACTTGGCGTATAACGTCAGCCCGCTGAGCTGAATCATGTCATGAAACAACAATACCGCCGTTTCATCGCGCTGGGTGGTCAGATAAATCACCGCCACCAGGGTGGCGCAGGCTACCCAGGTCAGCGGCCCGGTCAGCGCATTGCCGCGGAATGCCCCCACCATCAGCAGCACAATAGCCATAGCGCACGCTGTCAGTTCAGGCAGGATATAGCCTAAATCCGCAATTAACTGGGCCGCTTCACTCATTTTTTCTTACGTCCTGTTCGTTTTATTGGGCAGGTCACCACGCAGGCGGTGGCCGGCCCGGTTATGGCGTATCGGCACCGGCCTGATTGGCCCTTTCTTCCCCGTACGTTTCAGCCGGCGCAGATTCCGACGCAGCCTCCGGCGTGGCTTCCACCCCCTTCTCGCCATCCGGCGGGGGTTGCGCACCGGCGGAAGGTGAGGCGCCGGGTAATTCATGAATGGCTTCAAGCGGCTTGGTGTCGGCCGTGGACGGGCCAAGCGTGATCGCCTCGCCGCGATGCATCTGCGCAATCAGATGCTCGACACTGGGATGCATCGCCTCCAGCACCGGCTTGGGATAAATTCCAAGCCACAATACCGCTGCCACCAACGGCGCAAAAATCAGTTTTTCACGCAGGCTCAGATCTGTCATTTTTTTCAGATCATTTTTCACCAGTTCGCCGAAACACACTCGCCGGTACAGCCACAGCATGTATGCCGCGCCCAGAATCAGGCCGGTGGCCAGGAAAACCGCCGCCCACTGACTAGCCTGAAAGCCGCCGATCAGCACCAGCATCTCACCGACAAAGCCCGACGTGCCCGGCAGGCCGACCGAGGCCATGGTGAAAATCATAAACACCACGGCATAAATCGGCATATTATTGACCAGCCCGCCATAGCGCGCGATCTCACGCGTATGCAGGCGGTCATAGACCACGCCAACGCACAGGAACAACGCACCGGAAACCAGCCCGTGACTGATCATCTGAAAAATCGCGCCCTCGATGCCCTGCTGATTGAAGGTGAAAATGCCGAGCGTGACAAAGCCCATATGCGCCACCGACGAATAGGCGATGAGCTTTTTCATATCCTCCTGCATCAGCGCCACCAGCGAGGTATATACTACGGCTATACAGCTGAGCACGAAGATAAAGGTCGAGAAATATTCCGAAGCACCCGGCAGCATGGGCAGCGAAAAGCGCAGGAATCCGTAAGCCCCCATTTTTAGTAGAATACCCGCCAGAATCACCGAGCCGGCGGTGGGCGCCTGCACGTGCGCGTCGGGCAGCCAGGTATGCACCGGCCACATCGGCACTTTCACCGCAAACGAGGCCAGCATCGCCAGCCACAGCCATTGTTGCACCGACAGGCTTAAGGTAGGCGCCTGCTTCATCAGCAGCGGAATATCGGTGGTGCCGAACTGTAAATACAGATAAATCAGCGCGATTAAAAACAGGATGGAGCCGGCCAGCGTATACAGGAAAAATTTATACGCGGCGTAGACCCGCCGGTCACCGCCCCACACGCCGATAATGAGATACATCGGGATCAGCATGCCTTCAAAGAAAAGATAAAACAGCAGCATATCGAGCGCGCAGAACACGCCGATGACAAACGTCTCCAGCAGCAAAAAGGCGATCATATATTCGCGCACGCGCCGGGTGATGGCGCGCCAGCTGCACAGGATACAAATCGGCATCAAAAACGTGGTCAGGATAATCAAAAACAGCGAGATGCCGTCAATGCCCAGGTGATAATGAATACCGTATCCCTCAAACCAGGGCATTTTCTCCACGAACTGGAAGGCGTGCGTGGTTGGATCGAAGCGGTTCCACAATACCAGCGAGGCGGCAAACGTGATAAGCGTCGTCCACAGCGCCGCCATACGCGCATTCGCCGCGCCGTTATCATCTTCCTTGGTGAAAAAGAAGATCACCGCCGCGCCCACAAGGGGTAAAAAGATGAGAATGGAAAGCAGATGATGTTCCACTTACAGCCCCCTGCCCAGCACGACGAATAACAACCAGCTGACCAGCGCCACCAGTCCGATCAGCATCACAAATGCGTAATGATACAAAAACCCACTATGCACGCGCGAGGAAATGGCGCCGATCTTATCCGACAGCCACGCCATGCCGTTAGGCCCCAGCCCGTCGATCAGGCGGACATCGGCAATTTTCCACAAATGTCCGCCGAGGCGCTGCGCACCGCGCACAAACAGCGCGTCATACAGCTCGTCGAAATACCATTTGTTAAGCAAAAACAGGTAAACCGGGCGGATACGACGGGCCAACGCCGCGGGCAGCTCGGTGCGTTTGAGATAAAACAGCCAGGCCAGTGCAATCCCGGCCAGCGCCACCACAATTGGCAGATACGGCACCCAAACGGGAATATGGTGAATATCGGCCAGCACGTTATTATCCGGCAGGACCATAATCGACCCGTTCCAGAAATCTCCTTCTGCGCCGACCATATCAAACAGCTTATAACCGACAATTCCGGAGAATACTGCGCCCGCGGCCAGCACCAGCAGGGGCAGCAGCATGATGTTCGGCGACTCATGCACATGGCTCATCACCTCTTTGGAGGCGCGCGGCTTACCGTGGAAGGTCATAAACAACAGCCGCCAGGAGTAAAACGCGGTCAACATCGCCGCCACCACGCCCAGCCAGAACGCCAGTTGCCCGTGCGCGGTATGATCGGCATAAGCGGCTTCCAGAATAATATCCTTAGAATAATATCCGGCAAAGATCGGCAAGCCGGCCAGCGCCAGCGACCCGATCCACATATAGGCATAGGTAAAGGGGATTTTTCGCCAGATACCGCCCATCTTGCGCATGTCCTGCTCATCTGACATGGCGTGAATCACCGAACCGGCGCCGAGAAATAGCAGCGCCTTGAAAAAAGCATGCGTCATCAGGTGAAATATCCCGGCGGAATAAGCCGACACGCCGCAGGCGAAAAACATGTAACCCAGCTGCGAACAGGTGGAATAAGCGATCACGCGCTTGATATCGTTTTGCACCATTCCCACCGAGGCCGCGAAAATCGCTGTTAACGCGCCGACGATGGTGACCGTTTGCAGCGCCACCGGCGCATATTCCAGCATCGGCGAGATCCGCGCCGCCATAAACACGCCCGCGGTCACCATGGTGGCGGCGTGAATGAGGGCCGAGACCGGCGTCGGGCCTTCCATCGCATCCGGCAGCCAGGTATGCAAAAGCAGCTGCGCCGATTTACCCATCGCGCCGATAAACAGCAGGATACAGATCACATCCAGCGCCGGGAACTGCCAGTTGAGAAACGGCATCTGCATTTGCGCCACCGCCGGGGCTTGGGCGAATACCTCGTCGAACGTCAGACTGCCGAACATCAGGAACGTGGCCATAATCCCCAGCGCAAAGCCGAAATCGCCGACGCGATTGACTAAAAACGCCTTGATTGATGCGGCATTGGCCGATTCCTTCTTAAACCAGAAACCGATCAGCAGATAGGAGCACAGCCCGACCCCTTCCCAGCCGAAAAACAGTTGCAGGAAATTATCGGCCGTTACCAGCATCAGCATGCTGAAGGTAAACAGCGACAGATACGCCATAAAGCGCGGTTTGTGCTTATCGTGGCTCATATAGCCGATCGAGTAAAGATGCACGACGGCGGAGACCACGGTCACCACCACCAGCATCACGGCGGTCAGCGCATCCACCCGCAGCGCCCAGTCGATGGCGAGCGCGCCGGAGTCAATCCAGGTGCCAAGCCGAACCGTGCTTTCCTGCCCCTGCAGTGCAACTTCATTAAAGACAAAACAGGACAGCACGGCGCCGATAACCATCGGCGCGCAGGTGAAAAAATGCGCCTGGCCATCGGAAATACGGCGCACGGTCAGTCCTACCGCCAGCGCCCCCAGCAGCGGCAGCAACACAATCGCCACGATCATTTCATCCAGTGCCATCATGCGCTCTTTGGTTTCTCCCCCCGTAAAGGGGAAAGGCAGTCAGGGCGTCACCCCTTCAACATCCGTATTTCTTCCACATCGATCGAGCCGCGATTGCGGTAATACACCACCAAAATCGCCAGTCCGATCGCCGCTTCCGCCGCCGCCACTGTGAGTACCAGCATGGCGAAAATCTGCCCGGTCAGGTCATTCAGGTGCACCGAAAATGTCACCAGATTGATATTCACGGCGAGCAAAATGAGCTCGATCGACATGAGAATGGTGATAATATTTTTGCGGTTGAGGAAAATACCGCACACCCCAATGACAAATAGCAGCGTGGCCACCACCAGATAATCCAGCAGCGTAATCGACCCGTATAGCACCGATGCGTCCATCAGGCCCCCTCTCCCGACTTAACCTTCACCAGTGTCACCGACTCCTCCCGCGTGCGTGAAATCTGTTTATCGATTTGCTGGCGTTTCACTCCGGGACGATGTCGCAGGGTCAGCACAATGGCCCCGATCATCGCCACCAGCAAAATCACGCCCGCCATTTGAAACAGGACGAAATAGCGCGTGTATAGCAACTGGCCGATGGCGTGGGTATTACTCACCTGCTGCGCGTCAGGAATAGCGGTTGCCGCCGGCGCCACGGCCGCCGGTTGCAGCGCCGAGGCATAAAACAGCGCGCCCAGCTCAACAAACAGCACTACAGCCACCAGCAGGCCGATCGGCAGATATTTCAGAAACCCGGCGCGCAGGCTGGCGAAATTGACATTGAGCATCATCACCACAAACAAAAATAGCACTGCCACCGCGCCGACATAGACGATCACCAGCGTCATCGCCAGATATTCCGCCCCCAGCAGGACCAGCAATCCGGCCGCATTGAAAAAAGCAAAAATGAGGAAAAAAACCGAATACACCGAGTTGTGCACGCTCACAACCATCACCGCGCTGAAGCAGACGATGGTGGCAAAAACATAAAACATCAGGCTGACGAAATCGAAGGATTCCATGCGACAATAGGCCCTGTTGCTGTTATTGATTCCGCATGGTTGTAACAGCGCCGCCTGAGACAGGCAAGCACTATAGTCTTTTTATGTTTGATGTAATGCCTTCACCCACGAGCGCGGGAAATCATCAACCAACCCGTTATGCCGAACGCGTTTCGCATCTCCCGGCTTCGTGCTTTATGAGGCCATTCTATCCCTCGGCCCCTGCCCAACTCCGTCATTCCAGCGAAAGCGGGAATCTAGGTTCAATCGCTCACCTGGATGCGATCCCCCCTTGCGCGGCAATGACGAGCTAAAAGCCAACTGATGCAATGGTCGATTTATAAGATACAAGAACCACTTTGGGATGACGCGATTTCAGCGATTGTCCGCTTATCGCCTCAGCGATATTCCGCATCGGCCTGCAGATTGGCAGCAATTTCCGCCTCCCAGCGGTCGCCGTTGGCCAGCAGCTTTTCCTTGTCATAAAATAATTCTTCGCGGGTTTCGGCTGCATATTCGAAATTCGGCCCCTCGACAATGGCATCCACCGGGCAGGCTTCCTCGCAATAGCCGCAATAGATGCATTTGGTCATATCGATATCGTAGCGCGTCGCACGGCGCGAGCCGTCCTCGCGTTCTTCCGCCTCAATGGTGATGGCCTGTGCCGGGCAGATCGCCTCGCAAAGCTTGCAGGCAATACAACGCTCCTCACCGTTGGGATAACGCCGCAGCGCGTGCTCGCCGCGAAAGCGCGGCGAGAGCGGGCCTTTCTCATACGGATAATTAATCGTAACTTTCGGCTTAAACGCATATTTGAGCGTCAGCCACATGCCGGAAAGCAGCTCTTTCAGCAGAAATTGTTTGGCGCCGAGTAATTTCATGGCAACTTTTTTATACTCCGTAACATCGTATTATGCTTTTATACGATACACTAATCCCCCGTCTTTTGTAAAGATATAGGACAGAGAGAAACAATCAGGTTCTGGTCGGACAGCGTGATTCCAGCGGCCGCCTTATCGAGCACTTTTTGCGGCATCCCCTCCAGATCCTGGCTGATCGAGGCAATAATATCACGATATAGCATATAATACCCTGTGTGATAGGTTAAGAAACCGGTAATGCATCACTATACAGCAAATAACCAGAAATAAATACCACCCAGAACAGTGAAAAGGGTAAAAACACTTTCCAACCAAGACGCATCAACTGGTCGTATCGATAGCGCGGAAAGGTCGCCCGCACCCACACAAATACCAACAACAGCAGGGCCACTTTCAGCGCAAACCAGATAACGCCGGGAATAAAATCCAGTGCCTCAACCGGCGGTTGCCAGCCGCCAAGGAATAAAATCACGGTCATGGCGCTCATCAGGATCATATTGGCGTATTCGCCTAGGAAGAAAAGGGCAAACGCCATCGACGAATATTCGACGTTATAGCCCGCCACCAGTTCGCCTTCCGCCTCCGGCAGGTCAAACGGCAGGCGGTTTGTTTCCGCCAGCGCCGAGATGAAAAAGATGATAAACATCGGAAACAGCGGCGAGAACGCATACCAGTTAAGCGCGCTGCCGCTTTGCGCAGCGATGATATCACCCAGATTGAGCGAGCCTGCATACAGCAGCACCGTCACAATCACAAACCCGATCGAGACTTCATAGGAGACCATTTGCGCTGCCGAACGGATCGCCCCTAAAAAGGCGTATTTGGAGTTACTCGCCCAGCCCGACATAATAATGCCATAAACGCCCAGCGAGGAAATCGCGAACAAGTACAAAATGCCGACATTGATATCGGCGATGACAAATTCGGAAGAGAACGGGATCACCGCCCAGCCCAGAAGCGCCAGCATAAAGGTGATCATCGGCGCGATCAGAAACACCACCCGATTGGCCTGACTGGGGACAATGGTTTCTTTCAGAAACAGTTTCAGCCCGTCGGCAATCGGCTGGAACAGCCCGAACGGCCCCACCACGTTCGGCCCGCGGCGCAGCTGCATCGACGCAATCACCTTGCGCTCGACATACGTTAAAAACGCCACGCTGATCAGCAGCGGCGCGGTGACCATCAGAATCTGCCCGACGATTTCAAGCAGCGGCAATAAATAGATGGTCCATAGCACGTCAAATTCCATTTTTTCATTCCTCGGGTTTCAGATGCCGGTTCGGGTTTCAGAACAATCCCAGGGCCTGCAATCCGGCACCTGCTTAAGCCGCCTGTTTACCTTCCTCCTGCATGCGGCGTTCGGCCATTGCCTGGCTGCACTCGGCCATGGTTTTCGACGCGCGACTGATCGGATCGGTCATGTAGAAATTCAGGAACACCCGCTCGAACGCCTCCTGTTTGATGCGGTAACTCTTGGAGGGTTTGGCCACCGGCTTCCAGGTCGCCGGGGTCACCTCATCAAGCACCGCCAGCTGCGGGGCCGCATCCACCACGCGCTCGCGCAGCTGCTCAAGCGTATCATACGGCAGGGTGTGGCCGAGCGTATCGGACAGCGCGCGAATGATTTTCCAGTCCTCCTTAGCGTCACCGGGCGGGAAGACCGCGCGGAACGCCTCCTGCGGTCGGCCTTCGGTATTGACATATATCGCGTCTTTTTCGGTATAGGCGGCGCCGGGCAGAATCACATCGGCGCGATGGGCCCCGATATCGCCGTGATGGCCCTGATAGATCACGAACGCCTCACCGAAATACGACATATCAATTTCATCGACGCCGTGCAGATACACCGCTTCAATCTCTTTTTTGTCAATGGCCTCGATGATGCCGGCGATATCCTTGCCGCCTTTTTGCGGCACAAAGCCGATATCCAGCCCGCCCACGCGCGCGGCGCCATAATGCAGCATGTTAAAGCCGTTCCAGCCGTCTTTGATGAGCCCGCACTGATCGGCGATGGTTTTGGTCGCATTCATGATCGATGGTCCGTCATCGCGCGCCACTGCGGCGCTGCCCAGAATCAGCGCCGGGCGCTCGGCCCCGCTCAGCGCTTTGGCCACTTCATGGTCGGCGCTGAGTATCTGGTTGAGGATGCGCGGATCATTACCCAGTTCTTTGACCGGATAGGTCAGATCCGTCGCCGGCCCGATATTATAAATCGTCGCCCCCAGGTGCAGATACGCCTTGCGCAGCCGAGTATTCACCAGCGGCGCTTCCAGGCGCGGATTGCTGCCGACAATGAGCACTGCATCGGCGGTTTCCAGCCCGGCGATCGAGCTGTTGAGAAGATAAGAGGCGCGGTCGCCCGTATCGATACGCGCGCCGTCCTGCCGGCAATCGAAGTGGGGCGAGCCCAGCGCCGTCATCAGGTCTTTCAGCGCCATCATGCTTTCGGTATCGGCCAGATTCCCGGCCAGCGCGGCGATTTTCTCACCGGGCAGGTCTTTCAAGCGTTCGGCGATGGCGCTAAATGCCTCCTCCCAGCTGGCGGGTTGCAGCTTGCCCTCACGGCGGACATAGGGCCGGTCCAGGCGCTGGTTGCGCAGGCCGTCGCAGGCATAACGCGTCTTATCGGAAATCCACTCCTCGTTGATCTCTTCATTGACGCGTGGCAGCACGCGCAGCACCGCCTCCCCGCGCGAATCCACGCGCACATTACTGCCCACCGCATCCATCACATCGACGGTTTCGGTTTTACGCAGCTCCCAGGGCCGCGCCACAAAGGCATAAGGCCGCGAGGTCAGCGCCCCGACCGGGCATAAATCGATGACATTGGCGGACAGTTCCGAAGCCAGCGTTTTTTCGAGATAGGTCGTAATCTGCATGTCTTCGCCGCGGTAAATCGCGCCAAGATCGGGCACGCCGGCGATATCTTCGGCAAAGCGGATGCACCGCGTGCAGTGAATACAGCGCGTCATATGGGTTTTGATCAGCGGGCCCATATGTTTTTCTTCCACCGCGCGCTTGTGTTCGTTATAGCGGCTGGTGCCCTGACCATACATAATCGCCTGATCCTGCAGGTCGCACTCACCGCCCTGATCGCAGATCGGACAGTCCAGCGGGTGGTTGATGAGCAGAAACTCCATCACTCCCTCGCGCGCTTTTTGCACCATCGGCGTTTTGGTGAACACCTCCATGTTCTCTGCCGCCGGAATGGCGCAAGAAGCTTGCGGTTTGGGCGGGCCGGGCTTAATCTCGACCAGGCACATGCGGCAGTTGCCGGCGATATCCAGCCGTTCGTGATAGCAAAAGCGCGGGATTTCCACGCCGACCGCATCACACACCTGGATGACCGACATCCCCGGTTCGAATTCGTAGTCCTGTCCGTCAATTTTCAATGTAGGCATAAATAAGCGGTCCGGTTAATTGCCAAAAAGTTGTTTTACCCGATCAATCACGCTGTTTTGCGACAGGCTGGCGCCCATCTTACTGAACAGCGTCTGATCTTCCTGATGCCGCTCCCAGGCGGCCTGGGTTGCCTGGCGCAGCTGTTCTTCGTCCAGCGCCTCGCCTAGCGGCGTAGCCCCCAGCAGGGCAAACAGCTCCTGCTCGCTGCTGCACATGCCGCCGTCCTGCTTAAACAGAATATTGGCCGCGTTCAGCATCCAGGTCCGGTCCTGACGATTGGTAATGCGCGGCCACACATCCTTAATTTCAATCTTGCGGTTGACGTCATCGCGCAGTTTCTTGCGCTGCTCGTCGGTAAAATTGGCGTTGCCGTCAATCATGGCGTTCAGCTGCTCGCGCTCGTCCTTGTGCAATTCATGATCTGCCCACGCCAGCGCGATCACGCCTTCATAGGCTGCCATTCGGCTATCACTCACTCCGGCCATACACCTTCTCCTTTAGTTACTTCATGTTGGTTGTTTCATGTCTCGCATGTTCCTGCATCATGCCGCCCGCTTGTTGCGATATTCCTGGATACGCTGTTCCATTTCGGGGCGGAAATGGCGGATCACGCCCTGCACCGGCCAAGCGGCGGCATCGCCAAGCGCACAGATCGTATGCCCTTCAATGCGGCGGGTAATATCTTCCAGCTGGTCGATTTCGTCGAGTTCGGCCTGCCCGCGCACCATCCGGTGCATCATGCGCGCCAGCCAGCCGCTACCCTCGCGGCACGGCGTGCACTGACCACAGCTTTCATGCATGTAAAAAGTGGAAATCCGCGCAATCGCCTGAATGATATCGGTAGACTGGTCCATCACGATCACCGCCGCCGTGCCCAGCCCCGACTGCGCCGCTTTAAGCGAATCGAAATCCATCAGCACGTCATCGCAGACATGTTTGGGAATCAGCGGCACCGACGAGCCGCCGGGAATCACCGCCAGCAGATTGTCCCAGCCGCCGCGCACGCCCCCGGCATGGCGTTCGATCAGCTCGCGCAGCGGGATGCCCATTTCCTCTTCGACGTTACAGGGCTGATTAACATGCCCCGAGATGCAGAAGATTTTGGTGCCGGTATTATTTTCCCGGCCCAGCCCGGCGAACCACTCCGGCCCGCGCCGCAAAATGGTGGGCACCACGGCGATGGATTCGACATTATTCACCGTCGTCGGGCAGCCCCACACGCCAACTGCCGCCGGAAATGGCGGCTTCAGCCGCGGCTGACCCTTTTTGCCTTCAAGCGATTCGATCAGCGCGGTTTCCTCACCGCAGATATAAGCGCCTGAGCCTTCATGAATGAAAATATCGAAATCATAGCCCGAGCCGCAAGCATTGCGGCCCAGCAGCCCGGCCTTATACGCCTCGTCGATGGCGTGATGCAGATGTTTGATTTCCCGATTGAACTCGCCGCGAATGTAAATGTAGGCCGCCACCGCGCCGATGGCAAACCCGCTGACCAGGCACCCCTCCACCAGTTTATGCGGCTCATGGCGCATGATATCGCGGTCTTTGCACGTGCCCGGCTCGCCCTCATCGGCATTGACCACGAGGTAAGCCGGCCGCCCGTCGAATTCCTTGGGCATGAACGACCATTTCAGCCCGGTGGAAAATCCGGCGCCGCCACGCCCGCGCAGGCCGGAGGCTTTCACCTGTTCGACCAGCGTCTCACGCCCGCGCTCAAGCAGCGCTTTGGTTTCATCCCAGTCACCGCGCGTTTTGGCACCGGCCAGTTGCCAGTCCTCCAGCCCGTAGAGATTGGTAAAGATGCGGTCCTGATCGTTTAGCATAATCTAGCCCTTTTATGCGTTTCAGCGTTCAGGGCTCATCGTCTGAAAACCCGAACCCTGAAATCCGTCCCTACCCTGTCTTGCGCGCTTCCCACGCTTTCCGCTGATTCTCCAGCACGGTCGGCCCGGTTTTGGGCTCGGAGCTGATACGCCCAACCTGCGAGCCCGGCGCGGGTTCCTCCCCGCGCTTGAGGCGCTGCAGCAGCCGACGCGTGCTGTCATAACTCAAATCTTCGTAATAATGATCCCACTGCGCCGTGGTCACTTCGATCATCGGCGCATTCACGCACGCCCCCAGACATTCCACCTCAATCAGCTCGAACTGCCCGTCGGACGTCGCCTGCCCCGGGGCGATGCCCAGCTCATCCTTGCAGGCGCGCAGCACATCATCCGATCCACGCAGCCAGCACGGCGTTGTGGTGCAGCACTGAATATGATGTTTGCCCACCGGCGCCAGGTTATACATCGTGTAAAACGTCGCCACCTCATAGGCGCGGATAAACGGCATATTCAGCATTTCGGCCACATGCTCGATCGCCGCGCGCGGCAGCCAGTTATCGTGCTGGCGCTGGGCCAGCATCAGCACCGGCAGAATCGCGCTTTGCTGGCGTCCGTCGGGATAGCGCGCTATGATTTTCTCCGCCTCTGTCCGGTTTTCCTCGGTAAAGGCAAAGTGTTGCGGCTGCATCGTGTCCGGAGCGGGTTCTCTGCTATGTCCCATAATCTATAAATTTTCCCTAAAACCTGAAACCTGAAACCGATTCACCGATCAATCTCCCCGAACACAACATCCAGCGTCCCGATAATTGCCGAAACATCAGCCAGCATGTGCCCCTTGCTCATGAAATCAAGACCCTGCAAATGCGCGAATCCCGGCGCGCGGATCTTGCAGCGATAGGGCTGATTCGTCCCGTCTGCAACCAGATAAACGGCAAACTCGCCTTTCGGCGCTTCAATCGCGGTATAGGTTTCGCCAGCCGGCACATGAAAGCCTTCAGTATAAAGCTTGAAATGGTTAATCAGCGCCTCCATCGAGCGTTTCATGGTCTCGCGTTTGGGCGGCGCGATGCGCGGGTCGTCTGTCATCACGCGGCCTTTGGGCAGCATGGCCACGCACTGCTTGATGATTTTCAGGCTTTGCCGCATTTCCTCCATCCGCACCAGATAACGGTCGTAACAATCGCCATTTTTACCGATGGGGATATCGAAATCGAGCTGATCGTAGATTTCATAGGGCTGCGCCTTGCGCAGATCCCATGCCAGACCGGAACCGCGTAGCATCGGCCCGGTAAAGCCCCAGGCCTGAGCCTGTTCGGGGCTGACCACACCAACATCGACCGTACGCTGTTTCCAGATGCGGTTATTGGTTAAAAGCCCCTCGACATCGTCGATAATCGGGGCGAAACCGTCGCAAAACGCGGCGATTTCCTCTTCCATACCGCGCGGGATATCTTGATGCAGCCCACCCGGACGAATATAGGCCGAGTGGAAGCGCGCGCCCGATGCCCGCTCATAAAATTCAAGGATCTTCTCGCGCTCCTCGAACATCCACAGCAGCGGCGTGGTGGCCCCGACATCAAGCGCCTGCGTCGTCACATTGAGCGATTGGTTCAAAATCCGCGTCAACTCATCGAAAATCACGCGCAGATATTTAGCGCGCAGCGGCACCTCGCAGCCGAGCAGCTTTTCCACGCCCATAGCATAACAATGCTCAAGCGCCATCGGCGAGACATAATCGAGCCGGTCAAAATAGGGCAGCGCCTGCACATAGGTCTTATGCTCGATGAGCTTTTCGGTACCCCGGTGCAGCAGGCCGATATGCGGGTCGGCCCGCTCAACCACTTCACCGTCCATCTCAAGCACCAGCCGCAACACGCCATGCGCCGCCGGGTGCTGCGGCCCGAAATTCAGTGTCAGGCTTTTGATATCTACCGCACTCATACGTTACTGACCTGCCATCTGCTGGCGCACGTAATCGACACATTCAGCCACATAATCGTTACGCGCCTGTTCGAAATCATCGGGATTCTGCCCGCGCGCGCGAATATCTTGATTAAATTTCTCCCGGCACTGCTGTTCGTAGCGCGCGTAGTCAAACCCCATACCTTGCTGCGGTGCGGCCTGCTGGTTGCCATTGCCCGGCGCATTATTCGGAATGGCTTCATAGGGACCTTCTTCGGAAACATCGGCACTGTTCACGCCCGCCGGGTCAGGCGGGCTTCCTGCCGGTGCGCCAAAGCCCGGAGCGGTTTCCGCCGTCGACACACTGTCATCACCACTTAAAATACCGGTTAAAGAAATCGCGGCGGCGACCCCGCCGACCACCAGAATAACAATGATCAGCAGCAACAGCTTGCGCTTTCTGCCGGAAGGTCCCGGGCGACCGGCCGGGCCGGTGGACGCAGGCTCCTGCGGGGCTTCCGGTTTGGGTTGCTGTTGTCCGAATACGGGCTGTTCCTGAGGGGTGTTTTCGTCGTTCATGCGGCTATCTCCATGGCTTTGAGCTGTTTATCAAAGGCGTGTTGTATCTCTTCCGGGCTCATCTGGCGCACCTGTTGTGCCACAGACCACTCATACCCGAACGGATCAATCAACCGCCCCATCCTATCGCCCCAGAACATATCTTCAATCGGTTTCTTTTTCAATCAGCCCGGCGCGCTTCGCACGCGCAAACACCGCTTCGACATCAGGCACATAAATCAGGAAGGAAACCAGCGAACCACCCAGCTGTTGCGCTGACATACAGCGCCATTCCGGTATAGACCGGCTCATCATGAGAACGTTGCCCTCGATTATCAACTCTGCATGGACCACCTGCCCGTCGGGGCCGGCCAGCCGCGTTTTCTCCTGGGCGTGAAACGCCTGTTTATAAAGCGCGATAGCCGCATTCACATCGTCGAAATAGGCATACCCGTTGAGCCCCTGAAAACCGGTGGGGATATGTTGTGCACTCATGCCACATCCCCTTTGGATTGATCGTCCGGGGATTCATAGCCCGCCGGGCCCTCCCACGGGCTTAAAAAGTCGAATGTCCGGAATGCCTGAGTCAGCTGCACTGGCTCATAAACCACGCGCTTTTGTTCTTCATCGTAGCGCACCTCGACATAACCGGTCAGCGGGAAGTCTTTGCGCTGCGGGTGCCCGTCAAACCCGTAATCGGTGAGGATACGCCGCAGGTCGGGGTGGTTGGCGAAAAACACCCCGTATAAATCCCACACCTCGCGCTCAAACCAGCCGGCGGTCGGATAAATCGCCGTCACCGAAGGCACTGGCGTATCTTCATCAGCGGTCAGTTTGACGCGGATCCGCTGATTATGCTTCACACTCAGCAAGTGATAGACCACCTCGAAGCGCTCCGGCCGCTCGGGATAATCCACCCCGCAGATATCAACCAGCACGCGAAACTGACAGTTGGCATCGTCACGCAGAAACGACATCACCCGATATATCGCCGGGCGCTGCACGATAATGCACAACTCCCCCTTTTCCACCGTGGCCGCCTCCAGCTCGGCAACCAGTTTGTTGCGGATATAATCGGCCAGTTCGTCGAGTGTTTCTTTCATATCAACCTTACGTCGTTGGCATCTGCTACGGGGCGCGGTGGCGACGGGCGGCAGGCTTTCCGTCGAGACACCGAACACGGCATATCACATGCGGTTTACCGCGCGATGGTTCCTGTGCGCCGGATTTTCTTCTGCAACTGCAGCACGCCATACATCAGCGCCTCGGCAGTCGGCGGGCAGCCGGGCACATAGACATCCACCGGCACAATTCGATCGCACCCGCGCACGACAGAATAGGAATAGTGATAATAGCCCCCGCCGTTAGCGCAACTGCCCATCGAGATCACATAGCGCGGCTCGGGCATCTGGTCATATACCTTGCGCAGCGCCGGGGCCATTTTGTTACACAACGTGCCGGCCACAATCATCACGTCCGACTGGCGCGGCGACGGGCGGAAAACCAGCCCCAGCCGGTCCATATCATAGCGCGCGGCGGCGGCATGCATCATTTCCACAGCGCAGCAGGCCAGTCCGAAGGTCATCGGCCACAGCGAGCCGGTCCGCGCCCAGTTGACCAGCTTATCCATGGAGGCCACAACAAATCCGCGCTCGGCGAATTCATCCGTGACGGTATGCATCAGCGCGTCTTGTTGCGCGCCGGGCGGTAGTGGTTGGGCATTGGTGAGTAACTGTGTCATAAATTTTTTTGAGTTCTTCTAAAATATAACAATTTTGCTTTAGATTTCAAGTCTATTCCCACTCCAGCGCGCCTTTTTTCCATTCATAGATAAAGCCGATGGTCAGCAGCCCCAAAAACACCATCATCGACCAGAAGCCAAACTCACCGATACTTCCCAGCGAGATTGCCCACGGGAATAAAAATGCCACTTCGAGGTCAAAAATGATAAACAGAATCGCCACCAGGTAAAAGCGCACATCGAATTCGCCGCGCGCATCGCCGAACGGCTCGAACCCGCACTCATAGGGGGAGAGTTTCTCACGATCAGGTTTGAGTCTGGCGACAAGCATCGGCAGGACCACCATGACAAACGCCATCGCCCCGGCGATACCGAAAAACACGACAATCGGGAAGTAGGATGCAACGACGGTTTCCATGTCTCTCCCTTATTATTTTGACGGTATTAATAACGCACTCGCGCGCCGGGGGAAAGGGAAAGTTGGTGTTTATGCCCCAAGCCCCGCTTATTCCGTAAGCGGTTGCGTCAAACACAAACGCCCGGCCCCAAACCTGGGACCGGGCGTTTGTGGCGCGAGTGACGGGACTCGAACCCGCGGCCTCTGCCGTGACAGGGCAGCGCTCTAACCAACTGAGCTACACCCGCGCAATAAGGCATCAATAATCAGGCGACCGGTAACAGTCAAAACAATTTTGCCGCAATTTAAAGGCCTGATGCCTGACAACAATTGCCTGCAATGGTGGGCGATGACAGGCTCGAACTGCCGACCCTCTCGGTGTAAACGAGATGCTCTACCAACTGAGCTAATCGCCCATATAATCGGATGTGATGCTATAGCGATAAGCGCGGCACGGGGCAAGCAGAAAGTGTTCAAAAACGCGGGGGACAAAACGCGGGAGATACAATAATTTGATTGTGTCCCCGTCGATCTGTCCCCGTCGATCAGTGAATTTACGCGGCTTTACGTCCGTTGATGGATTCTTTCAGTGCCTTACCCGGCTTGAATTTCGGCTGTTTGGAGGCGGAGATTTTGATGACTTCGCCGGTGCGCGGATTGCGGCCCTCGGTGGCTTTGCGCTTGACCACGGTAAACGTGCCAAAACCAACCAGACGTACATCCGAACCTTTCTTTAGCGATTTTTCGATGCAGGTAATAAATGCATCCACGGCATCCGAGGCTTTCGCCTTGGTGATGTCCGCTTTCTTAGCTACTTCATTGATCACTTCATTCTTATTCATGATCGTCTCCTTCACGACATTCGGGTTAATGAGTATGGCAGCACGCCAGAAATCAAGAGAACCAATGGTTCCGGGAAAAAGGTAAGCACCAAAGCGTGCGCTTGTAAACCGAAAACAGCAGCATATCCTGCCGAAAAATAAGGATAGATGCGGGATTGCGCCACATGAGGCGACACATGCAAACAACGCGCCGGATTGCAAAAAGCAAGCAAATTCAATGATTAGCCGGAGCAGAACCAGAAACCACTTGAAGCATCGCAACCTGCACGTTTTATCCACAGGTCGCGCGCACCCGACTCTTGTGGGGGCGGCGATGTGCCGCCTTCTCCGCGTATCATACGACCGGCGATTGCGCCAAAGGCGGACAGTTTGCACTGCGATTGAGGCGGTCCCATCACAGGCGCACCATCAGTGAAATCCTTACTTGACTTGTAATGCAAAATCGAACAGGACATGCGTGCGTTGGTTAACGCGTTATTAAGAATTAACGGCTGGTTTGCACGTAACCATGATCTGCGAGCCGGCATCACCTCACTAACTAAAGGAGTGTTTTATGTCCAATCCCTATGAATTTTCGACCGATCGCCTGGGTTATGATGGCACCATCGAGGTCTATAGTAATCTGACGGATTACGAAAACGAAGTCACGCCGGTGGATACGGTGGCTATCACCGACCGCGACGCCGCACTGAGTTTCCGCGATGGCATGACCGGCTCGGATC
>CAZMBI010000010.1:75004-77322 GCA_964564675.1 uncultured Azospirillaceae bacterium
CGGCTCGGATCTGATCGATTTATCCGGTCTGGGCTTCACCGGCATTGTCGCTGGTGCCGGCGCCGCGGACGCGCTGGGCTACAGCACAGCCGGCGGGATCACCACCTTCTCGGATGCGGACTCGACGTTCAGCTTCGTGGTGGAAGCCACCGGCCTCACCGATGCCGACTTCATCTTCTAGGTGAAGCTGCACGCGCAACCAAAAGCCGGGGCCGCTCCATGCCGCCCCGGCTTTTTTTATGCCGTGCTGCTTGCGCATTATCCTGAGTTACCTGCGGAAGCTGACTTTTTAACGTTTGGGGGGGGCGTTTGCCAGCATTTGGGACACAATCTTGTCGATTAACTTTGTTAATCGACAATGAAGCCCGCCGTGAGGCAGGATTCCGGCGCGTAGCGAGCGTCTTTATGCGGAGCATAAAGTCAGTTAGCTATAGGTGTATCGCGTCTCCGGGCGTTTGTGCGGGCAAAACCTCTCCCTCTGGGAGAAGTCGAAATCTCTGATTTCGGGTGAGGGTGCGGTGCGGGCCCTCTCTCGAATCGACCTCGCGCCGCTCGCCCGCGATTCGGTCTCTCCCAATGGGAGAAACAGGTAAACACCCTCGAAAAACTGCACACGCACCGCCGGCCCGCTTCTCATATTCCATAAGGCGGACAGTGGCGGCCAGCGGGGGATGTGGTGAAGATTTCCACACCATCGGCGGTCACCCCGCAGGAGTGCTCAAACTGGCAGGAAAGCGATTTATCCTTGGTGGTCACCGTCCAGTGATCGTGCTTGCTCAGAATGGTATCCGCCTTACCGGCATTGACCATCGGCTCGACGGTGAAAAACATCCCCTCTTCCAAACGCACGCCCTGATCCGGCTTGCCGTAATGCAGGATATTGGGCGCGGCATGAAACACGCGGCCCAGCCCGTGGCCGCAATATTCGCGCACGATGGAAAAGCCTTGCCCTTCGGCATAGGTCTGAATGGCGTGCCCGATATCGCCCACTGTGGCGCCGGGGCGGATCTGCTCGATCCCCTTCATCATCGCCTCATAGGTCACCTGCGTCAGCCGCTTGGCTTTAATCGGCGGCTCGCCAACCCAGAACATGCGGCTGGTGTCGCCGTGCCAGCCGTCGAGTATCACCGTCACATCGATATTCAGCACCGTGCCTTCTTTCAGCGGCTTGTCGTCGGGGATACCGTGACAGACCACATGGTTCACCGAGGTGCAGACCGACTTGGGAAACGGCGTCGGCGCATGGCCCTGATAATTCAGCGGCGCCGGCGTCGCCCCCGCTTCGATCGTGCGCTGATGGGCATAATCGTTGAGCTCATTGGTGGTCACGCCAGGCTGGATGCGCTCGGCCAGCTCGTCGAGAATCTGCGCCGCCAGCCGCCCGGCTTGGCGCATGCCGTCATAATCGCCGGGCTCGTGTATCGTTATCGCGCGTGTATCCATAGCCGTAGTGGTTAGCAATCAGCAGTTAGTAATTAGTGGGCAGTGATCAGCCTATGACTCATTTCTTATAGACTTCAGACACAAAAATCCAGTATATCCTTGCTCTATGAGCGCATACAAACCCACTGCCTGTTTAATCCTCATCGGCAATGAGATTCTTTCCGGTCGCACACAGGACAAAAATCTCAGCTATGTCGGCGCCACGCTAAACGATTGGGGCATCCGCCTGATTGAGGCGCGCGTGATTCTCGACAGCGAGTCGGTGATTGTGGACACCGTCAATCATTACCGCTCGCAGGTGACGTATGTCTTTACCACTGGCGGCATCGGCCCGACGCACGACGATATCACCACCGCCTCGGTCGCAAAGGCGTTTGGCGTGCCGGTCCACCGCCACCCGGAAGCCGAAGCCCTGCTGCGCGATCATTATAAGGCGGAAAACCTGAACGAGGCCCGGCTGAAAATGGCGAATATTCCCGAAGGCGCCGAGCTGATCCATAACCCGGTCAGCGCCGCGCCCGGCTTCATTCTGGACAATGTGTTCGTAATGGCGGGGGTGCCGCGCATCTGCCAGGCCATGCTCGATGAGATTCGTCCGCGCCTGGTCGGTGGCGCGCCCATGCTATCGCATTCGATGGAAGTTGACTGCCCCGAAGGCGATCTCGCCGATGGCATTACCGCCGTGCAGGGCGAGTTTGCCGACGTTGAAATCGGGGTTTACCCGCTTATCAAGCACGGCAAGCTGATGGCCAATATCGTGTTGCGCTGTGAAGAGGAAACCCAGCTTGCGGCGTGTGATGAGGCCCTGCGCACCTTTATTACCGGGCTTGGCGCCAACGTAATCTCCGCTTAATCAGATATTATGCCAGGCCACG